>JABIFY010000078.1 GCA_018650465.1 Alphaproteobacteria bacterium
GGAGTGGTGGTGGACGCAGTCTGAGGCGAACTCGTCTCCGCGTTTTCCCTGATTAACAGGGAAAATACAGGGAAAAATCTACATTTTGGCCCATTATTGGTAGTCACGACGTCGTATTGTCATGGTTTCCAAGGCTGACAGACCTTTTTCCCTAAAAATGGAAACAGGGAAATAACTTAAGTGATCAGGGAAAATTTTCGGACTAGCAGGGAACTATTCAGTTCCGAAGCTGCATGTCAGGTCCTGATTGCCGTGTTCCGCAAGTCCGGGCAAGCCTAAGTTTTGCGAGACCTTTGGCTGAAAGAACAATGGCTTCAGACAATTCGGCCATAACTAAAAATGCACCACAGACCAACAGTGTGGCAAACGTTCACGCGTCCAAAAACCGTTCAATTGATTCCCAGTTTTTCTGACTAGTCGTAAGGAAGCAGTTGATCGACAATTTCCAACATTTCAACCAACTTCTTTCGAGCGTCCGCAAGTTTTTTTGTTACCAGAATATCTTCTCGACCAGACAGCAACAAAATGATCTCCAGGATTTCATCCGAGTGACGCATCAGCTTAATCAGGTTTTCTCCATTCGGGCTATTCTTCGCCGCAAACCAATTCTTGACTGTGCGTTCACCTGCGCCTGTGTATGCCATCACGGCTTTAATTGCCCCGCCGCTGCTACCAAACTCTTTCATAAGTGTTTCAGCTATGGCCGTCTTACTATCAGAAGAATTCTGAAAAGAAATTCCTGATTTGGGCCGAAAATTTCGGCCCTTTTTACGAAAAGACATTCTTGATCTCCATGCTCTAGGTTCAGACGCATCAAGAAGATCACCAGCCGGTTAGTGGCACCCTTGAAATTCATCAGGTGAACCAACAATCGGTATTGGTATGCGTATGAGCACGAACATCTGGATAGTAATTTGGAAGAACCAACAAGCGAAACCCGAGAGGTCGTAGACAACACAAAAGTCACCACGATTCGTGCTGCTGAATACGTACGCATGTCTACTGAGCATCAGAAATATTCCACCGAGAACCAGTCGGACGCGATACGTGCCTACGCGACCCAGCATCAAATGGAGATCGTTAGCACATATTCAGACTCAGGTAAGAGTGGCTTAAAAATAGAGGGTCGGGCTGGACTTCAAAGCCTGATCACCGATGTCGAAGAAGGAAACGCCAGCTTCGAAGTTATACTCGTTTATGACATCAGCCGTTGGGGGCGGTTTCAGGATGCAGATGAAAGCGCCTATTACGAACACGTATGTCGTCGAAATAACATTTCCCTTCACTTCTGTGCCGAACAGTTTGAAAACGATGGCAGTCCTGTCTCAACGATCGTCAAAGGCGTCAAGCGCGCGATGGCAGGTGAATACAGCCGGGAACTTTCTTCGAAAGTTTTTGCCGGCCAGTGCCGCCTTATTGAACTCGGATTCCGGCAGGGCGGAATGGCAGGTTACGGCTTGCGCCGAATGCGCGTCGATCAAAATGGTCATCCTCAAGGTGTACTTCGATTTGGCGAGCACAAGAGCCTTCAAACGGATCGGGTCATTCTCGTTCCAGGGCCTGACGACGAAGTCGAAACTGTTCGTTGGATATATCGCCAATTTGTCGATCAAGGGATGTTCGAAAGTGAAATCGCTGCATCCTTAAATGAACAAGGGAAACTATCGGAACTAAGGCGTAAATGGACTCGTGGAACCGTTCATCAGGTTTTGACCAGCGAAAAATACATTGGCAACAACGTCTATAATCGTCGCTCCTACAAATTGAAGAAAACTCGTGTCGAAAACAGTCCGGAAACGTGGATACGATCTGATGGTGCCTTCGAGGCCATTGTTGAAGCACATGTGTTCTACACCGTCCAGGGAATCATACGAGAACGCAATCGCAGGTATTCGGAGGCCGAGATGATTGAACGCCTCAAAGGCTTGTACCAACAGCATGGTCATCTTTCCGGACTGGTAATCGATGAAGCTGAAGGGATGCCCTCCAGCGGCTCTTACCATCGGCGATTTGGCAGTCTCATCCGCGCCTATCAGCTTGTTGGCTTCAAACCTGATCGCGACTACCGCTATATCGAAATCAATCGACACCTGCGTCAGCTATACGATGTAATCGTATCTGACACGATTTCGTCTATCGAGAATCTTGGAGGCAAAATTTCTCGAAATCCGGTTAACGACCTCCTGGACATAAATGGGGAAATCACTGCATCAATAGCGATCGCCCGATGCCAACAAACACCCGCCGGATCATTTCGTTGGAAAATTCGTCTCGATACCGGTTTAACACCCGATATAACAATTGCAATTCGTATGGATAGTTCCAACGAAACTCCTTTGGATTACTACCTTTTGCCGATGTTCGACATGACAAGCAACCACCTAAGACTGGCGGAAGAAAACGGTCTCATACTTGATGCCTTCCGTTTCAATACGCTCGACTATTTTTTCGCAATGGCGGAGCGTGCGAGAATTTCGGAGATCGCAATATGACCAAATCCTCAGAAACCATCAGCGTGAGCATGATACCGGTAAATCTCATCGCAGTCAGGAACCCGCGCATCCGCAACAAAAAAGTATTTAGACAGATAGTGGAAAGCATATCCAAAGTCGGGCTCAAGAAACCTATTACCGTCCGTCGTTCCAATCTAGAAAAGGAAGACCCAGCCTACGATCTGGTGTGCGGCCAAGGCAGGTTAGAAGCATTTTCGGCCCTTGGTGAAATGGAAATTCCCGCGATTGTCGTTGATGTCTCAATCGAAGACAGCCTGATAATGAGTCTCGTCGAGAACCTTGCACGGCGACGCCATCAACCACTTGAATTACTGCATGATATTGGCGAACTAAAGAGACGCGGATACTCAGATAAAGAAATCGCAGTGAAGACTGGGCTTTCGTATGCCTACGTTCGTTCTATTGGCCATCTACTTGATGATGGGGAAGAGCGATTATTACAGGCAGTTGAAACAGGAAACCTGCCCGTCAACGTAGCAATCGAAATTGCTGAAGCAGATGAAGAGGGGGTTCAAGAGGCTCTGGCCCATGCCTATCAAGAAGGGCATCTTCGCGGGAAGAAGCTGTTTCTGGCAAAACGGCTGGTAGAGCAAAGACGGAGGCGCGGAAAATTGCTCCGGAGCGGACCAACCGGACCAACCGGACAACGTCGCCAACGAATTTCATCAGAGACCCTAGTTCGTGCCTATGAAAAGGAAGTCAGTCGGCAAAAGTTAATGATCAAAAAAGCCGAAATAACCCAAAGCCGATTATTGTTCGTGGTGGAAGCCATGCGAACACTCGCCTCAGACACAAATTTTGTTACCTTACTGCGTGCGGAAAATTTATCAACCATGCCTCGCCCGCTTGCTGATTTAGTCGCAGCGAGGGAAATACAGTAGCTATGCGCGAGCACGTTAAAATGGCGTTCAAGCGCAAAAGTATTTTTCTGAAGCTGGAAGACATCCTTCCTGTGAAGCAACTCCCGAAAAGCGTCCAAAAGACACGGAAATACCAGCAAATAACCGCTTCAATCCTGGCAATTGGAATCATCGAGCCACCCGTCATCTCACGGCCAGCAAGTGGCAAAGGCAAATTTCTTTTACTGGACGGACACCTTCGTATTCAGATTTTAAGAGACCTTGAAGTGAACGAAGTCACCTGTCTTGTTGCAACTGATGATGAGGCTTTTACGTACAACAAGCGCGTAAACAGATTAGCCACCATTCAGGAACATAAAATGATATTAAAGGCTATCAAGGATGGCGTTCCAGAAAAACGTATTGCGAAGGCCCTTGATATCAATATTTCCAGTATTCGCCAAAAGCGTCGGCTTCTTGAAGGGATATGCCCCGAGGCAGCTGAGTTGCTCAAGGACAAGCACTGCCCAATGAACTCGTTCGAATCGCTACGCAAGATGAAACCCCTGCGGCAAATCGAAGTGGTCGAATTGATGATTGCCATGGATAACTATTCGGTCAATTACTCGAAGGCGATCCTGGCTGCTACTCCCCAGGATCAACTTGTCGATACCGGAAAACCGAAGGCTGTGGCAGGTATTTCTGCTGAGAAAATTGCTCTTATGGAGACAGAAATGGCTGGCCTTCAACGTGAGGTCAAGCAGATTGAGGATAGTTATGGAACAGATCACTTGAATCTGGTTCTGGCGCGTGGCTACCTGGATTCCCTTATTCGCAACGAAGAGATTACTCGGTATCTCGAGCAAAATCACAGTGAAATCCTGGGGGAGTTTCGGAGAATCTCAGACGTAATGTCTATGGGACCGCAAGAACCAAGATGACGTGCACTAACTACGTTGGCGTAATCTTGGAGGGGACCGGGACCCGTTAATCGCCGGGAGCGTCGGAGAAGCCGTCGGCGGAGGCGGATCAATGGCGGGGGTGGGAATGTCGGCGAACCCGATGGAGCCTACTAGGTCAGTCGTCATATGGCTGTCAGCGAGGTCGCCCGAATTTGGTCGTCTTCGTCAATATAGTGGGTGTGCCGTGGTAGTGAATTGAAATATCCCGGTAACTGCGGCACGCCCATTTCGAACCATTTACATGTCACCCGGCGAAATGATCAGCATATTACATGACCTCCAGTTCGTGTATGACGTCTGAATTGGCAAGGATTGCGCTGAAATCAGTGACAAAAAATTGGGCCATACGAACGTATGTCGAAATAGCATAAAGACACAAATGCTCCCCTTATTGCCTTATTTTCTCGTTAATTTTTCGATTGGGACAGAAATCGGAATGTTGCACAGGACTGACTAGTTATGTTCGGTCACACACGCACTGAAAACCTGTCGAACGCCATGATCTCCACAACCGGAATATTCACGTCGCGTTGGAATATTTCGCTACAGAGATACGACTGTTTTCTTTAATATCATCTTCAGGCACCTCACGATGCCAGAAACGTAGTCTGGCATCGCTACCGTCATTCCATCTGCAATATTTTAAGAATGCAGAGAATTGGAATGGCTGCTTTAATCCCTTTTCGCTGTTATCAAACCCACTTCGCAGGCCTTGATCTGTAGTGCGAGATAGCGCGAATAAATGCGGCATTGGGCCAGGCTGCCAGCAGCGAACCAGAGCCCCGGTTGTGCAGTACGTTTCCACATGTTGCGAAGTTCTCCGCCCGCATCGAAGCCCCAAACAGGACCGATCCTGTCGGCGATTGCGTCGCCCAGTAGTGACCGAGTTGTCTCTTGCATGTTTTTGAAGCCGGTGGCCAGGACCAATAGATCAGCGCTAAGTGTATCGCCATTGTCCAGCTTCACACCATCCGGAGTGAAGTTATTAATTTCAGAATATTGCAGCAACCCGATTTTACCCTCAACGATCAGGTCTGATGCACCAACGTTAAAATAATAGCCTCCACCACGCTGGAGGTAGCTCATCTGGAAGCCACAATCATCGACACCAGCGTTAAGCCTGAAACCGCGTGCTCCAAGACCGTCGAGGATTTCCTTGTCCACCTCCGCGGCTGCTTTGGTCATCAGCTGATAGCCTTGGCGCAGAACAGGGAATGGAAGCGATACCGCCAAAAGGTCGCAGTCTTCAATCGGCGGTCCTTCGGAATAAAGGGCGTAAGGTTTCTGGGCCTCGGCCAGTCCGACAATATGGGTCGAAGATCGTTGGATCATCGTTACATCAGCACCACTGGCGCATAAGTCATGGGCGACGTCATGGCCGCTGTTACCGGTGCCCAGAACCAACGCCTTCTTGCCAGACCATGCATTGCCATCCTCGTAGGATCCGGAATGTATAACCTCACCCGAGAAGTCCTTCAGACCATGGAGGTCGTCCGGCCATGCAGGGATAGCACTGACGCCGGTGGCCATTACCACATGGCGCGGTCGAACAACGCGTATTGAACCGTCATTTTGGCACAGTGTAATATGCCATACCCCCGTATATTCATCGTAATATCCGCTTTCAAGCGTTGTTGCGGACCAGTAATTGAGTTCCAGCACAGCCACATAGGCCTCAAACCAGGTTGCCAGCAAATCCTTCGGGATGTAGACAGGCCAGGTTTTCGGAAACGGCATATAGGGCATGTGATTGACAAAAACTTCGTTGTGCAGCACTAGCGAGTGATAGCGTTCTCGCCAGTTGTCGCCGATGCGTTCATGGCTATCGATAATCAGGGTATCGACGCCGAGGTGTGTCAGGCGTGCTGTGATCCCGAGTCCGGCTTGACCCCCACCGACAACCAGCACAGCCGGTTCGTGGTCATCGTAGGCGCAAGCCTTGTTGCGTAGATCTTGCCAATTGTCTCCTCCCCACTCACGTTTAAAAGCATCACCACCAGCCCGACTTTCACTAAGCCGTTCCTCGTGACCGCCAAGTTCTTCCAGGGAAGTAAGAAATGTCCACGCACGCATGGCCCCACCTGCGTCCGAATCTGGAATAAGACGTAATACTCCACTTCCACGACCCATCAACGTATTGAATTCGAAAATCGCTTCAATGGATTCTATACCCGCGCGAAACACTTGGCGCGGCGCTGTCCGCTCTGGGGCTACTTGAAAACCGGATGGGCGGACGGAATGCAGTGTCTGTTTCAGAGTAGCTTCAATGTCGGAAATGCCACTCATCGTTTGCAGATGCCAAGTGAAAGCCAACACATCTCGCCAATGACTATCTTTCAAAAACAGATCTGCAGCTGAAATGGTGTCGGTACGGTCGAGCGCATCTTCAAAGGCAGCAAGCCAAAACGCCGTTGCGTCTTGCAATTCAGATGAACTCATTTCAGAAATTTTTGTTTTCATTTATCCCCGGAGTTTGAATTCCCTGATTAACGCATCGTGCGTCCCTGAGAATAATAACCCAGCAAGCAATGGTTTGAAATATAGTAGCTACGCGCGGGAGCTATATTTGGAGGAAATGATCAGGAAAATCATTCCTCTTACAATGCTCTCACGATGGACCTCAAACCGGTCATGCACTAATATTTACACTGCACCGCTAAAAGGGGCCGACCAAAGTCAGCCGCATATGGAGATGCCTAACTACGTCAGACGAACGTGACTTGCTGAGATGAAGCTGCGTCCTTATGGATGTAATCGGAAGTAGTCGCAGACAGGTGACGGGTCGCTGGAAGAACAACCGGGCTGAATACTCACATCTGCGGTTTCGACGACGAAAACAGGTAGTGTTGAAGTTCAGGCTTCGGCAAACACTACAAAAGTTTTCATCGGTTCAATCTTCCATCCATAACTACTTCAACCACGAACGTCATTTAATCTCACGAACTGAATTCAGGATTCAACGTGATGCCGCAATCGCTGAGTGGCGCCAGCTTTGTGCGGCATAACGGAGACACTTGAGTGCCAAACTGAGACGAGTTCGCATTGGTCTGACAACTGTAGCTCGGCTAGCAACTGGTGTTCTTACAACCCCCTGAAAACAGCCTTGCGTTTGCCGTGGAAGGCAGCGACGCCTTCCTTGAAATCTTCTGAATTACGCAGCCGTCCATAGGCGTTGCCTTCGATTTCAATACCGGCTTCGACGGTGGTGTTTTGGGCGGCGTTGAGCACACCTTTAATGGTGCGCTGGGCGAGTGGCGAGAATTCGCGCAACTCATCGACCAGGGCATCCACGGTCTTTTCCAGCTTGTCGTCGGCCACACATTCCAGAACAATCCCCCACTCCTTTGCCTCGGCTCCCGATATGCGACGGGAGCGGAAGGTCATGTCCTTGGTGCGCTGCATGCCGATCATGTGCAACAGGCGAATGGAACCGCCCGATCCCGGTATCTGCCCAATACGCTGTTCCGGCAAGGCATATTGCGTTGTCTCGGAGCAGACCCGGAAGTCACAGGCCAGTGACAGCTCAAAGCCAACCCCAAAGGTATAACCCCTGTTCTGGGCGATCACCGGTTTGTGGCAGCGGGCGGGAGCGGCGATATTATCAGCCAGCCTGGAAACATGTTCGGGGGAGGCTTCGAGGAAACCGGCGATATTGCCGCCTGAGGAAAAATGTTTTCCAATCGCCCGTACAACGATTACACGAACACGGTCATCCAGGTCCAGTTCTTCAAATACTGCACGCAACTGGTCACGTTGCGGAATTTCGATGACGTTCAGGGGCGCACGGTCAAGAATGATATCCGCCCGTTCCCGGTCAGGATCGATTTCAACGCGAAAACCATCAAGATTTTCAAGTATTTGTGCTCTTTTGCTCTCCAGCGATGCAGGCATGTTCAGGTGTCTCCGGAATTATTGTTCAGGTAAATAGTCGCCGCTGACAAGCATCCTGCGCAGGATTTTGCCAACGGGTGATTTGGGGATTTCACGGACAAAGACATAGGCCCGCGGTCGTTTGAAGCTTGCCAGGTTGGATTGCAGGCACCAGGCATCCAGTTGCTCGTCGTTCACTTCGCCGCTGCGGGCAATGAAGGCTGTCACGGTCTGGCCCCAGCGCGGATCAGCCAGGCCAACCACGGCAACTTCGCCCACCGCCGGATGCAGGGACAAAACACTTTCGATTTCGGCTGGCAATATATTTTCGCCGCCGGAGATAATCATGTCATCCACCCGACCCGTAACAAACAAGTCGCCATCATTATCCTGATAGCCCACATCGCCGGTGAAATACCAGCCGTCATGCAGGGATTTGGCATCGGCTTCGGGGCGCTTCCAGTAGCCTTCAAAAGCCTCGTCGCCATCCAGGGCAGCAATGATCTGGCCCTCATCATCTCCCTCGACGAGATCGTCTGCGTCGATTGAATCCAGTTTGATCACACGGATTTCCTGGTTCAACCCGGCCTTGCCCGCCGAGCCTGGTTTGGCCGGTGCGTCGGGTTCAATAGTGAAGGTATAAATTTCCGACGAACCGTAGTGGTTGACAAAAAGATCGAGATTGAAAGCAGTCTGCAGTTTTTTCAGCAAGCCATCCGTCATAGCCTGCCCGGCAAAACCAAGCTTGCGAACCGTCGTCACATTGCTGTTGGCAAAGGCCTCGTGCGACAGCAAGTCGTGGTAAAGCGTTGGCACCAGATAGAGGTTGGTGATGCTGTGACTTTCAATCAATGACAGGGCATGGGCCGCATCAAATCGTCGTTGGCATACGAAATGGCCATTGATCATGACAGAGGCCAGCAGCGAACGCACACCCATGGTGTGATAAAGCGGCATGACGCCAAGCGTCACTTCGCCGCGGGCATACTGGTTTTGGGCAACGTGGGCAAGTGCAGCGGCACGTTCGGCGTCATGACGGCGCGGCACACCCTTGCCCCGACCTGTTGTGCCCGATGTATAGAGCATCACGGACTTGTCTCGCGTTGAGGCCCTCGATACCGGTGTAACTCCTTCGCCGGCGAGCAATTCCTGCCAGGTTGATGTCGCTCCGTCGGCGGTGTCGGTACCAATACGCAGAAGCCCCGCAGCCGTTGCCGCACCTGTCACAATGGCCGCTGTTTCGGCCTGAAAGACCACAGCGCGTGCCTCTGAATCCGCCAACACATAATCCAGCTCGTCCGCACTGGCGCGCCAGTTGAGCGGCGTAATAATCAGGCCAGCAAGCTGACAGGCCATATGCAGGGTAGCCGCTTCGGCACTGTTTTGCAGGACAGTGACCACATGTTGCCCCGGCACTAGTCCCAGTTCATCCAGCCCGGCAACAGCGCACAGGATTTCATCCTGCCAGGTGGCATAGGACCAGGTACGATCACCATCAGACAGGGCAATGGCCCCTGGCATGCGTTTTACACTGGCGAGCAAAGTGCGGCCCAGATCAAACATCTTTTACTCTTCTCCCCCGGCCGCATTGCGTCGTGCCGCCATAACCTCAAGTGTTGCATCAACCATGCCCTGGTATCCGGTACAGCGGCAGATATGGCCCGACAGCACATCGCGGATACGGACCTCGTCAGCTTCAGGTTCTTCCTCCAGAAGCTGATCCAGCGACATCAGGATGCCCGGCGTGCAAAAGCCGCATTGCAAGGCGTGCAGACGGCGAAAGGCGGTCTGAAGATCATTCAGGTCCCCCTTGTCATCGGTCAGGCCCTCAATGGTTTCCAGCCGACAGTCGTCCAGTTGAACAGCAAATGTCAGACAGGTTCTCTGTGCCTTGCCATCGATGCGGATGGTACAAGCGCCGCAAACACCATGCTCACATCCCACATGGGTGCCCGTGGCGCCCAGAACCTGGCGCAGGAAATCACTGGCCAGCATGCGGGGTTCGGCATCACCTTCAACCGCGCGACCATTCAGGAGAAATCGCACACGATGGCGCAAACCTGCATCAAGACGTTGCATGGGAAACCTCATTGATAATCTTTTTTCCGATCCGCCGCACCAGTTCCCGCCGGTAGCGGGCGCTGGCATGAGGGTCGTCGACACCGTCCAATTCCCACGCCAGGTCATTCAGGGTCGCCTCCACGGCCTCACCCTGCAACAATGGCAGATCAACAATCCGGGGGATTTCAGCGACACCACCAACACCAAGGCGCACACCTTGCGCTGTGCTCACTGCTGCCAGGGCGACGAGGGCAAAATCACCATGGCGCTGGCTGACTTCATGGAATAAAGACCTGCTTTGTGCATCCGCAACCGGAAATCGGCAAGCCGTAATCATTTCATCGGCGGCGACATCTGTTGTCATCATACCGGTCTGAAAGTCAGCCGCCGACAGGACACGTCGCCCCCGCTTGCCCTGAACCACCACCTCCCCCTGCAGGGTCGCCAGGGCCAGGGGCAGTTCAGCACTGGGTTCCGCGTGGGCAAGTGATCCGCAAACCGTACCGCGCTGGCGGGTTTGGTAGTGACCAACGTTGGGCAGGATTTGTGCCAGCAGGGGCTGGTGTTTTACTAGATCAGGCCAGGCGAGCAGAGCTGCCTGCGTTACAGCGGCGCCGACTTCGATCATGCCATCGACAAGCGATATGTTTTTCAGGTCCTGAATGCGGGCGATATCGATCAGCACTGAGGGGTTCGCCAGGCGCATATTGAGCATGGCTGTCAGGGACTGGCCACCGGCGAGAACGCGGGCCTCATCGCCACTGGCCGCCAGAACCTCAAGCGCCTCATCGACGCTGTCCGGTCTGACATAATCAAAGGCTGCCGGTTTCATGAGGTGATCCCGAAAAAGGCGAGGATACGGGCAAACAGACCTTGCGCTGGTGCCGTTTCAGTCTGGCCTGTCGCCTGGTTCGTTGTCTGGCTAACCAGGTGTTTGAAAAAGCTGTTAATCAGGGTCCGGGCAGCGCCATCGATCAGGCGACTGCCGACGGCCGCAACCTTGCCCGATATGCGCACGGCATAATGATAATCAACGCGGGTACCCTCCGGTGTTTCCACAAGAGTCACATGGCCTTCCCCCTGGGATATGCCAAGCGGGCCCGAGGCACCGCCGACCAGGCGCAGGGAGCGCGGCTCATCGAGGTCCAGCAGCACAACTTCTGCCCGGAAGCGGCCTTTGACAGGACCGATGCCCAGCGTCACATCAGCCCGGTAGGCATTGTCACCCAGGTTTTGAAGTTCGTGGCAGCCCGGAATAACCGAGGCCAGTTTTTCCTCATCCAGGATAACGGCCCAGACGTCAGCAGGCGATGCTGGCACCATTGTGCTTCCCTCACCGCGCAGCGCATGACCTTCTCCCGGCGGAGGTGCGGGTGCGACGGGCACAGATCTCGCATCCTCTGCTTCCGTCGCCATGACCAGGCCAGCAAGGCGGGAGCGGGTCAGGGGTAATGTTGTGATATCACGGTCAACGGCGTCGGCCACCGCATTGGCAATACAAACCGGGGTCGACATGCAATTGCCCTCCCCCAGTCCCTTGGAGCCCAGCGGCGTGAAGGGTGACGGAGATTGGTCATGCAGAATAACCAGGTCAGGCACTTCGACTGCGGTGGGCGGCAAATAATCAACAAAGGTACCAGACAAAAAACTGCCGTCCGCTGCATAGGCCAGCTCCTCATAGAGGGCAGCGCCCAGGGCGTTGGAAAATCCGCCCCTGATCTGGCCATCGGCTAACATGGGGTTCAGCAGGCGTCCAGCATCATGCATGGTGACATACTTATCTATGCGCACGGCGAAGGTGTCGGGATCAATTTCGACGCCACATATGTCGAAGATAAAACCGTAGCTGCCGGAAGAATTAATCCGGTCCGCCTCGTCCGGCTCTGTCAGTTCCGGCATGGTCCAGATGGCAGTTTCACGCAAGCCCACCCCCGCTTCATCCGGCACAGACAAGGGCGACCAGTGGGCCTTTGCGGCGGGGCGGGCAATGGGCAAGGCATTGTCTGGATTGCCACGGGCGTAGACCTTGCCGCCACCAAATTCAACTTCCTCCACGGGGATATTCAGATCAGCCGCGGCAATGCGCGTCAGTCTTTCACGCAGTTTCATGGCTGCCTTGTGTGCCGCACCTGTTACGGCCCCGGCAAAACGACTGGCATAATTCCCTGAAGCAATGGACCAAGGGTCCTTGTTGGTATCGTGATCGCTGGAGACGACAATGGTCGACGGATGAACACCCAGGGCATCGGCCACAACCTGGGACAGTACAGTGCGGTGGCCCTGCCCCTGGGGCACCGACGAGGTATTAACGGTGATCGAACCCGAAGGGTCAAAGCTAACGGTTGCGGTCGCCAGGGCACCATTTTTTGGCCCCGCCTTTTCGCGCTGTTCGGGCGTCAACAACGTCGTAATGTAGCCCATGTTGGAAATTGAGGGTTCTACTACAGCTGCATAACCGATGCCATATAGCCGGCCTTGTGTACGGGCGGCGTCACGCCGGGCGATCAACTCCGACAGTCCGCCTTCTTCAACAGCGCGATCCAGTGACCTGGTGTAATCTCCTGAATCGAGCAGTGCCCCCGATGCTGTGGTGTAGGGCATGGCCTCCGTCGGCACCAGATTACGTCGACGCAATTCCAGAGGATCGATAGCCAGTTTCTTGGCCGCCAGATCCATCAAACGTTCAAGCGGGAAATAGATCTGCGGCCCGCCAAATCCCCGCATCAGACCAGTCGGTGTCTTGTTGGTGACAACAACCCGGTTGCGGATGGCCAGGTCCTGAATATCATATGCACCCGTCATATTGCCATGCATGCGATAGATCGTTGCCGGTTCCGGTGCCCGCAGATATGCCCCGCAATCCTCCAGCTGATCATAATCCAGGGCCAACAGTCGGCCGTTCTCATCAAAGGCCCCCTTGAGGGTCGTTAGCCGGTTTGTGGCAGACGTCGCTGCACTGAGATGTTCCAGCCGGTCCTCAACCCATTTGACGGGGCATCCGGCAACCCTGGCGGCAACACCCAGGGCAACCACATAAGGGAATATTCCCTGCTTGACGCCAAAACTACCACCTGAGTCCGGCGGTGTCTTCAGGCGCAAGCGGTTGCCCGGCACCTTGAGTGAGCGGGCCATGATGGTGTGCAGGGTATAGGGTCCCTGAAAATTGGCCGTGACCTCAAACAGGTCTTCCCCGGCATTGTGACGTGCCACAACGACATAACATTCCATGGGCGTGCAGGAATTACGGGGATAGTGCACCGAGGTTTCCACCACATGGGCGGCTTTTGTGAAGGCGTCTTCTGGATTGCCATAGCGAAAGGAGCGTTCGTGCAGCACGTTGCCATCTGTGCTCGGGTGAAGTTTCGTTGCTGTATCAGCGGCTGCCTCCGCCGGGTCGACCAAGGCCTCGAGGGCTGCATACTCCACCTCGATGGCATCCAGCGCATCCTCGGCCAGATAGCGATTAGCGGCAATGACGATAGCCACCGGCTCACCTACATAGCGCACACGATCTGTCGCCAGGGCATAGTGCGGTGCTTCGACCTTGACGCCGGTAATAAATGGTTTGGAGTGCGCCAGAATATCAGCGCCGGTAATCACTGCGACGACACCTGCCATGCTGAGGGCTTGGTGAATATTGACTGAGCGGATTTTCGCATGGGCCAGGGGGCTGCGTAAAAAGGCTGCGTGACAGGTGCCTGGCGGGGTCGCCAGATCATCGGCAAACTGCCCCTGCCCTCTCAGCAGCGACAGGTCTTCAACTCGCTCGAGGGATTTGCCAAGCCACGGAGCCTCCATTTCAGGGCCTCCCTGTTTAACCGGAAATGATGCTGCCACGCTCAATCACGAATGTCCGGTCAAGCAAGCTTACGATATGCTTGTCGTTTGATTCGGCCACCAGCACCGATTCGCCCTCATCCTTCAGCTTTGCCATGATCTCGCTCATGCGCTGGGCAAATACCGGGGCGATACCCTCGCTCGGCTCATCCAGTAACAATAATTTCGTGCCCACCATCAGGGCTCGGGCGAAGGCGACAAACTTTTGTTGGCCACCCGAAAGCTCCACCGCACCCCGGTTCCGAAAATCAGCGACTTCAGGCATGATTTCATAAATCCAGCTGAGACGGTCCTGCCAATCTTCCATGTCTGTGGCCCAGACCGGCAACAGAATATTTTCCTCTGACGTCAGGGCCGGAACCAGACGCCGGTCTTCGGGCATAAATCCGATGCCCATATGTGCGCGTTTGTGCGGTTGGATTTTGAGCAGGTCCTGGTGACCAAACATCGCCGTCCCCGCCTCAACTTTCAGCGCCCCCATAATGGCACGCAAAAAGGTGGTCTTGCCCGCACCATTGCGACCGATCAGACCGCACATGGTACCAGCTGGCACAGTCAGAGCCAGGTTCCGCAAGATGGGTGTTGGGCCAATATTGACGTCCAGATTACTTACCTCAAGCATTGTCGGGGTCCCCCTGCCCATTCAAGGCTTCTGTCCGGGTCCGGTGGTATTCTTCGCCGATTACAAATTCTCTCACACCTGCATCCATCAGGGCTTCGTCTGGTGGCGCGTCACAGATGATCTCCCCCTGATAAAAGGCCAGCACACGGCTGACGTAACGTTCAACAATTTCCATGTCATGTTCGATAAAAAGGATTGTCGTCTTTTCCTTGCGCAGAGCCTCCATAATGATGTCCATCAGGTTGAACTTTTCCTCAACCGAGATGCCGGATGTAGGCTCGTCCAGCATCAGGATGGAAGGTTTGCTAACCGCGGCCATGGCGATATCCAGCAGTTTGCGGATACCTTGAGGCAATGTAGACGCGGTGGCATTGCGATATTCAGAAATCTGATAACTCGTCAGATGATCGTCAACGCGAGCAGCCCGTTCCTCATTGTAAAGAGGCGACAGCACACCCAGGCCGGTTTCCTCAGCAATGGCATAGGCCATCAACAGATTTTCAAACACAGACTCGGAGGCAAATACCTGTGGCACCTGAAAGGATCGTGAAATTCCCAGTTTTGTAATTTCACGCGGCGGCAAACCCATAATATTCTTACCCGCGAAATTGATATGGCCCGATGTCGGCTTCAGATAGCCTGTGACCATATTAACGAAGGTGGTTTTACCGGCACCATTGGCACCGATGATGCCGACGATTTCATGCTCCTTGACGGAGACATTGATATCCTTGGCAGCGACAACAGCACCAAAGGTTTTTTGCAGATCGCGAACTTCCAATACAACAGTCATCGTCTTGTCCCTTCCGACTTGCGGAAACGGTCAAACAGCGACCAGATGCCGCCGGGCAGGAACATTATTATTGCCAGCAGACTGCCACCCAGGATGAGTTGCCATATATGTGGTGCGTATTCAAAAGCGTAGGTCCGGATCAGTTCAAACGCCAGGGCACCGATATAGGTTGCCGCGACATTACCGACGCCACTGAGAATGGTGATAAAGACAAATTCACCGGAGACATTCCAGTTAGCCATGGAATCTGGGTCGACCTGACCGATTGCCAGCGCCATGACGGCACCCCCAAATCCGGCCACCAGGCCTGAGAATACGTATTTGACATGGATTACCTTTTCCGCCGAATAGCCAAGATATTCGACACGGATTTCGTTTTCCCGTACCGCCATGCTCATGCTGCCCAGCGTCGTTTTCAGATAAAGATGTACGCCAACGGTGATGATATATGTGAATACGAGGGTAAACAGGAACAGAGTTGTCTGCACGGCTTCCCCTTCCGGCGCATAACCCAGGAAGGTCGGTGCCAAAACACTGAAACCGTCTGTGCTGCCCAGTTCCTCAGTCTTGACGATGGCACCATAAAGGATCATCGAAAACGCCAGGTTCAGCAGGGCAAAAAAGATCGCCCGGTAGCGGCGCAGCAAAAAGCCCAGCAAAAAGGCAACGATGCCAGACACCAGGGTGCCCGCAAAAACGAGCAAAAAGGCGTCATGATAACCAACCAGCGTCAGCATCGCTGCTGCATAGGCACCAATTCCAAAATAAAGGGCATGACCAAAAGACACCAGGCCCGAGCGCCAAAGCACCAGAAGGCCGAGGGCCACAGCACCGCGTGCCAGGCTTTGCAATCCAACGAAACGCATCCATTCCGCCAGGAAGAAGTCGGCAAACACCAGCACCAGAAAGGCCAGGGTCAAGCCGACAACTGTCTTGTCTACATAACGCATCAAATTTTCCTGACTTTCGCGGGTGCAAACAAACCTTCTGGCCTGAGCGCCAGAACACCGGCCATAATGGCGTAGATCACAAACAGTTCGATCTCGGGAAATTTATGCACCGCCACTGCTCGTGAAATACCAACCAGTAAAGCGCCGATCATGGCACCCGGAATAGATCCCATACCGCCGATCACCACCACAGCAAAGGCCAGAACGGTGACTTCCACACCAATACCGGGGTTAACGGAAATGGTGGGCGCAATATATGCCCCGCCCAGCGCACCCAGCATGGCACCAATAACGAAGGTCACCGTAAAGACAACCGCCACATTGATGCCCATGGCCTGACTGATCTCACGGTCATAAATGACCGCCAGCAACAACTTGCCCCATTTGGTTCTGGTCAGGCCCAGCCACAAGGAAATACCAACAATCGCAGCCAGTCCAATCAGGGTCAGGCTGTAGACATCGAATGTCATTTCTACAATATCGACAGCCCCCAGAAGCCCCATGGGCTCAAAGGCAAAGTATGGGTCTGTACCCCAGATTAACAGCAGGACGTCTTCCAGCACCAGGAACAAGGCAAAGGTCGCCAGCACAATCAAATGTTCGTCCTTGTCATACAGGAACTTCAGCACCCCGCGTTCGATAATAATGCCAAGGACCACACCAATGATTATTGCGGCGGCGAAGATGGCGAGGAAACCGCCAAACTCGTGCCAATCGGTCTGGTAATAGGCCCCGATCAGGGTAGCCGACATATAGGCACCAAAGGCGTAAAATGATCCATGAGTCACATTCAAGATCTTCATCACACCAAAAATCACAGTCATGCCAACGGCGACCATGAACAGGTAAGATGAAAACACCAGGCCGTCGATCAGGATGACGATCAGCTCTTGCACGGCGGTCTCGCTATTTTTGAGAAATTACATAATGAAAAAGGAACCGGGGATGCCGACTTTGGCACCCCCGGATGGTAGCGGAATCAGCACTTGGCGCCCTTCATGCCACCTTTCAGCCACTCCGTGCCATTGACGCCTGAAGGCGGCATTACACAGTCTGATCCGAATTCTGCGACATTGGTCATGATGGGTTGGCCATTTTCCTTGTCCCACTCAAGCACACCAATCATGTGCTTGGTTGCAGCCTGGTGGCCGCCTGAGCGGTTCATGTGAACAGGTGCAGCAACGCCCTGGAAGGTCGCACCTTCAAGAGCTGCAATGACCTGGTCCTGGCTGGGGAATTTGCCGCCATTTGCCGCAGCTGCCTTGTCGTAGGCAAACTTGGCTGCCAACACGCCCTGTGCGGCCTGGTAGGAACCACCGACGGGCGGTACCGAATAGCGATCCTGATAGACCTTGCGGAACCAGATGTTCAAAGGCGATTTTTCATCGGCAGCAAAAATGCCATACGGGCCACGGGCGCCGAGGATTGAGCCGAACGGATTTTTCTTGCCGAGACGATAAACGGACGTATCAGCAACCGAGAACAGAACATCTTTTTTGCGGAACAAGCCACGAGCTGAAGCCTGGAAAATAAAGGCTTCCAGATCACCGCCCCAGAGGCTTGAATGCACAAGCTTTTCTTTGGAAAGCATCAGAGCCGAGATTTCAGCACCATACTGGCCCGAGAAAATCTTTGGCCACTGGGCTTTTTCGGATACGGCAGCAGCGGGCACCAGTTGTTTCATGGCCAGATCGAAATCACGCCATGAATCCTGTCCCCAGGCATAGTTCTGGTTGATACCGGTATAACCTGTAACGCCAGGCATGTTGGCCTTGACATACATGGCCTCGGCAACGCCATCAGCCGTTGCGTGGCCCATGGTGCGGAAGACATACTTTGGATTTTTGTTAATTTCCTCAAAGATACGTGGCGTGCCACAAATCGGGAAAATGGTCAGAACCTTCAGTTCCTCGGCCACCGGAGTAATGGCAGCGCAGGTTCCGGAAGAGATGTAACCAACAACCAGGTCAACGCCTTGCTTTTGGACCTTGTTGCGGAATTCAGCAACCTGCTTCACGCCACCACCGGATTCGTCATAAATTAGTGCTTCGATCTGTCGACCGGCCAGACCCTTGCCACTGTAGGGCGCGGGCAGGTTGCCCTTGTTGATCGCTTCAATAATGACTTCAGCACCGTTACGGGCTGGCACACCAAAGGCCGGTGCACCTGCACCAGTCAAAAATGTCGGCACTGCCATTTTAACCGTATCGGCAGCATTGGCGATGCCAGCGGTCATACCAACCGCTGCAGCCAGTCCGGTCGCCAATAGCGCAGCCTTGCCGGGTTTTTTCAAAATGTTCATTAGATTAAGTTCTCCCTGATTGTTTGTCGTTTTTTTCCTTCACGATGCTGTTCACATCGATCCACTTATTATCAGGCCGTCCCTGACACGGGGGTCAGACGGCGGGCCGGGTCGCAGCAGATACACAATCGAGTTTCTCGAAAGATACCCTAATTACATTATTGGCGTCCCGCAACAGTGCCCTAAATCCCGGCTTGTGTCTGGGGTCGCGATTTCGTAGCGTCTCAGGGTGGAAATACATTGAAGGCAACAGGGGAGTTTTCAGATGTCGCGGCGACAGAAATTCGAGGCAAGGGGTGTCATTCCGGCGACCTTGGCAATCTTTGACAGGGACCATGCAATCAATTTTGCACAAACCCGCAAACACCTTCGCGATGTCGCCGACACAAAAGGCTTGAGCGCTATTACAGTCAATGGCCATGCCTCGGAAGTGCATGCCTGCAGCTTTGATGAACAGCGCGCCATACTCGCTAAGTCGCTGGAAGAGGTCGGCGATGAGCTTCCTCTTGTGAACGGCATCTACGCCGATGGTAGCCAGGCCGCCGCTGATCTGGCAAAAATGGCGGAAGAGGAAGGTGCTAGCGCCCTGCTGGTCTTCCCGCCCAACAGCATGACAATGGGTGGACAGCTTCGTCCGGAAATGGCCCTGGCGCATTTCAAAAAAATCGCTGATGCCACGGATCTACCCATCATTCTGTTTCAGTATCCAGCGGGTAGTGGCCTTGGTTATCCCCTGGATACCCTTCTGCTAATTCTCGACCAAGTGCCGTCCGTGGTTGCCATCAAGGACTGGTGCAACGATCCAATGCTGCACGAGCGCCACATCCGTACGCTGGCGGCACTGCCGCGCCCGGTCAATGTCCTGACCACGCATTCCTCCTGGCTGATGGCGTCCCTGACAATGAAGCCTGCGGGCCTTTTGTCCGGGGCGGGCAGTGTCATTCCTGACTTGCAAGTCGCCCTTTTCAACGCTGTGCAGGCGGGGAACCTGGCACTGGCGCAGGATATCAACGACAGGATTTACCCTCTGTCCCAGGCTTTTTACCGACCCCCCTTCCTCGATATGCACAACAGGATGAAGGAGTGCCTAGTCCTGCTGGGTCGTGTCGAAGAAGCGATTATTCGCCCACCGCTACTTAAGTTGGCACAAAGCGAGATTGACGATCTTGCCAGGGCCCTCACTCAGGCAGGAATGTTGGCACAAGATCAGAAAATACGTGCAGCTGAATAGGCAGCCGTTGCAATAAATACAGGAAAACATCATGGCGATATACGAACTGCGTACTTATCAGGTTTATGTTGGACAAATGGGTGAGGCTGTCCGGGTCTACCGAGATTTTGGCTGGCCGGCCTTGGAGAATGGCGGTTTCAGCGAAAAGCTGGTTGGCTATTTCACCTCCGACACAGGCGATTTGCACCAGCTCGTGCATTTGTGGAAGTTCGATGACGATGCCGACCGGCGGGATTTCTGGGGCAGATTGTTCACAAACGATGAATTTATGAAATTTGCTGGCATGATCAGACCTCTCGTCATGAGCCAGAAAAACCAGATACTGCAAGCCGCCCCTTGGGGACCACATCCCTGATTCGATAGAGTCAACCCAAACGCGTTCCCGGAACAGCCTGTCGTCATTGACCGGTACTACGTTGTATAACCCTGTTCGCGGTCATTGAGGATCGCGGCTTCGTCGCGCAAATCCGGCTCGCCATGGCCACCACCGCCTGAGGTTTCAATTCGAACAATGTCGCCAGCGCTCATCGACAGATCGGCGACCTTGGAAGCGAGCAGTTTTTCCGCATCACTCCCGGCCCGAAGCAGGATCAGGCTGCCGGTACGACCAGGTTCACCTCCTTGCAGGCCATAGGGCGCGACCTTGAAGCGATCCAGATTTGCGGCAAAGTTACCCGCCGGTGCATCAAGACGAAATTCCCGCACCAGACCAAGCCCGCCCCTGAACTTACCGGCACCACCCGAATCCGGGATCAGTCCATAGCGCAGAAATGTCACCGGAACGTCATTTTCGATCATCTCGACGGGGGTGTTGGATATATTGTGAAAGCCGCAGGAAAAACCGCTGGCCCCGTCGCCCTCGGGATGGCCACCCCAGCCCCCGCATTCCAGGTCAAAATAAATCTGGCGTGATCCGTCCGCATTGAAAACATTGAGGGCATAGGCATAGCTGACACCGTAATAACTGGCGGGCACGCGCTCTGGTACCGCCTGGGCAAAGGCCCCCATGACGGCATTGACAACGCGGTGACCCACGGCCATGCGATTGGCGACCGGTGCGGGATGGTTGGCATTCACCACACTGCCCGGCGGCGCCACAACAGAAATCGGGCGATAACATCCGGCATTGGCGGGCACTTCGCGACCGATAGACATCAGGGCACCACAGATCACCGCCGAGCGCGTCATGTTGAGCGTGCAGTTCACTGGCCCCTTTGCCTGGTCGCTGGACCCGGACAGATCAATTTCGATGCTGTCATCTTGCACGGTCAGACGGGCATGAATGCGCAAGCATCGATCCGTTTCAATGCCGTCATCATCAACGAAGTCCTCAAATTCCCATGTTCCGTTGGGAATTTCAGCAAATATGGCCCTGGTTTGTGCTTCGGATCCCGCCTGGATACGCTGACAAGCATCGGCCAATTGATCTGCGCCGTAACGTTGGCCGATTTTTTCCAGTGACCGTGCCCCGGTTTCCAGGGCTGCCAATTGTGAGGCGAAGTCACCGCCTACATTTTCAGGCTGGCGGCTGTTGGCCAGTAACATCTTGACGACAGCCTCATTTCGTTTGCCACCTTCGACGATCTTCAGGGGCGGAATGCACAGTCCTTCCTGAAAAATTTCGGTGGCTTCCGCGTAATAGCTGCCTGCCGCACCACCACCAACATCAAGGTGGTGGACCAGTATCCCGGCGATGGCGATCCGCTGGCTATCGACAAAGACTGGCCGGAAGGTCAGGATATCCGGCAAATGCTGACCCCCGCTGTAGGGATCATTGGTGATAACGACATCGCCTTCATGCCAGTCTTCGATGGGGATATGGTGGTCGATCAGGTCTTCAAGGCATGACGCCATGGAATTGAGATGCACCGGCATGCGCGCAGCCTGGGCTACACTTTGACCATTGGCATCAAAAACACAGGTCGAATAATCCAGGATTTCGCGGACCACCGAGGACCGGCTGGTGCGCCAGATCGTGACGCTCATCTCCTCGGCCGAGGACACCAAAGCGTTGCGGATTATTTCGATCTGTACCGGGTTCATCGTTTTCATGTCGGCTCTGCTTCATTCAGGGAGGCAATCAGTTCGCCCGTGGCCATGGCTTCAAGCGACCAGTCCATCGGCAGCATGATGGTCGAATGCGGTTCTTCGATGATCAAGGGCCCCTCAAGGGTGACACCGGTTTGCAATGAGCGGCGCTCAAATACGCGAAACTCCCGCCAGTTTCCCTGATCATAAATCCGGCTGATGCGGCGCGATTTTCCATCGCCGCTGTCAATACCGTGGGAGCGGGGTTTGGGCAGGATGCCGATGGCACTCAGACGCAGATTAACAATTTCCGGTGTAGCCGAACTGTCTGAATGGGCATATTGCCCCTGGTGCATTTTGTGAAATTCGTCGACCGCGCGATCCAGATCACTGCCATCGCCAAAGGGGGTGGCGATTTCATAGGCCTGGCCGCGATAGCGAAGATCAAGCATGAATTCCAGCCTGCGATCAGCCTCTGCAATATTATCGGCCTCCAGCAGGGCAGCACCTTCTGCCCCCAGGCTTTTGACCATTTGGGCCAGATCAGCCGTGGCACTATCGTTTGCCGGCATCAGCCGGGCCCTTGTCAGGTCATGGGTGATATCAGCATAAAGCATGCCCCAGGCACTGAGCGTGCCAGGGTCCGCCGGGAAAACAACGCTGTCAATATCCAGCTCCCGCGCTGTCTCGCAAGCATGCAAGCCACCGGCACCGCCAAAGGAGATGAGTGCAAAATCCGCCGGATCAAGGCCCTTTTCAAATAGCGACAGGCGAATGGCGCTGGCCATGTGGGCGACAGCGATCTGGAGAATGCCTTCCGCCGCGTCTTCAATACCAAGTGATAGCGGATCAGCAACGCCCCTGGCGATGGCCTGGCGGGCAGCCTCTGCGTCCAGTTGCATGGCTCCACCCAGAAAATGCGCCGGATCAATGCGACCAAGGGCGACATTTGCGTCCGTTACCGTCGGTCGAAGTCCACCGCGACAATAGCAGGCCGAGCCCGGATCAGCCCCGGCGCTTTCCGGACCGACAAAGAGGCCACCAACGGCATCTGTTCCGGCTATCGATCCTCCACCGGCACCAATGGTCCGCATTTCCACCATGGGCAAGCGAACTGGACAAGCATCGACCTCCCCCTGATTGACCAGGTGTACGCGTCCTTGTTCCACCAGCGAGACATCATAGCTGGTACCGCCCATATCGACGGCCACCAGGTTAGGATGATCAAGCCGCCGGGCAATAGTTTCGGCGGCCCGTGAGCCACCGCTGGGTCCGGATAACAACAACCGTGCGGGTTGACGCGCTGCCATTTCCGGCGTTGCCACGCCCCCGTTGGACTGGACCAGAAAAACCGGCGCGCGAAGTCCTTGATCACGCAGACGGGTTTCAAGACGTTGCAGGTAAGTGCCCACAACCGGCATCAAAAGCGCGTTCAACACGGTTGTCGATGTGCGTTCGAATTCACGGAATTCAGGACTGATATCAGATGAAATCGAAACCGGAATGCCAGGCAGGCTTCGATCAAGAATTTCAAGAATCCGGCGTTCATGTACCGGGTTGGCGTAGGCATGTAACAGGACGACGGCAACACTTTGCACTTTCATTTGCGCCAGCAAGGAGGCCAGTTTACGAACCTCGTCATCATCCAGGGCAGTCTCTATTGAACCATCTGCCTTGATGCGTTCTGTCACGCCATGGCGATGGGAGCGCGGGATCAAAAGGGTCCTTGCCTCTGCCTTGTTGGCATAAACATCGCGGCGCAAATGACGTCCGATCTCCAACACATCCTCAAAACCGGATGTAGTTACAAGGGCCCCGACCGGGAATTTACGCTCAAGCACAGCATTAGTGGCAATTGTCGTGCCGTGAATCAGAATTGACACCTGATCAAAGCGAAAACCAAAAAGATCCGACGCTTCACGCAAACCCGTCAGCAGGCCTTCGGATGGATCATGCGGAGTGGTTGGCGTTTTGTGGGCGTGGTTAACCCCGGTCGCCTCTTCAAGAATTTGTAGATCGGTAAAGGTGCCGCCAATATCGACCGCAATCCGCACGCCTGAAGCGCCAGGGGCCATGGGATTGCCCGAAGACGCAAACATCGTATTCATATTGGGGACCACCGGTTGTTAGCAGAAATAATTGAACAGGCATTCAAGCATCTGTTCGTCAAGCTTACAACGCGGTTTCCAGACCAATGTTGTTTTTGGCCAGACGCATGCCCACGAGATGAGCGAGGGCACTGTCAGACCAAAGCTGCTTTGACGATCGTGGACTGAAACCAAAAAATTTGTGGATGAAGAAACAGAGCCCATTTAGCTATTTCAAAATGGCACCTGAAGTGATCCGTCTTGGCGTGTTGATGTCCGACCGTCTTCCGCGGTCGTTATGTCAGGTTGAAGATTTTCTACACAAGCAAGGAATTGGCTTCAGCTATGAGACGGTGGGCGCACGGTTAAGCCGGTTTGGAGCAAATTTCTCCTGGTGAGATCCGAAAGAAGCGGTTGGTTTTGATCGGGACCTGATTCGAGGAGAGCATTACGGCCAGTGACCATTGAACATCGGCGCGTCAACAGGTCCAATACATGGCAACACCGATCAGCTCGCATCAATGTCAATACACTCGTGGTAAAAATGGATCCGTCCACACATGGCTAAATACGGAAAACGCTTGTCAGTTGCCTGGCCGGTGTGGATAAGCCATTCTCATATTCAAGCCGGATCAAAATAGTGAATTTCGAGGAGCAGGCAGCCGCCGATTGACTTGAACGGGCCGTGCGGGGCGCCAGGTGGCCTGCAAGCATAGGTGTTGGGTTCAAAGGGCTGACCACCGTTGCCATTTTCATCATTTCCAACTGTCAGGTCACCGGAAACCAGGTACACCTCTTCCCAGTATTCATGTATGAAAGGCTCCGTCGTAAACACGCCCGGCAGGAACCGCAACAGCCTTGTGCGACTTCCTGAACTGGCCTCTTCATCAAGTGAACCTGCCAGGATTTTTTGTTCTATTCCTTCCGGATATCCTTCGGGTACTTGCCAGCCGGTATCCATATCCAGGGTGTGGAATTCGTCATGAGGCTTGTTGATCGCCATTGTCTGCTCCAATTGTTCAGTTCGCGTGATTCCGGTTCAAACGGAATTGTTTCTGCTTTTGCCTATTGTACTCATCTTGAGATACATGAAACGCCCTAGCCCGGCGATTTGGCCAGTTCATCTTCCAGTGAATAGCTGTCAAGAATTTCGTCCACCATGCCAGTGCTGCGATCCCAGTCGAAGGTTCTGAAGCTGTGGTTCTTTGTCACGAATGAGGCTCCGGCGTAGAACATTTCGTATTGCTGGTGGCGTGAGGCAAATTCGGAGCCGACAGCATCCCAGGCCAGTTTGAAAAACTTGACGCGACCTTCGGAATCACTGGCGGGTGATTTCTGCGTCTTGTTAATCATGGAACGCAGTTCCGGATTGGCGAAATCGTCAATCGAAGAAGGCAACATAATCATGCCGCCCCCTGCAAGTTCGCGGATTGCTGTCAGAACTCTGGAATACATCTGCTGGGTAACCACCTGGGCGGCATAGAGCGTATGTGGATCGGGTATGAAATAGTCACCGCGTTGATGACCCTTCACCTCCATGGCATGAACCATGCTGTCAACAACTGCCGCTTCAGCTGCCAGATTACCCAGGGCTTCACGAACCTGCGGAAAGATGATTACGCCGTTGGTGTCAGCGACCTTGCGGGCAATACCCAGAAGGAAACGCATTTTCACCATCAACCTGATTTGTGCCTGATAATTCTGGTATACATGAGCCGGTGTTGCATGGAACTGTCGTTGACACATCTCGACATCCTGATTGATGAAAACACGCTCCCAGGGAACCTTGACATCATCGAAATACAGAACGGCATCATTTTCGTCGAACTGGTGCGAGAGGGGATTGTCATAAAGGCTCGGCGCTTGTTGTTCATAGGATTTGCGGGAGAGTATTTTCAGACCCTTGATGTTCATGGGGACAGCAAATGACAGGGCGTATTTCCGGTCCTTTTCCTGCAGGGGCTGAATACAGGTGACAAAAACCTCATTGGCCATGATACCGCCTGTCGCCAGCATCTTGGCACCGCGGACAGTAATGCCTTCTGCATCCTGATCAACAACTCCGGCTACCAGATATTCATCTTCCTGTTCATGTGCAGCCTTTGAGCGATCAGCCTGGGGGTTGATGATGACATAGGTAAGGTAAAGCTCATTATCGCGGGCATAGTGATAATAGTTCGACAGTGCGCTGGCCCGTGCAGGGTCATATTCCTCGAAAATCTGACGTCCCATATACATACCTGAAATGCACGACGCCACATGGTCCGGTGCCCGCCCCAGGAAACCGGCATGTACGCCTGTCCAAGCTTCCAGGCCCTTGCGTCGTTGCACAAGTTCCTCAAAACAGCTTGGCAGTTGCCAGATCCTGTTGGCCCTGCCTGTTCCCTCGGGGGTTTCGAAAGTCGTCAGGTCAATATTTTCGGGCTGGCACTGGAAATCATAAAGTCGAGCCACGGAAGCAACAACATTCCTGTAGGCAGTGTGACAAGTCACATCCCCCACAACATTGCCATCAAGATAAACCTGGCGACCGTCCCTTAATGTTTCTGTGTGTTGCGCACCTGTCTTGATCATTCTTTCCTCCGTATTGGACGTTCGGATATCAATGCGGGTTTCGTGTTCCGGTATTGTGAAATGTCGTTTCGTCATCGGTAAACTCGGCGAGAACCACCAAGGTTTTAAACCTAACTGACTCCTCGACGACATTACAATCATTCTTGAGGGTCAGTGTTTTGCCTCTGCCAGAAGAAACTTGTTTGGCTGGGTGAACCCACACTGAAAGCAAATTGGAAAGAAAAAACGTAATCCGTTTCACCATTTCAAAATCTCACCTGAAATGAACCGCCTCATAATGAAGATGCACGTTGGATTCCATTGTCATTGAGCAATACCTAGGAAAAGGAGGTCGATATCTACTAGGAAATGTCTGGCTACGGATAGCTAATAATGTCCGATGTTGGCTAATTTCAGACTATCTCACCGATGCCGAAGTACTTCCGCTCTGGACGGCTAAGCTGACATTATTAGGCAAAATGTCCGTTGTGCAGGGTGAATCGGACGTGATCCGACGTGGCTCAATACGGTGATTGTTGACCCTTTTTGGACTTATAGTCGCCTTGACCTCGAAATGTGTCATGCCCCACAATCGGAAACCGGCTTGAGATGAAGGCAACCTCTTGGCTGGGGGAAACAGGGGATAAAATATGCTCGACCATATCGGCCAGATTCCAGCCTTTGCGGCAAGGACGTTTCAGGACAGGGAGGCACTCGTGTTTGAGGGGCAATCCTTTACTTTTAACGACCTGAACTCGCTCATTGAGAAAACCGCCGGTGCTCTTCACAGTCTTGGTATCGGTGAAGGTGAGGTGGTCACCCTCTATGCTTCGAACTCATGGGAATGGATCGTCAGCTACTTCGCCATCGCCCGCATTGGTGCGGTGATCAACCCGGTCAACACAATGCTGACGCCAACGGAAATCGAATTCGTGGTCAAGGATTGCGATGCCCGGGCCATCATCACATCAGCCGACAAAGCGGCTAGCATCGTGGAGGTGAAGAACAACTCCAACGTTACCTCGATCATCTCTTTTGGTACTGCACCTGAGGGCGCAGTTTCCTTTGATGGTCTGATCTCACAAAATCTGACAGCGCCCCCAATGGGCAATATCGAACCCGAGACTCTTTCTACAATTGGCTATACCTCTGGGACAACGGGCCATCCCAAGGGTGCTATGCAATCCCACAAGGCCGTCATTTTTAACGGTGCCATGACCAGCCAGATACATATGCGGGGCCAGGACGACGTGGTGGTGAGTGCGTTGCCATGTCCCCATGTTTACGCAAATGTCCTGATGACAGGCATGATGATGTTTGGCACCAAACTGGTTCTGCACAAAACTTTCGACCCCGGTTTGATCCTACAGGATATCGCGAATCACAAGGCGACAATATTCGACGGCGTGCCCACCATGTACATGTTTATGCTGAACAGTCCGGCCTTTGCCGAAGCCGATCTCAGCAGTCTAAAGCGTTGCTACGTGGGCGGTCAGACCATGCCGGTAGCAACTATGGAAGCTGTCGAAAAAGGCTTTAAAATCCCACTCTATGAGCTCTGGGGCATGACGGAGATTGCTGGACTGGGCTCGACGCATCCCCTTTACGGCAAGAACAAGCACGGCTCTATCGGCTGCGCAATTCCCTATTGCGAACTTCGCATCGCGGATGTGGACAATGCGTCCAAAACCATGCCGCGCGGCGAAGTTGGCGAGCTGATGGTCTATGGACCCATCGTGATGATGGGCTATTTTGGTGACGAAGAAAAAACCCGTGAAACACTCGAACCCGATGGCTGGCTCCACACAGGCGATCTTGGCACGATGGACGAGGATGGTTGTGTTTTTATCGTCGACCGCAAAAAGGACATGATCCTGACCGGCGGCTACAACGTGTATCCCGCCGAGATTGAAAGGGTCTTGGCCGCTCATCCGGACGTGGCGCTCGCAGCCGTGGGCAAACAGTCGGATGAGATGAAAGGCGAAATCGCCAAGGCATATGTGGTTTTGAAAGAAGGCGCGACCGGGTCGGGGCAGGACATGATCGATTTCTGCCGCAAATCGCTGGCCGCTTATAAATGCCCTCGACAGGTGCAGTTTGTGGATGACGTGCCCAAAACCAGCACTGGCAAAATCATGCGTCGGGAACTGCACACATTGGACACAGAATAGCCGCAGACAAACGCTTCGGCTTCGGATATGCAACCAGGTCTCGTAACATTGGCCAGGTTTCGGAACGAAAGATGAGCTGTCGTGGCGTAGAGCAAGTCACCGGCACATGTCCAGCGACCCTGTCTGGCGTATTCAATTCCGAAGTTCCGACACTGGACGACGGCAAGTCCGTTGATGGCTAACAAGGGAAGTTTAATGAACCTCCTAACAATGGCAGTTATTGGAACTAAAGCGGAAGTTAAAACGTCCGCTTTCGCTTGTTTACGAGGGCCTTCCTTTATGCCCGAACAATTCAAAATTTCCAGGGTGTCTGTGTGGGGTTATTGACGGGGGTGATTTCCTGCGTGCCAGAAAAAAGGGTGGTACCCTTCCACTGTTCCGACATTCGATCATCAGTGACCAAATCACGTCTGAGCACCACATCGTTTCCGGACATGAGCCGGACACAAGAAAAAAGGCCTAGCAGAGGATACCTGCTAAGCCTTTGATTTTGTTGATTGCGAGGGCAGGATTTGAACCTGCGACCTTCAGGTTATGAGCCTGAATAAATTTTCGTTTCATATCACCAAACTTGCACCGAGGTGCAATCTGTAGCATTCAACAAGATGTCACGCGCAAATTTGTCCGACGCTTTGGCATCCTTGTAATTTTGCTTTCCCGCATGCACCGAGTTTGTATTCGTAGCCCAAACCGTTTCCACGTCGCAACCCTGTGGATCTGTCACCAAAGTTTTATCGATATGAAAAGGGCTCGACGGATGTGTGACTACATTCTCAAAAAAATGTCTAGAGTCAGAAAAACCAGCCTCACGGGCAATTTCTTGCTTGTTGAAAATGTTGCAACGCTCGTGGCGGTTCGTATTGTATTCGTTGTCGCTTATCAGAAAGCATTCGTCTGCCCGTGCAAGTGTTGATTTCGAAATTCCGGTGGCCGGACATCGAATCCACGATGATTTACTCATCATAACCTCCTGATTTTAAACACTTCCCCGAGTTTAACTTGGTGTCTATGGCATGGCTTACATTACTCACTCATCAATCGGATTGAGGAGAATGTCATGCAAAAGTTACAACAACACCTACCATCTCTCAGAACTGTGTCAACTTTAAAACCGCATCCGCAGAACCCGCGCAAACACAGCAAGAAACAGGTTCACCAGATCAGCAGCAGTATCAAGACGTTCGGCTTTGTCGGTGTGATTATCGTCGATGCTGATGACTGCATCGTCGCCGGTCACGCAAGGGTCGAAGCGGCAAAAGCACTCGGCATCGAAGAATTGCCAGTTATTTGTGTTGACCATCTCCGCGATGAAGAACTCCTGGCGTATATGATCGCTGACAACAAGCTGACCGAGAACGCTGAGTGGGATTTTGTCCTGCTCGGCGAAGTTTTCGAAATGCTTGATGCCGACGACCTGAACCTGGATTTGGCGATAACCGGCTTCGACGCGCCCGAAATCGACTTCCTGCTCGATCAGCGCATCTGTGCTCATGACGAGAATTTGCCTGACGAGATCCCGCTGGCGCTGGACCCAGGTTTGCCGGTGACCTGCCTCGGTGACCTGTGGTTACTGGGCACCCACCGCCTCCTGTGCGCTGATGCAACTTCACCTGAGTCGTATGCAGCACTGATGAACGGGAAGAAGGCCCAATTCGCTTTTTCCGACCCACCCTACAACGTCCGCATCGATGGCCATGTCAGTGGCACGGGCCGGCGCCATCACGATGAGTTTGCGATGGCTTCAGGCGAGATGTCCGATGCCGAATTTGTCACCTTCCTTGAGACGGTGATGCGGCTAATGGCGGCCAACTCCGTCAATGGCTCGGTCCATGATATCTGCATCGATTGGCGTCATATACACGACCTGTTGACGGCAGGACGCGCTGTCTATTCGAAGTTGATGAACATAGCCGTCTGGGCCAAGCCGAACGCCGGCATGGGCAGCCTTTATCGCAGCCAGCACGAGCTTGTCGCCATCTTCAAGAACGGCCGCCGCAAGCACATTAATAATGTCGAACTGGGCAAGCACGGTCGGAACCGTTCCAACCTCTGGCAATACGCCGGGATGAACAGCTTTGGTGCAGACCGTGATGACCTTCTGAACCTGCATCCGACAGTGAAACCTCTGGCCCTGGTAAAAGACGCCATCCTGGACTGCTCCAACCGTGGCGGTATCGTCCTTGATCCCTTTGTTGGTTCGGGCACGACCGTTCTGGCGGCGGAGCAGACGGGTCGGCGCGCTCATGCAATGGAACTGGAGCCGAAATACGTCGACATCACCGTCCGCCGCTGGCAGGCCATGACGGGGCAAACGGCGGTACTTGCCGGGACCGGCCGGGCCTTTGATGAAGTTGGTACTGAACGCTCTGAAGCGCTCGCAGGCAATGCTTCGGTTGTTGGGAAACAGGAGACGCATAATGGCACGCAAAAAAGACTATGAAATCGGCAGGAACAAACCGCCGGTGCATACCCGGTTCAAGCCCGGCCAGTCCGGCAACAAAAAGGGACGGCCCAAGGGCAGCCGCAATATTGCCACCGACCTTAATGAAGAGCTGAACGAGATGATGTCAATCACGGAAGGCGGCAAGACCAGGAAACTGTCAAAGCGAAGGATCATGATAAAGGCCACCGTTAACAAGGCGATAAAAGGCGACGTGCGGGCGGTCAACACTGTCATTGTCCTCAACGATCGTTCGCCAAACCAGCCCGGCGTTGATGATACCCCAGGCGTGATGCCAGTCGACGATGCCGCGGTTCTTGAAGCCTTCACACTTCAAAATCTGGCCGACGCCAAACAACTGGCATCGGACAAAAAGAAGTCGAAGCCCCGGTCAACAAAGGCCGGTTCAAAAAAGTCCGCAAAGCCCGACAAAGCCCGCGGCAGCAAAACCAAAAAAGGAGACCCAAAATGAACATTCCACAAAGTGATATTCTGAACGCAGTCCTGCGCAGCGATTTCGAAGCTTTCCAGCATCGCTGTTTCCTGACCGCCTTTCCCGGGGTCGACTTTCTCCCCAACTGGCATATGCGGGTAATGGCCGACAAGCTGATGGACTGTTTGCGTGGTGGAACAAAGCGCCTGATCATCACCCTGCCGCCGCGCAACCTGAAATCGCAGACAGCATCAGTCGCCCTGCCGGCCTTTATCCTTGGCCATGACCCCACATCCCGGGTCGTCTGCGCGAGTTATTCCGGCGACCTGGCCGGCAAGTTCTCAAGGGACTGTCGTGCCGTGATGCAGTCAGACTGGTATCAGTCTGCGTTCGGAACACGGCTGGATCCTGGTAAAATCACCGAAGCCGAGTTTACCACAACAAAACGGGGGTATCGGCTTGCAGCATCAGTGGGTGCCATGCTGACGGGTCGGGGTGGCAATTTTATTATCATTGATGACCCCCTGAATGCCACCGATACCATGTCGGAAGTAAAACGTCAGGCCGTCATTGACTGGTACAGCAACACGCTGCTGTCCCGTCTCGATAACAAGGCTGAAGACGTCATCATCATTGTGGCCCAGCGACTTCATTATGACGACCTGGTTGGTCATCTGCTGCGCAGCGGCGAAGAATGGGTTCACCTTAACCTGCCGGCCATAGCGGAAGAGCGACAATACTTCACCCTGGCAAATGGCGTGATCGTCGGACGTGAGGCTGGTGAAGCCCTGCATCCTGGTCGCGAGCCCCTGGACGTCCTGCAAAACATCAAGACCCACATGGGCAGTTATGTCTTTTCGGCCCAATACCAGCAGAACCCGCTTCCCCTGGAAGGCGGATTAATCAAATGGTCCTGGTTCAAGACGTATCCCTCACCCCTGGAGCGTCAGCAAGGCGACTTCGTGACCCAGAGCTGGGACACAGCCTCCAAGAAAAGTGAACTTAACGACTACAGTGTCTGCATGACGGTGCTGCGACGGGGCAGTGACCATTATCTGATCGACATCTTCCGGGAACGACTGGAATACCCGGACCTGAAGCGCGCTGTTGTCAGACTCGCGGATCACTTCAGGGCAGATGCAGTCCTGATTGAGGACAAGGGGTCCGGCACTTCCCTGATCCAGGACCTTCAGGAAGAAGGCATCGTCCGGCCTATTGGCATCTTGCCTGAAGGCGACAAGGAAAGCCGGATGTATGCCCGGACCGCAATGCTGGAAGCCGGTTATGTCTGGCTGCCGGAAGCCGCCGCCTGGCTGGACGATTTCAGAACCGAAGTGTTGCAGTTTCCGACCGGTCGTCATGATGATCAGATCGACAGCCTGTCGCAATATCTGGGCTGGGGGGGATGGCAGATGGAGAACCTGAGCGGCATGCGCTTTAGTCACGGCATTATGGGGGATCAGGGATTTGGCTGGCGCGAAGGGTAATGATTGAATACCTCTTATCATTATTGGAAATTCAGGTCGAATCTGACCGAATTCAAATCTGATAATCGCCAGAAAAAGCGACCAGAAAAGACTGGCAATCCCGGCCATTTGGAGCGTGCATGGACCACCTGAACAGGAGGGTTGTGCATGCTGAACAACAAAAATGTTCGCGAATTGAACTGGAAAGAAGCGCATGCTGCCGACAATGGCCCGTGCCAGGAAATTGCTTCGATGTCCAGAAAAGATCTTGTTGAAAGCTGGACCGAATATTATGGCCGCTCGCCGCCGGCTGGCACCAGTCGCCGTCTGCTGGTTCATGCGACTGCCTACGCCGCCCAGGCAGCCACACATGGCGAACTGGGCCACGATACCAGACGCAAGATCAGGCTGATCGCAAAACGATCCGCCAACATCCGATCCGCCGGGTCTTCCGCAAAAAAGTCGCGCCTTCCCGCCGGTACCCGCCTGGTGCGGGAGTGGCAGGGCATTGTCCATGCCGTGGATGTACTGGATACGGGTTTTCTGTACAAGGACACTATTTATGGCTCGCTCTCGGAAGTCGCCCGGGTCATCACCGGGGCCCGCTGGTCCGGGCCCCGGTTCTTCGGCACACGGCAATGAAGAAGGTCCGTTGCGCCATATACACGCGCAAATCGACCGAGGAAGGTCTTGAGCAGGAGTTCAACAGTCTGGACGCCCAGCGCGAAGCCTGTGAAGCCTATATTGCCTCCCAGAAAGGTCTGGGCTGGATTTGCCTCAAAGACCACTATGATGACGGCGGACTGTCCGGTGGCACCATGGCCCGCCCTGCCCTGCAGAGGTTGCTGGAAGACGTTGAAGCCGGATCCGTTGATCTGGTCATCGTCTACAAGGTCGACCGTCTGACGCGGTCCCTGACAGACTTCGCCAGAATCGTCGAAACCCTTGACGCCGCAGAAGTATCGTTTGCTTCCGTCACCCAGCAGTTCAACACCTCAACATCCATGGGGCGCATGACCCTCAATGTCCTGATGACCTTTGCCCAGTTTGAGCGGGAAGTTACGGCAGAACGCATCCGCGACAAGATCGCTGCCTCCAAAAAGAAGGGTATGTGGATGGGCGGCCTGCCACCCCTGGGATATATCAACCAGGACAAGCAACTGGTTGTCGTTGAGGACGAAGCCAGGGTCGTCCGGGCCTTGTTTGAACTCTATCTTGAGCATGGCACAGTCCGGACTGTCACCCTTGAGGCGGAGCGTCTGGGGTTGCGCACCAAGGTCCGCAACATCAACGGCAAGACGACCGGGGGACAGGTTTTCAGCAGGGGGCATCTTTACCAGCTCCTGCGCAATCCGGTTTATGCCGGAAAGATTGCCCACAAAGGAAAAACCCATGCGGGACGTCATGAGGCAATCCTGGACAAGAAGTCCTGGGACGCCGTTCAGCACAAACTGGACGACAATGCGGCACCGAGGGCAACAACGACAAACAGCGCAGGCCTCAATCTGCTGACCGGATTGCTGTTTGATGAACAGGGAGACCGTCTGACGCCGATTCGGTCCGGCAAGAAAGGCAAGCGGTATCACTATTACATCTCGCAGGAACGGGCTCAGGATGCTGGGCAGTTCCACGATGGCTGGCGCTTGCCTGCCGGCATGCTTGATCGTTTGATTGTCAAAGCCCTTCAGGAATTTCTCGGCGAGGATAGCCGGCTTGTCAGCCAGCTAGGACTGGAAGCTTCGACACCATCCCGGTTGAAGAAGGTCATTGGGTTGGCAGCCGGGCTGTCAGAGCAGATTGCATCCCCGAATCCCGTATTGCAACGCAAGGTCCTGCTGGGCTTTGTTGAGCGGATTGACCTGGGCGGTGAGGCCATCCGCATACAAATGTATGCAATACCGCTCACAGGTGAGGACAGACCCATTCACATTGAATTTCCAGTGACCCTGCGGCGGCGGGGTGTAGAGAGCAAAATTGTGCTGGCTTCAGGAAACTCGTCCGAGAACCGGGACCCGTTGCTGGTCAAGCTGGTTGCCAATGCCACAAACTGGCTTGAGCAACTGGTCAGGGGTGAAGCCGTCTCCGTCCGTGACATTGCCCGCCTGAACCATGTTGCGGAAAACGATGTCAGCCGCTTCCTGCCGCTGGCGTTTCTCGCCCCCGACATCATCGAAAACATTGTCTCCAGCAGGCATCCACCAGAACTGACCGCAGAAAAACTCAAGCGGATCGGAAAACTTCCCCACGACTGGCAGCGTCAGCGCGAGTTACTGGGCTTTGCCGAATGATATCAGGGCCGGTCTGGTTGTCCTGATCGCGCTGTGGAGACGAAGCCGGATACAGGGTGAATAATCCGGAAACCTGAAGTCTCCCGGACAGACACCGGCCCCCAACAAAGGCCTGAAAGCCGCAGGGTACTGCGATTGTTGGCAGCACCTGCCCCGTCCAGACAATGTCAGAGGGGTGGGTGGTGGGCCCGGCAGGACTTGAACCTGCAACCAGACCGTTATGAGCGGCCGGCTCTAACCAGTTGAGCTACGGGCCCCCAAAAGTTATTGGCTTGCGAGAGCGCGATAGACCTATCAGGAATCGGGCCTGGGCAAAAGGGTGGTTTGGGAATTCTGGTATGGATTTTTGGTAGATTTGCGCTGGTTGGTCGCTGGGGATGCTTGTTGCTGCATTGCCCCTGCCCAAATGGTGCTGAATTGTTTAGGATTGCTCACAATGTGAAGCGAATAACGAGAGTGGGGAAGAGTATGAAATACGACGCAAATTCGACCGCCATGGCACCCTTTACCCTGGGCCTGCCCGTGCGATTTACCCATACGGACCCCGCCGGGTACGTCTTTTTCCCCCGTTACTTCGAAATGTTGCAGGCTGTTGTCGAGGAATGGTTCACCCAGGCCCTGGATCTGAAATATGCCGACCTGGTACTGGATCTGAAGCTTGGGTTACCCACGGCGCAAACCGAGTGCAAATTCCAGGCCCCCTGCCGCCTCGGCGAGCCCCTGGAAATCTCGCTCTATCTGGAACATATCGGCAATTCATCCATCAAAGTCCGCTTCGTTGGCCGTGTGGAAGGGGAGCAACGCCTTGAAGCCAAATCAGCCCTGGTCGTCACCAACATCACCACCGGTCGTCCCAACCCCATGAGCGCCGACTTGCGGGCAAGGTTTGAGAGATATCAGGCTGACTGCGCGGCGGCGGCTACCACTTGATCACACGTTCCTTGCCGTCGCGGGGTTTGGTTTGTTGTTGCGACTGGTTGGCGGGCTCAAGTATTATGCCGCCTACCTTGCGGCCATCATTTGAGACAGGTGATCTGCTACCCGACTTGGTGGAGGTGCTTGCTGAAGCGCCATCAGCACGCGGCCGATAAGAAGCGACTATACGTTTGTTACGCTTGATCGCTGTTACATTATCAGCCGAATTGTCCTGTCCTGCCGTAATTCCAATTGGATCGTTCTTGTATTGCATCCTGGGATTGGAGAAAAAGGGTAAATCCAGACACTTTTTCTTGAGTTTTTCCATACACTGGTGCGGATAGGCCATAACTGTATGCCACTCCTTCTCCAGATTGACATACCCATGATTGTCACCTTTTCTGGGGTCAACGTGACGATCATGCCAGGCGCCCAGATTGTGACCAAGTTCATGGGGAAAGACCATATTGGTCAATATGCAAGGCAGAACAGAAATTGAGAAACCAAGTTCCGGGAAAGCTTCGCGGTTTTCCACATCCGGGCCAATAAAACCCATCCCGCAAAGACCGCCATACTCATTGGGGGAAGTTATGAAGGCAACAAGGTCTGCACCCAATTCGTTTCGGATAGACAAAATTGCCTTTCTGCTCCTCCAGGTCGTAATGTCATGACGAGCATTACCACTTTCTTTCCAAGGCAGAGGGACGATCCCGACAGACCGGAACATCGTTCCTTTAGTCACGCCGCTTCTTCCATAGATGTTATTGGTTTCTGCAATCAATAATTTCATCTCGGATAGTGCTTTCTCCTTACCACCAAGGTCTTTGATAGCCTTGGTGGTTACGAAGAGAAGCAGATCAATTGGTTCGTCTTCGGGAGGGAGAGTTTCCTGAGAAGCCATGCGCTGTTGGTTATTTTTTTGATGAAGGTCAGATTCGTCCAGTCCTATTGTGTCCCTGGTGTTGGTCATGCTCGCGATGTTGATTTCAGCCAGGCTGTATTTGCCACTTTGATCCCCCTCCAGCCTGTAAAGCCGCCCATCTTTCCAGATCCGGCCTCGAAGCCCGTTGTGGTCATTGATCAGGGTTGCCATGTTGCGTTTTTCCCCATCTACCATGCCACTGACAATTTGGATGCCGTCTACGTTGTTACCATCCTGGTGACGCAATTGAAGGGTAGACTGGCTACCGTCGAGCATTTGCAAGGGGACCTGGCTGACACCTGAGCGACGAGGATTGAAAATCGACGCCAGCAGATTTGTATTCATCGCGCCGGTTCCCTCTCGACTTACACTGAATGAGTTTGATGTGGCATCGACGTCGTAAACCCTGTTCAGAGGGGCAAACAGGTTTTCGGCACATACCTCCGATGCCATAAAACCCATGAAAGCCAGCAATGGTAAAAGATGGGTAGTCAGCCGGTTCATTTCCACATTCCTCAGTTTGTATTCTTGTCTTTGATGCCGTCCTGAATGGCAGGAAGAGCGATAGGGGCGACCTCTTCAATACGATGTTGGCGGCTGTCTTCAGGGCGAATACGGAAGAGTTTGCCGCCGTAGCGAACGTTGCCACTGAAGGCCCCATTGCGATGCATCAACGTCACCAGCGACGTATTATCGCCAACGACAGTGCCGCCAAAAAATTCTGGAAGTCCGGAACCACCCGGAGAGGCTTCAAGTTCCACAGTGATAACAACATCCGGAAACAGGTTTAGTTTCAGCGTATGTTTTGGCAATTCGGCACTGCTGGTATTTGGCCTGATTTCTTTACTGACCGACGACAACAATGTGATCAAACCGTTATTCTTTTGATCAAGGCTGACGAGGCGCGCGCGAACAATTCCTTTTCCAGGCGAGGCGTTGTCCCGGTCTTCCTTCACCTTTTCAACCTGGAAAATGCCCCTGTCGGGCAGGGCTTGGGTCTCCGCCTCTTCCGGCGCATCATCACATGCGACCAGAGCCAAAGTGGTCCACAGCACAAAGCATGTTAGTAGTTTTCGCAACACGGCATTACCTTCCCTGGCCAGACGACCCCTTGATGAAGATATGCAAGGACTATACGCCGTTTTTGCCGCAACGGGAAAAATCTGTTGAACGGTCAGCTCAGCGCACGACATGCCACCAGCCTACCATTTGATTACCCGTTCCTTGCCCGTCTTCCCGGTCGTCGGCCCCGCACTTTCGACAATGATGCCGCCGACTTTGGTGCGCGTTGGCCCGCCGCCACCGTTGGTATCTGCACGGGGGCGGTAGGCTGCCACAATAGCCATGTTCCGCCGCACCCAATTGACATTGTCAGCCGCAAGTTTCTGGCCAATGGCGACGCCAACGGGGTCTCCTTTGTATGCCAGTCGGGGCGTGGAGAAAACCGGCAAATTCCGACAGAATTTCTTGTATTTTTTGTAACAATCATAACCCGATGCCATAATCGTTCCCCACCTCTTTGCGAGGTTGACATAGGCATAACTGTATCCCTTTTGACGATCTGAATATCGTTCTCCCCCCGCGCCCATATTATTGCCAAGTTCATGGGCAAAGGTCAGATTGCTGTAGCCACATGTAGCGGTTGTTAAAGAATAACCCAGTTCGGGATAACCTGTCTTGTTACGTTCCTCCGGACCGCGGAACCCTGTGCTACAGTATTTCATGTTTTCAGGCCACGTAATGAAACTGACGAGGTCTGCGCCAACTTCGTCCCTTTCAGCAATGTATGGCTTGAAAGTCATCCAATCCTTGATATTAATTACAGGGTCGTTGTGGTCATCCAAAACCGAGACACGGGTTCCAACCAAGCGAAACATTGGTCCACTTAAGATGCCACTTTGCCTGAAAATATTGTTGGCCTCAGCGACCAACAGTTTGACGCGATTGAACGCTTTGTCACGTCCACCCAGTTTTTCAACTGCTTTTTTCGAAAGATAGACCAGCAAGTCAACAGACTCACCTGGTTCGGGCGGCGGCCCTTGAGTTCCGCGTCGTTGCATTTGTTGACCAGCTATATCGCCCGCGTCAAGATATTGCCTGCGGTGTGGAATGCCGGATTTCTGGATTTCCGACAATTGATAGCGCCCACCTTTGTCGCCCTCGATCCTGAATAGTTTCCCGTCTTTCCAGATGCGCCCGGACAGCGCACCATTATTATTGACCAATGTCGCCAAATTGTGGCTCTGTCCGTCAACCAGACCACCCAGCACCTGGATATCATCTCTGTTGTCCATGGCCTGGCCGCGCAGATGCAACATTGATTCTGAGCCATCCAGCATCTGTAACGGTATCTGGTGAACCCGGCTGTTGCGACCTGAGGATTGGTCGAACATATTTTGCATTGCTTCAACGTTCAGGCGACCGCTACCCATACGTTGCACGCCGGATGCATCGACCCTGCTACTCATGTTCTGAATATTTGTCAGGGGCGAAAACAGGGTTTCGGCGAAACCAACGGAGGTCATCGATAAATTGGCTGAGACAATCGCGAGACCACAGGCCATAAGACGCTTCATTTCAAATATCCTTGATACGATAATTTGCGACCACCTGAAAACGGTGCTCCGGCCCGCGCTTATCTGGACCAAAACGCCGATTCTACCTGAATGACATACCATAGAAACATACTCACTTAATCAGTTTACACTCTCTGATTACAAATATGCAGGGTCTATGCTCTTTTTTTGCCGTTGGATAAAAAAAATCGCAAAAAAAAGGCCGACGCAAATGCGCCGACCTTTTTCAAAGTGTGTTGTTTGGCCCCGGTCAGGTATCCAGGAAGCTCCTCAGCTTTCGCGAGCGGCTCGGGTGTTTGAGCTTGCGCAAGGCCTTGGCTTCGATCTGACGAATACGTTCTCGTGTGACTGAAAATTGTTGGCCAACTTCTTCCAGGGTGTGGTCGGTGTTCATGCCGATACCAAAGCGCATGCGCAACACGCGCTCTTCACGTGGGGTCAGGCTGGCCAGAACCCGGGTTGTGGTTTCTTTCAGGTTGGCATGGATCGCGGCATCAACCGGCAGAATAGCATTTTTGTCTTCGATGAAATCACCCAGATGACTGTCTTCTTCGTCACCAATTGGTGTTTCCAGGGAAATAGGCTCTTTGGCAATCTTCAACACCTTGCGCACTTTTTCCAGTGGCATAGTGAGTTTTTCAGCCAACTCTTCCGGTGTAGGCTCGCGACCAATTTCGTGCAACATCTGACGCGACGTGCGCACCAATTTGTTGATGGTCTCGATCATATGCACCGGAATACGAATTGTGCGGGCCTGATCGGCGATTGAGCGGGTGATGGCCTGGCGGATCCACCAGGTGGCGTAAGTGGAGAATTTATAACCGCGACGATATTCAAATTTATCGACGGCCTTCATCAAGCCGATGTTGCCTTCCTGGATCAGATCAAGAAACTGCAAACCACGGTTGGTATATTTTTTGGCAATGGAAATCACCAGTCGCAGGTTGGCTTCGACCATTTCCTTCTTGGCGCGACCGGCTTCGCGTTCACCCAGCTGCACCGTGCTGACAATCATACGATAGTCCAGCACATTCAGGCCCACATGGGTGGAAACTTCGCCGATCTCGTCACGGATTTCCTTGACCTTGTCGCCGGAATTCTTGACAAAATCGGCCCAGCCTTTGCCCTTCAGGCGGCGCACACGTTTTAGCCAGCCTGGATCAAGCTCGTTGCCTTCCCACTGTTCCAGGAAGGATTCACGGGTCACCTTGCTGCGTTCAGCCATACGCAGGACCTGTCCCTGCAAGCCGATCAAACGACGGTTAACGCCATACAGCTCGTCAACCAGTTCTTCGATCTTGTTGTTATTCAGGTGGACACGTTCCATCAACTCAACAAGGTCATGCTTGAGCTTTTCATAGCGCTTATCCTGCGCCTTGCTCAGCTCTTCATTGTTCAGGTGGGCCGCAATGCGCTGGTCCTGAAGTTTGTGCAGTTTTTTGTACGTCTTGGCAATATCGTTGAAGTTGACCAAAACCTGCGGCAGCAAAGCGGCTTCCATGGCGGCCAAGGACAAGGTTGCTTCTTCTTCGGCATCCTCGTCATCGTCCTGGGCAGCGGCTGGCTGGCCTTCCTGGCCTTCTACTTTTTCGCCCTCTTGTTGGCCTTCAGCTTTTTCGCCCTCGACTTTTTCTTCGACCACAGATGTGGCTGCGACGACTGGCGCGGCAACAGCGGGCGCAGCTACAGCGGTGGCTTCACCGGCCTGACCCTGGGCACCCGCAGGCGCATTGGGATTCTGGTTCTGGTTTTCGTTGATCGATTTGCCGTTGGCGCCAGGTGCCTTGCCGTAAGTGGCGTCCAGATCAATGATGTCCCGCAGCAGGACTTCACCTTCTTTCAAGGCATCTTTCCAGCCAACAATCGCGCGCATGGTCAGCGGGCTTTCGCAAATACCGCCAATCATCTTTTCACGACCGGCTTCGATGCGCTTGGCAATCTCGATTTCGCCTTCACGTGACAAAAGTTCGATAGAGCCCATTTCACGCAAATACATGCGGACCGGATCGTCAGTGCGATCAAATTCGGGGGCAGCACTTTTGGTCAGATCAGTTGCTTCGGCTTCTTTTTCCGCCGGGGCTTCAGCATCGGTTGTATTTTCATTGGCCGCGTCTTCGGCTTCTTCGTTTTCAATGACGTTGATGCCCATTTCCGACAGCATGGACATGGTGTCCTCAATCTGTTCGGAAGAAACCTGGTCCTGCGGCAGCACCTTGTTCAGTTCATCATAAGTGATGTATCCGCGTTCCTTGGCTTTCGCGATCATCTTCTTGATGCCGGTCTTGGAGGCATCAATCAGAGGGCGGTCACCGGTTTCCGTGGTCTCTTCAGTATTTTCCGAAGCAGCTGCTGTGTTCGTCGCCATTTAAACTCCACTTCCGTACAATTAGTCATTGCTGATCAAACAGCGATAATTGACGGATATTTTTTCCGGTTTACCTGATCAGGGCATCCCTCAAATTACTCAAACTGTCTTCTCTAATCCCGGCTCAAATCCCGAACCAGTTGTTGTTCTTCATCCACGACCTGTTGCATACCTTTTACAAACTGGTCGCCGGCACCCGCCTCTTCCGTTGCCGCCAAACGCTCGGCGGTGAATTCCTGTCGTTGCTGCGACAATCCAACGTTTCGGTGGTCTAAAGCCAATAAATCCCGCCATCCCGCTTCGGCCTCTTCAAGGGTCGCCTCGGCCTTCGCGAATTGGTCAATTATCGTTACCTTGTTACCTGTAAGGGCATCCACCACAGCCGCCAAACCCCGCTCATTGAGTTGGGTTCGCAGGGTGCTGATGTCAAGTGTCGCACCACGACCGGCTATGTCTATGATTTCTGCCCGTAACCTGTCAAGTTTTTCGTGACGAATTTCAATATCTGCCAGCTCTTCCGAGACACGCTCGACCAGGTCCGGATGGTTCAAAATTGTCACCAAAAGCAGCCGGGTACGGCGCATAGACGGGTCACCAAGGCCTTGCTGGCGGTTCAGGCGCTGTTCAGGCGCTTGCCATTTCCCGCCACCTTTGCCAACGGAAAACGGCGGTGTACCTCGTTTTTGGCGTTGATTGCCACCCGAATTGCGCGCCCCACCGCCACGATTGCCGCCGCCAAAGGATTTTTCCATGCGGTCGTTGAAATACTGAAAATAATAGTCCCGAACGGTCTGATCCTTGATCGTGCGGGCCGTATCCAATATTTCGCCCTTAAATCCGGCGCGGCGCTCAGGTGTCTCCAGTTGTTGGCCGTCGGCATGCTTGCGCCAGATCAATTCTGACAGCGGCAAGGCGTCATCCAGAATTTGCTGCAAGGCTTCCGGTCCTTTGCCCCGAACAAGCGTATCCGGGTCTTCCCCTTCAGGTAACAAGGCAAAACGCAGGGAATAGCCTGGTTTCAGGATCGGCATCGCCCGTTCAGCAGCGCGTATGGCAGCTGCCCAACCCGCCCGGTCGCCATCCAGACAAAAGATGGGCTCCGCTGCCAGTTTCCACAGCTCATGTAGCTGATCTTCGGTCACGGCGGTGCCCAAAGGTGCAACGGCATAGGGAAAGCCGCCTTCAGCCATGGCGACGACATCCATGTAACCCTCAGCGACGATAACTTTGCCTGATTCGCGTACCTGGGGTCGAGCTTGGGCAAAATTGTAAAGAATACGGCCCTTGTGAAAAAGCGGCGTTTCCGGAGAATTCAGATATTTGGCCTTCGCTTCACCCAGGGCACGACCACCAAATGCGATGACCCGGTCGCGGCGATCTGTAATGGGGAACATCAGTCGATTGCGAAAGCGGTCATAAATGGCCCCGCCGACGTCGGGCTTGATGGCGAGGCCTGCTTCAATGATGTCGGCCTCGGACACCTGACGGGCCAGTAAATAATTCTTCAGGGCGTTGCGGCTTTCCGGCGCAAAGCCCATGCGAAAATCATCCACGGCCTGTTTGCCGACACCCCGGTCCCGAAGATAGCCCCGGGCACCCTGCCCGACATCGGCCATCAACTGTTCCTGAAACCACTTCGCGGCCAATTCCATGACGTCATACAGCCCGGCCTGGGCTTGAGCCTGGGCGGCGGCTTGTGGCGATTGTTCGGGGATTTGCAGGCCCGCTTCCAGGGCCAGTTTTTCCACCGCTTCCGGGAAGTTCAGACCTTCGGTTTCCATGACAAAGTCAAAAACACTGCCGTGCTTGCCACAGCCAAAGCAGTGAAAAAAGCCCTTGTCTTCGTTCAAGGTGAAAGACGGTGATTTTTCCTGGTGAAAGGGGCAAAGGCCCGAATGCTCGCGGCCCCGGCGTACCAGTTTCACACGCCGCCCCACCACATCAGCCAAGCCGATGCGGGCGCGAACTTCATCTATGAACTGGGCTGGAAACGCCATTTACAGCAGCTTACCCCCGAATAAGATCGTTCGCGCGATCATTTGTCAAAATCAGAAAACAAACCAGGCGCGACCGACGCCAAGCAGACTATACCAGCAATTCCTTGATCTTGGCGCTGGCTTTGCCAAAATCCATTTGCCCGGCATAGCGCCCTTTGATGGCCCCCATGACGCGGCCCATGTCCTTGATGCCTTCTGCGCCGGTTTCCGCAATGGCGCTCTTGCAGGCTTCTGCCACTTCGCCGTCGTCCATCTGGCGCGGCAGGAATTCCTCGATCACCGAAATCTCGGCTTCTTCTTTCAAAGCCAATTCTTCCCGGTTTCCGTCTCTGAACATCTTCACCGAATCCCGGCGCTGCCGGATCATCGTGCCCAGCATGCCAAGGATGTCCTCGTCGGCGATACCGTCCGGCTTGCCTTCGGTACGGGCCGCAATATCCCGGTCCTTGAGGGCGGCCATGATCAGGCGCAGAGTTGAAACCCGGGCCGGATTTTTGGCCTTCATGGCTGTGGTAAGTGCTTCTTTTATCTGGCTTCGCATGTGTTTTTAAATAATACCTGTTTCGAAAGGGGCATATCCTACAGGAAACACCCCCCAAATGGCAATGGCAAAAATTATTCTAACTCATTGATTTTAAACGATTTTTAGTTTCAAGATCGGGGTTGACGGCGGCACGGGATTTGCTTATCTTTCGCGCCAATTTAGGCATCCGCCCAACCAGATTACTGGTCTTGTGGCGAAAATGCGGTCCTGATCGGGATCGATCTGCAACCATACCATGGCTTTCGCCAGACCCTGTGTCTCATGCGGAACCTGCTCTAACCAGAGGCTTTATGCGATGGCCGAAGCGATGAACCACGCCGCCACGTCGCCCCAAACAGGCGCGACAGCGGTCCTTGTTCTTGGCGACGGAACACTTGTCTGGGGCCGCGGAATTGGTGCCGCCACAACAGCCACCGGCGAAGTTTGCTTTAATACCTCGCTTACGGGCTATCAGGAGATCATCACCGATCCTTCCTATGCCGGTCAGATCATTAACTTTACCTTTCCCCATATCGGCAACGTCGGCACCAATATCGAAGATATTGAATCGCTGACGCCTGCAGCCCGTGGCGTCGTCTTGCATGCCTCGATTACCGATCCGGCCAACTTTCGCTCCTCCCGCCACCTGCATGACTGGCTGGTCAGCCATAATTTGCCCGGCATCACCGGCGTCGATACCCGTCGTTTGACCCGGCACGTACGCAAGACCGGTGCCCCCAACGGCGTGGTTTGCCACAGCCCGGAAGGCAATTTTGATCTTGATGCCCTGGTGAAAAAAGCCACCGGCTGGCCCGGCCTTGAAGGCATGGATCTTGCGAAAGAGGTTTCTTGCACACAAAGTTATGAATGGGACGAGAGCGTCTGGGCTTTGAGCGAAGGCTTTGGCCAGCAGACCAATCCGCGCTTTCACGTCGTCGCTGTCGACTTTGGCGTCAAACGCAATATTTTGCGTTGCCTGGCTGCTGCCGGCTGTCGGGTGACCGTCGTGCCTGCCAATGCAACGTCCGAAGAAATCCTCGCGCACAAGCCAGATGGTGTGTTCTTGTCCAACGGTCCAGGTGATCCTGTCGCCACCGGTGTCTACGCAATCCCCATGATTCAGGGCTTGATTGTCTCAGGTGTGCCCCTGTTTGGCATCTGTTTAGGGCACCAAATGCTCGCTCTTTCAGTCGGTGCCAGCTCCTCAAAAATGTACCAGGGCCACCGCGGCGGCAACCACCCCGTCAAAGATTTGGAAACCGGCAAAGTCGAAATAACCAGCCAAAATCATGGCTTTGTTATCGACGATGACTCCCTGCCCGACGGCGTGACCCAAACCCACTCATCACTGTTCGATGGCACCCTCGAAGGCATCCGCCTTGACGGCAAACCCGTATTCTCAGTCCAGTACCACCCCGAAGCCAGCCCCGGCCCGCAAGACAGCCACTACCTGTTCGACCGGTTCGTAAAGCTGATGGAGGGGTGATGGTATCTATGATCATTTTTACTTTTACTCCCGCAGGTCAGACACATGCCCAGACGTGACGATATAAAATCCATTCTGATTATTGGCGCGGGGCCGATTATTATTGGTCAGGCGTGTGAGTTTGATTATTCAGGGACCCAGGCCTGTCAGGCGCTGAAGGCGGAGGGCTACCGGATCATCCTGGTGAATTCCAATCCGGCGACGATCATGACCGACCCGGACCTGGCCGATGCGACTTATATTGAGCCGATCACACCTGAGATCGTTGAGAAGATTATCGCCAAGGAAAAGCCGGACGCGCTGCTGCCGACCATGGGCGGACAGACCGCATTGAATACGGCCCTGGCCCTGGCTGACAATGGTGTGCTGGAAAAATATAACGTCGAGATGATCGGCGCCGACCGCGAGGCCATTTTCAAGGCAGAAGACCGCGAAGCCTTTCGTACGGCTATGGACAATATCGGACTGGAAAGTGCGCGCAGTGAAGTTGTGCACACCATCGAAGAAGCCCGCGAGGCCTTACCCAAAATTGGCTTGCCGGCGATCATTCGGCCCTCTTTCACTCTGGGCGGCACCGGTTCGGGTATTGCCTATAACAAGGAAGAGTTCGAGTCCATCGTCATGGGGGGCCTGGATGCCTCACCCGTCACGGAAGTCCTGGTTGAAGAATCCATTCTCGGCTGGAAAGAGTTTGAGATGGAAGTTGTGCGCGACAAAGCCGACAACTGCATCATCATTTGTTCCATCGAAAACGTCGATCCCATGGGCGTGCATACGGGCGACAGCATCACCGTCGCCCCGGCCCTGACCCTGACCGACAAAGAATATCAAATCATGCGCGATGCCTCTATCGCAACGCTGCGTGAGATCGGCGTGGAAACCGGTGGCTCGAACGTGCAGTTCGCCGTGCAGCCGGAAACCGGGCGTTTGATTGTTATTGAGATGAACCCGCGTGTATCGCGCTCGTCTGCTTTGGCCTCCAAGGCCACAGGCTTTCCCATTGCCAGGGTCGCGGCCCGTCTGGCAGTGGGATATACGCTGGACGAATTGATGAACGACATCACCGGTGTGACACCAGCGAGTTTCGAGCCGACCATCGATTACGTCGTCACCAAAATACCGCGCTTCACCTTTGAAAAGTTTGCCGGCACAGAAGCTCTGCTGAATACCTCCATGAAATCAGTGGGCGAAGCCATGTCCATTGGCCGGACATTTGAAGAATCCGTGCAAAAAGCGCTGCGGTCCATGGAGACCGATCTGAACGGCTTCAATGAAATCGCCATAGACGGCGTCACCGAAGCCGCCACTGAGGCCGAGCGCAAAGACGCGGTGCGTAAAGCGCTGGGTCAGCCGACGCCAGATCGCTTGATGGTTATCGCCCAGGCCTTCCGTGAAGGACTGACGCTGGAAGAGATCAATCAGGCCTGCAAATATGACCCCTGGTTCCTGGCCCGTATCGAGAACATCATTTCAACCGAAGCTAAGGTCCGCAAACATGGCGTGCCCGGCACATTCGAAGAAATGCTGCACTTGAAACAGATGGGCTTTTCTGATGCCCGGCTGGCACAATTGACCAACAAAACCGAAGCTGATCTGTCAGCAGTGCGCGCCGGACTGAATGTGCGACCTGTTTTCAAGCGTGTAGACACATGTGCTGCCGAATTCGACAGCCAGACGCCCTACATGTATTCGGCCTACGAAGATGCGGGTTGGGTGACACCCGATGGCAACTTGCAAGCGGAATGTGAAGCTGAGCCTTCAGATCGCAGGAAAGCGATTGTTCTGGGTGGTGGCCCCAACCGTATTGGTCAGGGCATTGAATTTGACTATTGCTGTGTGCACGCGGCCTATTCCCTGGCGGAAGCCGGCTTCGAGACCATCATGGTCAACTGCAACCCGGAAACAGTTTCAACAGATTACGACACTTCGGACCGGCTCTATTTTGAGCCACTGACGCTGGAAGACGTGCTGGAAATCGTGCGCGTTGAACAGCAGGCCGGCGAACTGGTCGGTGTGATTGTGCAATTTGGGGGACAAACGCCGCTGAAGCTGGCCCGTGGTCTGGAAGCCGCAGGGGTGCCGATTTTAGGCACGACACCTGATGCCATTGACCTGGCCGAAGACCGGGACCGTTTCCAAAAGCTGCTGAATGACCTGGAATTGCGCCAGCCCGACAATGGCATCGCCACCTCTCAGGAAGAAGCCCTGGCGGCGGCCAATCGCATTGGCTATCCGGTTCTGTTGCGCCCCTCTTATGTGTTGGGTGGCCGGGCCATGGAAATTGTTCAGGACGATGCCTCGCTGGAACGCTACATGCGCGAAGCCGTCAAAGTTTCGAACGACAGCCCGGTGCTGGTTGATGACTATCTGCGCGACGCCATTGAAGTCGATGTGGACGCCTTGTGTGATGGCACAGACGTTGTCGTGGCAGGCGTGATGGAACATATCGAAGAAGCTGGTGTGCATTCCGGCGATTCGGCCTGTTCGCTGCCGCCGCATACATTGTCAGAAGAAATTGTACACGAGATCAAAGTCCAGGCAGATGCCCTCGCCCGCGCTCTGGGTGTTATCGGTCTGATGAATGTACAGTTCGCGGTCAAGGATGACGTTGTCTATATTCTGGAAGTAAATCCGCGCGCCAGCCGCACGGTGCCCTTCGTGGCCAAAGCCACAGGCCGTCCCATCGCAAAGATCGCCGCTCGTATCATGGCTGGCGAAAAACTGAAAGATTTTGACTTGCAGGCAGGCCCGGACGCACCGTTCAGCTCGCCAGGTCATGTGGCCGTCAAAGAAGCCGTGTTTCCGTTCAACCGTTTCCCTGGCGTTGACATCATTCTGGGCCCGGAAATGAAATCTACAGGAGAAGTGATGGGGCTGGATCGCGACTTCCAGACCGCATTCGCCAAGGCCCAGATCGCAGCAGGTACCAAGCTGCCGGTTTCCGGGCAGGCTTTTATTTCTGTCCGGGACCGCGATAAAGCCGCGATCATCGAGCCAACAAGGCTGTTGATCGAATTGGGCTTCAAGGTTGTGGCCACACGCGGCACAGCTGCACATCTGATCGATGCTGGCCTGGATGTTGAAATCGTAAACAAGGTTCTGGAAGGCCGCCCGCACATTGTCGACACCATGAAAAATGACGAAATCGACATCGTCATCAACACCACAGAAGGTGCTCAGGCCATGGCGGACAGCTTTGAAATTCGCCGTACGGCATTGATCAACGGCATCCCCTATTTCACCACACTGGCGGGTGCCGGAGCGGCTGCACAGGCCATTTCAGCCCTCGCGGCAGGGTCGCTGGAAGTTTCCCCCTTGCAATCATACGAAATGTTGTGATACTGAGCGACTGACTATCACAAAAATTGATCGCCAGCTGACTGTGACACCTGTCACCGCCTGCGGTGTTTTTTTTTGTTTTTTCGCGTTGCCATCGTGGTACCGCCAGGGAAAAGTTCAAGGCTGAGAGAAGATGCAAAGAGTACCAATGACGGAGGGTGGCTACACCCGTCTGGAAGAAGAGTTGAAACACCTGAAGGTGACGGAACGTCCCGCGGTCATCAAGGCCATCGAGGAAGCTCGTGCCCATGGTGACTTGTCGGAAAATGCCGAATATCACGCTGCCAAGGAAAAACAGGGCTTTATCGAAGGCCGTGTTCAGGAGCTGGAAGACAAAATCGGTCGCGCCGAAGTCATTGATCCATCACAATTTTCTGGCAGCAAGATCAAATTTGGTGCCACGGTTTGCATCGCTGATGAAGACACGGATGAAGAATCGACCTATCAGATTGTTGGCACCGATGAAAGTGACATCAAGTCTGGCCTGTTGTCAGTTTCCTCACCGCTGGCGCGCGCGCTGATCAGCAAGGAAGTCGGCGATAGCATCAGCGTCGAAGCCCCTGGTGGTGCCCGCGGCTACGAAGTTGTGTCGGTGGATTTCAAATAAGATACAGCCATATGAGGCGCGATATTCAACGGGAAATGTATATGCCCCTTTCAGGTTGCTGACAAACCTCGTCATTTGTGGCGGGGTTTTGTTTTGTAAGGATCTGGCCTGGTTTCATGGACATCAGGCTTCCCGGCGCACCTTTGACAATGTTGAAATAACCATCGCCCCGGTGTTCGGCCAATTCTGTAAATGACTGGAAAATTTGGTATTTTTTTGCCAAAATTGTCATTTCAAATTGCAGGGTCCGGGTGCGGATTAATGTTAGCACGATGGTTTGGCATGATGGTTTGGCACGATGGTTTGGCACAGTAATTTGGCACAATGGCAAAGGGGAATTGATGTGTATCGTGCAAAGTCGTTCAGAGTTAAAGTTTCTCTCTTGTTCCTTTCACTTCTGATTTTCAATTCAGTTGCGTTTATTGCTACGACTCAAGCTGACACATTGAGATTTACAAGACGGATTGATTCTGAAGCCGGCAAATTGGGCGGCATGATCTTGCAAGAAGCCTATCGCCGGATCGGGCACGAGGTGAAACTGGTTGATCTTCCTGGCGCCCGCGCGATCATTGAGGCCAATCGTGGAAATTCAGACGGTGAGGTCGTCCGTCTAAAAAGGGTCTTGAATAAGTTCCATAATTTGCGGGTTGTACCGGTACCATTGCTGCTCGTGGAGACGTCCATCGCGTCTAAAAATATGTCAATCAAGGTTTCAGGTTGGGAGACTGCAAAAAAGTATTCTGCGACAACAGTCAGGGGCTACAAATCCATTGAGAAGCGGCTTGAAAGCCAAGCCAATAACTTTGCCAGCTCAGTCGAGAGCGCTCTGAAAATGTTGGTATATGACCGCATTGAAATAGTCGTGCTCAGTAAAATGGATTTACAAAAAAGCATGCGGAAAGGGAACTATCCCAATATCCATATCATCGAACCGCCAATCAGCGAAGTGTCGCTTTTTCATATGCTGCACAAAAGCCAGGAAGCATTGATTCCAGCTGTTTCGGCTGCGTTAAAAGCGATGAAGGCTGACGGTTCCTACCAACAGATTATTGATGACTATCTGGGATCATGATCAGAGAGTTTCAGTTTTCTATTGTTCTTGTCGTCAATCCTCAATTGGCACGCCAGGTAGTTTCTTGGACGTGCGGATGCCAATGGTGCTTTTAACATGAGCCACATGGGGGGCTGCAGTCAGTTCCTGGGTTAGAAAGCTCTGATAAGCATCCCAGTCCTTGGCGACAACCTTCAGAAAAAAATCCGCATCACCTGCCAGCATGTGACATTCGCGGACCATGGGCCAGGCCTGAACGCGTTTTTCAAAGTCGTTCAGGTCTGCCTCAGCCTGACTATCCAGACCGACCTGGGCAAACACAGTGACACCAAAGCCCAGTTCTTCTGCATTCAATTCGGCATGATAGCCGCGAATAACGTTGGCCTTTTCCAGCGCACGCACGCGCCGCAAACACGGTGGCGCCGAGATTCCAACACCCTCGGCCAGTTTGACATTGGTAATACGACCATCATCCTGCAGGGTTTTGATAATTCGGCGATCAATGTCATCGAGTTTGATACGAGCCAATTTGAGATTTCCCCCGAAGCCATATAATGCGTTTGTGTTATGATTGTTGCTGCATTTTGTAATAAAATTACACGAAACAGGCAACTGCCTTTCAAAAGATTTCCTGAAATGGCTTTTGTGGCTAAATCTCAGTGTGGCGTTGCCAGTCCTTCGAGTGGACGTCAAAATGTCTGACGGGAAACAAAATCAGGCCAGGAATACGACGGAAAATGAGCATCAAAACCTGCTGGGTGGTGACGGATGGCAGAGCGGGCATGCTCAATCAGGCTTGGGGGCTGGCTGAGGAACTGGCCCGTACGGAACCCGGTGGCAGCATGGACGTGGTCATCAAGACCATCTCCGTAGGTATGCCCTGGCGCTGGTTGCCATCAAAGTTGTGGGTCAAGCCGCTGGCCTGCCTGACGGCTGACAGCGACAGGCTGGCAGCTCCCTGGCCGGACCTGGTTATCGGCTGCGGTCGGTTGACTATTCCCTTGGGTTTGGCCATTGGCAAGGCCAGCAACGGTGCCAGCTTTACGGTCCAGTTGCAGGACCCGCGGATCAATCCGGAAGGTTTTGATCTGGTTGTGCCACCGCGCCACGATCATACGGGTGGAGCAAATATCTTCGAAACAACCGGTGCTGTGCATCGTGTAACTGCACAAAAACTTTCTTCAGAGGCTGATAAATTCAGACCAACGCTGGATCATTTGCCCCATCCGCGCATTGCCGTGTTAATCGGCGGTAGCAACAAATATTACCAACTGACGCCTGAAATTATGCAACAACTGGCGACCCGTCTGGTCAAGCTGGCAAACGACAATAATGCTGGCTTGATGGTGACCGCCTCACGGCGAACGGGTACCGCGAATGAAAAAGTGCTAAGGGAAGCTTTGTCGGATATCCCGGTCCATTTCTGGGATGGACAGGGCGACAACCCCTACTTCGCGTACTTAGGCCTGGCCGATGCCATTGTCGTGACCTGTGATTCCGTCTCCATGAACTCCGAAGCAGCTTCAACAGGTAAACCTGTCTATGTCGTCGACCTTGACGGTGGTAGCAAAAAATTCAATGAATTCCATGCCTTGATGCGTCAATCAGGTCACACACGCCCTTTTGACGGACATTTAAGTGACTGGCAGCCTGTGCGGCTGGATGATACGGCAAGTGTTGCGCTTGAAGTACGCCGACGTCTTGAGGCCAGATCGTCATAATCAGGTTTTTCTGACCAATCAAAATTCCATCCTTGCACCAGATGCGCCAGCACTCTAAATACGAAGGACAATTCAGCAGGAGGCCTCCACATGGCAGAGACACACCACAGTAAAGTTTTGATCATTGGCTCCGGCCCAGCAGGATATACCGCTGCGATTTACGCCGCGCGCGCCAATCTCAAACCTTTGATGGTGCGGGGTATCCAGCCAGGTGGACAGCTTACGATCACCACGGATGTAGAAAATTACCCGGGCTTTGCTGACGTTATCCAGGGTCCCTGGCTGATGGAACAAATGGAAGCACAAGCCAAACACGTGGGCACGGAAATGATCGACGATACAATAATATCTGTCGATTTTTCCAAGCGACCCTTTGTCGCCAAAGGCGATTCAGGCGACGATTATATTGGCGACACGATCATTATCTGTACTGGCGCCCAGGCGCGCTGGCTGGGGCTGCCTTCGGAAGAAAAGTACCAGGGTTTTGGCGTATCGGCCTGCGCCACCTGTGATGGCTTTTTCTATCGGGGCAAAGAAGTCCTGGTGATAGGCGGCGGCAATACGGCAGTCGAAGAAGCGATTTACCTGACCAACCACGCGGACAAGGTTACCTTGGTGCACCGACGCGGAGAATTGCGATCAGAAAAAATCCTGCAGGACCGTCTGTTCGCCAATCCTAAAATTGAAGTCGTCTGGGATTCTGTTCTGGATGAAGTTCTGGGAGAGGAAGACCCCTTTGGCGTCACGGGTGCACGGCTGAAAAATGTCAAAACTGGCGAAACCAGCGAAATTTCAGCCCACGGTGTCTTTATCGCTATCGGGCATGCCCCGGCAACCGAACTTTTTGTCGGACAGCTTGATATGGAGAACGGCTACCTTGTGACGGCCCCGGATTCGACGGCGACTTCCGTTGCAGGCGTCTATGCCGCCGGCGATGTCCAGGACGATATCTACCGCCAGGCGGTCACCGCTGCCGGAACGGGTTGTATGGCGGCACTGGAAGCTGAAAAATTCGTTGCAGAAAACGAAGTTCTGACCGCGTCGGCCGCCGAATAGCTCGGACAGAGAAGCAAAGCCTGTGGATTGGGACAAAATTCGCGTTTTCCATGCTGTTGCAGAAGCAGGCAGTTTCACGCGCGCGGGCGAAACCCTGAACCTGAGCCAGTCAGCAGTCAGTCGCCAAATCTCGTCCCTGGAAGAAGAAGTTCGCATTGATCTTTTTCATCGTCATACCCGGGGCCTTACACTGACGGAACAAGGTGAAATCCTGTTCCGCACAGCCCACGAAATGTCGGCCAAGCTGGCCATTACAGAAACATTGTTGTCTGACGCCAGCGACAACCCAAAAGGTGAACTCAAGATCACGACGACCGTTGGTTTTGGCTCGACCTGGTTGACGCCGAGATTGACGGATTTTCTGGAACTTTATCCAGATATTACGATCCATCTCGTTGTTGACGACCGTGAACTAGAGCTGGGGATGGGTGATGCGGATGTCGCCATCCGCCTGCGAGAGCCTGTACAAGCCGACCTGGTGAGGCGCCGCTTGGTTACAGTGCGTAATCACATTTATGCCTCGCCTGAATACCTTGAAAAATATGGCACGCCTCAGTCGGTTGAGGACCTCGATCACCACCATTTGATTGTCTATGGCGATCAGGCGCCCAGTGTGCTCCAGGATGTAAACTGGTTGATGCGGGTCGGCTCGGACGGCAAAAACCGTCGTCGGCCCCTGGTCAAAGTGAACAATATCTACGGTGTTTTGCGGGCCGCTGAGGCCGGTGTTGGCATTGCGTCCCTGCCGGATTACATGATCTTGCCAGAAATGCGCCTTATCCGCATTCTGCCTGAAAGCGAAGGTCCATCGTTCGATACCTACTTCGTCTATCCGGAAGAACTAAGGAAATCGAAAAAAATTGCCTTATTCAGGGATTTTTTGATCCAGAAAGTTGCCGAATCCGAATTCTAAGGCTTTGACATCATATCAATATTTTTTAGCTATGCGTTTATTGCATAGCTGCCTTGAATATAAACTCCTTGTGGTGCAGTGCAGCATACACCATATTCCTAAGCAAGCAGATGCTGCGACGCAATATTTTGCGGCGCGATTCCTGCCAGAGTTACAGGCTCAACACCTGAAACCCGGCTGATCGAAACTCCCCTGTGGAGATCACCGAATTTACGTCTCCCAGACGTGAAGCCTCCCTGTTGACACTTTATGCCCCGAAGAGCTTGTCTCTTCGGGGCTTTTTTTTGAAAAATGCCATTCGGCTTGGGTGATAAGCATTGCTGCATATCCTTCAAGGTCACAACTGCAGGTGAGCATCGATTGTCGGTGCAAGACCGATTTTACATAACCGATACCGCCCTAGGCTTCAGTCAATCGCTTGATGAAGTGATCGACTTCCCGCCGCAATACCTCTGATTCGACCGTCATCTTCTGAGCCGATTCAAGAACTCTTGTTGATGCCTCCCCGGTTTCCGTAACTGCGGCAGATACACCGGAAATATTGTTTGTGACCTGGGTGGCACCGCTCGCAGCTTCCTGGGTGTTGCGGGCAATTTCTTGCGTCGCTGCTCCCTGTTCTTCAACGGCCGCCGTGATGGCAGTTGTATATTCGGCAATGGTGTCGATGGTTTCACTTATTTCATCAATCGCCTCAACGGCTTCATTGGCGGATTGCTGAATACCTGAAATCTGCGTTTTGATTTCTTCGGTCGCATTCGCCGTCTGACTTGCCAGGTTTTTTACTTCCGACGCCACCACAGCAAAACCCTTACCCGCATCACCCGCGCGCGCGGCTTCAATTGTTGCATTCAGGGCCAGCAGGTTCGTCTGTTCCGCAATATCTGTAATCAGTTGCACTACTTGGCCAATCTGCTGCGCAGCTTCATCCAGCTGTTGCACACGGACATGAGTGTCCTTGGCCTTGGTCACCGCACCTTGTGCAACTTCGGCAGATTTGCTGACCTGGGATCCAACTTCACGAACCGAGGCAGCAAGTTCTTCTGCCGCTGCAGCAACGGTTTCCACATTGCTGGATGCCGTTTCAGCTGCGGCGGATACTGTGTTTGTCTGGTCAAGGGTACTGGTCGTAATTGAGGTCATGGATTGTGCTGTATTTTGCATATCCTCTGCCGCCGTTGAGACGGTCTGAACCACTGTTTTTACACTGCCATCAAATTCCTCAGCCAGAGCAAGCATGGTGGCGTGGCGTTCTTCACGTGCCCTGGCTTCGCTCGCAACTCGTTCTTCTTCACGATCACGTTTGGCTGTTTCTTCCTTATTGTGTTCGGCACGTAATCTTTCAGCTTCAAAAGCATTTTCCTTGAACACTTGCACTGCTCGAGCCATTTCGCCAATTTCATCGGATTGTTCAAGAGATGGAATATCGGTTTCCAGTTTGCCCTCAGCCAGTGCTGCCATCACCTGGGTCATGTCACCAATTGGTGAAATCACAATGGATTTCATTCGGAAATATGCCAGCCCCATTACCAGAGCCAGAACAATTGCCAGTACGCCGGCAATCAAAAGACCGGTCAGGGAAGCATCTTCAACGGCCGCTGTAATATCAGTATCAACTTCCAGCACCCCGCGCAGGTCGTTCAGGTTCCAGTCATCCTTTGGTGTATCGGCACGGGTATTATGACAATTCACGCATATTGGGCTGACCATAGTATCCGACACGGCGACCCGTACGATTTCACGGTCGTCAATTACGACGGAGCGAACAAAGGGTGTTGCAGGGTCGTTGGTCAGTGCTTCCCAAGCCAGATCGCCGAAGGAATCCATCTTGCGGCTTGCCCGGTTTGGAAAAGGATAAGGACTGTAAAGCTTCAGCGTGGTACCGGCTTCCGTTAACAGCTCACTCAGATCATGGATCAAAGTCGCGGGAAGCGGAATTTGACCAGGCGTTCCCTTGTGACCAATGCTTGGCTTCAGGGCCTTGCTGGCCAAGGCTTTGGCAATGACATTTTTGGTATAGTAGGATCTGAGAATCTTGAACTGTTTGACAGTCTTTTGGGCATTTTCAGCAGCTGTACGTTTCAGGCTATTTTCCGAAACAAGGGGCACAGCGATCAACACGCCAACAATGCAAATCGCTAATCCTGCGATTAGCGACGGAAACAACTTCCACGAAATACTTTTATTGAGGATATCCATAGGGGCAACTCCAGACCAAATGCCAAGTCAAAATAGCGCCCCCTAAGTCACTGACAGTACTTTACATTCAATTGGATTTAAGATCTATCTGATCAAACAAATTTAAATTTATATCTCTCAACGACTTAAGTGTATTTATACCTGTGAATACATCTTCGGCATAACTGTGATAGCTGGCAATTTGGCGGAGAGGCTGGTTTAATTTGTTCTTTCTTTTCTTTGCGAGAACCACATTCCATGGCCGACATCAAAAACATCCTGTTCATCATGTGTGACCAATTGAGAGCGGACTATCTGTCTTGCGCCGGACACCCGACACTGGAAACACCTAATATTGACGCCCTGGCTGGCCGTGGTGTTCGCTTCGACAGGGCCTATACCCAGTCGCCAGTATGTGGCCCATCGCGCATGTCCTTTTACACAGGGCGTTATGTCATCAGTCATGGTGCGACCTGGAATGGTGTGCCGTTGGATGTTGCAGAATGGACCATGGGGGACTATTTACGCCCCTTGGGCAAACGTTGCGTGCTTGTCGGCAAGACCCACATGGCTGCCGACGAAGAAGGTATGGCGCGACTGGAAGTCGACAAAGCGACTGATTTGGGTGTTCTGGTCAGCCAGTGTGGCTTCGAGCCGTATGAGCGCGACGATGGTCTGATCCCCTTTGGCGCCACCGCACCCAATCTTCGTTATAATAAATGGCTGAATGAGAAAGGCTATCCCGGCGACAACCCCTGGCATGACTACGCCAACTCAGCCGAAGGCCCTGAGGGTGAAATCCTGACGGGGTGGCAGATGCGCTACGCCCGTAAACCGGCCCGCGTCAAAGCAGAGCATTCCGAAACACCTTACATGACAGACCGCGCTATTGATTTCATGGAAGATGCCGGAGACGAAGCCTGGTGTATGCATTTTAGTCTCATCAAACCCCATTGGCCCTATGTGGCACCGGCCCCATACAACGACATGTACGGGCCAAACCAGATATTGTCGGCCAATCGCACTGAAGATGAACGCGAAAATCCGCACCCGGTTATCGCTGCTTATATGCAACACGACGAGAGCAAGACATTTCAGGAAGATGAAACCCGCAGTACGGTCATTCCTGTTTACATGGGCCTGGTCAAACAGATTGATGATGAACTGGGGCGCTTGTTTGAATATATGGACAACAAGGGCCTCAGTGATAATACCATGATCGTTCTGACGTCAGACCACGGCGACTATCTTGGCGATCACTGGCTGGGGGAAAAGGAGCTGTTCCACGAAGCCAGCGTCCGCATCCCCATGATCGTGGTTGATCCCTCCAAAACGGCAGATGCGACCAGAGGCACCGCATCAAATGCCCTGGTCGAAGCCATCGATCTTGTGCCGACATTTATTGAGGCATCGGGCGGCAAGGTCGAGCAAAAGCGTTTGGAAGGAAGATCCCTGCTACCGCTGTTGTGCAATACATCTGCGCCAGATGACTGGCGCGAGGCTGCCTTCAGTGAACTGGATTATGGCTTTCGTGGGGCCCGCAACACGCTGCAAAAGGAGCCCAATGCAGCACTTGCCTGGATGGTGCGAACAGACCGCTGGAAATATATTTATTACGATGGTTTTCCGCCGCAATTATTTGATCTGGAAAATGATCCGGACGAGCAAAATGATCTCGGCACATCAGCCAGGCACGCAACAATCCGCGAGGAAAAGCAGGACCGACTGTTTACCTGGCTTCGCCGCCGTCGTTCCCGCCGCACCATGTCCGATGAAAAAGTTGTGCAACGCACCGACCAATCACAGAAAACAGGCTTTCGCATCGGCGAATGGTAGGTCAGATCAGCCAGGTCAGCCAAGTCAGCCAAGTCAGGATCGCAGACGTCGCTGGCTGGCTCTGGACTGGGCCTCAATAAAGACCCGTGTGACTTCCGGGAACTGCATCTTGATCTGGCGTTCCATGTTGGTTACTGAAGTTTCCACATCTTCGGCTGTTTTTTTGTCGGCAAAATCCAGACTGACATTCAGCAATATGTCTTTTGGTCCCAGATGCATGGTGAGAATCTCGTTGACACCGATAACCGTGTCTTCAGCCCGTGCGATCCGCCGCATACCTTCGACAACACGTGGATGCGCTGCTTCACCGATCAATAACCCCTTGGTCTCAAAAGCCAGCAAGGAAGCCGTCAAAGCCAAAATCAGCCCTATAACAATCGAAGCAACACCATCCAGCAGGGGCATATCCAGGTAGTCAGCTGCCGCAATGCCGATGAAAGCAACCAACAAGCCCAGCAGGGCCGCCGTATCTTCAAACAGAATTGTAAATACAGTCGGGTCCTTGCTGCGGCTGACGGCTTCTATCAGACCCATGCGGCCTTTGGAGCGTCCAAATTCCCTATAGGCCATGACCCAGGCGATACCCTCAAAGACCATGGCCGCACCCAGCACAGCATAGTTAATCATAACATTGCTGACTGGTTCGGGTGCCATCACCTTGTGCACGCCTTCATAGATGGAGACGCCCGCACCACCGGCAAAGACCAGAATGGCCACGACAAAAGTCCAGAAATAAACTTCCATACCATAGCCAAAGGGGTGGGCGTCATCGGCGGGCTTTTTAGCCCGACGCAAACCATGCAACATCAGAACCTGATTGCCCGTATCGACAAGGGAATGAATTGCCTCGCTGAGCATGGCTGATGATCCAGTCATCCCGGCGGCAGCAAATTTGGTAACGGAAATAAGTGCATTGCCAATCAGGGCTGCAAAAATAACTTTGAGAGAACCACCTTCCGTCATGGCTCAGGCGCTTTTCAGTTGTCGGGAAAGTCCCAGCAAGCCAGGCAGGTCCAACATATCCCGAAAGACGCGCCCACCAGCGGCTGCCAGCGTTTCCGGACCATGGCCCAGGGCCTCGCTGCCAGGTGCCGCATAAGCAAAGACATCCATGCCAGCGGCAACAGCAGCCTGAACGCCGGGCACACTGTCTTCCACGACAACACATTTGTCAGGCGATACGGCCATATTTTCTGCGGCAAACAAAAAGACGTCCGGGGCAGGTTTGCCTTTACCAACCTGGTGGGCACTGAAATACCGGCCCTCAAACCTTGGTAACAAGCCGGTTATGGCCAATGTCGTATCCATCTTTTCCAATGGACCTGAGGAGCCGACGCAAACAGGAATATTAGCCGTTGCAATTTCATCCAGGGCCGTAACGATGCCTGGTACAGGCTGCAGTTCTTTTTCGAAAGCAATGCGATCAGCTTCACGCAAGTCAGCGACAAAATCATCCGGCAAGGATCGCCCCAACTGCCCTTCGGCCCAGGCAACAACATCCGTCATGAACATGCCGGTTGTCACTTTGGCGACCTCAAGGGGGGAAAGGTTCAAGCCCATGCCGTTCAGCGTTTCGCACAGGACCCGGTTGGCCAAACCTTCCGAATCGACCAACACGCCGTCACAGTCAAAAATGACAAGTTCTGGCACTTGCTCAAGCACAATTACTGGTTCTGTTTTCATGCCCGGCAACATACACGACGCCAGGTTTCCGGCAAGACATTACATATAGAGCTTCTCGCCCTTGATATCCTTATATAGATCGGCGACTTGTTCTCCATACCCATTGAACATCTGGGTCGGAACGCGGTCACCCAATAATGTCCGCTCTGATGCCTGGCTCCAGCGTGGATGATCAACCTCTGGATTAACATTGGCCCAGAAGCCATACTCGGAAGCCTGAATATTTTCCCAGAATGTCTTCGGTCGTTTGTTCACAAAGCTGATGCGAACGATGGATTTGACACCCTTGAAGCCATATTTCCATGGCACGGCCAGACGCAAGGGGGCACCAAATTGCGCCGCCGCCGGTTTGCCGTAAACGCCCGTCACCATAAAGGACAAATCGTTCATGGCTTCCGCCATCGTCAGGCCTTCTGTATAGGGCCAGGGATACCAAAACTGCTTCAGGCCCGGTCCCATTTCCGGATCATTGAAGGTTTGCATCTGGATATATTTGGCTGACATCTGCGGGTTGGCCAGCTTCACCAATTCCTTCAGCGGGAAACCTGACCAGGGCACAACCATGGACCAGGCTTCAACACAGCGATGCCGATAGATGCGCTCCTCAAGGGGCATCTTGGCCAGCAGTTCATCAATGGGTAAGCGCAATTCTTTTTCGACCAATCCGTCGATCACAACTTCCCAGGGACGGACTTTCAGTTTTTCCTGCGCCACCTTGGATATCTTCTTGTGACTGCCAAATTCATAAAAATTATTATAGGTGCTTGCAAGCGCTTCCGGTGTGATGGCCCGTCCGCCATCCTTGAACGCCGGATTAAGCGTAGCGGGATAGTATTTTGCCGACGGGTCCGCTGATCCACCTGCAGCCATGGCAATCCCCGGGATTAATCCAGTTGCCGTTCCGGCAAGCAAGGTTCCGGCGGCAACCCCTTTCAATAGATTGCGCCGTTCATGAAACAGTTTTTCGTCCGTAACGGCGGTTTCCGGCAGCTGCCAGGATTTGGGAATTCGGATCAACATCAAGACTTCTCCAGTTTAGTTCACCGTCAGATTACAGATTTCAAATATTAGAGCAATTCAAAGGTATGTGATTGAAATTTACCAGCAACCCTTGCGACCCCGCCGCGATATCCCATAATGCCTATAACTTCAATTCCAGGGAAATAACCCATGACCGACTTGAAAATCCACGGCTTTAACCACACCAGTTTCACGGTTGAGGACCTTGACCGCAGCGTTACCTTTTTTTGCGAGGCACTGGGTTTCGAGTTGATGAACAAGGCACCACGCAATCCCGACGCCATCCAACATATCTCTGGCGTTGAAGGCGCGGATATAGTTGTCGCTTTCATCCAGGGGCCCGGCCACCGGCTGGAACTGATCGAATATATCGCCCCGGCAGACCGCGGTGCCAATACAGCCCGGCCCTGCGATACAGCCTTTGCCCATATTGCTCTGGATGTAAACGACGTGGACGCCGCCCTTGCCGTGGTCGCTCCCTATGGCGTTGAGCCTTATGCCACCCCCTGGATTATAGACCAGGGACCCAATGCGGGTAACCGCGTGGTTTACACCAAAACCTGGGACGGCATCTCGATTGAGTTTATTGAGAAGAAATAGCGACCTGGATCAATCTTCGAAAGTCAGCTCAATTTTACCGAACTGGCCATAGTCAGCCACAATGTGATCTCCGGCATTGGCGTACAGCAAACCCGTCAGCACGCCGGTCGAAATCACTTCGCCTGCCTTTAACCCCCGCCCCAGACTGGCAAGATCGTTGGCAAGCCAGGCGACACCGTTCAGGGGGTGTCCCAGCGCATTGCCACCCTTTCCCGTCAGCGGGGCCTCGCCGTTCATGGACACACTGACTTCGAATTCAGCCAAATCAATATCGCGCCAGTTCCGGTGGTCATCCCCCAGAACCAAACCAGCATGGCAGCCATTGTCGGCGATCAGATGCAGGGCACCAACTTTTTCCCAGTCTTCCCACACAGAATCAACGATTTCCAGTGACGGAATCAGGGCCTCGATGGCAGGTTCGACCGTTTCCCTGGTGTAGGGCGCATTCTTCATGGGCAGGGCTGCACCCATGCGAAAGGCAATCTCGGTTTCCACGACACGCATCACGGTGCCCCCCGCACTGATGGTGGCCGGACTGGGATAAACCGCCTTTTGCAAGACCCGACCGCGAAAGGGCTCGTCCACGCCCAACTGTTTTTGAGCGGCCACATTGGTACAGCCAATTTTCCAGCCTTCTGGCTCGCCACCAATGTATCTCACGACCTGATCCTGGACCGCATAAGCTTCTATCAAGGATTCTGGCTGATGTTTGGGGTCGATGTGTGGCATACGACGCAGGTGGCGGCGTGCAGCGATAATGGTCGCGGCAGCACGGGCCGAAGAATTGTCCATCGGGGGCCTTCATATGTTTGTTGCCTGGCCATAAATCAACCTGGCCAGGGGAAAATTAAAAACGTCAGCTGTTTCCGGCTGCGGCGGCGATTACATCATCCGCCAGACGTCCTGACAACTGCTGCAAGTGATCAAAGTTCCAATGGTAGGTCCCAACCCCGGCACTGAGACTGCGTAATTCAATGATCAGATCATGAATTTCAGCCTGGGGGATATGCGACGTTACCACATCCCAGCCGGGCCAGCCTTCCCGGGCATCAAACCCGAGGATATGGCCACGACGGCTGGAAATCGTTGCATTGACCTTGGCCGTAACATCACTGGGCACAAATATCTCAACTTGCAGGATGGGTTCCAGCAAAACAGGGCTGCATTTTGGCATACCTTCCTGCATGGCCATACGGCCCGCCGTCTTGAACGCCATTTCCGACGAGTCCACTGCATGATGCTGGCCATCTGTCAGGGTCACGGCGACATCCACCACAGGAAAGCCCAAGGGCCCTTTCACCAGATATTCCTTCACACCATGTTCGACCGCCGGGATATATTGCTTCGGCACCGATCCCCCCACAACGGAATTGGAAAATTCAAAACCGCTACCCCTGGGCAGAGGGGCAATATCCACATGCACATCGCCAAACTGGCCATGCCCGCCTGATTGCTTTTTGTAACGTGAATGTTGTGACACACTTTTCGTAATGGCTTCCTTGTAGGGCACGCGCGGTGTAGTGGTGACGACTTTCAGGCTGTACTTGTTCTCCAGCCGTTCGACCGCAACCCGCAAGTGCATCTCCCCCTGCCCCATGAGCAGCCACTGATTGGCCTCGTCGTCATGTTCGAACTTTAAAGACGGATCTTCTTCCAGCAGTTTGTGCATGGCACTGGAAAGCTTAACCTCGTCATTGCGATCAGCGGCTTCCAATGACATGGCATAAACCGGTTGCCCCGCATCGGCTTTGCGCAAATCTGGCGACGATCCATTTGTTGTCAGGGCAGCACCTGTGTGAATGTCATTCAGTCGCCCCATGGCCACAACTTCACCAGCGGCGGCACTGGAAATCTTGTGTGTGTTATGGCCCGTCATACGAAACAGACCTGAAATCCGCTCGCCATTGACCGTATCACCATCCTTGAAAGCACCGGACCAGACCCGCACCAGAGACAACTTTCCACCCCGCGCCGTGTGATAAGTCTTCAGCACCTGGCCCAGGGCCGCATCACCTTCAACATGGGCACGGGCGGCGGCGGCGGCGGAAGTCGGACTTTCATGGCGCAAGGCCTTTAATAATCGCCGCACACCGTTTTCATGCTCCCCTGCACCCAACAGCACCGGTACAATCAATCCTTCCCGCAAGTCAGATGTCAGGTCGTTAAATATCTCGTCCTTTGGCGGCTCAACCTCTTCAAGCAGTTCCTCCATCAGGTGGTCATCAAAGTCAGCCAGTTTTTCCAACATCTCATAACGGGCCTCGCCTTCCCGCTCCTTGATGTCATCCGGAATTTCGATCAATTCTGATTCGGCTCCATCCCGATAGACGTATGCCCGCTCGGACGCCAGATCGATATAGCCTGTTATTTGCTCTCCGTCGCGGATCGGCACCTGGCGCAGGACCAATGGCTTGTCGGATATTCCCTGCAAGGCATCCAGCAGATCACGTACCCGTCCGGCAGCTCTGTCGATTTTGTTGACAAATATCATATGCGGCACGCCCAGCTCGCCTAACAGATTCAGAATGGGCGACAGGCTGGGTACCTTGCCCACTTCGGCCTCGCAGACAACGACAGCAACATCTGCGCCGACCAGGGCATTGGCGGCCTCCTGGCCAAATTCGATGCTGCCGGGGCAATCCAGAAAGGTATAGGTGTCCCCCAAATAATCACAGCTGGCCACATTGACCTCAACCCCCATACCATGGGCCCGGGCCTCAGCACTGGAATCGCCAACCGTATTGCCTTGTGTCACTGACCCTTTGCGGTGCACGGCCTCGGTCACATAGAGAATATTTTCAAGAAGAGTTGTCTTGCCTGAAAGATAGGGACCGATCAACGCGATTGTTCTCGGCCCCGTGGCTCGTTCTGCGTCCATGACACGTCCTCACCTGTTGCCCGCCTGACACCAGACACCGACCTTTAAAAGTCATCGACCTGAAACTAGTCATTTACAACAGGTCGGTACCTGACCGACAGAAGTTTTTTCTTTGTTATGCGACAATGGTTTCAAGCCTTGCCCGACTTGGCAAGGAAAAACTTTGTTCATGGACCAGATGCCTTTCCTGACGACAGGCGCTATTTCGCTTCCAACTTACGCCTCAGGTAATCTATGTGCAGACGTAACGTATAGGCATCGGCGACGATATCGACCGGCACCGAGATATTCTCGACGGCCTCTTCAACTTCGTCCAGGCGTTGCGTGGCGTCGGCAACAGAGATGCTGCCATCCTTGATACCGTCATCCAGTTGCTGCAATTCCTTGTACCAGCGTGTGACACGAGCTCGCATGCGCCAGCCGTAAATCGGCGGCAGAATCTTGAACAGAGGATACAGTATCGTGAGCAATGGCAGGATCATGATCTTGAGCCGGTCCATCAAGTTAGCCCATTGGAAAGGCATATAGCGCTGAAGAAAGGGCGCCCCACGATCAATGAAACGCTGCGCTGCGGGCTCCAGTGGAAAGCTGACATACTCAGCCGATGGAAATTCGTTAAGTTTCTCCAGATGGCCGCCCACACGATGGGTTTTGTGCATGGCCAACAACATCAAGTCGATCAAGGCCGGGTGCATATTTTCCGAGATCACTATGGTTGCCGCCGGGGCCAGCAAAACAGTATCTCGCGGTGGATAGTTGGCCGCCAGATCAATCGTCCCCTCTGGCAGCACCACACGCGACAGATAATTGGTCCGGCGAAGATAGGCTTCAGCACGATCAAAACTCATTAGTGAAATATTGGGCATAGACATGAGTTTTTTTACCGTCGCTGAATTTACTGATGTCACGATTATGGCGGCGTCCAGGGCACCAGAGATCAAACCTTTGACGGCTTCTGCCGATCCCCGGTTCAGCAAAGTCGCGGTCACTTCGTTGATACCATTGTCACTTAACAGTTGCACCGCCACGGCGCGGGTTCCGCTGCCGGGGGCACCGACCGCAATACGTTTACCTTTCAGTTCCGTCAGACGGCTGGCGTTCGGATTGCCGCGCACAAAGACCCAAACCGGTTCATAATAAACGCTGCCCAATGCCAGCAAGCCTGGATTACTTTTGGTATCCCCGATACCACCCTGCATGAAGGCGACGTGCACTTTGTCGCCCCGTTTCAAACGGCTCAGATTCTCCACTGATCCGGCGGAATTTTGTAATTCCAGTTCAACCCCTTGAGAGGCAAAATAGTTTTTATATTGCTGGCCAAAAGCAAAATAGGCGCCGGTTTGAGACCCCGTTGACATGATCAGGCGGTCGGGTGCCGCCGGTTCAACAAACTGCCAGGCCAAAACAAACCCGCCAATGATCAGAAGCGCCGCCGGTACAATGACCAGCGCCTGTCTTTTGATTGTCTCCAGCCATCTCCGCCTGGGGCTGTTTGTACTCTGAATACTCATAAGCCTGTCCCGTTTTTGACTGTCGAATTATTCTCTGACCATAGTCTGGCCATATTGTATCAGCCATATCGTATCAGTTCGGGACGAGCCGACAAACTGAATTGAGTGTTTGTACTAGCCCCGGACAGTAGATTAACATGACAGACCTAAAACCTCATTCACGTCGACCAGGGAAACCCTATGCGATATTTAGTACCGTTTTTGATGCTGCTTATTATTACTCAACCAGCCTTGGCAAAAAGCCGCTATGGCAGTTGGAACGATCCTGACGCGGTTAAGGCGAATACGCCTGACATCAAATCCAAAGCGGACATCAGCAAACTGGTAGACGAACTGGATGCCCTGATTGACGAAGCCTCCAGGGCCCGCGCCGCCAACCCTGTATTTCTGCAAGACCTGAGGGCATTAGCCAAAAAATACGGAGACATTTACAGAACACCCTGGCCGCGTCGCGTGTTCAGCGAAGATTTTCAGGATGGTAACTTCAGCTACGATCCTGTGTGGACCGTCAAGAGTGGTGAATATCGTATCGAAAAAGGCTGGGGTTTGCGCAGCGTCGCCGTGGCCGCAGCGACGAGACAAAACACCCGCCAGCAAAGCAACGAAAGTGATGATCCGGCTGCCGCCTTGCTGGGTGCCCTGCTGCAAAGCGCCTTGGGTGGCAAGACCCAGAACCGCCAGCAGCCAACAAAAACCGCACCCAAGCCCGCAGCATCTGTCATTTATACCACCGCCAATATTGGCAATGCTTTCGATTTGACGACGACCATCAGTTCCTGGAGGTCAGCGGGCCGGTTCAGCCTTGGGCCTTATCAAGGGGGACGCCAGCGGATGGGTTATCGTCTGGCCTATACACCCGGCAAGCCTATGGAACTGCTCCGCCTCACCCGTCGCGGTGCCTCCATCGTCGACACGTCGTCCCGCCCAATTAATCTGGAAGACAAAAAAATTCACACCCTGCGCTGGACCCGCGACGCCCAAGGCCATATGCAAATCCTGCTCGACAACCAAGCCATAATCGACACCCCCGACCGCAGCTTCCAAGACCCCTTTACAGGTCTGGTAATCAGGAACAATGGCTCGGACGTGATAGTGAAAACCGTTCAGGTAAATAATTGACGCCTGAACTTCGGCGCTGGAATTGGCCCAAAGATTAATGTCGGAGTCATTGGCGTAAAGGTCAATTTGCGCCAGTTCCTCTTTGCTGAACTCAAGGTTATCAACGGCTTTCGCGCAGTCCAGCACCTGTTCTGGGGGGAGGCACCTTGGCAAGGGCCATCTGAGCCAAAGGCCCGGCGAAATCGCCGGCAGTTCAACCCCGAATTGCCACACCGCGGATAGGGCATTCTTTCGTACCGAACGCTCGCAGGCTGCCACATGAAATATTTCTTTCTTCAGTTTTCACATTTAGACCGTAGCGGTAATAGTGCCCCGATAAAGACTAAGTTTCATTCACTTCATTCAGGAGTTGTTTGAAGACGCTGATGAATTCGAGAAAATCAACCTCTTCTATGACGAGCGGGGGATCAATTCGAAATGTTCCCGTTCTGTTGCAGACAATATAACCTTTTTCCAGCAACAGCCCGTATACCAGGTCACCGATTTCCTTTTTGGAAAAATCAACGGCAAACATCATGCCGCGGCCACGTACTTCCAGAATATTCTTGTCGTCGCCCCACAGTACCCGACTCTTTTCATAACACCAACTCTATCAACGGTTTCCGAGGAATGTTTGGTTTGAATAAAGCCATCATATAGTCGCGGATTTCCAATTCAGACATTTTGACCATGGCTTTTCTGAAGGCATTGAGGCC
>JABIFY010000079.1 GCA_018650465.1 Alphaproteobacteria bacterium
AAAGGGGGATGTGCTCTCCTAACGGTGTGGATAAGGCCTTGCCAAGTAATTGCTGCATATTTTGAGACTTTCTTTGGTCGGAGAATCTCAAAGTATGAATCACTTCAGGGCTTTATCCTATTAAGTCGGGTACTGTGGCCCTGGCTACCAAATTCAATAGCCAGCTTGATGAAAGTCTGAACATCGCCGTTGGTAAATCGATGCTGATGCTGGACAGCAAACGCGCCAATGTGCGGACGAAGGAAACAACCTGGGGCAACCTGATCGCAGACGCATTACGGTCTGAAACCGGAGCTGACATCGGCTTTGCCAATGGCGGCGGGATCCGCGGCGACCGGACCTATGATGCCGGTACCACGATCACCCGCAAGGATGTTCTGACCGAATTGCCCTTTGGCAATGTGACCGTCATCCTGGGTTTAACCGGTGCTGACCTTCAGGCCGCCCTGGAAAACGGCGTCAGTCGTGTCGAAGACGTCGCGGGCCGCTTTCCGCAAGTCTCTGGTCTGACCTTCAGCTTTGATCGCAAAATGAAAGCTGGCAGCCGCGTCAGTAATGTTATGGTTGGTGCTCAGGCTCTGGATGTTGCCAAGGTCTACAAGGTTGCAACCAATGACTACATCGCTGGTGGCGGTGACGGGTACAAGGCCCTGAAAAAAGGCAAGATGTTGATCGACAAGTCAGCCGCAACACACATGGCGACCATGGTCATGAACTATATTTCCGCCAAGGGAACGGGTTCTGCCAAAGTGAGCGGTCGCATTACCGAGAAGTAATATCACTCATCAATGGGGCAGCGCCTGAAAGGGCGCTGCCCTTTTTTGTTTTAGCTCAATCGAAGACCATCAAAGGGCGAACTTCCACGGCGCCGTAGGCGGCGGTCGGAATTCGGGCTGCATACCCCAAGGCTTCGTCCATATCTGCACATTCCAACAGGTAATAGCCGCCAAGAAAGGGCAGGGTGTCGACCGCTGGCCCGTCAGTGATGTTCGTTTTACCGTCGGCGACACGGGCTGTTTTGGCCTGGTCCGGATTTTCGATGGCACTGCCGCTGAGCATAATTCCCTTGCTCTCAAACTCTTCTGACAGGGCAAAGTAGGCACCCATCATTTCACCATGTTCCGGCGTGCCTGGTTCCGGTCCCTTATCCGGGTAGGCATAAATCATCAATAAAAATTGCATCCCTGGCTCCCCTAGGGCGATTCCGGTTTAAACGGAATCGCTTCTGCTTAGTTTGTTGGCGCATACATTTGGTTCGAGGCAACGCTGCGTTTCCGTGAAACCCGGAAACGCTCTAGCAGTTGCAGATATATTATCGATGTAAATCAAAAACCTGGTTCGTCAATTGCGCTGTAACGGGGAATTGATCGAACATAAAAAAAGGGCGAAGACCCGAAGGACCCCGCCCGATTTTTTCTTATGAAAACGAACCTAGAACAAGTTCTGGGCAGCAATCATGGAAAACAGCATCGGGAACGACAGCAAAGTGTTCGTACGCGAGAACAACATGGCTGTACGGGCTGATGCGGCTTTGACGTCAGGTTCTGCGTCAACAATGCCCAGGGCACGTTTCTGGTTGGGCCAGATAACCATCCAGACGTTGAACCACATGATAACACCCATCCACATGCCAATGCCGATGAAGGTATTCTTGGGAACACCATCTTGCAGGCCAAGGGTCAGTGCGCTCATCAGATAGCCGCTCATGTAAGCGAGCAACAGGCCAAAGATGATGGTGCCCATGGCGCCCCAGCGGAACCACCACAAGGCGGCTGGTGCGATAACTTTACCAATTGCGGGTTTCTGGTCATCCGGAATATTTGGCATATTCGGGATTTGGACAAAATTGAAGTACCAGAGGAGGCCGATCCACATAACGCCACAGACCACGTGCAGCCAGCGAACGAAAAATATGCCAAATTCTGGCGCAGCATAACCCTGGGTTTGCATATAGATAACGAACATAACAACCGTCAACACAAGGCCGGCGATAACCGTCTTCTGGAGCGATGAAAGAATTCCTGCCACTGTCTTTTCCCTTCGTCAATCAATAGATATGACTTGATAGCGGACCCTGATTATGGACCCACTTGATACATTTATTTTGCCGGATCGCTTTGCAACGATATACCCGACTCTGTAGATATGGTTTGTGAAACTAAGAGCTTTGCCGTTAAATGTGAAGTCTAAATTAGAAAGATTCTCAAATTAACGGTTTCGCTGCAACGCCCTTCTAACCCCCCATATCTAGCGTATAGGGTTATAATACACCACATTATGATGAAAAGCGACGATTTTACGTATTGTGCCCGTTTGGCTCGTGAGCGAGATTATGGGCGTTATCTAGCAGCTTTGGCGGCAAGGGGAAGCGACAGGGCTGCCTTGTTGGTGCTGCTGGCATTCAATGACGAGTTGGGAAAAATCAGGGAAGTTGTCTCTGAACCAGCTTTGGGAGATATTCGCCTGGCCTGGTGGCGCGATATATTGGCCGGGGAGGGGGCAAATCCGGAAGGTAGTCACCCTGTGGCCCGGGCCCTTATGGATGTACGCCGTCACCAAAATCTGGATGAGACGGCACTACAGGCGATGATAGATGGCCGAACGCGCGATATGGATCCGGCAGCCTTTGATTCTGTTGAGGAACTGGAAAAGTACGGCCAGGATACGGCGGGCGCTCTCGCCCTTGCCTCACTCCAGGTTCTGAAGGTTACAGATGATACCAGCACCATTGCTGCTACTGACATTGCAAAGGCCTGGGCGCTTTTGGGGGTTTTGCGTGCTTTGCCATATCACGAACGGGCCGGGCGGCGGGTTCTGACAAAACGTGTCGTGTTCGGTGATATTCTGGATCGTGCGGATGACTTGCTGATCTCGGCCCGGGGCCGGATGCGCGGCGTGTCTCGTCGAGCGTTTCCCACACTGCTAATGGCCCGCCTTTGTGACGATTATCTGAAAAGATTCAGGGCAGCGAACGGCAATCCCTATAAAACCAGCCTGGAATTTGCCCCGTTGACGCCCATATGGCGAGTTTTATCCGGACGGCTGACCGGGCGCTATTAGGACGCTAATTTCGGGCTGTTCACCAATGTTGTCGCGCCCCACTGGCCACTTGTATGCGCGTCATCTATCAATTCCAGAATCAGGGTGCGGACAGTCTCGAACGCAAATGTCGCGGGTCGATCGGCCATTTCACACATGCACAGGGTTCGGGATAATTCTGGCTCAATGATGTGACGAAAATGCAGGAAACCGTTTTCCAGTTGCTCATGCATGATTAAATTGGTGCCGACTGTACAGCCAAGGCCGGCCAACAACGAACCGGTGATGGCATATATTGAGTTCAATTGAAGCCTGGCTTTGGCCTCGAGCTTTTTCATGGTGCCAACATCGTCAAACAACGCCCGCGTCGATGGCCCCTGACGTAACAGAATAATGGGTAGTTCAATCATCTCGTCGAAGCTGATGGGATCATCCGTATCGCCAATTATTTCAGGCAATCCCACACAGATCAGTTTTTCCTCCAGAACGGGCAGGATTTTGAGCAGAGGATCTGCCGGGGGATTAAAAACCAGGGCCAGATCGACATCTGCCGACGTCAAATGCGTCAGCGTAGGTCCGGAAAGGCTTTCCGTCAGTGAGAGTTGTAATTCCGGGTAACTTTCCAGCACCTTTTTCATCAAAGGAACGCCAATGGCGCGGACAGCAGAATGGGCCAATCCAGCAGAAATTTCACCCGTCACCTCACCACCGGATTCCCGGATATCCCTTTCTGCGGCTGAAACAGCCTTGAGGATGGATCGGGCATGAACATATAGCCTTTCACCCGCTGCCGTGGGCTGCATACCCCTGGGTTTGCGGTAGAACAGTTTCGATGACAGGCCTGATTCGAGGTTCGCCAGGCTGTGGCTAAGGGCAGATACCGCAACGCGGGCCTGGCTGGCGGCGCCAGACAAAGTGCCTTGTTCATAAATGGCGGTGAAATATCGCAGTTGACGAAAATCCATAGCTTTCTCATTTTTAGAAAGATGCGTTAAAAACTTTATAATTTTCAGATGCTAACTGCAACGCTATCCTTTTGTCCATTGTTCAGGAATATTCAGGATCGCAGGCATTTATGGATCAGGCATTCAAACCCCTCGACGGCATTCGTGTTGTTGAAATGAGCCATATGATCATGGGGCCATCCTGTGGCATGTTCCTGGCTTTTCTGGGGGCACAAGTGATTAAGGTGGAACCACCGGGCGGAGATAAAACCCGCGACCTGGGTGGCATGGGGCGACCCTTTCACCCGCTGTTCAATCGTGGCAAGCAATCCGTGCAACTGGACCTGAAAACAACTGCGGGGATGTCGGCACTGGAAAAACTGCTGGCCACTGCTGACGTCTTTGTCGAGAATTTCCGTGATGTTTCGCTGGCTAAAATGGGGGCCGACCCAAAGAGATTGCAGGCGAAATATCCTGAGCTGATTATCGCATCACACAAGGGTTTTCTCAGTGGCCCTTACGAGGATCGCACGGCCCTGGACGAAGTCGTACAGATGATGACCGGTCTCGCATACATGACCGGGCCAACAGGCAGGCCTTTGCGGGTTGGCGCCTCGGCCACTGATATCATGGGTGGATTGTCCGGGGCCATGGTCGTCATCGCGGCATTACTTGAACGCAAGCAAACGGGGAAGGGACACATCATCCGCGTGGGTCTGTTTGAAAACTGCCTGATGATGGTGGCTCAACATATGGTCCAGTATGAACTGGAAGGCGTGAACCCGCCGCCCATGCCGGAACGGACATTTTCCTGGCCCGTCTACGATATCTTCATGACCGCCGATGCAAAACAGATTTTTGTGGGTGCTGTCACGGAAAGCCAGTGGACGACGTTATGCACTTTGCTGGAGCTAAATGAATTCCTCGCAGACGAAAATCTGCAAACCCGGCCCCAACAAATTGAGGCACGGGACAGAACAATTCCGGTTGTCGCCAAGGCAATCCTTGAACGCAACGCGGCGGAATTATTTCAATCCTTTGAAGAACGTGGCATTCCTTTTTCACCTATCGCCAAGCCGTCTGATATGTTTCAGGACCCCCATGTCTTGCGACCGGGTGGTCTGGTGACCACAACCATTGCGGATGGGGGAGAGTTTCGTGCACCGTCGCTGCCGTTTGAGGTTGATGGCAGCATGGTTGGCGGGGATACGGAATTGAGATCTATTGGCCAGGATACAGAGAATATCCTTTCGGCACTCGGCCTGGATGCAACGGAAATAGCTGCAGCACGCGGGGGGCAAGACGGATAATCTGCAGCAAGTTTGAAGACGCGTTTATTGTTTAATTTTTAGCCAAAACAAACTTAGCCAACACCTACAGGGAGACTAACATGAAAAAGATCACGACAGCTTTACTGGGCCTGACAGCAGTTGCCACCATGGCATCAGTTGCATCCACCGCAACGGCTGCAACAGCCATGCGCTGCAGTCACCAGTTACCGCCAGGGCATCACATTGCCAAGGTCATTGATCGCTGGGCCGCCGAGATCGAAAGCCAGTCTGGCGGTGATATTGATGTTCAGGTGTTTGGTGCCAACAGCCTTGTCGGTGCGAAAAAGAACATCGTTTCTGTCGCCAAGGGCGATATTGATTGCGGCTTCTCAGTGAATTTTCAGTGGGGCAAAACCCTGCCGATGATGAACGTCACCCTGGCACCGTTTGCTTTTGGCGACATCAACCTTTGGCGCAAATGGCCAGGCACAAAGTCAGCCGCTTTCCTGAACAAAAAACTGTTGGAAAAGGGTGTTCATAATGCGGTCTGGTTGTTCACAACCAACAGTTCCGTCTTTAGCTCCAAGGGCAAGGCACTGATCAAACCGGCCGACTTCAAAGGCCTCAAAATTCGCGGCCTGGCTCCAGCCTTCAATAAATCCTTGCAAGCTTTGGGGGCGGCACCGTCGTCCATGTCAGGCTCTAAAGTCTATCCCGCTTTGGCAACAGGTGTCATTGATGCAGGTTTGACGGATGTTGCGGCGGCAGTCTCGCGCAAATATTACGAAGTCCAGGATCACTTTACCGTTGTGCCGTTAATCAGCGTTTACTTCCACGGCTACGTTAATCCGAAATGGTACAACGACCTGTCCGCCAAATCGAAAGCGGCTGTCGACAGTGCAGGTAACAAGGCAGCCGGCTGGGCCATTGATGCCTCGGTTGCCGCATCCTCTGCGGCCCCCGACCAGTTGCGGGCCAAAGGTGCAAAGGTTCATATCGCTTCGGCTGCTGAAATCAAGGTACTGGAAGATATTATGCGTCCAGCTTTTGATGCCAGCTTCGCCGGTGATGATGCGGATACGAACAAGTTGCTAAAACTGCTGGCCGCTGAATAAGCGATCCATCGCATGACGTCAGAAAAGACAGAAGAGGAGGCCTCTATGGCCTCCTCTAATCTGTTGTCGCGCCTGGTTATCGGTCTTGCGCGTCTTTGCGGGATGATCAGTGCCTTGCTGATTATTCTCGTTCTGGCCGTTGTCAGTTATGCGGTAATTCAACGATATGTTTTGCAAACACCCTTGCTTTGGGGGGATGAATTTATTGGCTATGTTCTGGTTTCAATCATCATGTTTGGCACCGCTGAGGCCTTGCGAAAAAATGATCATATTTCCATCGACTTGCTAACATCCCGGGCGAAACCACATCATCAACGCTTTGTTCGAATCTGGGGTGATACGGCTGTCTTCCTGTTCGCGGCCATGCTCGGCTGGAGCACCTGGACAACAATTGTCTTCGCTTATGGCTTTGGTGAATATTCCATGGGCTATATCGAAATTCCGACCTGGATACCACAGGTTCCCATGCTGCTGGGTACGGTCTTGCTGGCCCTGGTGGCCCTGACGCGGATCTTCGGAAATCTGGCCACGAGGTCCTCAGAGTGATTGTCTTTTTGATCTTTGCGGGGCTGATATTATTACTGCTGACCGGCATGCCGATTTTTGCGGCTTTGGGTTTGATGGCGACATCGATTCTCTTGCTGGCTGAAGGCAGTATTTCCAGCATGGCGGATACGGTCTACGCCCATCTCGACAAACCTGTTTTAACAACGATCCCACTATTTGTTTTTATGGCCCAGGTCATGATCCGGGCCAAGGTCATTGATGACCTCTATGAAATGGCTCACACAGTTGTCGGTCATATTCGCGGGGGACTTGGTGTGGCGACAGTCATGTCCTGCACTATTTTCGCGGCGATCTCCGGCTCATCCGTTGCCACCGCTCTCAGCATCGGCTCCAGCGCCATCCCGCAAATGAAACGCTTTGGCTATGCCGAACGAGACGCTCTGGGCGTTATTGCTGCGGGGGGCACATTGGGTATTCTTATTCCCCCGTCAGGCCCCATGATCCTTTATGCCATCGTCTCGGAAGTCTCAATTGGCGCTTTGTTCCTGGCAGGGATAATTCCGGGTCTTTTGATGGCCTTGATGTTTTCGATTTATTGCGTCGCGCAGGCAACCTGGCGCAAGGATATGAATGCGCCGGCCTGGGCAGGCTGGCGCGAAGTCTCAAGTGCATTCAAGCGATCAGTATGGGCCGTAATGGCGCCACCAGTGGTGATGGGCGGTATCTATTTTGGTGTTTTTACCGCTAGTGAAGCGGCGGCAGCCGGGTCCGTATATGCGATGTTGGTGGCCCGATTTGTCTATAAAAAACTTTCCTTGAAAGATCTCTATGACAGCGCCTACAGCACCATGCAAACTTCCATGATGGTTTTTATGATTATCGCTGGTGCCGGTCTTTTTGGTCATGCCATTACAATCATCCGGTTGCCAGTGGGCGTGACCGAGGCCGTGACCCAGATGGGGCTTGGACAAATGGAATTTATTCTTGTGGTCATGGCGATGATATTTGTCATGGGCATGTTTCTGGAATCCATAGCCATCATTCTGATCACAACACCCATCCTGATGCCGACACTGGTTCAGCTTGGGATCGATCCGGTCTGGTACGGCATATTGCTGATGATCAACCTTGAGCTGGCCATGATCACACCGCCGGTCGGGATGAATTTGTTTGTCATAAAAGGCATAACGGATGCGCCCTTGTCGGAGGTTGTGAAAGGGGCATCGCCCTTTGTCATGTTGTTGATTGTGGCTCTGGCGGTCCTGGCTATTTTCCCGCAACTGGCTTTGTGGCTTCCCCATACGGCCGGTTTTGGTTTGTAGCCAGCCAAACGATTTTACAAAGCCGTTGTCGGTCCAACCGCTGTTACCAGAAAATCCACAAAAACCCTGACTTTGGCAGATAGGTGCGCCCTGTGAGGATAGACGGCATAAAGGCCAATCGGTGGGTTTTCGAAATCAACCAGGATCGGAACCAACTGACCACTTTCAACTTCACGGTGGCAGATGAAACCAGGCAGACGCGTGATTCCAACGCCATTGACGGCCAGGGGAAGTTCAAGTTCAGAAGTGTTACAGATTATTCTGGGTTCAATATCGACGCTTATGGTCGAGTTTTCCGGTCCCACAAAACGCCACTGTTTCGTGGGCGTGTTGGTCCAGCAGATGCAAGTATGCTCGCTTAATTCCGCCGGGGTTTGCGGTGTGCCGTGACGTTCAAGATATTCAGGTGACGCCACGGTCATCAATCTGGAGTTCGCTAATTTCCTGGCGATCAAACTGGATTCCTTGAGATTACCAGCCCTGATAACAACGTCATATCCTTCGGCAACAACATCAACAAATCTGTCACTTAGTTCAGCGTTTAAAGTGATGTCTGGATAGGTATTCAGAAATTCTGGCAGAGATTTGTCGAGGTAAGAGCGACCAAAACTTACCGGCATACTAATCTTTAGCTGCCCCTGCGGGTTCTGGTGCGATGCTGCCAAATCACCCTCAGCATCCACTGCTTCGGCGACAATTTGCCGGCAACGCTCATAGTAGGCGCGGCCTGTGTCGGTCGGGACCACCGATCTTGTTGTGCGGTTCAACAGACGGATTTTGAGACGGGCTTCCAGTCTGCTGACTTCTTTGCTGACAAAGGAGACGGAGCGCCCAAGGCGCTTGGCTGCGGCGGAAAACCCACCCGCTTCGACAACAGTTGTGAAAACAATGATGCCGTCCAGCAAATCAACATTATCAGCCATATGGAAATAATAACTTTCTAATTTCGCCACTTATTAAAAATTGGAAAGAATATATCTATTATCCAGAGCGAAGGCAAATCAAAACAAATTCAAATTTCGGGAGATTGAAATGAACTTACTGGCCATCAACAGCAGCATCAGCGGCGACAATTTAGTATCAAACAAATTGGTTGAGCACTTTGTCGAAGGCTTTGAAACAAGGTTTGGTAAAGAGGGTAGTGTCCGCCGTGACGTCGCCAACAACCCACCGCCACATATTGATCAGACATATGTCGGTGCGACCTTTACGCCGGTTGAGCAACTGAGTGATGAACAGGTGACAATATTGAAATTGTCCGATCAATTGATCTCGGAAGCCAAAAACGCAGACATCATTGTGATTGGCGCCGCCATGTACAATTTTTCGATTTCATCCAACCTCAAAGCCTGGGTAGATCACATACTGCGGGCCGGACATACATTCAGTTACACGGAAAATGGCCCCCAGGGGCATCTGACAGGCAAGAAAGTCTATGTCCTGACAGCAAGAGGCGGTGATTACAGTGAAGGCGGTTTCATGCACGCCATGGACCATCAAGAGCCTTATTTGCGCACGGCCCTTGGTATGGTTGGGTTGACCGACGTCACTTTCGTTCACGCCCAGGGCCTGGCTATGGGGGATGAGGTCCGCGGGCAGGCAATCAACGGTGCTTTGGCAACCATCGACACAGAGATAGCAGCCTTGCCTGTCCGCACCGATTCAGTCGCAGCTTGATCAAGAGGACAGGGGATGCTTGATATTGTCAAAATAGATCATGTCGGAATTCGGGTCAGTGATCGAGATGAAGCGCTAAAGTTCTACGGGCTTTTAGGGTACGAACTGATGGCGGATGGTGGTTTTGACCACGGGCATCCCCTGATCTTGCAACACAGCTGTGGCATTGTGTTGAATCTGCTGGGCCAGGTTTCAGCGAAGGCTGGTGAAAACGTATTGATGGATGCAGATGACAAATACCCCGGTTACACGCATATGGCGTTACATGTGTCGTCTGTAGAAGCGGCTGAAAAAATGTTCGAAGAAAACGGCGTCTCAATTACAGGACGGCACCAGTTCAAGGGTATCACTACTATCTTTGTACGTGACCCGGACCGCAATGTTGTGGAGATTGTTGAACATACTGGTCCTGATTTTTTCAGCGAGAAAGTGGATCAGGAAACCAGATTGGCTTGACCCAAAATCATCCTTGATCCGACATTATCCTGCGGCTATGGGGAAAGATAATTGTCGCCTCTGTTCCAACATCTGGTTCGCTGTTGAGCTCAAGTTTTCCGCCATGAAGTTCGGCCAGGGATTTGACCAGAGGAAGCCCCAAACCTGTTCCCTCGTGTCTGCGATCCAGATCGCCATCCAGTTGACCAAATGTTGACAGAGCGTGAGGTATGTCGCTCTCTTTCATGCCTATACCGGTATCCTTGATTGAAAGCTCGATATCACTGCCATGTGTTGCTGTGACATTTACGCTTACTGATCCTTCCGGCAGCGTGAATTTCACAGCGTTCGATAAAAGATTGAGCAGGATTTGCAGGATCATTCGCTTGTCACCACGCAAATGAACGCTGTCATGTTCGGATGTGAGACCGATATTGATTTTTCCTTCTCGCGCCCGATCACTAACAAGTAACAATGCCTGATCAATCAGTTGATCCAGATCCAGGTCTTCTTCTTCGACATCAGCCTTGCCCGCTTCCAATTTGGAAAGATCAAGAATGTCATTGATCAGGCTCAGCAAGTGCTCTCCTGACTGGCTGACGGCGTCGATATATTCACTTTGTTCTTCAGATAGCGGCCCCTTAATGCCAATTTGCAGTGCTTCGGAAAACCCCAGAATTGCATTTAAAGGCGTGCGTAATTCATGGCTCATATTGGCCAGAAATTCCGATTTTGCTCGACTGGCGTACAAGGCTTCTTCCATAGCCAACTTGATTTGACGATCAGCATTTTTACGTTCAGAAATATCATGCAACATGACTGTGTATAGCGTGTCATTACCCAACTTTAATCTCGACACAGAGGCTTCCGCCGGAAATTCCGAGCCATCTTTTCTCAGGCCACTGATCTCACTTCGTTTGCCCATGCGTCGACTTTCTTCTCCGCTCGTTTCAAATTCGCGAAGATGTTGACCGTGCACCTGCCGGAATCTGTTTGGTATCAACAAATCAAGTGGTTTTCCCCACAGTACCCGACTCTTTTCATAACACCAACTCTATCAACGGTTTCCGAGGAATGTTTGGTTTGAATAAAGCCATCATATAGTCGCGGATTTCCAATTCAGACATTTTGACCATGGCTTTTCTGAAGGCATTGAGGCC
>JABIFY010000080.1 GCA_018650465.1 Alphaproteobacteria bacterium
CTATTATCGCCGAAGATTCGCCAGCCGCTTTTGGCAACCTTCATGCATACAAGGACGAGATCGTTCCGTGGCTCAAGAACCTGGCCGACGAGTGCCGGGAACACGGTGCCGCGACAATGATCCAGCTCACTCATCTGGGCCGACGCACAAATTGGAATCACTCAGACTGGCTCCCCGTATTAGCGCCGTCGCCAGTACGTGAGCCGGCACATCGGTCTTTTCCCAAACAAGCTGAGGATTGGGACATCGATCGGATCGTCAAAGCCTATAGCGCCGCCGCCGAACGCATGCAGGCGGCCGGTCTCGACGGCATTGAGATCGAAGCCTACGGTCATTTCCTGGATGCCTTTTGGTCACCGGCTACTAATAAACGCGATGATGAATACGGTGGCAGCCTGGACAATCGATTGCGTTTTACACATCGGGTGCTCGACGCCATCCGCTCGGCGGTCGGCACGGCGTTCATTGTTGGTGTCCGCATGGCCGCCGATGAGGACTGGGAAAAGGGATTGAGCCGGGACGAAGGTGTCGAGATTGCACAACGTCTGGTCGCCAGCGGACAGATCGATTTCCTCAATATTATTCGCGGCCATATCGAAACCGATGCAGCGCTCTCAAAGGTCATACCGATTACCGGCATGCCCTCTGCGCCACATCTGGATTTCGCTGGTGAGGTCCGCAAGGAAACCAGGTTCCCGGTGTTTCACGCGGCCAAGATCAGTGACGTGGCGACAGCGCGACATGCGATCGCTGAAGGCAAGCTTGATATGGTTGGCATGACCCGGGCCCACTTAGCCGACCCGCATATCGCGTTGAAGGTGATGGAAGGGCGCGAGCATGAAATCCGGCCCTGTGTCGGTGCTACTTATTGTCTTGACCGAATTTACGAAGGCCATGAGGCGCTCTGCATACACAACGCAGCAACGGGCCGCGAAGCGACCATGCCCCATGTTATCGAAAAAAGCGACGGCCCGAAGAAACGAATTGTCGTCGTCGGTGCCGGTCCAGCCGGCCTTGAGGCGGCGCGAGTTTCAACGGAGCGCGGTCATGAAGTGGTCGTTCTGGAAGCCTTCCCCAAAGCTGGCGGCCAGTTGCTTTTGGCGACCAGGTCCAAACGCCGGGCCGACTTGATCGGCATCATCGACTGGCGGTTGCAAAAGCTCAACGAACTCGGTGTCGAGATCCGCTACGACGTACTGGCCGAAGTTGAAGACGTGGTCGCTGAGAGGCCTGACGTAGTCATTGTCGCCACCGGCGGATATGCGGATAACTCAATTCTCGAAATTGACCAGGACCTCGTGGTGTCGTCGTGGGATATACTCGCCGGGCGGACCAAGCCCGGGGCAGTTGTTTTGCTCTATGACGACAATGGAGCCCATCCGGGTCTTCAGGCAGCGGAAATGATAGCTGAGTCCGGGTCAACCCTGGAATTAGTGTCGCCGGAGCGGTTCTTCGCGCCCGAGATCGGCGGCCTCAACCATGTTCCCTATGCGCGTTGCTTCCAGGACCACGGTGTCAGGATCACGATCAACACTCGCCTGATAGCGGCGCGGCGCGACGGCAACAAGCTGATCGCCGTCCTCGGCAGCGACTATACGGACGTGACAGAGGAACGCTATATTGATCAGATCGTAGTCGAACATGCCACCCTGCCAATGGATGACCTGTATTTCGAACTCAAGGAACATTCTGTCAATCGTGGTGAGATCGATTATTCGGCTCTAATCGCAGGCCGTCCACAAGCTATCAATTCCAATCCGAACGGTGCCTTCAAGCTCTTTCGCGTCGGTGACGCCGTCGCCAGCCGCAATGTTCACGCAGCGATCTATGATTCGCTCAGGCTGTGTAAAGACTTTTGAATGGAACCTGTTCGAGGACAGATCACAAACACGGCATTTTCTTCACACCGTCTTTCGCGGACAGCATGGCAAAGTCAACAACACCCGCCAATTGGACCGGCTTCCCACTCTCCGAAATTGAACGTAAACAATCTTGGTGCTAACACGTTTGGTATGGTCAAGGGTCCTTTCCGATCCGTGCGCTCTACGATCAAACGGCCATGAAGGGGCTTGAATTTCACAAGATTTACTCTGATGAATATTTGGAAAAAAATCAAATAACGTCACTAGCTCTCCGGCAAGGGGAATGCTAGTGATGTGATCATGTATTCATGGCATTACGAGCGTGCCCGGAGCGAGGACTGAAACACGGTCTATCCCCGGAGACACAAGCCGTGTTGGTGATCGCAAGCAGCTCGTTGTACACTGTGATGGCGTTTTCGGCTCTTCATTATGTCTAATTGGGAGAATAATCTTTTGGAAATTTTCGGTGTTTTGCTTAACGAGCTACCCTGGTTTCTTGCCCATATGGCAACGGCCCTGGGCCTGACATTGTTTTATGTGGTCATCTATATGTGGGTGACGCCACACGCCGAAATAAAATTGATCCGGGAAAACAACATGGCGGCATCGCTCGCATTTGCCGGAAGTTTGATCGGTTTCTGTATGCCATTGGCCATCGCAATCACCAACTCGGTTTCATTGATCGATGTTTTGGTCTGGGGTGTGGTCGCGTTGCTGGTTCAGATCGTCGTTTTCTATCTCGTTCGTTTACCCATACCAAAAATTTCAGAGCGCATAGAAAAAGGTGAGATGGCCAGTGGTCTATGGCTTGGCGTTACGTCATCAGCCGGTGGCCTCCTGAATGCCGCCTCTATGACGAGTTAATCGAAAAACCTGCACCTTTGGTGCGCAACGCGTCGTTCTGAAAAAGTAATCCCCGACCGGAGAATGTAAGATGAAGTCCTGGAGTTCCGTATCTGTCGCTTTATTGATGAGCACAAGTCTTATCGCCCTGACCGCCTGTGACGAAGCCCAAGTGGATGCATCGATTTACGAGAGCGTGGATCAATGTATCAGGGCCCCTGGCATGACCTCTGATCAATGCGAAGCCAGCTTTAAAGAAGCGCAGACCCAGCACGCCGCAGTGGCACCCAAATATGCGGTCGAAGCAGATTGCCAGGCTGACTTCGGTGCAGGAAAGTGTGAGGAAGCCCCTTATAAAACGTCAAGCGGAGGATCGGTTTTTATGCCTTTGATGATGGGCTATATGATGGGATCCATGCTGGGCGGGCGTAACTCCATGATGTCGCAACCGCTTTACAAATCTGCCCAAAGCCCAAACAACTTCCGTACAGCTGAAAATCGTAATGTGGGCGCGAAAACAGGACTAACCAAAGTCGCCCAAACGGCGACCAACCGCCCGACCTTCAAAAACACGACGCGTTCGCGCGGTGGATTTGGTTCTTCGGGTCGTCGATTTGGATCTGCCGCCACATAATCAGAAGTATTTTTCCACATGTTTCGGAGACCTGTCTGACGTCAGCGCCTATGGAACAAACTAGCCGGATTGCATAAGAGAGGGTTTCTGGTTCATCGTAATGACCCGTAGGGGAATGAAGATGAAACAGAAATCGCAAACAAGACAAACGGGTGCCGCCAAGGCAATCAAG
>JABIFY010000081.1 GCA_018650465.1 Alphaproteobacteria bacterium
CAAAGGGGGATGTGCTCTCCTAACGGTGTGGATAAGGCCTTGCCAAGTAATTGCTGCATATTTTGAGACTTTCTTTGGTCGGAGAATCTCAAAGTATGAATCACTTCAGGGCTTTATCCTATTAAGTCGGGTACTGTGGGTAAGAGGACGAAAATGACAAAAATAAATAGAAGTGCGGAATTTGAAAGTCTTAAAGCACTCGAGTTAAAACTGGTTGAATGTCTGGCTTGCGCAAGCACAGGGGAAATTCCAATGGCTGCGACCCTTATCGGGGCGGCGCTTGAGGAAGTTGGTCTTAGAATTGAGCGAGAATATGGCGTTCTGGAGACAGGAATTGAAGCATCAGTGAGGTTTGACAACTAAACACCCCTAAACACCTCGTAAACACCTCGGAAAACAATATTTTTTCTGGTTTGGGTTCGTGTTTGGCTTGTCAGTTGTTGATTTGCCAGGGGCGTACGTTGTAAATTTTGGATTGTTGCCTTGACGTTCAAGGCGAACTTTCTACCTTTATTAGTATTAACCCCCAAAACCTAAAACAGGAGAAATGGTTTGAGCGCGACAGAAATCTCCAAACCAAACCCGGTTGATGTACACGTCGGTAGCCGTGTGCGTCTTCGCCGGACCTTGCTTGGCATGACCCAGGGAAAATTGGGCGATGCCGTAAAATTAACATTTCAGCAAATCCAGAAATATGAAAGAGGCGCAAACCGCATTGGTTCCAGCCGCCTCTATCAGTTTTCACAAATTCTGGATGTGCCGGTTTCATTCTTCTTTGATGATATGCCAGGGGACCTGGTAACAGGGGCTATCATTGATCCGGAATCAAACCCGGCACTTTCTGAAGAAAACCAGTTTGCTCGACGCGAAACGCTTGAACTTGTGCGCGCTTATTACGCCATTGAAAGCCCGGCTGTTCGTAAACGTGTTTTCGAGCTGGTAAAAGTTGTCGCCGGTTTGTCTGCTGAAGAAGTGATCGCTGAAGAATAAATTTGAGCGATTCCGCATTTCACGGAAACGCTCAAATCTTTGGAGCGATCTGATAAAGAAGAACGCTGATCAATTTTTGGGGAGTTGATCAGCGTTTTTTTTTGACTTCAATCACCAGGCTTGGACGGATCAATCTATAATTGCGCTCGTAATACAGGAATTTAGTTTTGGACCCATTAGTATGAACCCGGCTGCCGGCCTCGCCGTTACTGTCATTATGTGGGGCACAATGGTGCCGTTCATTGCAGCGTTGCTGGCGGTCATGGATCCCTGGTTGTTGTCGCTTCTGCGTTATGGCATTGCCTTGCCGTTTCTGGCCGTCATGTTGTGGCTGATGGAACGACGAGGATTGTTCGCCGAGGCCTATAACTGGAAAAGAATGTTCTTGCTCGGTGCCGGGATGGCCGGATTTTCAACTTTTTATGCTCTTGGCATTCTCTATTCCGATCCTGTTACGGCGGCGATTGTTTTGACGTCCAATCCGGTGGTGGCGGCGGTCCTTTCACGCATTTTGTATAAGGCACAATTACCGAAGGGTTTTTTGTTGGCGCTTGCCCTTGCTGTTGCTGGCGGCGTACTGGTTGTGCAGGGGAGCCCACGCGCGCTGGCTGGGCACGCCATTGGATTTCAGGGCGGCGAGATGCTGCTCATTCTGGCTGTCAGTTGCTGGACCTTGTATTCCATGAAAGTTCAGGAATGGTGCGGAAGCTATTCCAACCTGCGAACGACAGCCATTACGTCCGCCACGGCGACGGTTTGGCTCGCACTGGTTTGGCTGGTATTTGTCTTTCTTGGCGATAGCCATTTTGAACCGGAAGGCCTGAATGCTGGCCCGGTATCCATGCTGCTCTGGTTAAGCTGGGGTGCAGCCGGTATTGCAATTATTATGTGGCACAAGGGGGCCGCACATATTGGTGTTCCGACCGCGTCATTGTACCTTAACCTCATCCCTGTTGTGGCCGTTCTCGTCTCTGCGGTACTATTCGACCTGCGGCCTAATTTATATCAAATGGGTGGGGGTGGCCTGGTTTTACTGGGTGTGTTGAGCATACAGTTGCGACGATTGGGAAGTGACAAGACAGCATGAATGTAAGTCGAGAAGACATTGTCGACGGGGTGATGGAAGCCCGGATTTTGGAAGCCGAGAAAAACGGTCTTTTCAAGCGCATGACTATGGAAGATCGGGATAAATCCAGGAACGACACGCTGGCAAAATTGCCTGTGGGTAGCGATATCTGGTTGTTTGGCTATGGCTCGTTAATGTGGAACCCGACAATTGAATATGAGGCACGCATTCCCGCCCGGATTTATGGCTATCATCGCCAATTTTGTTTGTGGACGTGGATGGGGCGGGGCACACCTGAACAACCCGGTTTGATGCTGGCCTTGCAGGCCGGTGGATCTTGCGATGGTTTCGCCTACAAGGTTTCGCGACAACTCGCGGAAGAAGAATTGAAGATCGTCTGGAACAGGGAAATGATCAGCAACGCCTATGTCCCACGGATTGTCTCGCTGCATACGGCAGACGGAAATGTGCCCGGCATTGTCTTTGTCATCAACCGTCAACATGAACGTTATGCCGGAAAGCTCGAACCGGAAAACATGATCGATGCCCTGGCACATGCAGAAGGGCCGATCGGGCGCTGTTGTGATTATCTGTTCAGCACCGTCGAACATATGGACGAACTCGGCATAGGCGACGGCGCCATGCATGATCTCGCACGCCGCGTTCGAACGCGCCAGGCAGAATAAGCATTGGTGTCGATTTTGGAAAAAATGCCATGAAAACCGGAATTCCCTTCAGGCTTTTGCAGACGTCAGCGATACTTCTCATGGCGAGTATGGTCACTAATTCTGTGCGTGCAGAAAAGGCTCATCGAGTTATTGCCGAAGGGCAGGCGCGTGTCGTTGATGGCGACACGCTTGTCGTCGGTGGCAAGGAAATCACGCTCTACGGCATAGATGCACCAGAACTGAAACAAACCTGTGAATTTCGCAAGAAGACAATACGATGTGGCGTCCTGTCGTCGGATGCCTTGCGAGATTTGATTACAGGTGCCCGCAAGGTTTCTTGCACGGATCGGGGACGGGACCGGGAAGGCCTGCGGCTTGGCCTGTGTTCAGCTGATGGTTTTGATATTGGCCGCAACATGGTGCACACCGGCTGGGCCCTTGCCTGGCGGCGATATTCGCGCATGTATATCAAGGTCGAAGAAAAGGCGATGGCGGCAAAGCGTGGTCTTTGGCGTGGTCCCTTCGATAAACCCTGGAAGTGGCGGAAAAACCAATAATTCCAAAGGTCACTTCCGAATTGAGGAAGGGACCAGGGTTTCGGCACCCGCATGTTCTGAACGGAAAGTATCTGGGCTGGCCAAATAATCCATCATCATTTCCATGGCATCAACACCCCAGAATAACTGATCATCCACGGCGAAAGTCGGCACTCCGAAAACGCCTGATCGGATGGCCTCTTCACCATTTGCCAACAAGGTTGCCTTGACATCCGGGGTGGCGATCCGCTCGTCGGCATCCAGGCAATTTGTTGCCGCTTTGATACCTGCCCAACCCTCCTCATTATCTGGCAAATTTCCATCAACCCAGATCGCGCGGAATATCTGCATCATTACGTCGTGCGTGGCACCCAAGGCAATGGCCAGCCGCAAGGCACGCAGGGGATTGAAAGGATGATTGGGTGGCATGTTCAGGTCGATACCATCTCGATTGGCAGCCCATTTCACATATTTGAAGGTGAAGACCTTTTTGGCGGGAATTTCAGCCGGTCCCTTGTGCTCCCAATGATTCAGCAAACCCGCAAACAGGACGGGTTTGATCTCGATATCGGGGCGATCAGCCATGCGATCAAGATGTGCCTGGGCAAGCCAGGCATAAGGTGAAATGATGTCGGTGAACAATATCAATTTCGCAGTCATAATTCCTCCGTCAACTACCGGCGACACAAAAACGTTATTCGATCTACGGTATTATCCCTGCTTTTATACCAGACAGACAAGACCGGCAGGGGCGTTTCATAAAATGGAAAATCTGTGAACACCATCATTCGTATCGTTGTTTCCGCCGGGCTGGTGATGTGCCTGAGCGGCTTCATGTTGTTTGAAAAACTGTTCGCCCCGAAACCTGATTTGTGGACCTTTTGGGATGTGTCCGATGCCGCAGACGTAACAACAGTCGACCATGCGGTCTGGAGTGAATTTTTGCACCGCTATGTAGCCCGGTCTGCGGACAATGTTACGTCTCTGGCCTACGACAGGGTGACACCGGAAGACCGTCAAAAATTGGCGCTATATGTCGACTATTTGTCGGCTTTAACGGTGCGAAGTTTCAGTAAAACTTCTCAACTCAGCCTTTGGATAAACCTTTACAATGCACGCACGGTATTGCTGATTCTGGAAAATGCCCCTGTCAAAAGCATTACAGATATCAAGCTTTCGGGCGGATTGTTCGCCTTTGGACCGTGGGGTGAAAAGTTGATGCAGATTGAAGGACAGGCCATCAGCCTCAACGATATTGAGCACCGTATTCTCCGACCGATCTGGAGAGACCCGCGCCTGCATTACGCCTTGAACTGTGCTTCGTGGGGTTGCCCAAATTTGCAAGAAACGGCCTTCACCCCGCAAAATACCAACTATCAGCTGGACAGGGGAGCCTATGACTACATCAATCACCCACGCGGTGTCGGGCAGGAAAATCGGGGCGTTATTCTGTCAAAAATCTACGCCTGGTTTGCCAGCGATTTTGGCGACGATACGGCGGCCTTGTTTGCACATCTATCCCGCTATGCGGATGGGGAATTAAAAAAACTGTTGCAGTCACAGCCCACTATCAATGGTTATGAGTACAGCTGGAAGCTCAATAAAACTGCCGACAATTAACCAGTGCCTTCGAAGACCAGATTATGCAGTGCGTCGCCCCGTGCCAATCGATTGAGATTGTCGGCGACGGATTGCCAGCGACGTTCGATCAGGCTTTCAGACCAACCGCTGTTGTGCGGCGTCATGCGGATGTTATCGAGTTCCTGAAAAGGGAATTTCGATGGCCATTCAGGCTTCAGTTCGTCATCTGGATAGTCATACCAGACATCGATCAACGCACCGCCGATTTGTTTGTTCTTGAGGGCGTTATACAATGCATTTTCGTCGATGATCGGTCCCCGCGCGACATTGATGATGACGCCGGTATCTTTCATCTGGTCAAACTGTGCGGCGTTTATCATGCCCAGCGTTTGTTCCGACTGTGGGCAAGCCACCAGCACATAATCACTTTCGGACAGAAGCTTGCCAAGGTCAGTCATGGTACCAAGCCAATCCAAGGGAGCGGGGGTCTCTCTCTCCCTGCGGGCAATGCCAATGGTGCGCATGCCAAACGCCTTGGCACGTTTGGCGACTTCAATACCAATATGCCCATAACCGATGATACCGATGGTCTTGCCAAAGACTTCACCATGCAGGGGGCCAGAGCCTGCACCGATATTTTGCCAGCCCTTGCCACCGAAATCACGGACCGACGCGGCATAGCCAATTTCCCAATCGAGCATGCCCAGCATGATGTATTCGGCAATGGGAATTTCATGGTCATAGGTGTTGCAAAAGGGCAGCCCGTTCGGGATATCCTTTGGCGTCATCCAGTTATATCCAGCAAAGGGAATTTGATAGAGCTTGAGGCGAGGGGTCGCAGGCCAGTCACCAATTACATTGCCGCCGACCAGGGCATCTGCTTGCGGCAATAACTCCAGAAATTCTGAACGATCTTTTCCAGGTATCCACGTCTTGAACGTCCATGGTTGTTCAAGACGTTCACGCAGGAATTCTTCCTTGGTGGCTGAATTCGATCCGGCTAGTAACAGTGTCAGTGCATCACTCATGGGCATAAATACTTTTTGATTGGGAAAAATCGGGACGTTCAGGCAGTATCAGTGATGACAGAATTAAATATTTGTTCCATGACCGCAAGACAGGAAAATTAATGACCATCATAAACCCCATCAACTATGACCAGATCGACCATGTTGTTTTGCGGGCGCGCGACATTGATATCATGTTGACCTTTTACCGGGACGTCCTGGGCTGTGAAGTGGTCAAGCATAACGAACCTATGGGGCTATATCATTTGCGCGCAGGGTCATCGATGATTGATCTGGTAGATATGAACGGCAAATTAGGGCCGGATGGCGGTGCCGCCCCTGGTCTGGAAGGGCACAACATGGATCACTTTGCTCTGCGCCTGACTCGTTTTGATGGTCCCGCCCTGCAAGCCTGGTTTAGCCAACAGGGCGTTGAGGTGGGCGGTGAAGTTCAACGCTTTGGTGCCAAGGGTGACGGGCCTTCCATGTATCTAAATGATCCTGAAGGCAATCGCCTGGAACTCAAGGGACCCGAGAAAATCGCAACATGACAAGTCAGCTCTTGATGTAATCCGGCGCGATGTCACAAATGTTGGCGCCAACTGCCTCAGCCACAAAATGCATGCGGTCCTGGCCAAAGTACATGTCGTCGCCGACAAACATGGTCGGTGCACCAAAGACGCCGCGCTGAACAGCATCTTCTGTCAATGATTTCAGGCTGTCCTTGACTGTGTCATCACCGACCATGGCCATGAATTCCGCCGGATCGAACCCGGCATCAACCAGAACTTTTCCGGCCACATCCATCTCGCCCATATTTTGGTTGTCTTTCCAGATGGCATCAAAGACGGCCGCGACATATGCGTCAAAACGGTCGTCATTCAACAGTCCCGCTGCACCCCGCATCAAGATCAGGGTATTAATAGGAAAATGTGAATTGAAGGTGTACTCGATACCGTATTTAGCAGCAAACCGTTTTAAGTCGGCGTTCATGAAAGCGCCCTTGGCTGGGATGCTGACGGGACTGGTATTGCCGGTTGCCTTGAAGACGCCGCCCAATAACATGGGATGCCAGACGATTTCTGTGCCGCAGGTTTCTTTTAGTCGACGCAGCATATTCCAGGCGAAATAAGCGGTGGGGCTACCAAAGTCAAAGCAGAATTCGATCTTGTTCATTTGTCTATCCGGTTCAAAAAGGGGGGAGTTTGTTTACCAGGGTTCCATCCAGGGGCGCAGGTCCATTTCAAAAGTCCAGGCGCTGCGATTTTGCTGATGTAATTGCCAGTAACTTTCGGCAATATCATCAGGTCGCAGGATGCCATCCTGGTCTTTCAGGGCGTATCGGTCGGGGAAACGTTCGGAAATAAATTGCGTGTCGATGGCACCGTCAATAATGGCATGGACCACATGAATGCCTTTGGGGCCAAGTTCCCGTGCCATGCTTTGCGCAAGTGCGCGCAAGCCATGTTTGGCACCGGCAAAAGCGCTAAAACCACTGCTGCCACGCACACTGGCGGTGGCCCCGGTAAACAGGATGGTGCCTTTTTCGCGCGGGATCATAACACGGGCCGCTTCCCGACCCAGCAGGAACCCGGCGAAACAGCCCATCTCCCAGACTTTGCGATAAACACGGGAAGTGGTCTCGGTGATGGAAAAGTTGACGTTGGCCCCAATGTTAAATACCGCAACTTCAATGGGGCCGATGTCTTGTTCGATCTTGTCGACCAGGGCAATGACCTCTTCTTCTTCGCGGGCGTCTGAACCAAAGGCTGTTGCTGTGCCACCGTCCGCGCGAATGCGTTCAGCCAACTTTTCCAGTTCATCAAGATGCCGGGCCCTGCGGGTCATACAGGTATGGTATCCGCCTTTAGCGAAGCGCCGGGCAATGGCGCCGCCCGTGGCATCGCCAGCGCCAATGACGAGGCAAACCTTTTCATTCATATTCCTGTCCATCCTCAGTAATCAGGTACCTGAATTTTGACCCAGGATGGCGGCAATCACAATGTGGCGTGTTGCCAGTTGGTGATTTAATTCACCATAAGGGGCGATGTCCCATTCCCAACTGGCTTGATGCGGGGGTGGGGAGATACCAAACAGGGCTGGCTGCCTGGAAATGGCCTTGCCATTTTTATCCAATGCTACCCGTTCAGCATCACTGATCAGACAGGTTGTGGCCCTGAATTTATCAAGATAGTCAAAATGTGCTGAAATGATTTCTTCACCAAACTTTTGTCGTTCCCTGGCATCGATATTGAAATGACCCTTTAGCCAGTCCAGCGGAATTAACGGTAGTTGAGAAGCGATATTTGCCGAGACCACAAAGTCAACATCGTCATCATCCAGGAATTCAACGGGTTCATGCACTGTTGTATCGCCCGAATAAATTGTTTCGAGCGAGGCCGTTAAATCACAGACGTTAAGCGTGATATTTTGGTTTTTGAAAGCCAGCCATCGTGCGGACCAAAGATGGAACAGGTCCACCAGCACGATTTCTTCGAAAAGGTTTGCCAACGCTTCGAGAGGCAAGTCATGCAGGGTCGCAGCGCCCATGAGCACGGCCTTGCGCCGACGTTTACAAGACTGCGCTGTCTTCAGAATGAAAGCCTGGCTGTTTTCAAGATGGGGGCGCCAGGCATTTCGCTGTCGGGTGTATCGGGCATCTATACCAATGGTTTGATGCAAATAGCCCATATTCCGCCACTGGGGCGGGCAGGAAGTGGATACTGATTGCAACCACTCAATAATCAAGATTTGGCCCTGTGTGCCGAAAAATCAGTCGTCGACCTGGCGCAGAATTTTGTCCAGCTCACTCATTTCCTCTTCCGGTTCCTCTGGTTCTGCCGCTGCCTTTGAAGCCGGTTTGGCTGCTGGCTTTGGTGCCGGTGTGGCAGCTGCCTTCGTCGCCGGCTTGGCGCCTGCTTTCGAGGGCGGCGCGGTTTTTCTCGCCGCCTCCTCCAACGCATCGTTCATTGATTCAGCTGTTGTTTTGTTTTCGGCGGCATCAGCTTCATCCAAGGCCTTGATTTCTTCTTCGTCAGGCAAATCCCGCATATCTTCGTAATCGTCCAGGTCCAGAGGGCCGGTTTTTGCCCAGACCTTTTTCTTCCCACGAAGTATCCAGCCGCGTTGGAACCGGAAAGCCAGCAAATAAAACGCAACAACACCCAGCGGCGGCGAAAAGATCAATATCAAGCCTTCGATGTTGGGATAGATAGGCGGTTCTGCAATGAAGCCCCGCAGCCCGAGTTTTTGTAGGGAACAGCCAAAGCGGGTCGAATCTGTGTTGAAAACCCTCTTATAGCCCTGGACTGCACGGCTTTGCCCCACCAGCCAATCGATGCAGTTTGCCCGACGTGCCATCAGATCACTCGTTGCGATAAAACCGGCAAACAGGAACCACAGGAAAGTGCCCGCCAAAAGACCTTTGGCAAGCCATGTAAGTTGGCTTTTGGACTTTTCCTGGTTCTTGCCCTTTTTAACGGGCGCGGCGGGTTTCTTTTTGTTCTTCGCCGTTGAACTTACCTTGGCTTTGTTGGCTGCTTTTGCCATCCCCTGTATCCCCTAAAACGTTTTACGCACGTGCTGTATAAATGACTATTTTAGCATCTTGGGTCGCTGGCCGCGAGTCACTGAAATTTAGCTGATAATAAATATGGTTTATTCAGCCGCAGCACTTTGTTTGTTGCCACTGTTAAAGGCATCCAGCAAACTCTTGCGCCGCTCTGTAACGCTTTTCAAATTGCGTTCCTTGACATGACCAAACCCCTGGATTTGCTCCGGCAGGTTTGCAACTTCAATCGCAAGCTCCAGTGTGTCGCCTGTCATGCGCGACGCAAGATCTTTCAGGGTGCTCTGATATTCGACAATCAAGGCACGCTCGGATTTACGCTCTTCTGAATAACCAAAGATATCGAGTGCCGTGCCACGCAGGCCTTTCAGTTTGCTGAGAATGCCAAACAGGCTCATCACCCAGGCACCATATTCAGATTTACGGGCTTCACCGGAGTTTGGATCTTTTTTGGCGATCAGCGGCGGGGCCAGGTGGAAGCGCAAGCTGTAACCATCTTCAAACTGGGCTTTCAGCTTTTCCTTGAACTCAGGCGCCGTATAAAGCCGGGCCACCTCATATTCGTCCTTGTAGGCCATCAGTTTAAACAGGTTTCGGGCCACCGCTTCGGAGAGGCTGCCAACCGAACCAGGCAAAGCAGCTTCAGCTTTTGCAACATCCGCCACAAAGGTTTGATAGCTATTGGCCCAGGCCACATTTTGCCAGTTTGTCAGACGCTCAACCCGGTCTTTGATCAAGGCTTCCAGATCCGTCTTTTCTTCGGTCTTTAACTGGATCGGGGCTTCCGGGAAGGCCAGCTTTTCAACAGCATTTTGGTCTGCTGCCGCCCAGCGACCCAAGGCAAAGGCACGCTGATTAAACTCGATCCGAACGCCGTTTAATTCGATTGCCTTGTTGATGGCTTGGGCAGAAATAGGCAGCAACCCTTGCTGGAATGCAAAACCGGCCATGAACAGGTTAGATGCAATGGCATCGCCCATGATGTTCGTGGCAATTTCTGAAGCGTTAACAAAACTGGCATTGCCACCCGTTGCCGATGTAATGGCATCGCGCAACTGAACCGACGGGAATTGCAGGTTCTTGTCCAGTGCGAAGGCGGCTGGCATTGTCTCAAATGTATTGACCACGGCATGGGTTTGCGCCGACTGCATCTTGCTGAGGGATTCTGCATTGCCGGTTGTGACGATATCACAGCCAATAACTGTTTTGGCTTCGCCGATGGCGATGCTGGTGGTGTGAATTTCCTCTGGCGTATTGGCGACTTTGACCTGGCAAATGACCGGGCCGTTTTTCTGCGCCAGTCCGGTCAGATCAAAGGTAGATACACCTTTGCCCTCAAGATGGGCTGCCATGCCGAGGATTGCACCAATGGTCACGACACCTGTGCCGCCGATACCGGCAACGATGATACCGTGTGGCGTGTCCAGGCCGGGCAGGGTGGGCAGAGGCAATTCTGGAATATCGATTTCATTAGTCTGGCTGGAGTTGCCAAGCTTCTTGCGTGGCTTGCCATTTACGACAGTGACAAAGCTTGGGCAGAAACCATCGACGCAGCTGAAATCTTTGTTGCAGGCAGATTGGTCGATACGACGTTTGCGGCCAAGGTCTGTTTCTTTGGGCATGATGGAGACGCAGTTGGCTTTAATACCGCAATCACCGCAGCCTTCACAAACTTCGTCGTTGATAAAAACCCGGCGATTGGGATCGGGGAATTCGTTGCGCTTGCGCAGGCGGCGCTTTTCCGCCGCGCAAGTTTGTACATACAGAAGTACACTGACGTCTTCAAACTCCCGCAACTCGCGCTGCACTGCATCCAGGTCGCTGCGATGATGGAATGTAGCGATTGAAGCATAATCACTGGGTGGGGCGACGTATTCGGCCCCATCAGATACTACGGCAATACGCTTCACACCTTCCGCTGCGACTTGTTTGGAAATGGCTTCCGGGGTCAGGTCGCCGTCATGGGACTGACCACCTGTCATGGCGACGGCATTATTGAACAGAATTTTGTAGGTGATTTGGGTTTTGGCGGCGACGGCGGCACGAATTGCCAGATAACCGCTGTGAAAATAGGTGCCATCCCCAAGATTTTGGAAGATATGCTTTTCGGTTGTGAAAGGGGCCTGACCCATCCATGTCGCGCCTTCACCACCCATCTGGGTATAGGCACCGGTGCTGCGGTTCATCCACACCGCCATGGTGTGGCAGCCAATACCGGCGGCTGCACGTGAGCCATCCGGCACCTTGGTCGATGAATTGTGCGGGCAGCCGGAACAAAAATAGGGCATGCGTACAACGCCGGATGAAGGCTGGTTTGACCCCCGGTCACGGGCATCGATCAACGCCAATTTGTTGTGAATGTCCTCGTGAATTTCTTCGCGATTACGATCTAGGTAGAGATCAAGTCGACGGGCCAGGGCACGGGCGATCAATTGCGGTGACGTCTCGCCGGTTTCCGGAATCAGGACTTCGCCATTTTCGTCAGTTTTCCCAACGACAACGGCCTTGAATTTGTCGCGCTGGTTAAACAGCATTTCTTTTATTTGCGGCTCGAGGAAGGCACGTTTTTCCTCGATGACAAATATCTCATCCAGTCCTTCGGCAAACTCCTTCAGGCCCGTGGGCTCCAGTGGCCAGATCATGCCGACCTTGTAGACCTTGACGCCGATAGCGGCGGCGGTGTCTTCATCGATACCCAGCATGTCCAATGCCTGCATGACATCTGCGAAAGGTTTGCCGCTTGAGACGATGCCGATTTTGGCATTGGCCGCATTCAGGGCCACCTTGTCGAGTCGGTTGGCTTTCATGAAGGCCATGATGGCCGGAATTTTCTGGTTTCTGAGTCGGGCTTCTTGTTCAAGGGCACTGTCCGGCCAACGGGGACCCAGGCCACCCTCAGGCAAAACATGATTGGCCGGCGGTGTTGTCTTGATTCGTTCCGGGTCAACAATAGCGGAAACCGTGCTTTCAACATTTTCTGTGACGACCTTCATGGCCACCCAGCACCCCGAATAGCGGGAAAGGTCGTAACCATATGCGCCATAGTCCAGAAATTCCTGCACATTGGTTGGTGCCAGAACCGGGATTTGTTGGTCCATGAAGGACAGTTCGGTTTGTCCTGGAATGGAAGACGATTTGCAGGCTGGATCATCACCGGCAATGGCGAGCACACCGCCTTTAGGGTCCGTACCAAAATGGTTGCCGTGACGGAAGGCATCGCCGGAACGATCCACGCCGGGGTGTTTGCCGTACCACATGCCAAAGACGCCATCATATTTGGCACCTGGGTTCACGTTGACTTGTTGCGATCCCCAAACGGCCGTTGCCGCCAGATCTTCATTCAGGCCTGGATTGAAAGTGATGTGATTCTCGGTGACCAGCTTTTTGGAACGCCAGATTTCCATGTCAACATTGCCCAGGGGAGACCCGCGATACCCCGAGATATATGCCGCCGTATTCAATCCATTCAGTGCGTCTCGCTGACGTTGCAACATCAACAGGCGTACAAGGGCCTGGGTGCCACTGATAAAAATCCGGCCTTTTTCGATGGTATATTTGTCGTCAAGCTTGACGTCTTTAAGCATCACGTCTGTGGGCATGTAATCGATCTCCGGTCGTGGAATGTCTGATCAGAACTGGTCAGATGTGCAAAAATGTCAATGATCAAATCCAGGGTCAAATTGAGGGTCTAATCCAGGGTCTAATCCAGGGTCAAAGCCTGGAACAACCCCCCAGGCATAAATCGTGCGTGACTGCTGTTTGCAGACACCGCGCAATTATTTGCTGGCAAATTTCCCCCAGGCGCATTGGCCTATGTTTCAGGTTTATCATATTTGACCGATCTTCAAGAGCAATATTCAGCATAAAAATCAGAAAAATGTTGTTTTTGGCTCCTGGACGGCAACTTGTCTGGTTTGTATTCCACAAAATGACGATTGTGCCTCGCCGGTTTCAATTGGCAGGGGTTTTCGTTAGCTTTGATATGGGAAACAGTTTTGCCGCATGATCAATCCAGTAAGTTGAATCAGAAATTATTGATGTTTATGGTTTGCATTGATCAAATGCTTGTACCTGATGTGGAATTTCCTGGTGTGGAAAAACCAGGCTTGAAATTTCTTTCTTCCCGCAGGCGTAAATCCGGGGTAAAACTCTGTTATGGATGACAATGATCTGACAGGCTCGCAAAAAGCAGCCGTATTTTTGATGGCCATGGGCGAGCGTCGTTCAAACCGGCTTAAACTGGAAATGGAAAAAGACGAAGTCGAAGAACTTCGTGATGCCATGGAAAGCCTGGGCAAAGTCAAATCAACGACGGTTGAAAAAATCATCGGTGAATATGGCACCAAACGGTCGTCTCTGCCCATGAACCAGCCACAAAATGTCGAGATCAGGGAACAGCAGGCGACTGCGAAGAAACAACCGGTGCGCCGGAAAAAAAGCAAAAAGCCTGCTAAAACCCGCGCAGAGTCAACGGCTGATGCAGAGGCCGAAGGCAATGGCATGTCACCCGCAGCCCCACATCTGACCAACATAGAAGTCTAGTCTGACCAACATAGAAGTCTAGAAACATTCAGGCGCGCTGCTGGTGGGATAATATTGTTTGCTAGAATCCCGGCATTTCTTCCGGCACATAGATTGTTTGTTTTTCTTTCACGCCGCGTAGTTCGAATTCGCCGACCGGTGTCAGGGGGGAGGAACATCGTTCGGCAAAAGCAGATGAGACGACGACCCGGGGTTCGATGTCCTTGGTGAGTGATTCAATACGGGCAGCTTCGTTGGCGGCGGCCCCAATGACGGTAAATTCAAGGCGTTCCGGAATGCCGATATTGCCATAGGTCAGCCGCCCCAAATGTAGTCCGATACCAAAATCCAGGGGCTCCAGCCCTTCGGCGGCGCGTTCTTCATTCAAAATTTTCATTCTCTTCTCGGCTTCGGTTGCAGCCGTCAGGGCGTCGTCACAGGCCCGTTGATAGGTCGAATCACCGTCCAATAAGGGGAAGACCGCCAGCACGGCGTCACCGATAAAACGCAAGACTTCGCCGCCATATTCCACAACCGGCTTGACCATACATTCGAAAAAGCGGTTCAGGATTTCAAGAAATTCTTCGCGCGGCATGGATTCTGCCAGCGGTGTCGACTGGCGTAAATCGCAAAACCAGATCACTGCATGCAGTTCTTCTGAATCGCCGCGTTTGATCAAACCTTTCATGACTTTTTCGCCGGTGTGTCGACCAAGGTAAGTTTGCAACAGGGAATTGCTCATGCTGCGGGCGGCGTGAACTTCGAAGAAGCGACTGAGGACCGGCAGGATTTCATGCACCCGACCCAGCTCAGCAGTCGAAAAACCGCCGGGTTTTGATGTTGACATGGTCAGGGCATTAACCTGGCCATCCGAAAAAGTCATGGGCATGGCGGCATAATCGGTCATGCCTTCTTCGTGCAACTGTTTGATGATGCCGTAATCCAGCAAGGGCGCATCGCCTTCAAGTCGCCGCCGGATACCACCCGCGCCATTGAAGATCGGGATCAAGGGACTGTCGAGAAACAAGGGGCTACTGAGTGTGTCATGGGTCAGGACAAAGGAATGTATGCCGTTCTTGTCCGAGCGCCAGACATAAGCCGAGCCAATCAACAAAGGATGCAGAGTGCGAATGAAAACTGACATACGGCTAACATCCACGCCACTGCGCACCAGAACATCGCCAAGCTGGCCGGTCAGGTCGGAAGGGGATGTTGAATTCCAGCCCTCTCGCAACAACCAGTCAACGAAGACACTGCCATGACTGTCGAGCTTGCTGTGGGCTTCGGTATATTCGCCGTCTTCATTATAGGAAACACCAAGCCTTGAAAGATAAAAGGCCAGATGGCCCTTGATGGCGTCGGACTCGGGCAAGGGGTTTTCATAACTCCAGACGGCATCTTCGATTGTTTTTTCGCCGACTTCCAAAGTCCAGTAGGAGGCATTGCCCTTGAAGGGGCAGTGGGTGCGATGGCGTGAACGACGCATCAAATCCATACGCACATCTTCGCGCGGGAAATAGTACACCGTCGGATTTCGAGATTCGGTGTAGCGCACAGCCTTTTTGCTGTCGACGATGGTGACGCCGTTATATTCGATGCTGACATGTCGATCAGAAATCTCCGCCAAGATGTTATATTCTGGCATGCCGTCGTCTTTTGTGGCTCCGGTGTTTTGATCAGAGTCTGTCATCGTTTCCCCCTTGTCACGGCCCCGCGATGCGGTCGGTGGCTGAGGCCAAATCCTACTGACATTTGACAGCTATTGAAACTGTTATCATTTCAATGTGACGGGAACGTGTTTGCTCCAAAAGCCTTTTCAAGGACAAAACATATCTTCCAGTGGTGGTCATCAGTGGCTACATTTGCTTTCAGTGGCTATCCTTTCGCCCAATCGTAATACTGGCGACACAGCCTGGATCAACCGGAGAGTAAATTATTGATGCCTGACGCTTCAGCCAGACAATCCCGTTATGCCATTTTCGACGTCATCCGTGGTACGGCTATATTGCTGATGATTGTCTACCATTTTTCCTGGGATCTGACATTTTTTGGCCTCGCCGATTTTCGGATTTTCACCGACCCCTGGTGGATTTGGTTCGCCAATATCATCGTCATCATGATTTTGGGCGTAATGGGTGTCTCGCAGGTCATGGCGCGACAACGCGCCTTTAAGGTTGCGGTCTTCGCTCGCCGCCTTGCCCTGATCGCCGGTGCTGCGGGGGCGGTGTCCCTGGCGACCTGGTTTATGGATCCAGGAACTTATGTCTTTTTTGGTATCCTGCACCATATCGCCGTGGCCAGCGTGCTGATTGCCGGGGCGATCTTGCTGCCCTCCGCCGTTCTGATTGTTCTTGCCGCTTTGTTGCTGGCCGCCCCATTCTATTTTGCGCATGATATTTTTGCGTTCGACTGGATGTTATGGCTTGGGCTGTCGCCTATACCGCCCGCGGCGGTGGACTATGTGCCGCTGGCACCCTGGTTCGCAGTGCCGTTGTTTGGCATTGTCATGGGTCGCTGGTTTTTTCAAACCGGGTTTTCTGCCGCCTTGCTGGCCTGGAATCCGCAAAGCCATCTGGCCCGGATCGTGCGGTATGCCGGTCGCCACAGCCTGGCCGTTTACCTGATCCACCAACCGGTACTGTATGGCGGACTTTATCTGGTGATGGTGATGATGGGACGAATTACCATTTGAGAGCAGGGGTGGTTCAGCTTTGAATTTTATCAGGCTCGATCTTCGAACGTACCGAACAATCCCATCTCAATAAGTATGCTGCCGATCGTTTCCGTGAAGCCCTTGTCTTTCTGCACGACTGAAACACTGGGTGGTAGATCCCTGATATGTGCGTCATTCGCATCATAACTTGTCAGAAGTATTATTTTGATGTCACGCAATTTCTCGATGGCGCTGAAAACATGACACATTTCGCGGCCGGTAAAGGGGCTCATATCGTAATTTACAAAAACAACGTCCGGCACGATATCCAGAGCCACGGACTGGGCCTCGATACAGTCATAGGCGCGCATGATCCTGAAGCCACAGGACAGCAATTCGCGTGAAACCAGCTTGCGTTGCAGACCGGAAGGCATCACCAGCAGCACATTGACGTCTTTGGATTGCTGGCCGCTAAATGTTCCAACCTTGCCTGTCGGCAGGGAGGTCAGCAACTCAGTGCGCTCGGTATCATCAAGCGGCTCTCGCTGATTGATCAGGCTCACCATCAAGTCCAGATAGCCCCGGATGTCCGCAAGATTATCCGCCAGGATTTTGTTCACGTTCAGCAAATAGTCTTCCAACATATGGGCCACCCGACCCGTGAGCGGAAAGCCGAACGTCGATCCCTGACCCTTGATATTATGAATTTCCCGCTGGATGTAATTGCACACGTCCTCAACATTACCCTTGCCTTTTTCCAACGCATCAATCCGTTGGTCCATTTCATCCAGCAGATCAAGCGTTGATTCAACAAACTCTCGGCTCAGACGAACCAGAATTTCATCAACAACATCTTCCATATCGTTCGGGGCGTTATTCTCGGGCATAGGGGCATTACTGACATAAGGGCAGGGGAATACTTGTCTCAACTCTAACTGTTTGTTCCTCAGGTTGAAAAGCGACAGTCTTGTTTTTTATCAGGTCATTCTGGATTTGATCATTCAAGTATCGCCACCACGCTGATTTCCATCAGGCCACCAGGAATAATCAACTCACTGACGCCAATAGCCGTCCAGGCAGGCCAGGGGGCAGTGACATGCCGGTCCTTGACCTGCATGAAGACCGCCATGTGGGTGCTGATGTCGACGTGATAAGTTGTCATATTGACGATCTCGTTCATGCCCGTCCCGGCAGCCTCCAACACAGCCCGCACCGCCACAAATGCTGCATCAAACTGCGCTTCCGGGTCTCTGATCGCAAGGATATCAGAGAGGGCCGCATCATCCGATTGCAAGGTCTGATGCGCCCCGTCAAAGGCCGCATCTGCATCTGTGGCTGATGGCTTCAGAGGCTGCCCGTCCGCGCTGGTGCCGATGATGCCGGAACAATAAACCATGCCATTGGCAATTGTTGCCGGCGCAAAATGCCACGCGTCATAAACCCTTTGCAGTGCCGGCGGAATAACAACGTCGAAGTTCGGCATCTAAGGCTCCTGCTGGTTTGATGTCGCTGACCATCAAACCATAGCTTCCAATTTTGCATTGCAAAAGGCCTGGCCTCCCAGCCTCGCCAGCTTCATGCCTTTGCAAGAACCATCGATGCGTCTGAGCGTCAGGGAGAAAAAGCCCATGGAAGTTATCCGTAAGGGCCGGGACAATCTGTCGTTGTTGGGTGAAGTCTGCATATGATTGCCCTGATGTGAGCAAATTGTTAACCATGTTGGCCCCATATTTGTGTATATTCTGCAAAGTGTTCGGTAACGGGTGATATTTTTGACCAAGAATCGCACGTGACTTATCCGTGCTGATGCAGGATGCGGCAGTCGCGCGCGCAATCCGGTACTTCCGGTTCGATCTTACGGGGACGAAGAGACATGGCAAAGGCGCCAGGCAAAGACGCACTCAAGAATATCTCCGGCCCACAAAAGGCCGCCATCATGATGTTGGCAATCGGCGAAGAGCGTTCCGCCCGTATGTTCGGCATGATGGATGTGGAAGAGATCAAGGAATTGTCCCAGGCCATGGCCAATTTGGGCGCCATTGACGCCGGGGTTGTGGAGCGCCTGTTTCAGGATTTTGCCTCCCAGCTGTCCGGCACTGGCTCGCTTGTTGGCTCCCTGCAAAGTACTGAACGCTTGCTGAACAAGACCCTGTCCGCAGAACAGGTTTCGTCAATCATGGAAGACATCCGGGGTCCGGCTGGTCGTACCATGTGGGACAAGCTTGGCAATGTGAATGAAGATGTTCTGGCCAGTTACCTGAAAAACGAATATCCGCAAACTGTCGCTGTGGTCCTTGGCAAACTGAGAGCCGAACAGGCCGCTTCTGTGCTGGTGGCCTTGCCGGACGAGTTTTCGGCAGAGGTCATTATGCGTATGTTGAGCATGGAAGTCGTGCGCAAGGAAATCCTTGAAGGCGTTGAACAGACGTTGCGGCAGGAATTCATGAGTAACCTGGCCCGTACCAATCAGCGTGACAGCCACGAAGTCATGGCCGATATCTTTAACAATCTCGACCGTGCTTCTGAAGAGCGTTTCATGAACTCACTGGAGGAGCGCAGTCGCGATTCAGCGGAAAAGATCCGCTCGCTGATGTTCACCTTCGACGACCTGAGCAAGCTCGACGCCAACGGTATACAAACCCTGTTGCGCCATATTGAAAAGTCAAAGCTGGCGATTGCTCTGAAAGGTGCCGGAGACGCCATCAAGGATATGTTCTTCAGCAACATGTCGGAACGCCAGGGCAAGATTCTGCGCGAGGATATGGAAAATATGGGGCCTGTGCGCCTCTCTGATGTTGACGAAGCCCAGATGGGTATGGTCACAAAGGCCAAGGAGCTGGCCGACAGTGGTGAAATCGTCATTGCCGAGGCCGGCGGTGAAGACGAGATGATCTACTAAATGACACTTGAGACAGCACTATACCTCCTGCGTCAAACCCAGATTTTGCGTATGCAAATTGATCTGCCTCCGCGGATCGAGGAGAGATTGGCCGAACTGGAAGAATTTGCACGATCGAGTGCAGCATCCCAGCGGGCCGCAGCGGACTGGCTGGAACGAAACAAAGGGCGACTTTCAGCCTGAAGAATCCGATTTGACAATTTGAGGTGGGTATCACTCGCCCAAACGGCACTAAAGGGCTGCGCCACCCCCAAATCACAACAAAGGCCCGTTCATTTCTGAACGGGCCTTTGGTATTTGGCTCCCCGGGCCGGACTCGAACCAGCGACAAAGCGGTTAACAGCCGCTTGCTCTACCAACTGAGCTACCGGGGAACAGTGTCTGCCTGATGGATCATCAGGCGGACACGAATTGGTATCTCTGTGCGGGCGGGTTATATCACCAGGGTGGAGGGTCTGCAAACCCTGAATTCAAATATATTTGCGTACAATTGAATTATTTTCGCAAAGCTCTCGCAGGGCGCTCATTATCTGGTCGCTGAGGCCGCGATTTGCAGGCCGACGATGCCGAGGGCGACGACCGCAGCGGCGGCAATACGCCAGCGACCGCCATCTTCGCCGAGCATCTTTGTGCCGATAAACGCGGCGATAATAACACTGGTTTCGCGCAAAGCAGCCACATGGGCCATGGGGGTGATGCTCATGGCCCAAACGACAGATGTATAGCCGACCATGCCCATGGCGCCGCCGATGGCGCTGGATTTACCAACCAGTTTCAGGTTTTTCATGATAATCCCCCGGCGGCGCATCAGGGTGATGAGCGCAAGCGGGATCGATTCCAGAAAATGCATCCAGGCGATATAGGACAGCGGCTGTTCTGTTCGCCGAACACCCTGACCATCCGCGAATGTATAGAGGCCAATAGTGATGCCGATTGCGATGGCCCAGAGCAGGGGCTCACGGTGGATTTTGCTCAGGCCACCGGTCAGGGAAATGCTTAAGATGCCAATGCAAATGACGACAATAGCCACAGCCTCGCCGGTGCTCATCAGTTCACCTGCGAGAAAGGCACCCAGCAGCGCCACATACAAGGGTGACGATCCGCGGGAGATGGGATAGACCTGCGACAGGTCGCCACCGCTTTGATAGGCCTTCACCACGATCAAGAAATAGAATGTGTGGATGATGTTGGAACTGATCAGCCACGGCCAGGATTGCGGGTCGGGGAAGGGCAGCCAGATCATCAGCGGAATGGACATCAGTCCGGACATGCCCATGATGACCGCCATGCTGACCAGACGATCCCCGGCATTTTTTACGACCGCATTCCAGGTGGCATGAAAAACCGCAGCCATCAACACCAGTGCGACGATCATTGGTTCCATGTCAGCTAACCTGCAAGGATAGGGTTGCCCGGTTCAGGCGAGTAGAAAAATTGGAGGCCAGGACCGGATTCGAACCGGTGTCCACGGCTTTGCAGGCCGCTGCGTAGCCACTCCGCCACCTGGCCTCCGGGACCGCCGTAACCTTGTGTTGGATGGATCAATAATTGACTTGCCCAAACTCAATTGCGGTCAGCAGAGACAGGGTGTATAGGCTGTGATGTGAAAAGGGTCAAGAGATCGGCCGATGAATCGTTAAATGACGCTGTTATCGTTTGGTACCGCGCCTTGCCAGTCGCATAACGGCGCGCCATTATGATCGCCAAGTTTGACCAGACCCTTGTTAACCAATTGTAATCAGGACAACCAAGATGCCCGATTTTGCCGCCGCCCGGCACCATATGGTGCAAAATCAACTGGAACCCAACCGTGTCAATGACATGCGTGTTGCCAGCGCCATGGAAGCCATCCCGCGTGAACGCTTTGTGCCTGAAGTCATGGCCGGCGTCGCCTATCTGGATGAGGATATTGAAATAGCACCAGGTCGCTATTTGATGGAGCCCATGGTCTTTGCCCGTCTGTTGCAATCGGCTGATACCCAAGGCGGGGAAATTGCCCTGGATATTGGTTGTGTCACCGGGTATTCCGCCGCCGTCCTGGCCAGTCTGGTTGGCACCGTAGTGGCCGTTGAAGCTGACGAAGACCTGGCAGCAAAAGCCACTGAAAATTTAACGGCCCTTGAGGCAGATAACGCTGTTGTCATGGTCGGCGATCATGCGGCGGGCTATGCCGGGCAGGGACCCTACGACGTTATTGTCATAGAAGGTCAGGTGCCGGAAGTGCCGTCCGCCCTGAGCGATCAATTGACAGATGGCGGTCGCCTTGTGGCTGTCATCGGGTCAGGTAATGTGGGGCGTCTGGTCCGGATCACCCGCAGTGGCGACAATCTTTTGCAGGAAGAACTGTTTGACGCCATGTTGCCACCGCTCACCGGATTTGATCAGCCCGAGAAGTTTAGTTTTTAGAACGGATTGATAAAAAGCTGAATTCTGACTGTTTTTTCATCGATTTGCAGTCCTTCATGTCAGTTTTGGACAATTACAGCGGTTTTTGAGGGTTGGTTACCAGGTTTTTATCTGAAACGAGCAAAAGCATCCACTTCCGGTAACAGGATATGTTGCGAATTATGTTTGCCTTAAGTACTATATCTTGTATAAAGCAGTATTTTCAGGCGTAGCGTGTCATCAGGTTTGGGTCCGGTTTGGGGCTGGATGGCAGGAAAAAAACAAGAAACGACTGGAAACAGGGATAAACGAGGGTAACAAGCGGGAATTCCACGGTCCGGTTTTCGACCAATAAAAAGGGATTTCACGGGGGAATCGGGTTTCATGGGTATGATCGACTTGGCTATCATCGATCCGGACTTGGCTATCATCGATCCGGAAAAGACGACTGTCCAGTGCCTGAATCTGTTCTGGATCTGGAAATGAACTTGTTTATCGACAATATATTTGACCTCAAGGGGCTTGGCGAAGGTGGATGCTATTCATATCTATTGAAATTCGGCAATTACACCCGCCGCCACAAAGTTAATCACAGGAATCCTTGATGTCAGTCCCCCAAAATATCAACACCCGGCAAAGTACCAAAACGGTCCAGCGCCGTCCCTTGTTTTTGACGGCGCTGTCATCACTGGCAGCCGTGATTCTGGTACCACTTTTTTGCACAACTGCGGCTCAGGCCGAGACCCTGGAAGATGCGCTGGCCGCTGCCTACAACAGCAACCCGACATTATTGGCGCAACGGGCATCCCTGCGGGCAACCAACGAAAATGTCTCGCAGGCCCTGGCCGGTTGGCGTCCCACTGTCAGTTCTTCGGCAACGGTTGGCCACAAACGTGTGCATACCGGCACTGTCAGTGATACCTCACTCGGTCAGCGGTCCTTATCCCTTTCACTGTCGCAACCTCTTTATCGGGGTGGCCGGACAGAGGCGACAACAGCCCAGACAGAAAGTTTTGTCTCGGCCGGGCGGGCCCAACTGGCGGTCGTCGAACAAAATATTCTGCTGGCGGTCGCGACCCGTTATATGACTGTTCTGCGTGATCAGGCGGTCCTGGGTCTTAATCAGCACAATGTGGAAGTTCTGCGCAAGCAGCTGGAGGCCACACGTGACCGGTTTGAAGTTGGTGAAATTACACGAACTGATGTGGCGCAGGCTGAGGCGCGTTTGTCAGGTGCGATTTCGCAACGCGTTCAGGCCGGTGGTAATCTAAAAGTTACGCAAGCTTCTTATGCGGCTGCCGTTGGTGCCATGCCAGGAAAATTGGTTAAACCGGCGGCTTTGACCGGCATGCCGGGCGCAGAAAATGTCGCCCAGGAATTATCGTTGGAAAATAACCCATCGTTGCAGGCTTCCCGTTTTTCAGAGGAAGCGTCCAAACATGACATAGACGCGACGCGCGGCCAGATGATGCCGACCGTTTCTTTAAACAGCGAACTGGCGCACGCATCTGATGCCGCGGCCCGCGGTGGCCGGTCTAATTCGGCGTTTATGGGCGTGACCGTTTCAGTGCCGCTTTATCAGGCCGGTGGCGTTTATTCGCAACTGCGCCAGAGCCGATTGCTGAACAGCCAGGCCAGGATCGAAGTTGAAGAAACCCGACGTTCGGTTCAGCAGCAAGTTACGCAAGCCTGGGAGCGCTGGACAACAGCCACTGCTGCCAAGGATGCCCGCAAGGATCAGGTTCGCGCTTCAGCCATTGCTCTGGAGGGTGTTCGCCAGGAACTGGCCGTTGGTTCGCGCACCACACTTGATGTATTGGATAGTGAACAAGAGTTGCTGGACGCCCGGGTTGCCCTGGCTTCAGCGGAGACAGACGAAGCGATTGCCTCATTTGATCTGGTTGCAGCAATGGGTGGGTTGACCGCCGAGGCGCTTGGCCTCAATGTCGCGCTCTATGATCCGGCAGTGGACTATGACAAGGTGCGCGATAAATGGTTTGGAGCGGACGTTGAATAACGTTTCATTACAAACATTTAACGATTATCCTGTCAGATTACATGGTTTTTTGATAGTGCCTGCCGCTGGCTTGCGGACGGGTTGGATGGACAACAAGGGTTGAAGACTTGACAGACGCCGAAACCCAAGCTGAACCGACGATGGAGGAAATCCTGGCGTCGATCCGTCGGATTATTTCCGAGGACGACGAGCCGGATGAAGAAGTCGTTGAAGCTGTCGAGGAAGTTGTCCCCGAACCAGAGCCCGAACCTGAACCAGAGCCTGAACCAGAGCCTGAACCAGAGCCTGAACCAGAGCCTGAACCAGAGCCTGAACC
>JABIFY010000082.1 GCA_018650465.1 Alphaproteobacteria bacterium
CCCAAATATTATGTCCTTGAGATGTTCCCCTATCCGTCCGGGCGTATACATATGGGCCATGTCCGCAACTACACTCTTGGCGATGTTGTTGCTCGTTATAAAAAGGCACAAGGCTTCAATGTGCTGCACCCCATGGGTTGGGATGCCTTCGGATTACCGGCGGAAAATGCTGCCCGGGACAAAGGTATTCACCCGGCCGAGTGGACCTATTCCAACATCGAAAACATGAAGTCGGAATTGAAGATCATGGGCCTGTCACTGGACTGGTCCCGTGAAATCGCCACCTGCCATCCGGGATACTATGCCCATCAGCAAGCCTTGTTTGTTGATCTGTTTGAAAATGATCTGGCCTACCGGCGAGAAAGCTGGGTCAACTGGGACCCGGTCGATAATACGGTGCTGGCCAATGAACAGGTAATCGATGGCAAGGGCTGGCGCTCTGGTGCGGAAGTTGAAAAGCGTTTGCTGTCGCAATGGTTCTTCAAAATCACCGATTACGCCGACGAATTGCTGGAAGCCCTGGAGGACCTCGATCGTTGGCCGGAACGTGTGCGTTTGATGCAGCAGAACTGGATTGGCCGATCCGAGGGCATGTCCCTGAAATTTGATCTGACTGATCGCAAAGACAATCTGGAAATCTACACGACCCGCCCGGATACCCTGTTTGGTGCCAGCTTCATGGCTTTGTCACCAGATCACCCACTGGCCGGGGAGGTTGCTGCCAATAATCCGGCCGCCGCAGAATTCATTGCCGAATGCCATCGCAATGGTACCACAGAAGAGGCCATCGAGACCGCCGAGAAACGCGGCTTCGATACAGGCCTGAAAGCCCGTCACCCCTTTGGCAACGCAGACTTGCCGGTCTACATCGCCAACTTTGTTTTGATGGAATATGGCACCGGTGCGATCTTTGGCTGTCCGGCCCATGATCAACGCGATCTTGATTTTGCCCGTAAATATGGTTTGCCCGTTATCCCGGTTGTTGGCCCAAAGGGCGTTGATCCGGCCACAATCGAAATTGGTACCGAAGCTTATGTGGGCGATGGCCTGCTGATTAATTCTGATTTCCTCAATGGCATGGACGTGCCAACGGCCAAAGATGAAGTGGCCGGTCGCCTGGAAAAATCACACGGCGCGACACGCACGGTTAATTTCCGTCTGCGTGACTGGGGTGTTTCCCGGCAGCGTTATTGGGGCTGTCCGATCCCGATTATTCATTGTGAAGAATGCGGTCCCGTTGCGGCCCCGAAAGAAAGCCTGCCCATCATCCTGCCAGACGATGTGACCTTCGATGCAGTTGGCAATCCACTGGACCAACATCCGACCTGGAAACATGTGGCCTGCCCTACCTGCGGGAAGCCCGCGGTTCGCGAGACCGATACTCTGGATACCTTCGTTGACAGTTCGTGGTATTTTGCCCGTTTCTGTTCACCACGTGTGGACCAGCCCGTTGACAAGGACGCGGTCGATTACTGGCTGCCGGTTGATCAATATATCGGCGGCATTGAACATGCCATTTTGCATCTTCTCTATTCGCGCTTTTTTACCCGCGCCATGAAAAAATGCGGTCACCTGTCCGTGGATGAACCCTTTCAGGGCTTGTTCACACAAGGCATGGTTTGTCACGAGACCTACAAGGACGAAGGCGGCCAGTGGCTCTATCCGGAAGAGGTTGTTTTCGGTGATGGCGGGGCGGCCAGCCTGAAGGCAACCGGCGCACCTGTGACTATTGGTCGTTCGGAATCAATGTCAAAGTCCAAGAAGAACGTGGTCGACCCAAGCTCGATCATCAATGAATATGGCGCCGACACAGCGCGCTGGTTCATGCTGTCCGATAGCCCGCCCGAGAGGGATCTGGAATGGACAGATTCCGGCGCCGCCGGAGCCTGGCGCTTTACCCAAAGACTTTGGCGTTTGTTCGATGGTGCGCTTGATGGTTTGCCTGACGGTGACATGCCGTCGGAACTTGGGGCCGCTGGTCTTGCATTGCGCGGCGAGACCCATCGCATGTTGGCCGGCATAACTGACGACGTTGAAAAATTTCGTTTCAATCGCGCCGTCGCCCGTATTTATGAATTCACAAATACCGTCAGTAGCTTCAAGCCAGATAACGAGGTTGATCACCACGCCTTAAAAGAAGCCCTGACAATATTGGTCCAGGTTGTCGGTCCGATGATGCCTCATCTGGCGGAAGAAATGTGGCACCGTTTGGGGCATGACGTTTTGCTGGCAGATACACCCTGGCCGTCCGTCATTCCACAACTGGCCGAAGAAGATATCATCACCATCGGCGTTCAGGTTGCGGGTAAAATGCGCGGCACCATTGATGTCGCAAAAGACGCCGAACAAAGTATCGTACAGGAAGCCGCCCTGGCCCTGCCAACTGTGCAGTCAGCCATTGGTGATAAAAAAATCCGCAAAGTCATTGTGGTACCAAACCGGATCGTCAATGTGGTTGTCTAAATTCATAACAACATCGCTGTTGCTGGTCGCCTTGTCGGCCTGCGGTTTCAAACCGCTTTATGGCGTAGACAATTCTGGTCTGTCCGATCCACAAGCCGAGTTGGCAACTGTGCGGGTTGGCCCGATTGAGGATCGCCTCGGCCAGCTGGTGCGAAACCAGTTGGTGTCATATTTTTCGCCCCGCGGTCATGGTGCGCAAAAACAATACGAGCTCAGGGTAAATCTTTCGCTCTCCAGTGAAGGCACCGCTCTTGCACAAGACGAAAGTGCCACGCGGTATAACCTGACGCTGACGTCCGGCTTTGCGCTTTTTGATCTGGCCTCGAACAAAAAGATATTCGCTGGCAATGTCAGATCGATTGCCGTCTATAATGTGATCGCCAGCGAATATGCAACGCTGATTGCCAAACAAGATGCCGAGCGTCGGGCCGCCCGAGATGTCGCTGAAGAATTACGCACCCGTATCGGGGTATTTTTTTCCCGCCGCACCAAGTCTTCCTGAACGAATTTTCGTTTGTCATTTTCATGATTGAAATATTCATGATCGATTTTTTCGTATTCAATATTTCATATTCGAGTTTTTTGGGATCGTCCCCTATAATCTCGTCATGAAAATTGCAGCCCGCCAGGTCGAAAGCTTTGTCCGTACACCCAATCCGGATGTGCGGGCCATTCTGGTTTATGGGCCCGACCAGGGCGCGGTTCTTGAACGTGCGACAAGTCTCTGCAGATCTGTTGTCGAAGATCTACGTGACACTTTTCGGGTGGTCGATATTGCCCCCAAAAGTTTGAGCAGTGATCCGGCCCTGCTTTCTGACGAGGCCGCCGCGATCGCTTTTGGTGGGGGCCGACGGGTTATTCGGGTGCGGGGTGCTGGCAATGATATCGCCGACCGGTTTAGCGATTTTTTTGATCATCCAAGCGGTGATGCCCTGATCGTGGTGGAGGCCGGCGAACTTCAGGCCCGGGCCAAACTCAGAACCTGTTTTGAAAAATCGGATATTGCCGCAGCGCTACCTTGTTATGTCGACGAAGGCGTCGGCCTGGAAGGTACCATTCGTCAGATGTTAAGTGAAAGCGGGCTTACAGTGGACCCGTCAGCACTTGATTATCTGTCGTCTAACCTTGGTGGCGATCGCCAGGTCACGCGGCGCGAGCTGGAGAAAATTGTGCTCTATATTGAGCCCGGTGGTCGCGTCAGTTTGCAGGATGCCCAAGCCTGTGTTGGCGATGGCGCAGCAACGTCGATGGATGATGTAACGATTGCCACAGCCAGTGGCGATTATGCCGCCCTCGATACGGCCTTGCGTCGCTGTCAGGCAAATGGTGATCCGGCCGTGATGATTGTGCGGGCAGTGCAGCGACATTTTCATCGCCTGCACCTGGCTGCAGGTGTTATGCAAAACGGTGCCAATGCCAATACAGCCATGTCGTCGCTGCGACCGCCGGTTTTTTTCAAAACCCAGGATGCCTTTCGTCGACAGTTAGGTATCTGGCGACCGGCGACCTTGTCCACTGCCCTGCAAATTCTGACCGATACGGAACTGGATTGTAAATCAACGGATCTACCAGACCAGGCCATATTGGGCCGCGCCCTGATGCGGGTCGCGCAAGCCGCCCGGCAAGGCTTAACAGGAGGGCGTCGCCGCTAAACTATTGAAATACAATAGAACTATCTAAACCAGATAAGAAAGTGTCCCACAGCTCTCAAGAATGGCTGTTGCGCGATCACGGGGCTCACCTGTCAGCGCTGCAAATCGTTCACGCAAATCTGTCAGGCATTTAACCTGATAACCGAACGTACCCTGGGCATAAGGCATGCCCATGATCTTCAGTGAAAAATTTGACTCCCCAGATTTTGCCGCGTTAGCATTTGCGCTGAGGAAAGGCAGATAGATGTCACCGGCCATGGCCAATATCCCAAGAGTTGCCTCCGGCAAACTATCGCCTTCTGGCAACCAGTCCCCTTCCACACCAGACGCATCATCCAATTGGCGCAACCAGTCTTCTGTGCGCTGGGTATGTTTGCGCATCAGGGCCTGTGGCGTTGGATCAGTGGCGAGCACAATCAGCTGCCCAAACAATCCAAAGTCTGCCAAAGCGGGACGGCTGCCAAACAAATAACTGTGTAAACCCACATGTTCTTCCAGCAGCGCCAAAAGACGTAGATAGCTGCTTTCGATTACAGGCGCATTTTCCGGTGTACAGCCAACCATTGGCATGCGACCGACCTGGCGCTCAGCAAACATTTTTGCAGTTTGCGCGCGTTGGGCGCCAATATGATCCGGAAAGCTGTCATCTGCGATCCAGTGACTGGCATATTTGATGTCCGCATCATTGGCCCAGCGATAGTGAAACATCGCCTTGGTCAGCCATTCGTCAGCCATATCCTCGATCATATGACTGAGGAACGCATTGCACGGATCATCCGGCATAATACTGCGCCCTGCATGACGCGCTTCAAGGTCATAGGCCAGTGGTGTTGAATCAATTTTCATCTGATCGCTGTCGGGATATTGCAGAACCGGAACAAGGGCCGGTTTCAAGTGCGCAAATTCATCCCGGTTGCGTTCCGTGCGCAACACCCAGTCGTGCGGCAGGCGACGATAGCGCATGATGGCACGCATTTTCCGTGAGTAAGGTGAGCCCAGAGAGCCAATCAAGCGATACCTTCCGGACATCAGTCTTACTCCATAAACACGCTAAGTATTTGATATAATTAGGTAAATTAACTTACTGAGAGCCGCCGACAAATTTCATCCAGTTGCTCCAGAGTTTGGTACAGGATATGAACCTGACCACCGCTGTCGCCCTTATGATCGATTTCTATCTTCAAACCGAGGGCGGCCGAGATGTTGGCTTCCAGAGCCAAGGTATCTGCGTCCTTGCCAGGCAAGGGCTGATGGCGGCTGGCCTGCTTGCTGGAGCCTTCTTTCTTTACCAATTTTTCGACCTGACGCACATTCAAGCCTTTTTTGACCGCTTCCCGTGCCATGGCAAGAGGATCGGATGCGCCCAGCAATGCCCGTCCGTGGCCGGCAGAAAGACTGCCATCTTCGATCAAAGCCTTAATTTTGTCTGGTAGAGCCAGAAGACGCAGGGTGTTGGCGATATGACTGCGGCTTTTGCCAATGACACCAGAGAGATATTCCTGGGTATGGCCGAATTCATCCATCAAACGCTGATAACCATCGGCCTCTTCCAAAGCAGACAAATCGGATCGTTGCACATTCTCGACAATTGCGATTTCCAGTGCCTGAACGTCATCCATGTCGCGCACAACAATTGGGACCTGATGTAACTGCGCCCGCTGGGCAGCACGCCAACGGCGTTCGCCGGCAATGATTTCAAATTCGGTTTCGCTGCCGGCCTTTGCATTGCGCACCAGGATGGGTTGAATAATGCCCAGCTCCAGGATGGAGGCCTCCAAAGACGCGAGGTCTTCTTCCGAAAAATGCTGGCGCGGCTGCCAGGGATTGGGCCGTAACTGATCGATCGCAACTTCACGCGTTGCCCGCGGCGCACTGTCATCGGTGTTGGCAACGGTGACCGCCGCTGGTGCATCGCCCAGCAAGGCAGATAGTCCACGACCAAGACTTTTGCGTTTTCCCTCTTCAGCCATCATCTCTTCCCCGTATTCAGTCTTTTTCTCAAGCTGCACGACTGCGTTCCCGTTTAAGCATTTCGCTGGCAAGCTGGATGTAAGCCTTGCTGCCGGCACATTCATGATCATAAAGCAGCGCCGGTTTACCATAGGACGGCGCTTCGGAAATTTTCACATTCCGCGGAATGACTGTTTTATAAACTTTGTCGCCGAGGAACTCACGGACATCATCTGCAACCTGTCCTGAAAGGTTATTGCGTTTGTCAAACATAGTCAGAACCACGCCTTTAATATGCAGCTCCGGATTAAAGGCAGCACTCACCCGTTCAATGGTGCGTATCAACTGGCTTAAACCTTCCAGGGCAAAGAATTCACATTGTAGCGGCACCAATACTGAATGTGCGGCCGTCAAGGCGTTCAGGGTCAACAAGCCCAGCGACGGCGGGCAGTCGATGAGAACATACTGATAATTCTGAACAGTGTTTTCCATGGCATCGCGCAAACGATAGCTGCGGCGTTCAATGTCGACAAGCTCCAACTCAGCCCCGGATAAATCAACGGTCGATGGAATAATATCCAGGCCCGGAATGCGGCTGCGAAACAGGGCCTGATCAAGTGTGGCAAGTCCGGTCAACACTTCATAGGTCGAGGTTTCCCGTTGGGCACGATCAACGCCCAAGCCAGTACTGGCATTACCTTGCGGGTCAAGATCAACAATCAGAACCTTGCAACCAACAGCCGCCAAAGCTGTCGCCAGGTTTATGGTCGTAGTGGTTTTGCCAACGCCACCCTTTTGATTTGCAATCGCCAGAATCTGTGGACCTGGTGCAGCAGCACGGCTTGTCTCCTGAGTCGAAACCTCAAGGACTTCAACCTTGTCATCCATATCCGGATCATCCATATCATCTGCCTCTGTCATTTTAACAGGCCCCTCGCCCAGGCTACCAATCAAGCCACTAATTGTCGGATATCGGCAGCCATAAGAACACTCAATGCGACGTAACTTGTAACACGACACTCTGGTCTTGTGTGCGGCTAGGCCACTTTTTTATTATGGAATCATCAAATTCTAACAGATGTTCCAACTCGAAATCAACATCTTGTCCCTTTGGGAACAGGCATACTGTATTTTGTGATCGAAAAGGCGCTGCCCAAGCAAGCAATTGATCGGTTTTTGCCAATGCCCGGGCAGATATAAAGTCAACTTGACCCGGATTGTCTTTTTGCCCTGCGAGCTTTTCAATGCGGCAGGTGTGAAAAATGACATTCGCGCCGGTCTCTCGTGCAACTTCCCGCATAAAAGTGCATTTCCGGGCGTCGCTTTCCACCAGATGCATCTGCCCCACGCCCATAATTGAAAGCACCAGACCGGGAAAACCCGCGCCACTGCCCAGGTCAAGCCAGGTACTTTCATTCAAGGGCCGGATATTCCTGCCCTGCTCAGCGACAACTGCTTTGGCAATATCATAAATCTGGGCGCTATCCAGCATGTGCCGCTGCCACAAATCGGGCAAGGTATTCTTGCTGACAAGATTGATGGCCTTCTGCCACTTCACCAGAAGATCTGCATAGACCTTCAGCCGGTCCAATGTTTCACGTGAAACATTGGTTGCGGATTGGAAGCCATCAGGGGTCATCAAAGCTTTTCTGCCATTCGATAGTCAGGCACTGCGCCGGTTCGGGTCGAGATGGTGGCCCCTCTTCACATGGACCAACAGAGCCGTCAATGCAGCAGGCGTGACCCCTGAGATCCTGGCCGCCGCCCCCAAAGTTGCTGGCCGGGACGCAGCAAGTTTGTTTCGTACTTCGTTGGACAATGAACCGACAGAAGCATAGTCGAGGTTTTCCGGCAGTTTCAAATCTTCGTCCCGGCGGAAGGCTTCAATGTCGGCAACCTGTCGATCCATATACCCGGCATAGAGAGCATCGGTCTCCAATTGCTCCACCGCCCGACCAGAAAAAGATTTGAATTCCGGCCAGATATTAAAGATGTCTTCTATATCTATATGGGGATAAGCCAGCAAATCCACAACCGATCGCCGCACGCCATCCAGATTGACTTTCAGTCCATGCTTCTGTGCTTCATTGGGTGTAATCAATGACTCGGCTGCCAATGCCCGGATGGCGTCCAGTTCATTTCTCCACAATCCCCAGGCCGCCGTTCGTTCAGCTTTGACGCAGCCGAAGGCAATACCGCGCATCGTCAGGCGCTGATCTGCATTATCCGCCCGCAGTGTCAGTCGATATTCGGCACGTGACGTGAACATCCGGTATGGCTCTTCCGTGCCACGCGAAATCAGATCATCAATCATCACGCCGATATAGGCTTCGGCCCGGTCAAGAATAAGAGGCTCTCCCCCACTCGCCGCACTGGCGGCGTTCAAGCCGGCCATCAACCCTTGTGCGGCGGCTTCTTCATATCCCGTGGTGCCATTGATCTGACCCGCCAGATACAGGCCTGGTGATTTCAGGGATTGTAAACTCGCTGACAATTCGCGGGGGTCGACAAAGTCATACTCAATAGCGTAACCCGGCCTCAGGATCACTGCATTTTCCAGACCCGGAATGGTCTTCAACAGGCCGCGCTGCACATCTTCAGGCAGGGACGTGGAAATACCATTGGGATAAACCGTGTGATCATCCAGTCCTTCCGGTTCCAGAAAGATCTGGTGGCTGTCGCGTTCAGCGAAACGAACGACCTTGTCTTCTATGGAGGGACAATAGCGCGGACCAGTACTTTCGATTTTGCCACTATACATCGGCGCGCGGTGAATATTGGCCCGGATCAACTCATGCCCGGCTTTTGTCGTACCCGTAATATGACAAGAAATCTGCGGTATTGTGATTTCAGTACTCAAAAAGGAAAACGGCACCGGTGGATCATCAGCAAGTTGTTCGTCCAGCTGGCTATAATCAATGGTTCGCCCATCCAGCCGCGGCGGCGTCCCGGTTTTCAGTCGCCCCAGACGCAGACCCAATGACCGCAAGGTATTCGAGAGACCCCTGGCAGGTGCCTCCCCGGCACGACCGGCTGGTGTGGTTTCTTCGCCTATATGAATAAGACCGTCAAGAAAGGTTCCGGTTGTCACAACGACGGCCTTGGCAGAAACAGATATGCCATCGCCAGTACGCACGCCGGTGACCCGGTTGCTGCCGTCATCACTTATAATAAGGTCTTCAACGCCGCCTTCAGCAATAGACAGGTTTTCCCGCCCGGCCAACTCGGTTTGCATGGCCTGGCGATATAGCTTGCGGTCGATCTGGGCCCGGGGACCGCGCACGGCTGGGCCCCTGCGTCGGTTCAATAAACGAAACTGAATACCGGCCTTGTCCGCCATTCGGCCCATAATGCCGTCAAGCGCATCAATTTCCCGCACCAGATGCCCCTTGCCCAATCCACCTATAGCCGGATTGCAAGACATTTCGCCAATGGTATCGGCGCGATGGGTCAACAACAGTGTATTGGCCCCCTGCCGAGCTGATGCCGCTGCCGCTTCACTGCCCGCATGGCCGCCGCCGACGATGATGACATCGAAGTGCTGGCCCTCGGATAGTATGAGTGGCTGGATCGGATTCTGAAATGGGTTCTGGCTCATGGCCGGGGAACCTACGCAGCCTGGACCCTTAAGTCAAACCCTGATTTAACGTCAAACACTGGCAGTGTGGCGGGTTTGCCCTGTCCTGGGCTGCCCAATGTTTCACGTGAAACAATTACATGACCTGATACTCATTTCTGAACCAAAACTAATTCCGCTATTTACCGATACAGAAATCCCGAAATACTATATCTAGTAGGCTTTCAACATCGACACGCCCGGTAATCACGCCTAAGGACCGCGCTGCGAGGCGAATATCCTCAGCCGCCAGTTCAGCTGGCATATCAACTTTATTTTCAAAAAACCGTGCCAGGCTGGCCAGGCATTCCTTCAGGGCTTCACGATGCCGCAAACGGGTCAAGCCAGGTGCCGCCTGCAAACCATATCGCCCCGCCACCTCTGATCCCAGGTCATCCAGCAGGCCTTTGACGCCGTCTCCGGTTTTAACCGAAATCGCCCGCACATTGCTGCTTAATTTTAACAAGGCGGCTGAAACTTCCCCCGGATTTATAATATCGGACTTGTTGAGGACAACAAAACAATCATCGTCAATCAAAGCCATCGTCGCATCATCAGGCGCGTCTGCACTGGCGCCATCCAACACAATGATCTTGAGGTCGGCTTCGCTTGCTCTTTGCAGGGCTCGTTTGACGCCCTCGTCCTCCACCAGGTCGGCTGTACGACGTAACCCAGCGGTATCTGCCACCACGACCGGATAGCCACCGAGGTCCAGATGAACCTCAATGACATCCCGCGTGGTCCCCGCCTGATCGGACACTATCGCGGCATCACGTTTTGCTAACTCATTGAAAAGACTTGATTTTCCGGCATTTGGCGGGCCCAGTATGGCCACGTAAATCCCATCCCTCAGGCGTTCCCCGCGATGATTATCAGCAAGGTGTTCCTTGATCGCCGCTAAAATTTGCGCCAGCTGAGGGCGAACCTGATCAACCAGATTGTCTGGCAAATCTTCGTCATCCGAAAAATCAATGTCCGCTTCCAGATAAGCAAGTGCCCGCAACAAGCCATGCCGCCAGTCTTCGTACAAAGCGCCAAGGGCTCCACCGGTCTGGCGCAAGGCCTGTCGACGCTGGGCTTCAGTTTCTGCGTGAACCAGGTCACCGATGCCTTCGGCCTGGGTCAGATCCAGCTTGTTATTCTCGAAGGCACGCCGGGTAAATTCACCGGGTTCGGCCAGCCCCACGCCGGGTTGTGCCGCCAACAAATCTGACAGGGCCGCAATCACGGCCCGTCCGCCATGCAAATGGAACTCAACAACATCTTCGCCGGTAAAACTGTTGGGGGCCGGAAACCACAGCACCAGGGCATCGTCAATAATTTCCGGATTTTCTTCAGCTGCAAAGTTTTTCAGTTGCGCCCGTGTCGCCATACGTGGCGGCGGCAGCTTTCCAGCAATCTTTTTCAGTAAAGGCCCGGCATCCGTTCCTGAGAGCCGAACCACAGCAAGCCCCGCCGGAGGAGCCCCGGAAGACAAGGCAAAGATTGTATGGGGCCGCATCATTCGTCCATTTGGTATTATTTATTATTTATCTTCAATGGCTTACAGGTATTTTTCGGTCGTTAGCACAGCGGCTACTTGCCCTTGCTACCCATGGATCCCGCCATCTGCCCCCAAAACTTTTGCATGGATTCGAAGCCCTCAGTGCTGTTTGGCAGCCAGGTCTTGAACATGGTTTCCGCATCCAGCATTGTCATTTTGCTGAGCATTTCTTCCTGCATCTTGTCCATGACGGCCTTTTGCATGGGTGCCACATCTGGCAAGCCCATAAAAGCCCTTGCTTCTTCGGGCGAACAATCAATATCGATAGTGACCTTCATGAAGCTTCTCCGGGTTGTTGACCGTGTTGTCAGAAATTTTGGGGGCGGCATTTCGGCGACACTAGAGTGTTTCTGGATTATTTGAAACAGCGAAACCACTGCGTCAAAGAGAATATGCCGGGCATTGAAGATGGCAACTTCGATCAAGTCACGGCTCGCTGTATGGAGTCATCATTGGCCCTGCTGTTTTGGCATCGTCGGTAGCTGAGTGAATTCGATTTGGTGTTATGGGGAATTCCAAAAAATGAGTAATCGCCTGGACCAGGCAACCAGTCCATATCTGCTGCAACATCAAGACAACCCTGTGCATTGGCAAACCTGGGGGCCGGAAGCGCTTGCCCAGGCCCGCAGCGAAAACCGTCCAATTCTGTTAAGCGTTGGTTATGCCGCCTGTCACTGGTGTCATGTCATGGCCCATGAAAGTTTCGAAGACCAGGCCACGGCTGATATCATGAACAAATTGTTTATTTGCATCAAGGTCGACCGCGAGGAACGACCGGACATTGATGCCATTTATCAACAAGCCCTGTCCCTGATGGGTGAACAGGGTGGCTGGCCGCTTACCATGTTCCTGACGCCGGACACAGAACCCTTTTGGGGTGGCACCTATTTTCCACCTCGCCCGGCATATGGCCGACCCGGTTTCCCTGAATTGCTGCACCAAATTCACGGCGTCTGGACCGACCGACCAGAGACTATTTCAAAAAATATCACGGCGCTGAAATCCGGCCTTGCCCGCCTGTCCACACCGGCCGCCGGCCCCGCCCCTGAAGCCCTTTCCCATGGCGGACTGACGCCCGGGTTAATGGATGCGGCGGCCCGGCAATTATTGGATGCCGTTGATAATCAGCATGGCGGTCTGTCCGGTGCACCCAAGTTTCCCCAACCTCATATCTTCGCCTTTTTATGGCGGGCCTGGCACAGAACAAGTGAACAACCGCTGGCAGATGCCGTCACTCTGACACTCGACAATATTTGCCAGGGCGGCATTTATGATCACCTGATCGGTGGCTTTTCCCGGTATTCCACAGACGCTTATTGGCTGGCCCCGCATTTTGAAAAAATGCTTTACGACAATGCCCTGCTGATCAGCTTGATGACCACAGTCTGGCGGCAAACGAAATCGCCGCTATACGCGGTGCGGATCCGCGAAACCATAGACTGGCTACAAGCCGAAATGATGAGCGATGATGCCGGATTTGACGGCACATTTACGGCAGCACTTGATGCTGATTCAGAAGGAGAAGAGGGCCGCTTTTACGTCTGGGGAATAACTGAAATCGACGAGATTCTGGGTGACGACAGTGCTGCCTTCAAGGACATCTATGACGTCAATCCTGGTGGTAACTGGGAAGGCAAAACCATCCTTAATCGATCTGAAAACTTGCTGCTGGCAGACGGCCCAACCGAGGTTTCCCTTGGCATCGCCCGCAACAAATTATTGGCCGCACGGGCCGGGCGCATCCGACCGGGGCGCGATGACAAGGTGCTGGCCGACTGGAACGGTTTGATGATTACAGCCCTTTGTCAGGCCGCGATGGTGTTCGAAAAACCGGACTGGCTACAAATGGCGGAAACAGCTTTTGCCAGCATCATCACCTCCATGACAGATGGTGATCGACTGCATCACAGCGCCTGCGCCGGTATCAATGGTGGACCGGCTTTTCTGGATGATTATGCCAACATGTCCGAAGCAGCCCTCGCCCTGTTCGAGGCCACCGGAGATCAAAGTTATCTCAAACACGCCAAGGCCTGGTTTGACGTTCTGGAACAACAATATCTGGATAGTGAATTTGGCGGGTACTTTTTCACCTCGGCTGATGGCGAAAGCCTGATCACCCGCACCCGCAACGCCACCGACAATGCCATCCCTGCCGGCAACGGCACCATCATCAACGTGCTGGCCCGCCTCTGGCTGGCCACCGGCGACGAAAAATATCGCGCGCGGGCCTTGTCGATCATTGATTGTTTCGCTGGTGAAGTTGCCCGCAATTTCATCGCCATCACCACCCTGATGAACAATACAGAATTTTTGCACAGCGCCTTGCAAGTCGTCATCATCGGTCATCGAGATGATATAGCTACGCAAAGTTTAATCCGCACGGCCTGGGCCTCGCCTGATCCCGACAGATACGTGCAGGTTATCACCCCTGGTTTCGATTTACCAAAAGGCCACCCCGCCACTGGCAAAAACAGGATCGACGGCAAGCCCACAGCATATGTCTGTCGCGGGCCCGTGTGTTCCCTGCCCGTGACCGATCAAACCCACCTTGCACAAGTCATGTCACAGGGCGTAAATTAGGGCGCATGGCCACAACCGATTCTTCTTCCATTTGCTGGCGCTCGCTGCACAGTCCCGTCGGTGACCTCACGGTCTATCAGGCAAATGACAAAATCACCGTGCTGGAATGGGGCCGCGTGCCCAACGATATGGACGGCGCTAATTCTGACCATTCTGTCCTGCTGGAGGCCTGCGCCCAGCTCAATGATTATTTCGATGGTAAGCGTCAGGAATTTGATTTGCCACTCGACCCTGAAGGCAGCGATTTTCAAAAAGCCGTCTGGCGAGCCATGTGTGAAATACCGGCAGGCAAAACCAGAACCTATGGCTCGGTCGCAAAGGAACTCGACAGTGCCGCCCAACCCGTGGGTACAGCCTGCGGTGCAAATCCCATTCCCATCATCATCCCCTGTCATCGTATCGTGGCCAAAGAAGGCCTCGGTGGTTTTTCCGGCGATGGCGGGGTTGAAACCAAAAAGCAATTGTTGCGCCTGGAAGGTGTAGCCATCCAAGGGCAACTGCTTTAGCTTTTATGAGTTTTGATTCACAGGCCAGCCCGCTCCCCCTCCCAACCACCCACAGGATAATCGCACTGGGTGGTTGGGAGGGGGAGCGGGCTGGCCGAGCCAACCAAACTTGAAAGTTTATTTATGACAAAAGCAATGGTCAACGACACCTTCGGCGCAGCCTCCACAATGAAATGGCGGGACGTCAAAGTCAACAATCCAAAAAAGGGTGAAGCCCTGATCCGCCACACCGCTGTCGGCCTGAACTACATCGATATCTATCAGCGCACCGGTCTTTATCCCATGGCGCCTGGTTCAACCATCGGCCTCGAGGCAGCCGGTGTGGTCGAAGCCGTTGGCAAAGGTGTGACCGTTGTCAAACCTGGTGACCGAGTTGCTTATGCCGGTGGCCCGCCCGGTGCCTATTGCGAAGCCCGTGTGATCCCGGCCCATGTATTGGTGAAGATCCCCGACGGCATTTCAGATGAAACAGCCGCCGCCATGATGTTGCAGGGCATGACCGTGGAATATCTTATCCGCCGTACCTTCAAGGTTAAAAAAGGCATGAACATCTTGTGGCAGGCTGCCGCAGGTGGTGTCGGCCTGATCGCAGGACAATGGCTGAAAGAACTCGGCGTCAATGCCATCGGTACCGCAGGCGGTCCGGCCAAGGTTAAACTCGCCAAGGCTCATGGTTTTGCCCACGTCATCGACTACAACAAAAAAGACTTCGTGAAAGAAGTAAAACGCCTGACCAAAGGCGAAGGCGTGCCGGTCGTATACGACGCCGTCGGCCAAAGCACCTGGGACGGCTCGCTCGACTGCCTGCACCGTCTCGGCACCATGGTTTCCTTCGGCAATGCCTCAGGTCCGGTACAGCCAATTCCACCAGCATTGCTCGGTGCCAAAGGATCGATCTACCTGACCCGTCCGTCGTTGATGAACTACAACGTCACCCGCGCCGAACTGACAAAATCCGCCAACGCCCTTTTCAAGGCCGTACTATCCGGTGCCGTCAAAATCGAGATCAACCAGACCTACAAACTAAAAGACGCCGCCAAAGCCCACCGCGACCTGGAAGGCCGCAAAACAACGGGATCAACCATCTTCACGGTTTAGGGTTTTCGACGACAAAATTGGGGCCGCCGGTAAATACCAGCGGCCCCTTTTTTGTTTGCAGGCTTTTCTGTTTCGTTCACTGTACCCAAGAGCTGCGACCGCGGAGCCGGTCGCACATGCGACCCAGGGGTGAGCGAACTTGACTACGTATTCATGCTGTCGAAGAACTCGCTGTTCGCCTTGGTTTCTTTCAACTTGCCGAGCAGGAATTCCATGCTGTCGGTGACGCCCATGGGCATCAGGATGCGGCGCAGGACCCACATTTTGGCGAGGGTGCCTTTGTCGACCAACAGTTCTTCTTTCCGGGTGCCGGACTTGGTGATGTCGATAGCAGGCCAGGTGCGTTTGTCGGACAGCTTGCGGTCGAGGATGATTTCCGAGTTACCGGTGCCCTTGAATTCTTCAAAGATCACTTCGTCCATGCGGCTGCCGGTATCGATCAGGGCGGTGGCGATAATGGTCAGCGAGCCACCTTCTTCAATGTTACGTGCCGCACCGAAAAAGCGCTTCGGGCGTTGTAACGCATTTGCATCCACACCACCTGTCAGCACCTTGCCCGATGACGGTACGACAGTGTTGTAGGCACGGGCCAGACGGGTAATTGAGTCCAGCAGGATGACCACATCGCGACCATGTTCGGTTAAGCGTTTGGCCTTTGCGATAATCATTTCGGCGACCTGCACGTGGCGGGTGGCCGGTTCGTCAAAGGTGGAAGAAACAACTTCGCCCTGGACCGAACGTTTCATGTCGGTGACTTCTTCCGGGCGCTCATCGATCAGCAAGACGATCAGATAAATTTCCGGGTGATTGGCGGCAATGCTTTTGGCCACGTTCTGCAGGATCACGGTTTTACCGGTCCGCGGCGGGGCCACGATCAGGCCACGCTGGCCTTTGCCAATCGGGGTAATCAGGTCAATCACCCGGCCCGTGGGATCAGGCAGGGTTGGATCGTCCAGTTCGAGGCGCAGCATTTCGTCGGGGTACAACGGCGTCAGGTTGTCGAAGTTCACCTTGTGGCGCGATTTTTCCGGCTCGTCAAAGTTAACGGTAGTCACTTTCAGCAAGGCAAAATAACGCTCACCATCTTTTGGGGAGCGGATCGGACCTTCGACCGTATCACCGGTCTTTAAACCAAAGCGGCGGATCTGGCTGGGGCTGACGTAAATATCATCGGGACCCGGCAGATAGTTGGCTTCTGGGGCGCGCAAAAAGCCGAAGCCATCTTGCAACACTTCCAGCACGCCTTCGCCAGTAATTTCCACACCCTGTTCGGCGACGTTCTTCAAAATAGAGAACATCATATCCTGGGTGCGCATGGTACTGGCATTTTCGACGTCGTGCTCCTCGGCAAAGGAAAGCAGTTCGGTCGGTGTCTTTTTCTTCAGTTCCTGAAGATTCATGGTGTTAGCCTGTTTTGGTAATGCAGCCGAACAGCGGTTCGGCGATTACGATTATAAAATTGAGGGTTCTTTGAAGGGATAAAACAATTCAGTTGAATGTATTTAGGGTGAGGAGTCGGAATGCTCGCTGTTGGTACAGATTGAGAAATGCCGAGTGTTGGAAGGTTTTTTGGGAACCAGATTTTTTGTGAACCAGTCGGGCCAGAAAGGCCCGCCAGCGTCAGAATTTTACGACCGGTGTCAGTACGTTCGTTTGTTCTGATAACCGAAATAAACTTTGACGCCGCGTAAGTCAACGGAAAATAACCATTTTCCAAAATGTTAATTAGTCAAAAATATTCCATTTTTAAAACGGCTTAACCACAATCGTAATCACGACCAGGATCATCAGCACGGTCGGGACTTCGTTCATCAGGCGATAGAATTTTGCACTGTGGGTGTTTTCATCTCTTTCGAACTGACGTCGCCAGCGCGACAAGAAGCCGTGAATGCCCGTCATGGCGATAATCAGGGCCAGCTTGATCCACGGCCAACCCATGGACCAGTCAACAATGCCGGGTGTCAGGGCCAACAATACACCAAACACGATGGCCACATTCATGGCCGGATTGATGATCGCCCGCATCAGCCGGCGTTCCATGATCTTGAAGGTTTCTGATTGCACCGATCCGGGTTCAGCATCGACGTGATAAACAAACAGGCGCGGCAAATAGAGCATGCCCGCCATCCACGCCATCACCGAAATGATGTGCAGGGCCTTGATCCACAAATACCAGTCTGCCAGCCAGCTCACGTCGTTTTACTCCGATTTCAAGTTATGATTTGCCGTGCCGCCCACGCCCCTCCCGACCACCCATCGTGCTTCGCGCATGCAACACGACAACGATTATACTGGTTGACGTTCATGACGGGATGAGTGCAAAGCCGCAAGTCAGAAAATTATAAAGCTTCCTTACACAAACAGCGCTCAAATCGCTGCGGACAATATCGTGTTCCACGCGGTGGGCATAGGCCCTTTTTTGTCGCTGCGTCGCGGGCCAGATTGGCAAGACCATCGATATAACCAGCATCAGCCGTCAGGGTTGGTACCCGCCGGTAATGTTCAATACCCAAATCCCCGGCGATTTTTTTATATTCGATATCCAGTTCCACCAGGGTTTCTGAATGTTCAGAAACAAAAGAGATCGGCTGAACCACCACATTCATGCCGTGTTCGGCGGTTTTTTCCAGGGCTTCATCCAGTGAGGGTCCGAGCCATTCCAGACGCCCCACCCGGCTTTGATAACAGACCCGGAAATCACCGGTACCCAGTCCGGCATCGCGGGCAATGGCGAGAGCACATTGTTCGATTTGCCATTGATAGGGATCACCACCCTCAACAAATTTGACCGGCAAGCCATGGGCTGAAAACAATACTCGCGCCGGATTGGGAATTTGTCGCAATTCCGCCCGCAAAAGTTTTGCCTGGGCAGCGATATAGTCATGCTGGCGCGGATAACAACAAATCACCGATGTGGTTGCCGATAGCCCTGCCGCCGACGCCGCCCGAGACCAATCCCTCGCAGAGCTTTCGGTGGTTGTCGTGGAAAATTGCGGATACAGCGGCAGCAACACCACATGCTCCGCGCCCCAATCCATCACTTCGGCAGCTGTTTGATCGCTCATGGGATGCCAATACCGCATGGCCGTAAAGACCTTGAAATCGTGATCTTCATCGCTCGCCAGTTGGGCTTCCAGGGCAGACATCTGGAGTTTGGTTTGGGCCAATAAAGGGGACGAGCCACCCAGTTCAGCATAGATTTTTTGAGCCACCGGGGCCCGTCGTGTGGAAATAAATTTCGCCAGTAACCAACGCACAGGACCCGGCAAAGTGATAATCGCCGGATCACTGAACAGGTTAAACAGAAACGGCTTGACCGCCGCCGGACTGTCTGGTCCGCCCAGATTAAAAAAAACGATGGCCGTCTTTTTACGGTTCATATTTTGACAACTGTTCTCCACGTCAATCTGGCGAAAACCTTTTTCTTATCAATAATTCCGGATCAACTCTGACAATTCTTCAACATGCTCCGGCGGTGTCTGCGGCACAAATCCGTGGCCCAGGTTAAAAATAAAGGGTCCATTACCCAGGGTTTCCAGAATACGATTTGCTTCCCTGCGCATGGGTTCGCCACCAGCCACCACCAATAGTGGATCAAGGTTACCTTGAACCGCGCAAGAAGTCTGCACATTATCGCGGGCCCATTCCAACGGCACGGATGTATCCAGGGAAACCGCGTTTACCCCGGTTTGGGCCGCAAAGTTTGCATAACCCGCCCCGGCCCCGCGCGGAAAGCCAATAACCGGAATATCTGGGTATTTTGCCCGTAAATTGGCAACGATCTGTTTAACGGGTGCGATACACCATTTATTAAACTCGGTTTCCGACAGGGCGCCGGCCCAGGTATCAAAAATCTGAATAACCTCGGCACCGGCCTCGATCTGGGCCAGCAGATATTCTGTGGTCGCCTCAACCAGCATATTGATCAGGCGCGCAAAACCCGCTTCGTCGGAGAAAGCCCAGCTTTTGGCGTTGGCGAAATCTCGACTGCCCTGTCCCTCCACCATATAGGTCGCCACGGTCCAGGGTGCTCCTGCAAAGCCGATCAAGGTCACTTCCGGCGGTAGCTCCCTACGCAGACCTTTTAACGTCTCAAAGACGGGCTGCAGGTGTTCTGTGATGCGCCCTGTTTCCAGGCGATCAAGATCAGCGCTGGACCGGACGGGCTCCAGCTGCGGGCCTTCCCCTTCCTTGTAAGCCAGCGTCTGCCCCATGGCATCAGGAATGACCAGGATGTCAGAGAACAAAATCGCCGCATCCATGTGATAACGCCGGATCGGCTGTAAGGTGACTTCCACCGCCAGCTCCGGATTGTAACATAGCGACAGGAAATCTCCGGCCTCAGCCCGGGTGGCGCGATATTCTGGCAAATATCGTCCGGCCTGGCGCATAAACCAGAAAGGCGGCCTTGCCTGCTTCTCTCCTGCAAGCGCTTTGAGCATGTTTTTATCGTTCGTTGGTGCGTTCATTATTTCTGCTGCTTCCCGGTTACCCACAGTCCCCTTACATATACTATATTTATACTAATAAGGTTGTTGTAGTAGTAGATCCCTGTGTGTTGTGGGGAGAACTCGCGCTCCCGAACTTATCCCGCATTTCGCAGGTGCGACAACGTGGCTGCGCCCCCTCTGTATAACTTCGGGGGAAGCCCGCGACAACCCGCAGACATTGGCAGATTTGTGCGCCCCAACCCTGTGATCAAGTTTTCAGGAATAGTGGGGGTAACATCGATTGAGGGGCCCAATTCCAGACTTATCCAGAAGCTGCACAGATCCTGGTTTTTTTCCTGCACACCGGGGCGAATTGCTTATGGACCTAAGGTCAAGGTGCATGGAATTTTGTGGATTGTGAAATAAGGCCAGTTATCCCCATGATTCACGTGACTCAGAATCGGTGGTTGGAGAATGAATTATGACCGCTGTCACTCCGGCAACCCTGACATTGCTTCTCTTCGTCATGCCGGACTTGATCCGGCATCTACGCGGCAGGATTGGGCGCAGTGCCACGAGACGATATGGTGCCTAAAATATTCGAAGCATGGACCCCGCATCAAGTGCGGGGTGACATTGATCTTTTCAGCATCGCTCCTGCACAAACCCCGTTCAACAAAAACCATCCACGAACAGACCACGGGGTCATGTGGCCAAGTCGCGAACCAAATTTACGCGAAGATATTTAAAAGCTAACACGCGCCATTGAGGCGCGCAGGCGCAAGCGCCGCTTGAGCGGCATATCAAACCTCCCTGGAAGGGAGATTTGGAAAGAGATCGGTCTGGACAACGGACGAGACTATTTTCACAACGACTGTCGGTTAAAAAGCTGTATATATTTTCAGTCCTGATCGCGGAGACAGAAAATTAAACCCAGAGTCCAGAAATGCCCAACATAACCCCGCTCCCCTCAACCACCTTCAAAACCATGCCTTGGGCCAACGGCCAGGGCTCCACGACGGAAATTTTCAAACAGCTCTTCCCAACGACCGACAGGTTTCTCTGGCGGGTTAGTCTGGCGGATGTGCCGGACTCCGGGCGCTTTTCTGTATTTGATGGCTATGAACGGGTGATTGCCGTGGCGACGGGAGCGGGCATGTCCTTGTCGGTGGCCGGCGTGCAGCCGGTGACGCTTCGGGTGGGAGATGACGCATTCGGGTTTTCTGGTGCGGCGGCCACGGCGTGTGAATTACTGGACGGGGCCATCCGGGATTTTAACCTGATTTTCGATCCTGAATTTGTTCGTGGTGATGTGGTTGTTTTAAGCGATCAGGGGCGGGGCGAGTTTAAAAGCGCTGCGGATCAGATGGTGCTGGTTTATGTTTTTGAGGGATCGGCTGAGGTTGCGGGGGATGTCGTTGAAGCTGGCGAGGCTGTTATGATTGAAGATGCGGCGGTGAAGGTTGAGCTGCACGCGGGGTTGGCGTTTGTGGTGTCTGTTGTTGTGGTGCGAACGGGGGCGGTTTTGGGTTCGGGCGTGGTGTGAGTCTTTCCAAATCTCCCTTCCAGGGAGATTTGATATTACGCTCAAGCGCCGCTTGCGGCTGCGCGCCTCAATGGCGCGTGTTAGCTCATAAGAAACTTCGCGTGAATTTGGCAAGGAACTGTGCCACATGACTCCGTGGTCTGTTGGTGGAGGGTTTTGCTGAACGGGGTTTCTGCAGAGCTGATGCCAAAAAAACCGGCGTCACTCCGGGCTTGACCCGGAGTCTCAGCAGCCCTTCCATCTCTTCATAGGCAATTGATTTTTGCAGGCTCGCCAGAGACTCCGGGTCGGGGCCCGGAGTGACGAAGTAAAGAGGGGCCGGAGAGACGACGATACATAATATCGCAATCGCACAAATATTCCGGGGCTGTGCGCTCTCCCTCGCCATGCTATCCTCCACCCATGACAGAACCAAAACAGTTCCATCTTCATCTCGTTTCGGACGCCACGGGCGAAACGCTGATATCTATCGCCCATGCGGCGATTGTGCAATTTGAAGACGCCGACCCCATCGAACATACCTGGGCGCTTGTGCGTTCGGTGCCGCAAATGGAAAAAGTGTTGGCGGAAATCAAGGACAAGCCCGGCCTTGTGATGTTCACGCTGGTCGATAAAGAAATTCGGCGCATTCTGATCAACGGCTGCCTTGATCTTGGCGTGCCTTGCGTGCCGGTGATGGATACGGTGATGGCGGCCCTGTCGACCTTTCTGGGCTCAAAAACCGTGGATCGGCCGGGCATGCAGCACGTCATGAATGCGGAATATTTTCATCGCATGAATGCCATGAGCTACACCCTCGCCCACGATGATGGCCAGGGCGTGGGCAATCTGGCTTCGGCGGATATTGTATTGCTGGGGGTCTCGCGCACCTCCAAAACGCCGACCTCTATCTATCTCGCCAATCGTGGCCTGAAGGTTGCCAATGTGCCCATGGTGCCTGAAGTGCCACCGCCGGCTGAGCTCGAAGATATTGGCAGCATCGAAGATACCGACGGTCCATTAGTTGTGGCGCTGACCACCAGTCCCGAGCGCCTGGTGCAGATCCGGCGCAACCGGTTGCTTGCCCTGCATGAGGAAAAAGAGACCAGCTATATCGACCTCGACATTGTGCGCGAGGAAGTTAAAAAGGCGCGCAAGATGTTTTCGGCCCGCGGTTGGCCGGTGATCGATGTGACGCGGCGCTCTATTGAAGAGACCGCTGCCGCTATTCTCAACCTTTATAATGACTATCGACCTGAAGGGGCTCGGCGCTCGGATACCGCGACGCATGGTTGGTAAAGTGGGGGTTGGTGATGCGCCCCAGGTCGTGCCGGAAATTGTATTGGCCAGTGGCAGTGTTGTGCGGGCCAGATTGCTGAAAAATGCCGGGCTTGATTTTACCGTCGATGTGGCCGCCGTCGATGAAGAGACCATCAAGGAAAGCATGCTGGCCGAAAACGCATCGGCGCGGGATATTGCCGACGAACTGGCCGAACTGAAAGCCTTGCGTGTGTCGCGTCGCCATCCTGAGGCTTTGGTCATCGGGGCGGATCAGATATTGGGTTTAGGCAAAGACATGTTCGATAAGCCTGTCGGCATGGATGGTGCGCGAAATCACTTACAAAGTTTGCGGGGTAAAGAGCACCGCCTGGTGACGGCCGCCTGTGTTGTGCAAAATGGCAAGCCGCTCTGGCGCCATGTGGAAATTCCCAAGCTGACCATGCGCAATTTCAGCGATGAATTTCTCGAAGACTATCTTGCGGCATCCGGGACAAAAATTCTCAGCTCTGTCGGGGGCTATCTGCTGGAAGAGCGCGGGGCACAGTTGTTTTCCAAAATTGATGGCGATTATTTCAGTATTCTGGGATTGCCTCTGTTGCAACTGCTCGATTTTTTGCGCGAGCACGGTGTTGGGATGAAGTAGGGGGGTTGGGCTACGCGAGCGTTTCGGCGTAATATCAGCCAACCTCAATCGATCAGGATCCAGCCGCAGACTATGACCCTATCCGGAAACAGTAAACTTGCAGGCGTGATGGGTTGGCCTGTCAAACATTCGCGCTCGCCCTTGCTGCATGGCCATTGGTTGGACCGGCACAATATCGATGGTGCCTATGTCCCCTTGGCGGTTGCCCCTGAACATTTTGCCTCAGCCCTGACGGCTTTGCCGCAGCTCGGCTTTCGCGGTACCAATATTACCGTGCCGCACAAACAATCCGCCCTCGAACTGCTGACGGAAATTGGCGAGGTTGATGATGTGGCCCGGCGCATCGGGGCCGTAAATACGGTGGTGGTCGGCGACGATGGCCGCATGCATGGCAGCAACACCGATGCCTTTGGGTTTATGGAAAATATTCGCGTCAATGCACCCGACTGGCAGGCTGATGCCGGACCGGTGGTTTTGCTCGGTGCCGGAGGTGCTGCGCGGGCGATTATTGTGGCGTTGCTGGATGCGGGTGTGCCGGAAATTCGACTTGCCAACCGAGGTCGTGATCGGGCCGATGGGCTGGCCACTGAATTTGGCGCAAAAATAAATGTAGCCGATTGGGAACAGCGCGCAGATATTCTCGCCGATGCCAATGGCCTGGTAAATTCCACCAGCCTTGGCATGGAAGGCCAACCGCCACTAGGCATGGATTTGGCCAGTCTAGGTGAAAATTCCCTGGTAACGGACATCGTTTATGCCCCGCTTGTGACCGAATTGCTACTTAATGCTCGCAGGATGCCAGAAAAAGCCTGCCAAATTGTGGACGGCCTTGGCATGTTATTGCACCAGGCCCGGCCCGGCTTTTCTGCCTGGTTCGGGGTTGAACCCACCGTTGATGACGATCTGCGCCAAGCCGTTTTGCGCGATCTCGGCGCCTCTGATAAATGATCACCATCGGCCTCACAGGCTCCATCGGCATGGGTAAATCCACGGCTTCTGCCATGTTTCGAAAGTTAGGCGTGCCGGTCTTTGATGCGGATGCCGAAGTGCACAAAATCATGGCTGCTGGCGGCGTCGCCGTGGCCCCGGTGGAGACTGCTTTTCCTGGTGTAACCCATGCTGAGAGCGGTGTTGATCGGCAAAAGCTGGGTGCCGCTGTGTTTGGGAATCCGCAAAAACTGAAGATTCTCGAAGGCATTATTCACCCCTTGGTGGGTCGTGGACGGGAGCAGTTTACCCGACGTGCCCGGGCCGCCCGCCTGCCCGTTGTGGTCTATGATATTCCACTTTTGTTTGAGACCGGCGGCGAGAAAAAAGTGGATTATGTTTGTGTCGTCAGCGCCCCCAGGCCCATCCAAATCGCCCGTGTTATGGCCCGCCCCGGCATGACGCGTGATAAACTGAATCATATTATGGCTGTGCAAGTGCCAGATGTGATCAAGCGCCGCAAAGCAGATTTTGTTATTCCCACCGGGAATGGCAAAAGCTTTGCTTTAATGCGCATTCGAAATATTCTTAACTCCTTGAAAGTAAAGACTAATGCGTGAAGTTGTTCTGGATACCGAAACCACCGGCCTGACCCCGAAAACCGGCCACCGCATCGTTGAAATCGGCTGTCTGGAACTGGTCAACCTGGTGCCCACCGGCAACGTCTATCACGTCTATATCAACCCGGAACGGGATATGCCGGAAGAAGCCTTTAACGTGCACGGCTTGTCTGAATCTTTCCTGCGCGACAAACAAAAATTTGAAGAAATTGCCGAGGATTTTCTGGAATTTGTCGAGGGTGCCCAACTGGTCATTCACAATGCCGAATTTGATATGGGGTTTCTGAATGCGGAGCTCAAACGGTTGCACAGAGCCGAGCTTGGCAATGAAACGGTGGATACCGTGCGCATGGCGCGTCAGAAATTCCCCGGTGCGCACGCCAATCTGGATGCCTTGTGCCGGCGCTTTGGTATCGATAACTCAGCCCGCGAAAAACATGGTGCTTTGCTCGATGCGGAATTGCTGGCGGAGGTCTATCTTGAGCTAACTGGCGGTCGCCAGCCCGGATTGCTGCTGAGTGAAGATGATAGCAAACCGGAGACGATTGATCTTGAGGTCACGGAAAAAACCGAGCGGAAACCGCGTGACCATAGCGCAAGTACCGAAGAACTGGAGGCACATGCGGCGTTTCTGGAAAAGGTGGATGATCCAATTTGGCGGTCGTAGTTACTTCCGTTTTTTGGCTTCAGGCCTGACGTTTCAGTTCCAGAGCCACGTTTCAGTTCTAGGTCTCAGACTTCGGCTTTTTCTTGCTCCGCGGCCCGGGCTTCCAGTTTGCGGCGATACAGAACCGCGAAATTAACCGGGTCAATAAGCAAAGGCGCAAAGCCACCTTCGCGCGTGGCCTCTGCAATCAGGCGACGGGCAAAAGGAAAAATAACCCGCGGGACTTCCACCAGGCACAGGGGCTCGACGCGTTCTGCCGGAAAATGCTCGGCGGAAATAGTGGCGCCGTATAATAGTTCGGCGACAAACAAGACCATGTCGCCACGTTTGGCTTGGGCTGTGATGCGCAACTGGGTTTCGTAGTTAACCCCGCCCAAAGGCTTGGCACCGACATCAACGTTTACATCGATGGCAGGCTTTTCATCAGAAGGTGCCAGGCTGGCTGGCGCATTAGGGTTTTCAAAGGAATAATCCTTGATATATTGCGCCCGGATGCTGAAGCGTGGCGCTGCTTGTGTGGCACCGCCGGAATTGGTATCTGCGCCCGTATCTGCGCCCGTATCTGCGCCCGTATCTGCGCCTGTATCTGCCAAGTCCGACATGCCTGTTACTCCTGACCGTATGTCCCGCTATTCGACATCAGTTTATGTCTGTGGAACTTATCTGTGTAATTCTGATACAGATATATAAGGTCGCCAAGGCCTGTCTGGCAACCGCCCGTCCCCACTTTATCGCGGTTTAACCAGTACCGCCAAGCTTGTTTTTGTCGGCATTTGCCTGATTTTTGGGTGTATCCGTCACATCCGCGTAATCGCCATCTATTACATCGCTTTGCCCTGCAAACCCGCTATTTCGGTGGCTGCCGCCGTGGATATCCGTCATTTGAACACGAGCCCCGACAAATTTCCGTAATATCAGACGCGCTGCCGGGATAAGCAAAATGGCGCCGAGACTGTCGGTGACAAATCCAGGTGTCAGCAAAAATGCGCCGGCGACCAGCAGGCAAATTGCATCAAATATCTCGGCCAGGGGTAGCGCGCCCTGATTCAATTGCTGGCGCGCCCTGTTCAGGGTTGCCAGGCCTTGCCGGCGCAGCAAAGCTGTCCCAATCACCGCCGTCAAAACCACAATCACCAGCGTCGGCCCGAGACCAACAATACCGCCGATCTTGATAAAGACTGCGATTTCGATCAGGGGAATGCCGATAAAGGCGAGTAGTAACAGCCAACCCAATGAATTACCTCGTTGATAACAGGGCGATACAAGCCAAAAAACAGACGCTCACATTATCAGGAGAACGTCTGGACCGCTTGCACCACAGGGGATTAAAGTAGATAACGATAGCACAACGTCACATATCACTTATATGAGCATGCGAACACGTCATTCAATCGTTTGTTGGAAGATTTGATTGTTTGGTCAAATGCAAACTCATGAGACCTAAGAGTACCAGGGAAACGGAGCGAAATGGAAGGTTTTCAACTGTGGGATATTTTACTGTTCGGCGCCATCGCCGTGTTTATCTTGTTGCGACTGCGCGGCACGCTTGGCACGCGGCCTGACGACAGTGAAGACCAGGACAAGGATCGCGGCGGTATGTGGTCGGCCCGGTTTGGTGGAGAAAACAAAGATGGGGCTGAGCAGCAAAAACAAGAAAGCCAGGACGGGAACGTTATCCAGTTGCCCGGCAATGATAGTCATTCCACTCCCCCACCAGCTTCGGTCGAAAATGATTTTCCGGTCGAGATCGTTGCCGGTGTAAACGAGATATTGCTGTCAGATCCAAAATTTAACATCGAGCAGTTTCTGGATGGTGCAGCCTCAGCGTATGAAATGGTGATCAACGCCTTTGCAAGGGAAGATTTCGCGGCACTTCGCAATTTGCTGGCCGACCATATCTATGATGATTTTGGCGCTGCGATAAGGGATCGCGAGCAACGTGGTGAAACATTGGAAACCACGCTTGTCAGCATCGAAAATGTGGAACCCATTGAAGTTCGCATGAATGGCAGTATAGCTGAAATAACCATTAAGTTTACGGCAGAAATGACAAACGAATTGAAGGGCCCGGATGGCCAAACCCTGTCCGGTTCACCAGATATTACAGACGACGTTATTGATATCTGGACCTTTGCACGCGATGTACAATCCCGGGACCCGAACTGGCCATTGATAGCGACCCGCAAAGCGAACTGAATGCAACAATCGCCGCGTTGGATAAACCAGTCAGCAACAAGGCGGCCCGAATTGTGAGGCCCAATCCAAATCAGTTTGCCATAGTAGTGGCTTTTTTGTTGGTGTCCGCGGGCGTGCTTTTGCATCTGTATCGACCCGCAGCAGTGCCGGATGGACTGGTCCTGAAACAAGTTGCCTTTGACGATTTGACTGGATGGCGGAAAGATCGCCAGTCACAAACCCTGGAGGCTTTTGGAAAAAGCTGCGCCCGGTTTGAAACACTTCCAGAAAAGAGATCCCTGGGTGCTAAGGGTGTTGCCGGAACCGTAGGCGACTGGCGGCAATCTTGTCTGGCCGCAAAGACAATTCCTCGAGGTGACGATCCCGCAGCGCGGTTGTTTTTTGAGACCCGCTTTACGCCCTATCAAGCCCACAATCGCGACGACCCAACAGGCATGTTCACGGGATATTACGAGCCATCCTTGCGCGGCAGTCTTGTAAAGTCTGGTCCCTTCCAAACGCCGTTGTATGCCCGACCGGATGACCTGATCACCGTTGAGTTAAAGAATTTTCGAGCTGATATGCGGGGACGCCGGATCGCCGGCCGCCTGGATGGAAGCCGCCTTGTGCCCTATCCGGAACGGAAACAAATTATCGCAGGTGCCATGGCTGATCAGGCTAAGCCATTGGTCTGGGTAGATGACAATGTCAGTGCATTTTTTCTGCATATCCAGGGGTCGGGCCGCGTGGCGCTGGCAGGTGGGGGTGAAATGCGGGTGGGCTATGCTGCAACCAATGGTCAGCCCTATATGGCCATAGGTCGAGAATTAATCCGCCGCGGTGTGATGACAAAGAAAACGGTTTCCCTGCAAACCATACGCGCCTGGTTGAAAGAAAACCCGGCAGCGGCCCCCGGCGTCATGAATATGAACAAGTCCTTTGTGTTTTTTCGTGAGCTGATTGGCGATGGCCCTATTGGCGCGCAAGGTGTCGCCCTGACGCAGGAACGATCTATGGCCGTAGATCGAAAATATATTCCTTTAGGCGTGCCGATCTGGCTGGAAGCGACGGCACCAGCACAAAAAGCCGATCGGCCCGACCAGAAACTACACAGGCTTTTGGTGGCACAAGATACCGGCGGCGCCATCAGAGGACCGGTTCGAGGTGATATATTTTGGGGTTATGGAGACCGCGCTGAACAAATCGCAGGCCGCATGAAACATGCAGGCCGTTACTTTTTACTTTTGCCAAAAACGATCGCCCAGCGTATAGAGGCGACCGGAGAAAAAATTAATGCCGATTAAGATACCCAACGATTTGCCATCGACTGACATACTGCTTGATGAGGGTGTTGCCCTGATGCGCGAGCAGGATGCGGTACGCCAGGATATTCGACCCCTGCAAATTGCGTTGCTCAATCTGATGCCTGAGAAGGTAAAGACAGAAACCCAATTGATCCGACAGCTGGGCCGCACCCCTTTGCAAATTGAATTAACCTTGCTGACGACGGGAAGTTACGAAGCGACAAATGCGCCCCAAGGCCACATGGCTGCCTTCTATCAGCCCTGGCCGGAAGTGAAGCATCGTAAATTTGATGGTTTGGTAATCACCGGTGCTCCCATTGAGCGCCTGGAATTTGAAGAGGTAAAGTACTGGCCGGAATTTGCTGAAATTCTAGACTGGGCGACGACCCACGTACATTCTTGCTATTTTCTTTGCTGGGCCGGGCAGGCAGCACTTTTTCACTATTATGGTGTGCCGAAATATGATCTTGGCAAAAAACTGTCCGGTGTCTTTGATCACTATCGAACCCTGGAGCGCCATCCGCTGATTGCCGGCTTTGATGATGTGTTCAGAGTGCCGGTTTCGCGCTGGACAGAAGTTCGGCATGATGACATCGACAAGCACGAAGATCTGACTGTGCTGGCAGAATCTGATCAATCCGGGATTTGCATTGTTGAAGACGAAAAGAAGCGCCGGGCCTTTGTTTTCAATCATTTCGAATATGATGCCGACACCTTGCAGAATGAATATATGCGGGACGTCAAAAACGATGATCAAGCAATGCTGCCGGCTCACTATTTTCCGAACGATGATCCGACAAAAAACCCGCGCAATGATTGGCGCAGTCATGCCCAGTTGCTTTACGGTAACTGGATCAATGAATTGTACCAAACCACAAACTTCGACATGTCAAAAATCGGGACTTGAGCCTTGCCAGAATCAAAGCCAATAAATGTTGCCTTGTTTGTCACCTGCGTGGTCGACCTCTTTCGCCCCAGCGTCGGTTTTGCTGCCTTGCAATTGTTGGAAGATGCAGGCTGCACTGTATTTGTCCCCGAAGCCCAGACCTGTTGTGGCCAGCCAGCCTATAATTCGGGTGCGCGGGAAAAAACCATGGTCATTGCGAAACAGGTCATCGAAAGTTTCGATGATTATGATTATGTGGTTGCCCCGTCGGGCAGCTGCACAGGCATGATCAAAGTGCACTACCCACAGCTGTTTCTAAAAGACGAAGTTTGGGGACCAAAGGCCCGTGCCTTGTCCGGCAAAACCTTTGAATTGATTTCGTTTTTGACAGACCGTCTGGGTGTCGAGGCTGTTGAAGCCGCCTATGCGGGCAAGGTGACCTATCATGATGCTTGCTCGGGTTTACGCGAACTGGGCATTCGTGATCAGCCCCGCAAACTGTTGAATTCGGTCGAAGGTCTTGAGCTTGAAGAAGCGCCGGACCGGGATGTCTGTTGCGGATTTGGTGGTACATTTTCGGCCAAATATGGTGAAATTTCCGGCGCCATCGTGACGACCAAAACAAAGGCCCTGGGATCAACAGAAGCAGCAACTGTTCTCGGCGGGGACCTTGGTTGTCTGTTGAATATCGCCGGTCGTCTTCAGCGCGAAGGGTCCCCCATTTCCGTCCGCCACATTGCTGAAGTTCTGGCGGGCATGACCGAGACACCGCCCATCGGTGCCGAGAACACGGGAGATGGCAAATGATTCCTGAAACCCGCACCTTCAAGGAAAATGCCAGAAAAGCCTTGGCCGATGAAAATCTGCAATCTGCCTTGAAAGGTATGGAAAGCGGTTTTGTACTTGGCCGCCTGGCGACCGTTGGCAAGTTGCCTGAATATGAAGATATCCGCGACGGCGCCGTGAAAATAAAAAATCACGTGCTGGAAAACCTGGATGTCTATCTTGAGAAGTTTGAAGCCAATGTCATCAAGAATGGCGGGGAAGTACACTGGTGTCAGTCACCGGAACAAGCCCGGCAAAAAGTTCTTGAACTGTGCAAGTCTATTGATGCCAAAACGGTGACCAAGGGAAAATCGATGATCGGCGAGGAAATGGACCTGAACCATTTTCTGGAAGAACATTCTATCGAGCCCATCGAAACGGACCTTGGCGAATATATTATTCAGTTGGCCGACGAGCGCCCCAGCCATATCATCGCACCTGCCATCCACAAGACCAGAGCGCAGGTCTCGGACTTGTTCCACGAACATCACAAACAGTACGGCAAAACCGAACGCCTTGAAGATCCCCGAGAATTGCTGGAAGAAGCCCGGGAGGTTTTGCGGCCCAAATATGTCACGGCGGATGTTGGTATTACCGGCGCAAATTTCATGATTGCCGAAACGGGTTCAACCGTGATCGTCACGAACGAGGGCAATGGTGATCTGACCCAGACATTAGCAAAAATGCACATCGCTCTGGCCACGCCCGAAAAAATCGCCCCTACACTGGAAGATGCCTCGACAATGTTGCGGGTGTTGGCGCGCTCTGCGACAGGCCAGGAATATTCAGTTTATACAACATTTTCCACTGGCCCGCGTCGGTCAGAAGACCTTGATGGGCCTTCCAGTTTTCACGTGATCATTCTCGATAATGGGCGGAGTGAAATGGTCGGCGGCGATTTTCAGGAAATGTTGCGTTGTATAAAATGTGGCGCTTGTCTGATGCATTGTCCGGTCTGGTCGACCATCGGTGGTCACGCCTATGGCTGGGTCTATCCTGGCCCCATGGGATCGGTGCTAACGCCAAATATTGTGGGCCTGGAAGATTCTTGCCACCTGCCCAATGCTTCGACATTTTGTGGCCGTTGTCAGGAAGTGTGTCCGGAACGCATTCCTTTGCCGCGCATGCTGCGCACGCATCGGGAAAATGCCTACAAAGCCAAACTGGGCGCGCCCAAAGAACGCGTTGGCATTAATCTTTGGGCATTCTTTGCCAGCCGACCCACCCTGTATCGCTTTGCTACCGGCATCGCCATGAAGGCCTTGAAGATGATGGCCGGGGGCAAAGGAAAATTGCGCAGTGTGCCACTGGCCAGCGGCTGGACCGGGGCCCGGGATTTACCTGCCCCGGAAGGCCGCACATTCATGGCGCAGTATAAGGATCAAAAACAGCGTCGTGCGGGAGGCCGGTCATGAGCAGCGCCCGCGATCAGATCCTCGGACGTATCCGGGGCAAGCTTGGTGATGACAAGCGGGTCAAATCCGAACAGGCCGTGTCGGACTGGCTGGCCAAACCGGGGCCTAAACCTGAAATCAATCCGATCCCGGCGCGGGGCCAGCTTACAGGGCAGCCCCTGGTTGATCTCTTTCGCGAAATGATAATTACAGCCGCCGCGACGATTGACGAGGTTGATGACGTAAAGGATGTGCCTGCCGCTGTCAGTAGCTGGCTGGCCGAACATAATTTGCCAGCTGAAGCAGTGATGTCGCCAGACCAGCGCCTGGATGATATTCCCTGGGGGGATCAGTCCTTGTTGACGCTGCGTCGCGACAAGGCACAAACCACTGATGCTGTTGGCATTACGCCCGTCTTTTCCGCCATCGCTGAAACAGGAACATTGATGATGGCCTCGGGTGCAGACACCCCGACGACATTAAACTTCTTGCCAGACAATCACGTGGTCATTGTTCGTAAAAGTGAAATTGTCGGCACCTATGAAGAAGGCTGGGCAAAAATGCGCGAACGTGCGCCACGGGATGGTGACGGCAACTTCATGCCGCGAACGGTCAATCTGGTAACCGGTCCTTCGCGATCCGGCGATATCGACAAAACGCTGTTTATGGGCGCCCATGGTCCACGGCGCCTGCACATCGTGGTTGTTGATGATGGCAAAGAAGACTAAGGGCAAAAAACAATCTGGTGCCAGGATCCGACCCCTGGAGGGTGATGATCTTTTTCGTACCGTAATGGAAACGACCACACCACTGGACCGGATCACACGGCGGCGTTTTGTAGATGAAGATCCGCTGTTTGATGGCGCGGCCAAAATCAGGCCCCTGGGGAAACCGGTACCGGTTAACAATCCGGTCACCGTGTCTTTACGAAAACAAGCCGCAATTTCTCCAACAGGACCTGTGCCGCAGGAAGGGTTTGATCGCGGGATATTACGCCAGGTTAAACAGGGTAAAATCGAAATTGACGGGAGGCTTGATCTGCACGGCATGACCCAGGCCCAGGCGCATTTACGCCTGAACCGATTTATTGAAACGGCGGCCCGTACCGGGAAACGCTGTGTGCTGGTCATTACGGGCAAAGGGGCGCCGGCGGACCAGCAGACACATGGGTTTCTGGAAGGCAGCACACGTGGTGTGCTGCGCCGGATGGCGCCGATCTGGTTGTCTGCACGCAATCTGGCTGCTTATGTCGTTGACTATCAATCTGCCTTGCCGCGCGATGGGGGGGATGGCGCGTTGTATGTTCGACTGCGCCGACAAAAGTGATTTTCTGAAAGAAGGATTTTTGCCATGACACCTTTTGCAGAAAAAATTCGAGACCTTCGGGCTGAAGTGGGTGTAACTCTGAAGCAAATGGCGGCAGCTCTGGAAGTTTCACCTGCCTATTTGTCGGCTTTGGAACATGGTCACCGGGGTCGACCGTCGCCAGGACTAATCCGCCAGATCTGTACCTATTTCGACATCATCTGGGATGATGCCGAGGAATTGCGAAAACTCTCGGAACTTTCGCATCCAAAAGTAACGGTTGATACAAGTGGCCTCAGTGCGCGTCATACAGAACTGGCCAATCGCCTTTCGCAAAAAATTCGCGATTTGTCGACCCGTGAAGCAGAAGAACTGCTGGCCCGCCTCGGTTAGGTTGGGCAGTTTCAGTCAAAAAGGCTGATGGGTTTGCATTTCCGTGCCAAATAGTTAGGATCGCCAACTTCCCGGCCCGGGCCTGTTTGAGACGGTCCCCGGAAGTACAATTTGCTAAAGGTAATTTTCAGGAGAGCGGCATGGCCGACGATACCAAATTGATTGAAGAAGGCACAAAAGTCAGGGTGCATTATAAAGGTACACTGTCAGACGGGACTGTATTTGATTCATCTGAGGGCCGTGAGCCACTGGAATTTGAAATTGGTGGCGGCCAGGTCATTCCGGGTTTTGAAGCGGCCATCGTTGCCATGTCACCGGGTGAAGCCCAGACGATCACCATCCCCATGCTCGAGGCCTATGGTCCGCGTGATGAGGACCTGCTGCGCAATTTTCCACGTGACATGGTGCCCGATGATATGCCCGTCGAACCAGGCATGACGTTGCAGGTTCAGGATGAAAACGGTCAGGCATTTCCGGTTCTGGTCGCGGCCATTGATGACGAACATGTAACTCTGGATGGCAACCATCCTATGTCAGGCCACGATCTGACCTTTGCCCTGCAACTGGTCGAAATCGTCTGATTATCCGGATTTAGCCGTCGATGGAAGACGGCAGGCCTGGATGCCCGGTCTCCTGAGGATATCGCCGCACGTGATCAGCCTTGATCATGTCCGATGTCCGCCGGGACCGGTCGTGGCTCCAGCCTGGCGGGGCGAACAAGTAGGCGAGGCGCTGGTTAATCGATAGTCCTGGCCTCAGAAAGTCCGCCAACATGTTGATCCATTCGTGAAAAGCAATCTTCAGGGGATTGAAAGTTGCCAAATTACGAATGATGCCATATTTCACCGGCACAAGATCGTCTTCCGGCACAAAGGTGCCAAACATGCGGTCCCAGATAATCAGGGTGCCAGCATAATTGGCATCCAGGTATTTGGCATTGATGCCGTGGTGTACGCGGTGGTGTGACGGTGTGTTGAAGATCGCTTCAAACGGGGCTGGCAGGCGTTTGATTGTCTCTGTGTGAATCCAGAACTGATAGACCAGATTAAATCCATTTACAAAAACCAGCATGGCCGGATGAAAGCCCAGCAACACCAAGGGCACATTCAGCATAAAGATACCAGTGAAAACACCCGTCCAGGTTTGGCGCAAAGCCGTTGATAAATTGTAATGTTGGCTGGTGTGATGGTTCACATGTGACGCCCAGACCCAGCGCACACGGTGGGCAATGCGATGGAACCAGTAATACCGCAGGTCATCCAGTACAAAACAAAGGACAAAAACCCATGCGGCCAAACCGGGCTCAAAGATTCGAAATTGATAAAAATATAATAAGGATCTAAAGCCAATAAATCCGACCAACATGCCGGAAATAATGCTGCCAGCCCCCATAATCAGACTGGCAAGAGTGTCGCGGGTTTCATATCGGGCGGTACCCTTGAATCGCGCCAGGGCAACCTCCAAAAGCACCAGACCGATAAACAAGGGCACGGCCATTTGGGTGACGTTGGGGAACTTATGCATGACATCCATTATTGGCCAGCCTCCGAATTGGTCAGACTGTTCAATAGCGATTTAACATCACGATCGGAAAAGGACATGTGAATTTTTGGGGTGGTGAAATCAGCAAGTCGCATCAAGACCTGGGTGCCTTGTGCCTGGTCGTCCACTTCTATTGACTTTACTATTTGCGGTGTCAGTCTGCGGGTCACGAATTTGTCGCCGAAGGAAAAAATCAGGCCGATGGCGTTATCGGAAAGTTCCAGCAAGCCAGCCAGGCCATCTGTGGACAACATGACTTTTCCGATTTCCAGCTCAGGATGATCCAGCCGGAATTGATTCTTAACTTCTTCTGTGGATACAAGTCTTGTGGGCCGGGCCCAACCCAGGGCCCAGGTCAGCAGAACGACGCCGCCGATGCCGATAACAACAAGGATAATCAGAATATCCAGCGGCAAAGATTTCTCCTACAAAATAAACTTCGACAAGTCTGCGTTGCTTGCCAGTTCCCCGACTTGCTTTTGCACATAGTCAGCATCGATGACAACCGAATCGCCATCCCGGTCGGTGGCCGTAAACGAAATCTCGTCCAGCAGTTTTTCCAAAATGGTGTGCAAACGACGGGCGCCTATATTTTCGACCCCCGCATTCACTTCCGTGGCCAGATCGGCGATAGCATCAATTGCACCATCTTCAAATTCCAGGGTCAAACCTTCCGTCCCCATCAAGGCAACATATTGTTTGATCAAGCTGGCTTCAGGTTCAACCAGAATGCGTTTCATATCGTCGCGCGACAAGGCTTTCAGTTCGACCCGAATGGGGAGGCGGCCCTGAAGTTCCGGCAATAAATCAGACGGCTTGGCCACATGAAAAGCACCTGATGCAATGAACAGTATATGATCGGTTTTAACGGGGCCGTGTTTGGTGGCAACCGTCGTGCCTTCGATCAGCGGCAACAGGTCGCGCTGTACGCCTTCACGACTGACTTCAGCACCGCCGCGTTCACCACGGGCACAGATTTTGTCGATCTCATCCAAAAAGACAATGCCGTTTTGTTCCACAGAATCGATGGCCGAGCGGACAATTTTTTCATCATCCAGCAGCTTGTCGCTTTCTTCGGCGATCAGGACTTCGTAACTGTTTTCTACTGTCATGCGACGCTTCGAAGTTTGCTGGCCGAAGGCTTTGCCAAAAACATCGTTCAAGTTCAGCATGCCCATACTGGCACCCGGCATGCCCGGGACTTCAAAAGTTGGCAAGGCACCTGCACCACCACCGTGATCGGCAATATCCAGTTCAATTTCTTTTTCTGCCAATTCGCCGCTGCGCAGCTTGTCGCGGAAGCTTTTGCGGGTTGTCTCGCTGGCGTGGTCTCCGACCAGGGCATCCAGCACACGTTCTTCGGCGGCCATTTCGGCGCGGGTAACAACTTCGCGTCGGTTTTTGTCACGTTGTTGGGCAATGGCGAATTCCACCAAATCCCGAACGATTTGTTCCACATCGCGCCCGACATAACCGACTTCGGTAAACTTGGTGGCCTCAACCTTTACAAAGGGGGCCTCTGCCAAACGGGCCAGGCGGCGGGCAATTTCGGTTTTACCGACACCTGTTGGGCCGATCATCAGAATATTCTTTGGCACCACTTCTTCACGCAGGCCTTCTTCAAGTTGCTGACGGCGCCAGCGATTACGCAGGGCAATGGCGACGGCGCGCTTGGCGTCATTTTGGCCAACAATGAAGCGGTCAAGTTCGGAGACAATTTCGCGGGGACTGAATTCGGACATGTAAAGGGTCTTTATGTTTGGTTGCTGTGCCAGGAGGGGGCGTGGGCGGCATGGCTAATCAGATGTTTAATCTAAAGCTTTTCCAGCGTTACGTTGGTGTTTGTATAGACACAGATATCGGCCGCAATGGCCATGGCCCGGCGAGCAATGGCTTCGGCGTCCATGTCGTCACGATCAAATAAGGCACGGGCTGCCGCCAAGGCATAATTGCCACCGGAACCAATACCAATGACACCGTCATCAGGCTCCAGTACGTCGCCGTTGCCCGTCATAACCAGGGCTGTTTCGCTATCCGCTACGGCCATCATGGCTTCCAGGCGGCGTAAATAGCGGTCAGTGCGCCAGTCCTTTGCCATCTCAACACAGGCACGGGTTAGCTGATTGGGGTATTGCTCCAGCCTGCTTTCCAGGCGTTCAAACAGGGTAAAGGCATCGGCGGTAGCACCGGCAAAGCCCACCAGGACTGATCCGTCGCCTAATCTACGCACCTTGCGGGCACTGCCCTTGATTACTGTGTCGCCCAGGCTGACTTGGCCGTCACCGGCAATAACGGTCTGGCCGTCCTTACGCACTGCCAAAATGGTTGTGCCGTGCCAAGAGGGCAATTGTCGCTCACTCATCTATTCGTCCGTCTAATACATTTCATGGTGCCAAAAGGCGACCTGGAGCAATTTCAGAGAAAACAGGTTCACTGTATTCGGCAAAAATTGCACGAGATTAATAAGCAAGACGTTTTTAATGACTCGATTGTCATTGAAAACGCTCTTGCGTCGCCAACATGTGGCGATTTTATATGGCTGGTCAAGGGTGCATGACCTGATTTCACTCTCTGTTAAGGATGATGTGACAAAATCCAGTTGAAGCATCCAATATTTCAGGGTCTGGCGATTTTTGCGATCTCCTGATAAAAGGACGCCAGCAATCAGCGCGTTTCCGGTCTTGAGGGAAACGTGGCGTTGCATTGGGCGTTGGATATTAAGTCAGAAGCAATTCCGTCAAGACCGGGATTGCCTTGGCAGGAGGGCCATGATGGCTCGGTCAAATCGCGAAGCCAGTATTGAGCGGAACACGCACGAAACGCAGATTTCTGTGCGCGTGGACCTTGATGGTACAGGCCAGTACCATATTTCAACCGGCATAGGGTTTCTGGATCATATGCTGGAACAGTTATCTCGCCATTCCCTGATCGATCTCGACGTCAAGGCGGTGGGTGACCTGCATATTGATTTTCATCACACCACCGAAGATACCGGCATTGCCATTGGCAAGGCTGTGAGCCGGGCATTGGGCGAACGCAAGGGTATTCGGCGTTATGGTTCTGCTTTGGCGCCCATGGATGAAACCTGCACACGGGTGGCACTGGATGCGTCAAATCGGCCTTATCTGATCTGGCGGGTTGAATTTTCGTGCGACAAACTGGGCGAAATGGATACGGAATTGTTCAAGGAATGGTTCCAGGCCTTTGCTCAGGGTGCCGGGCTGACCCTGCATGTTGAAACATTTTATGGTGAAAATAACCACCATATCATTGAGTCATGTTATAAGGCTTTGGCGCGGGCCTTGCGTGAGGCCGTGGAGATCGACCCCCGACAGGCTGACGCCGTACCGTCGACCAAGGGCGTGCTTGGCGGCTCGCTCGATAGCTGAAAATATAGCCCCGTTCGCAAGAACGACTTCAAGATCTGTGGCAATCGTTTAACCAAACGGGAGACAGGCCATGCAAGTTTTTACAGCTTATGAAAAACCAGGGCCCGCTGGCCGCGGATCAGATGCTGATGTTTTGCTGATCCAGGAAGGTGGCTCCTATAAAGCCATGCTGATGCCATTGCTTTGGCCTCTGTTCCACGGTCTGTGGATTGTCTTGATCGCACAGATATTGATCATTGCAGGTCTGGGCATGTTGCCGACATTGCTTCCCGACACCGGCGTTGTGGCCACGATACTGGCTTTGGTTTTCGCGGCCTTGATGGGGCTACATGGCAATGACTTGCGACGCTGGAATTTGCGCCAACGTGGATACGCATTTACCGGCATTGTTGCGGGCCAGGACGTGGCGGAGGCCGAGCGGCGGCTATTTACAGCCCTTGGGCCTCATATCTATTTATCCTGATCGGTTTTTCAAACAGCTGACTTATTAAGCAGGCGGACACCAATTTATGACGGTTGCCATTATCGATTATGGCTCGGGCAACTTACGCTCGGCAGCAAAAGCATTTGAGCGCATGGTGCGTGAAACCGGGCGTAGCGACGACATTCTGGTCACGTCCGATGCAGACGTCGTGCGCCAATCAGATCACATTGTCTTACCGGGTGTGGGGGCCTTTGCGGATTGTCGTCGTGGGTTGTACGCGGTCGATGGTATGGTAGATGCCCTGCAACATGTTGTTGTTGATAAAGGCCAGCCCTTCCTCGGCATTTGCGTTGGTATGCAGTTGATGGCGACGGTTGGGCGGGAACATGGTGAACATGCCGGACTGGACTGGATCAAAGGTGACATTGTACCGCTGTCACCCGCTGATGCGTCGTTGAAAGTACCGCACATGGGCTGGAATGATCTTCAGATTAAAGAAAATCAGCACCCTGTGTTATCCGGGATCGACACCGGAGACCATGTCTATTTTGTGCACAGCTATCATCTAAGAACAGAAGACCCGGCTCATATACTGGCAACCGTAGACTACGGGGAAGCCGTAACCGCGATTGTTGGTCGGGACAATCTGATCGGCACACAGTTTCACCCGGAAAAAAGCCAACAGGTTGGTTTGCACCTGATCGCAAATTTCCTGAACTGGAAACCATAATGAACAATGACAATACAATGATCGAATGGCTTGAGGAGTTTCGCGGCAATGATCTCGACGAGCTTTGCAATGCGACAGAGGAAGCCATAATTGATGGAAATGGTTTTGGCTGGCTAAAATCGCCACAGCGCCAGGTTTTGGAAAATTTCTGGCGTGGGGTTTTGTTGGTGCCGCAGCGGCGCCTGGTTGTGGCTCGCCTGGAAGGGTCAATTGTTGGCTCTGCCCAGTTCATCACGCCTGCGGCAAATAACGAAGCCGGTGCATTTTCCGTCGAGATGACGACTTTCTTTATTGCACCTTGGGCGCGCGGACATAATCTGGGGGCGGGCATGATGTCGGTCATGATCGACCAGGCCCGGGCCGAAGGCTTTCGGACATTTGAATTCGACGTGCGGGGAACCCAGGCTGCCGGCATCCGTTTGGCAGAGCAAATGGAATTCCAGCTATGGGCAACCAAGGAAAAATATGCCCTTGTCGATGGTGACTTTGTTGCCGGATATTATTACACAAAAGACCTCGACGCCAAAAATCCGGACACCGGGGTGCAGGAGTAACATTCGTGATTTTATACCCAGCAATTGATCTGAAGGATGGCCAGTGCGTGCGTCTGCTGCGCGGCGACATGGATAAGGCCACGGTGTTTAATGACGACGCTGGTGCCCAGGCCGCGAAATTTGTTGCCGGCGGATGTCAGTGGCTTCATGTCGTTGACCTGAATGGCGCGTTTGCCGGTCACCCGGTAAATGGCGATGCGGTTGATGCCATCTTGGCAGCGGTCAATGTGCCGGTACAATTGGGTGGCGGCATTCGCGATCTGGAAACCATTCAGATGTGGCTTGAGCGGGGTATTTCTCGCGTTATCTTGGGTACCATCGCAGTGCGCGACCCTGATCTGGTGCGGGCGGCTTGCAAAAAATTTCCGGGCAAAGTCGCCGTTGGCATTGATGCCCTGGGCGGCAAGGTTGCAGTTGAAGGCTGGGCGGAAGCTTCTGAACTTGGGGTTATTGAGCTGGCCAACCGCTTTGAAGATGCCGGTGTTGCCGCCATTATATATACCGACATTGACCGCGACGGGGCCATGCAGGGCGTAAATGTTGAAGCCACCGCTGAATTGGCTGAAGCCACATCTATTCCGGTAATTGCCTCAGGCGGTGTGTCCTCTGTTGAAGACCTCAAGGCTCTGAAACAAAGGGCAACCAGTGGCATTGCCGGTGCCATATCGGGCCGCGCCTTGTACGATGGCGGCATGGACCTCGCCGAGGCTATCGCGGTCTGCGCAGCCTGACGTCCCAGGCCTCCAGGAATAAACACATGTTGAAATCCCGTATCATTCCCTGCCTCGACGTCAAGGACGGCCGTGTCGTTAAAGGCATCAACTTTGTTAATCTGGTTGACGCCGGTGACCCGGTCGAACAGGCCCGTGTCTATGACGAACAAGGAGCTGATGAGCTTTGTTTTCTGGATATTACCGCCAGCTCTGACAATCGCGACTCCATGTATGACGTTATCTCGGGCACGGCAGAAAAGTGCTTTATGCCCCTGACCGTTGGTGGTGGTGTACGCACAACAGAAGACATTCGGAAACTTTTGCTGGCCGGGGCCGACAAGGTTTCAATCAACACAGCCGCAGTAACCAACCCGGAATTTGTCCGGGAAGCGGCCCAGAAATTTGGCAGTCAATGTACTGTCGTTGCGGTCGATGCCAAAAGCACGGGTCCCGATACCTGGGAAATCTTTACGCACGGCGGGCGTAATGCCACAGGCCTGGAAGCCGTCGCCTGGTGTCAGCGCATGGTCGAATTGGGCGCCGGGGAAATCCTGCTGACCAGCATGGATCGCGATGGTACCAAAAAGGGCTTTAACTTGCCTCTGACCCGCGCGGTCGCTGATGCCATTCCGGCGCCGGTAATCGCGTCGGGTGGTGTTGGCACCCTGGACCACATGGTTGAAGGCATTACCGAAGGCCACGCAACCGGTGTATTGGCGGCGTCGATTTTTCACTTCGGGACCTATACGATTGCCCAAACAAAAGCACATATGAAGGCCGCCGGTTTGGCGGTTCGCGATTAGGAATTTCTTGTCATGACAGAACAAACATCAGTGGATGCCCGGATGCTGGACCGGTTGTTTGACGTTATCGAGGGCCGCAAGAGCCAGGATGCGGACAAAAGTTATGTGGCAAGTCTTTATAAAAAGGGCCGTCAAAAGATTGCCCAGAAAGTTGGCGAAGAAGCCGTAGAAACAGTTATCGCAGCAATCGCGGATGACCGCGCCGGGGTCGTCAATGAAAGCGCTGACTTGCTGTTTCATCTGATGGTTTTGTGGGCAGATAGTGGTGTGTGCCCTGATGATATCTACTTAGAACTGGCGCGTCGGGAGGGCCTGTCTGGCCTGGACGAAAAAACTGCACGAAAACAGGATTGAGGGAACCGTCCATGAGCTACGATAACGATAATATTTTTGCCAAAATTCTGCGCGGTGAAATCCCCAACAATACTGTCTATGAAGACGAGCACGTGTTGGCCTTTCACGACATCACGCCCCAGCGCCCGGTTCATATCCTGGTCATTCCCAAGGGTGCTTACGTCAACATGGATGACTTTACGGCAAAGGCCTCTGACGAAGAAGTCATCGCTCTGATGCGTGCCAGCGGAAAAATCGCCCGCGATCTTGGTCTGGCGGAAACCGGTTATCGTGTGATCAATAATAACGGCGACGACGGTCACCAGGAAGTACAGCATCTCCATCTGCACATCCTGGGTGGCGCACCCGCGGGTCCCATGTTGAAGAAAGTCAGCGCCGGGTAACCAGACAAAGGTATACCTTAATCCAGATAGACTATTCCCTTTGCCTTGAACTGATCCGGGTTCCAGAAGCGGTCGACCTTTTTGGCTTTGATCTCTTTCTCTTTTGCCACCTCTGCCTTTTTGATGGCCGCCAAGGCAATTTTTATGTCAGGGGCTTCCTCCCGCGGCACTACAACAACACCGTCCCGGTCGCCGACAATAATATCGCCCGGAAAAATAGCGACCCCGCCAACTGAAATGGGTGTATTGATTTCGCCAGGGCCGTTACGAAAACCGGCATTAGGGCTGAGGCCACGACTGAATGTAGGTGGGCCCATTTTTTCGCAGCCAGCGGCGTCGCGCACAAGACCATCGGTGACAATACCAACAACGCCTCGTTGCTTGGCGAGGGCAGCCCAATGATCACCGATAACCGCGCCAGATTCATCCTGGTTTGTTGCGATGACCAGAACATCACCTTTTTGGGCGTAGTCCAGCATGGCCATGGCGGCCAGATTGTCACGCGGACCGTTCAGGGATGTGACGGCAACACCACAGAACTTTTGTTTGGTGTTCAGGCCTTTAATTGAATAGTGCAGGCTGTTCATGCCTTGCATGGCATCTGTAATAAAACTGGTTTGGGCGCTGGCAAAAGCGCGAACCAAAGATGCTGTCGGGCGTTTTATTTTGCGGCGAATTTTCAGGGCGACGGGATCACCGATCATGAACTTGGTTCCTTTATTTATTTTGTGGGGAAACAGATATGCCTGTCAGACGGCTTTTGTCTTTGACTTTTTGCCAGGGGCGCCGGCGATCAGGACCTCCAGCAATCGTTCGCGTATTTTTTCCAGTTTGCCTTCGTGCGTCACTTTCAGACCGAATACATCCTTTACATAAAACACATCGGATGCACGTGTGCCGTAAGTTGCGATCCGGGCACTGGCGACAGAGAGACCAAGGTCTGCAAGTGCGCGCGTGATATCATGCAAAAACCCCCGCCGGTCGTGTCCGCTAACTTCAACGACTGTGTAGACGTTTGATGCCTTGTTATCGATCAAAACGCGCTGGGCGACTTTGAAAACGCGCGTGCGACTGGGCATTCCGGTCCGGGCATTCAGGGTTTCGCGAATGCGAATTTTGCCGGCCAGCGTATCGCGGATGGTAATTTTCAGCTTGGCAATTCTGGCTTTTTCCGTAACGGCTTTGCCATCAGCATCCTGGATCCAGAAAGTATCCAGGGCCATGCCGTCGGTGGTTGTAAAAATTGTTGCACGAACCACGTTCATGCCGGCAACGGCGATGGCGCCGGCAAAGCGTGAAAACAGGCCCGGGTGGTCCGAGGTATAAACCATGACCTCCGTTATGGATTGAAACTTGTTGGCGCGTGTTTCAATTGTCAGGTCTTTTTGTGCCTCATCGGCTTTCCGCATTAACAAGGCATCGACCTTGTGGCTTGGGGTTTCCGCACTTAGCCAATAGGAATCATAAAAGCGATCCAGGTGACTTTGAACCGCATGCCCTGGCCAATTGGGCAGGTCTTCAGCCAAGGCAAGTTTGGCGTGTTCAACGCGGGCTTTTGCACCTTCACCGGACATGCCACCGGACAGGGCCTCTTCTGCACGGTGATATAATTCTCGCAAAAGCTGACCCTTCCAACCGTTCCAGGTGCCGGGGCCGACAGCACGAATATCGGCAACTGTCAGGATCAGCAGCAGGCGCAGGCGTTCCAGGTCTTGCACATTGTCGGTGAAATCAATGATGGTCTTTGGGTCCTGTACATCACGCTTAAAGGCAGTGCGGCTCATGTCCAGGTGATGTAATACCAGCCAGGCAACGGTTTCCGTTTCCTCCGGCGTCATACCAAAACGGGGGCACAATTTTTTGGCGATCCTGGCGCCCAAAACAGCGTGGTCGCCACCCCGGCCCTTGGCGATATCGTGCAGTAACACCGAGACATATAACACCCGGCGCGACAGCACTTTGTGGATGATATCGTGGCTCAGGGGGTGTTCGTCTTCCAGCTCGCCAGCCTCGATTTGTGCCAGCATGCCGATGGCCTGGATGGTGTGCTCATCAACCGTGTAGACGTGATACATGTCGTGCTGCATCTGGGCGACGACACGACCAAAGTCAGGCACAAAACGACCCAAAACACCTGCTTCGTTCATGTGCCGCAAGACAGTTTCAGGATCATGTTTTGAGGCCAACAATTCCAGGAACAAACGATTGGCTTCCGGGTCTTTGCGCAAAGTCGCATCGATCCGTTTCAGATTCCGGGTTACCTGTTTCAGAGTGCCGGGATGGATATCGGCGCCATGTTCATGGGCCAGGTGGAAAAGCCTGATCAGGGAAACGGGATCTTTTTTAAAAAGATCTTCGTCTTTCAGTTCGACCCGTCCCCCCTGCATTAAAAAGCCGTCAAACTCCTTGCGTCGTAAACTGCCAAGACGCGGTAAACGAAAGCGGCTGGTGCGTTTATGTTGTTCTTCCAGGGAAGCACAAACAATACGCGTTAGATCGCCGACTTCCTTGGCGATCAGATAATAGTGCTTCATAAACCGCTCAACGCCCTGGCTGGATTTGCGATCGGTGTAGTTCAGACGCCGGCCAATTTCCATTTGCACGTCAAAGGTCAGGCGCTCTTCCGGGCGATTGGCCAAATAGTGTAAATGACAGCGCACTTTCCAGAGAAATTCTTCCGCCTTCTGAAAACGTTTCAGTTCGTTTTTTGTCAGCACTTCCAGTTTGACCAGTTTGGCGACATCGTCGATCTGATAATAATATTTGCTGATCCAGAACAAGGTGTGCAGATCACGTAAGCCCCCCTTGCCTTCCTTGATATTGGGCTCGACAAGATATCTTGAATTTCCGAAACGCAATAATCTGTCATCTCGTTCCGCCAATTTAAGATGGGCGAATTCAGGGCCGGTGCCGGTCACAACTTCCTTTGCGAAACGCTCTCGCATTTCAGTGTACAAGGCTTTGTCACCACAGATGTATCGAGCCTCCAGGATAGCGGTCCGGATGGTCGTATCTGACAATGATAAACGCATACATTCGTCATTTGAACGCGTGGCATGGCCAACCTTCAGGCCGAGATCCCACAACAAATAGAGCAGATATTCCACGACCTGTTCGCCCCAGGGCGTTTGTTTGTAGGGCAACAAGAACAACAAATCCACATCGGAAAAAGGTGCCATGTCGCCGCGACCGTATCCGCCCACGGCCACCATGCTAAGACGTTCACCGGAGGTGGGGTTATGGGCCGGATAGACGTTTGAGATCGTAAAGTCATAAGCCGTGCGCAGGATTTGGTCGATCAAATAACAAATTGACTTGGCGGTACCGATACCCGTCGCGTCCTCTTTTTCAAACCGTCGTTTAACTTCTTCTTGGCCCCCCCTCAGCGTCTCTTTCAGAATTGCCAGTATTTTGGCCCTGGCAGCCGGGGTGCGACTATCTTCCGCGTCGGCAAGGGCTGTCAGCTCAGCGCCCAGGGTACGGCGGTCAACAATGTCGCGACGGTTTTCAATTTTATACATTTGTCAAAACTGCCGACTGTGGCCCCGGATTTCAAGGAAAGACTGGAACAGTTCCAAAATCATTTCAGTAAACCCCGTAAACGATAAAGGGCTTCCAGCGCTTCCTTTGGTGTCATTTCGTCCGGATGCAGCGCTGAAAGCTCTTCCTCAACGACCGAGGCCTCAGCAGGTTGAAAGGATACCAGACCGGACTTTGGTGCTGCTGCGAACAAAGGCAAATCGTCTGCGAGGCGCGAGACAGCCCCGGCCTGATCGCCCTCTTCCAGAATGGCCAGCACTTCCCCGGCGCGGTCGACAACGGCACCGGGCAACCCGGCCAGTTTGGCGACCTGAATACCGTAGGAGCGATCTGCGGACCCTGTTGTGACTTCATGCAAAAAGACAACTTCGCCCTGCCACTCCTTGACCCGCATGGTGTGGTTGGAGAGCGCCGGCAACTTGGCTGACAAGGATGTCAGCTCATGATAGTGCGTGGCAAACAGCGACCGGCATCGGTTAACTTCATGCAAGTGTTCTATCACGGCCCAGGCGATGGACAGGCCGTCAAAGGTCGCGGTGCCGCGCCCGATTTCATCCAGGATGACCAGGGACCTGTTCCCGGACTGGTTCAGGATTGCGGCGGCCTCTACCATTTCGACCATGAAAGTTGATCGCCCGCGAGCCAGGTCATCGGCAGCACCCACCCGGCTGAAAAGCCTGTCGACAGCACCAATGCGGGCACTTTTTGCAGGCACGTAAGACCCCATCTGCGCCAGCACCACAACCAGAGCATTTTGCCGCAAAAAGGTACTTTTACCGGCCATATTAGGACCTGTCAGTAGCCACAACCGTTGCGCATCCGAAAGGTCACAGTCATTGGCAATAAAGTCACCTTCGGCGGCTTTTTCCAGGGCGGCTTCAACGACAGGATGACGCCCGCCTTCGATTTTGAATTCCAGACTGTCGTCGATAGTGGGGCGCGCATAGCGACGCAGGACCGAGAGCTCCGCCAGGCCTGTCGCTACGTCCAATTTGGCGAGGGCCTCGGCAGTGACAATAATTTCCTGATTGCGCTGCCTAATTTCACTGAGTAGAGCTTCGAATAATTGGCTTTCCAGGGCCAGAGCCCGGTCGGCGGCAGAAGAAATTTTGCGTTCGAGCTCGCCCAGTTCAGTCGTCGTAAAACGAACGGCATTGGCCATGGTCTGACGGTGGATGAAAGTATCATCCTCGCGACTCATGATCTTGTCACCATGTATGGCGGTGACTTCGATGAAGTATCCCAACACATTGTTATGTTTGATTTTCAGACCACTGACACCGGTCTCTTTGGCATAATCAACCTGCATGGCGGCGATCATGCGCCGACTTTCGTCGCGCAATCCGCGCAGTTCGTCCAGGGCTGCGTCATATCCCGGGGCGATATAGCCGCCATCACGCGACAGTAGCGGAAGTTCTGCCGCCAGGGCGCGGGTCAGGCGTTCGACCAGGGTTTCATGATGACCAAGGTCGCGGGCAATGTCGGCGACACCCTGCGGCACCGGGGCCAATGATGGGTGCATCAGATTTACCCGCAAGACTGCGGTGTCTTTCAGGCCGTCGCGAACAGCAGCAAGATCACGCGGGCCGCCCCGACCCATGGTCAGGCGAGACAAGGCGCGTTCAATATCAGGCGTTGCCTTCAGGGACTGGCGTACAGCCTCGCGCTCGGACGGGGCATCCATAAAAAATCCGACATCATCCAGGCGCGCGTTTATGGCCGCCGGGTCTGTCAGTGGTGCGGAAAGACGCCCTGCCAACAAACGAGCACCGGCCCCGGTCACGGTCTGATCAATTACCGACAACAAGCTACCACGCTTTTCGCCGGACAAGGTGCGCACAAGTTCCAGGTTGCGTCGGGTCGCGGCATCGATGGCCATGCTGGTCCCGGCGCTAAGTCGCTTCGGCGCTTTCAGATTTGGCAGCTTGCCCTTTTGGGTCAGATCAAGGTAATCGACAAGACCACCCAAGGCAGCCAATTCAGGTCGGGAAAACTGCCCAAATCCATCCAGTGAGGCGACATTATACAAGGACTTGAGGCGTCGTTCTCCGGATTGGCTATCAAACTTTGACGCAGGTAACGGCGTCAGGATATCGGCCCAGTCATTGAAGGTTTCAAACAGTTCCGGAACCTGCAGCATGTTTTCGGCCAGCAGTAATTCACTGGGTGACAGGCGGGCAATTTCGGCACCCAAGGTCGCCTCATCGCCAGGGGATACAAAAAAATCACCGGTCGACATGTCTGTCCAGGCATAGGCGATTTGCCCCCCGGATCGCGCGATGGCGGCCAGAAAATTATGGGACCTGGAATCCAATAAAGTATCTTCGATCAGGGTGCCGGGGGTGACCACCCGTACGACCTCCCGGGCCACGACCGATTTGGGTCCGCGCTTTTTGGCTTCAGCCGGATTTTCGGTTTGTTCGGCAACCGCAACCCGAAAGCCTGCCTTGATCAGACGTTGTAGATAGTTGTCGTAGGCATGAACAGGCACACCGCACATCTGGATATCTTCACCCAGATGTTTACCGCGTTTGGTCAGAACGATATCAAGGGCTGCGGCGGCTTTGACCGCATCATCAAAGAACAGCTCGTAGAAATCACCCATGCGATAAAACAGCAATTCATCCGGGTGATCTTTTTTTATCGACAAAAACTGCGCCATCATGGGTGTGACTGCATTGTCTTTTGCTGCCTGCTTCCGGGCAGCAGGTTCCTTGCTCGCCGGAACAGGTTCGGACGCCTGGGTTTCTTCGCTGCCTGTCTGTTCACTCATGATCGGCAATCTAGCACACTGGTTAAACTTGGCTACACTTCGCGCCATTTGGGGTCCAAAGCCATTTGCGCAATATGGAATTACGCTTTAGGTTTGAATGACCAGCATTCACGGGTGCCGGTTCCCTTAAAAACATACCGCCAGCAAGAAGTTAGAGTAATCATGAGCGACGAAATTCTGCAGATCACCGACGAGGAAGCCCTCGAGTTTCACACCAGAGGCAAGCCTGGCAAAATAGAAGTGGTGCCGACCAAACCACTGACAACGCAGCGTGATCTGTCACTCGCCTATTCACCCGGCGTGGCCGTCCCGTGCCTTGCCATCGCCGAAGACCCGGATCTGGCTTATGACTATACGGCCAAAGGCAATCTGGTCGCCGTGATTTCCAATGGCACAGCGGTTCTGGGCCTTGGTGATCTGGGTGCGCTGGGGTCAAAACCTGTGATGGAAGGCAAGGCCGTATTGTTCAAGCGCTTTGCCGATGTAGACGGCATTGATCTGGAAGTAGATACCAAGGACGTTGATGAATTTGTCAATGCGGTGCGTTATCTGGGCCCATCCTTTGGCGGTATCAACCTCGAAGACATCAAGGCCCCGGAATGCTTCATCATTGAGCAGCGCCTGCGCGAATTGATGCCGATCCCGGTCTTTCATGATGATCAACACGGCACGGCCATCATTACCCTGGCGGGTTTGATCAACGCGGCCCACCTCACCGGGCGTAACATGGAAGATATCAAGGTTGTTGCCAACGGTGCCGGTGCCGCAGGCATTGCTTGTGTTGAACTGGTCAAGGCGGCCGGAATCAAACACGATAATGTTCTGCTTTGTGATTCCAAGGGCGTGATCTATCAGGGTCGTGAAGAAGGAATGAACCAGTGGAAGTCTGCCCATGCGGTTGCCACCGACAAACGCACGCTCGCTGAAGCCATGGAGGGGGCCGATGTCTTTTTGGGCATTTCCGTCAAGGATGCCCTGTCAGCAGAAATGGTGCTCAGCATGGCAGATAAGCCGATTATCTTTGCCATGGCCAATCCGGATCCGGAAATCTTGCCAGAAGAAGTCGCCAAAATTCGCGATGATGCCATCATGGCTACAGGCCGCTCGGATTATCCCAACCAGGTCAACAATGTCTTGGGTTTCCCCTACATATTCAGGGGCGCGCTGGATGTGCGGGCCAGCTCCATCAATGATGAAATGAAAATTGCTGCGGCCCAGGCCCTTGCCGAACTGGCTCGCGAAGATGTGCCGGACGAAGTTTCCATGGCTTATCAGGGGGAGCGTCTGGTTTACGGACCCGAATACATTATTCCCGCCCCCTTTGATCCGCGCCTGATCAGTGAAATCCCGGCTGCGGTGGCGAAAGCTGCCATGGACAGCGGTGTCGCCAAACGACCTATTTTTGATCTTGAAAACTATCGTAACGAATTGCGGGCCAGGCTTGATCCCATCGCCGAGCCCATGCAGCAGATTTTGGAGGAGGTTCGGGCCAACCCTGCCCGTGTCGCCTTTGCCGAGGGTGAAGAAGAACGTGTCATGCGAGCTGCTGTGTCTTTTCGCAATGCGGGGTTCGGCACGCCGATCCTGGTGGGTGATGAAGACAAGATCAAAAAAGGCCTCACGAACCTTGGTCATGGTGATATGGCCGGCATTGAAATTGCGTCGCCTAATTCAGGCAGCAATGTTGAAGAATATACCGAATTTCTCTATCAGCGCCTGCAGCGTCAAGGCGTTTTACAGCGGGAATGTGAGCGAATGGTGCGAGTCTATCGCACCGTTTTTGCTGCCTGCATGGTGGCCTCGGGCGATGCTGACGCCATCATCACCGGTGGCACACGAAGCTACAATGATGTGCTGGATGATGTTCAACGGGTACTGGACCCGGCACCGGACAGCCTGGTGTTCGGGCTTTCCATCCTGGTGGCCAGAGGTCGCACGATCTTTATTGCCGATACAACGGTGCGCGAGCGACCAACGGCTGAGGAATTGGCCCGGATTGCCATACAAAGCGCTGACCTTGCCCGCTTGATGGGGCATGAGCCTCGGGTGGCCATGTTATCGTTCTCCAACTTTGGCAATCCCGTGCGGGAACGCACGGACCGTATTCGTGATGCCGTAGGTCTGTTGGACGAACGTGAAGTGTCGTTTGAATATGACGGTGAAATGACTGTCGATGTGGCGCTGAACCCAAAACTGCTAGCGCTCTATCCCTTTTGCCGTCTCTCGGAACCAGCCAATATCTTGATTATGCCTGGCCTGCATTCTGCCAATATTTCTGCTCAGCTATTGCAGGAATTTGGCGGCGGTAATGTCATCGGCCCGCTGGTCGTCGGTATGTCCAAGCCCGCCCAGATCGTGCAAATGGGTGCCACAGACAGTGACATTGTGACTTTGGCGGCTTTAGCTGCCCATGGGGCGAACCGCTAGGAAGTTATCCAGTCTTTTACGTCAAGACAGTCAGGGGCTGAGAAAGCCTTTGAGGGCGAAGAACAGCAAGCTTGAAAGCAGGGCAGCCAAGGGCACGGTGACCAGCCAGGCAGCAATGATTGTCAAAAAGTGAGAGCGGCGCACGAGGCGTTTTTTCCGTCTTTTCTTTTCCTTCTTGGCTTTCTTCTTGTCGTTTATGGGCAGGGCCAGGCCAAGGCCATCAACCGCTTCAGACGATAACGGGTCATCGGCGGGGGCAACACTGACTGATGATACGTTGTTTGCGCTGACCGCCATGGCGGGCCGGGCATGTTTGTTGACCAGCCATTCACGGAAAAATCCAACGCCAAATATGGCGCCAACCGCGATATGGGTGGAGCTGACCGGCAGGCCAAGGGCTGAGGCCACAATCACAGTGATCGAGGCAGACAGTGCGACGGTAAAGGCCCGCATGCGATCCAGTTTGGTGATCTGGCTGCCGACCGTGCGGATGAGTTTGGGACCGTACAAAACAAGCCCGGCAGAGATCCCGATGGCACCGACGATCAATATCCAATAGGGCACAGCGACCTTGCTGACGACTTCACCGGAATAAACCGACCCGACAATAGCGGCCAGGGGTCCAACGGCATTGGCTACATCGTTCGCCCCGTGCGCGAATGACAACATGGCTGCCGAACAAATCAGCGGTACGGTAAACAAGGTACCAACAGATTTACGGTTATTCTCAAGGCCCTCCGCCGCCTTAAAGACCCAGATGCGGACCAGATACCAGGCAATGAAAAAAGATGCTGCTGCGATGGCTAACAGCATCGGTGCCCCGGGCTTCCAGATATTTTTAAGGCCCTTCATGATCAAATAGGTTGAAAATGCTGCGGCCATAATGGCGACCAATATGGGCACCCAACGCTTGGCCGCTGAAATCTTGTCGTCCTTGAAGACGATCATAAATTTGATCAAGGCCAGAAAAGCTGCTGCGACCAGTCCACCCAACACAGGCGATATAACCCAGCTTGCGGCGATCTTGCTCATGGTGGTCCAGTTAACGGCGCTCCAGCCAGCAGCTGCAATTCCCGCCCCCATGACACCGCCGACGATGGAGTGCGTGGTTGACACCGGCGCGCCTACCCAGGTGGCCAGATTGATCCACAGAGCTGCCGACAATAATGCCGCCATCATGGCCCAGGTAAACTGGGCCGCGGTGGCGATCCCCGCCGGATCAATGATGCCCTTGCGAATAGTGCTGACGACGTCTGATCCAGCCAGAACAGCACCTGCTGTTTCGAACACCGCGGCAATGATCAGGGCACCTGTCAGTGTCAAGGCAGCGGAACCTACTGCCGGACCAACATTGTTGGCCACATCGTTGGCGCCGATATTCAAAGCCATATACGCGCCGATCAAACCGGCAGCGACAACAAAAAGTTCGCCCTCACCGGTGCCGGCTTGCAGTGCCAGATAGATCCCGACACCCAGAACAAAAAGAAAGCCAATGCCAATTTTGACACTACCACGGCCCATTTGCAGGGTCGCTTTCTCCACACGGGAGAGGCGTTTCAGATCTTTATCAACAGTTTTGGTCCCGACCATGGGGTCCTCTTTTTACTAATTCAGCAATAGTTGCTTTGTTTGATACAGTAGTTTTGCGACAGTTTTATGACAGTTGAGATTTATTACTCGCTAACGATCAAAATGGGCGTAATAGCGGGCTGGAATTCTGTCCGTTGGCAATAAAATAAATACATCCGTTGTATCAAATTGAGTATCAATTGAAGCGCCGTCTCCCACCCAGGCACCCAGACGCAGATAGGCTTTGATCAAGGGCGGTAAATTTTTCAGGACAGATCGTTTGTCCGGGTGTGGCAAATTTGGTTGGCCCAGAGGCGCTGCACGTTCCGGCAAAGCCGTCACGCGCAAGGGCAATGGGGCCAGGGCCTGTTGGTGTAAAAATGACAGTTGCGGTGCCAGGGCAGCAGCATTTGTACCGGGCAAACTGGCGCAGCCGAACATGGCCTCGATTTGGTGGTCGGCCATATAGGTGGCGATACCGCGCCACAGCATCTGTACGGTTCGGTTGCCCCGGTACCCCTTGGCGACGCAGGACCGTCCGCATTCAAGCAGTCTGTCCAGCGCTGGTCCATTGGCCAACATCGGGCCGAGATCAAATTCGCTGGCGGAATAAAAATCTGTGGGATCGGCAAGGCGGCTGCCCGGCAATAGCCGATAGGTTCCAACGACTGATTGTTCTCTTGGCAGTAAGGGATCGATCACCAGTAGATGGTCGCAAAGCGCATCGAAATGATCAATGTCCAAGCCATGCCAAATATCATTGACCAGGGGTGTGGCGCCCATCTCTTCATAAAAAACTTGATACCGAAGTCGCTGGGCCGCTTCAAGATCAAGCGGTGTCTCGGCCAGGCGGACTTCAAGGGTTGCCGGGTTCAGCGTTCGAGCAGGGGTCTGGATATATTCCGCAGACAAGGACATGGGCGCTGAGTAATTTCACAAAAGAAAGCCATCGGGGATAATTGCCTGTATCAGCACATATCCCGCGATGGCAAACAAGTCACTTAATCTACGCCGCCGGAAAATTCCTGACGGTTGTTTCAGTCTCAACCTTCTTTTTTGGTTACCGGCTTGGCAACGGGCTGTGACGACTGAACGGTTGTTGTACTTGATTTGGTTTGCACGGATTGAAAATGCTCACAGCCTTCTCCGGCCAATACTGGCGAAGAAATTAACATGGCACCGGCTACCAAAGCAATCATTCCACTCATACGCATATCAGGCTCCTTTATTTTCAGGAAAAGCCAAGGCAAAAAGTTTAAGCCTGGAACGATTCCAGGTCAAAGATAAAATGGGGCCACCTTCAGCGTGTAATCCAGCCACGGCGGGTTAAAAACCACAGGATCAGCAGCCCTGGTATGGCCCCAATGGCCGTATAGACAAAAAAATCAGTCCAGGCGACGGCTTCAGCGACATAGCCCGTGCCGGAAGAAATCAGCGTGCGCGGAATGGCAAATAACGAGGACAACAAGGCATATTGGGTGGCTGTGTAGGAGATATTGCAAAGGCTGGAGAGATAGGCGATGAAAATGGCCGTGCCCATGCCCCCCGCCAGATTCTCAAAGCCAATGGTCAGGGCCAGAAAACTGACATTGTGGCCCACTTCGGCCTGAGCTGCGAACATCAGATTGGATAAAAGCTGCAAAATTCCACAAATCCAAAGACTTTTGACCATACCACTGGCATTCAGCAGCCAGCCACCAACGGCGAGACCGGCCATAGTCGCGGTGAAGCCATAGATTTTTGAGACGTTTGCGATCTCAACCTTGCTGAAACCCAGTTCAACCAGAAAAGGGTTCGTCATGACCCCGGCCATGGAATCCCCCAGTTTGTAGAATATGACAAAAGCCAACACCGCAAACGCCATCCCGCCACGCGAGCCGATAAACTGGGTAAAGGGACCGATTACAGCGTCCGTGAACCAGTTTCCGCCTACCGTGTCCGTATTTTCTTCGAGGACTGGTTCAGGACTTAACAAGGTTGCAACAATGCCAACGCCCATCAAGGCTGCCATGACTGTATAAGCCATTCCCCAATTTGTTCCACTAGCGATATAAAGTGCACCCGCGCCTGATACCAGCATAGCGATGCGATAGCCCCAGACAAAAATGGCCGCCCCGGCAGCGAAAGTACGATCGTCCAGTGTTTCCACCCGGTAGGCATCCAGAACAATGTCCTGGCTGGCCGAACAAAACGAGACGATAACAGCCAGCAAGGCCATGCGACCGGCGTCAAGGCCAGGGTCGGCCTGACCCAGGGCGAATATGGCCAGGACGAGGGCTGCCTGAGAAAACAGCATCCAGGCTCGTCTTCTGCCAAACAGGGTGGTGAGCCAGGGTATTCGGGCCCGGTCTATTAACGGCGCCCAGACAAATTTCAGGGTGTAGGGCACGCCAAGGGCAGCAAACAGACCAATAGTTGATTTGTCGACACCATTTTCTGCCAGCCAGACGCTAAGGGTACTGAAAGTCAAAGCCAGCGGCAGACCGCTGGAGAAACCCAAAAAGACCAGGCGTATTATTTTTGGCTGGAAGTATAATTTACTGGCGTTGATCCAGAGATTCATGGATACACTCACCCGTTAATCAAGCTGACGCGCGCTTCAAGAATTCTTCAACCGGCGTATAGGGGCGATTCTGGAACCGGCCTGCTTCAGCCAATATCAATTCGCCTGCGCAACAAGTTAATCCCTTCGCGAGATAATCGTTTTGTCGGCAGGCATCCAGAGCACCTAGTTCAGCGATCAATTTAATGTTATCGAACAAGTCTCTGGCATAGCCAGCTGAGGCCGTAACGGGCACGGCACCGGGAATATTGTCGACACAAAAGTGGCGAATGCCTTCTTCCACATAAACCGGCTCATCCCAGGTTGTGGCGCGGCTGGTTTCAATGGCGCCCGCCGGGTCACATGAAATATCAACCAGAACTGAAGTCCGGGACAGTTTTGCCAGGTCCTTGCGGAAGATCAAATGATCATCACGGTCCTTGGGCCACAAAACACAATTGTAGATGACATCTGCGGATGCCAGGTGATCGCCCAGCTCACTGATATCAAACACCTGCAACGGACTGTCTTCCCATTGCATCAGGGTGCGTCGACGGGCGCCGACGTCTATATCAAATGCCTTGACCGAAACACCCAGTTTCAAAAGGGTTCGCAAGGCCCCCTGACCGACGCCGCCCAGGCCAATGACCAGTGCCTCGGCCGCAGGCGCGCCATAATGGTTCAGGAAGTGCCGGCCCGATCCGCCATGGGGGGCGAACACCAGACGCAACCCCTCAAAGGCACCGACCTCCCCGGCCAGGGCGCTATTGGGTGATCCGTATTGGTGAGTTTCCTCCGCTGCAATCGCCGTCAGGCCAACCTCCAGCATTTTATCGATCTGTTCGCGGTTGGCCGCGCCATGCACATTGGTAAAGATGACATGTTCAGGCCGAAGGAAATCATATTCCGTCGGCATGATTTCCTTGACCTTAATGATCAGGTCAGCAGCGGCATAAATCTCCTGACCGCTAGCCATCATCTGTGCTCCGGCGTTTGCGTAGTCCTGATCGGAAACACTGGATGCGCTGCCCGCGGTCGATTGAACAAGAACTTCATGTCTGGCTTCGACCAGATCTGCTGCCTGGACCGGCAACATGGCCACCCGGCCTTCACCTGGCTTGACTTCTTTTGGCACGCCGATTTTCATGTTTTTCATTCCCTGGAATCTGCTTGGTAACTGCCTGGTAATTGTCGGGAAATATTAACCGAACTGCCCCGCATGGTCCCATAGTGAATGCCAAATTTTTGCTATTATCGGCAAAATCATGGCAGTGAAAATTTTCCTGGTTTGCGACAAATTGATATAACTCTGACAAACTTCCATGACAAATTTGTGTAATAACAGGGTCAGTCAAAATAATCGGGTGGAGTTGTAAATGAAGCGGCTGTTTTATGGCGGCGTGTTTCTGGTGCTGGTTGTGGCCCTGATCGCTTGGCGGCAGGGGCACTTTGGTTCCGGAGAGCGTCGGGATGGTGCGTCTTACCGGCTGGCCAAAGTCACAACCGGTAATATCATGATGGCCGTCTCGACCACAGGTAAAGTAACGCCGGTGACAACTGTTGAAGTCGGCTCGCAGATTTCCGGCCAGATTTCAGAAATGTTGGCGGATTTCAATTCTAATGTCCTTGCAGGCCAGATCATTGCCCGGCTTGACCCGGCTTCGTTTGCCACCCGTGTCCAGGCTGCTGACGCTGAACTGGCTGTTGCCCGGGCAAATGTAGCTGTCCAGATGGCAGCGCTGGAAGAACTGAAAGCCGACGCTGAAGGGGCGGTTGCCGCCCTGCGTGATGCGGACCAGGAACTTCAGCGCGTCATGTCGCTCTACGACAAAAAAGTTGTGGCCCAGAGCAATGTTGATCGGGTCTTGTCCAATCGCGACCAGGCGCGGGCCCGCTATAATGCCGTGTTGGCCCGGGAAAAAAAGCAGCAGGCGCAATTACAAAACACCCAGGCCGTGGTGCTGGTCAGACAGGCCACGCTAAAGGATCGACAGCTTGACCTGGATCGCACGAATATTCGCTCACCCATTGATGGCGTCGTGACAGGACGGAATGTTGATCAGGGTCAAACAGTCGCCGCCAGTTTGCAAGCACCCGTGCTGTTTTCCATTGCCGGTGATCTCAGTCAGATGCAGGTTGAGGTCTCTGTGGATGAAGCTGATATCGGCCGCGTGCTGGACGGCCAGAAGGTCGTATTTACGGTTGATGCGTTTTCGCAACGCAAGTTCAGTGGCGCAGTTCAGCAGGTTAGAAAATCACCTACCGAAGTTGCCAATGTTGTAACCTACACTGTGATTGTCGGGGCAGCCAATCCTGACCAGGCCCTGTTACCTGGCATGACGGCGAATGTTGAAATTATCGTTGGTGAAAAGAAACAGGTGCTCAGGGTGCCGGAAGCGGCCCTGCGATTTCGCCCACCCGGAGAAAAGGCGAGGTCATCCGGTGGTGGGCCGTCTGGCGGTCCTGAAGCTGTCCGTGCCCGTGCGATCGCCCTGATCAAACATCTCAGCAAACAACTGGCCCTGACAGCTGAGCAGCGTTCAGCAGTTGGTGGTGTTTTCCGGGAAACAGGTCTGTCGATCCGGGGTTTGCGGCAAGGCGGCATGTCGCCGGATGAAATACCGGAGGCCATCAGGAATTTACGCAGCCAGTCGCGCCGCCGGATTGCTGCCTTGTTAAACGAAGACCAAGCTGCAAAATACAGGTTGATTCTGGCCGAGGCAGCGGCCAGCAACCGCCGCAAAGCAACGGTTTGGTTGTCCGGCGAGAACGGTGATCCGCAAGCCATAAATATTGTCGCCGGATTGTCCGATGGCAGTCATGCTGAAGTCATCCGTGGCGACCTGACTGAAGGTGCAGAAGTTATCGTTGGCATCGCGGTTCGCAAGAAATAGCCCTGACATGATAAAACTGGCATGACGGATTCGATTATACAGGTGACGGGCCTTGGGCGAAACTATCCCATGGGCGAACATACAGTGCGGGCGTTGCGCGGTGTGGATTTCAATCTTGATCGCGGTGAATTTGTTGCCATCATGGGACCGTCTGGTTCCGGCAAATCTACCTGTATGCATTTGCTGGGTTGCCTGGATACACCGACAAGCGGGACCTATGTGCTGGACGGAGTCAATGTCTCGGAGCTTGCGCGGGATGCCCTGGCGGAAATCCGCAATCGAAAAATCGGATTTGTATTCCAGTCTTTCAATTTGCTGTCCCGCGCCAGCGCCTGCAAGAATGTTGAACTGCCGTTGATGTATGGCGGAACGGCGGGAGCCGACCGCGTTATCCGGGCTGAAAAAGCACTGGCTGATGTCGGTCTGGCCGACAGGGCTGGTCACCTGCCGACACAGCTTTCCGGTGGCCAGATGCAGCGTGTCGCCATTGCCCGTGCCATGGTCAATGACCCTGTTTTGTTGCTGGCGGATGAACCAACAGGTGCGCTGGACAGTCAGACCAGCATCGAAATCATGGCCTTGTTTCAGGCCTTGAATGATAGCGGTATCACAGTTGTTGTTGTCACCCATGAACAAGAAGTTGCCCGTTTCGCCAAACGTATTCTTAACTTCCGCGACGGCCTTCTGCTGGAGGACAGGTTCCTGACCGACCGGGCAGACGCCAAAGCCATGCTTGCTGAATACCGGGTGGACTCGCCATGAGGCCGCTGGATTGGGTGCTGGCCGCTTTCGACAGTTTGCGCGCCAATATTTTGCGTACAGCCCTCACCACGCTGGGAATCGTCATCGGCGTCGCTTCGGTGATCGCTATGGTTTCTGTCGGGGCCGGGGCCGAACAACGCGTGCAGTCTGTGATCCAGAGTCTGGGGGCCAATATCCTGATTGTGTTGAACGGATCAAGCACGGCTGGCGGCGTCCGTGGAGGGGCTGGTTCCCGCTTTTCACTGACAGAAGATGATGCAAGGGCGCTGCAACAGGAACTGCCAGCCATCGCCATTGCCGCCGCCAATGTCAGGGGTACGGGTCAGGTGATTTTTGGCAATACGAACTGGTTCACCACGATCTATGGTGCCAACACAGGATATCTTGAGGCCCGGGAATGGGTTGTCGCATCGGGCCGTAACTTCAGCCCGGCAGATGAAAGATCAGCGGCCAAGGTCGCAATCGTTGGCCAGTCCATTGTCGATAATGTTTTTGCCGGGAACTCTCCTCTTGGCCAGACGATCCGCATCAAGCGAGTGCCGTTTACGGTGATCGGCTTAATGGCAGAAAAGGGCCAAACCCCCATGGGATCTGATCAGGATGATGTTGTGTTTGTGCCGCTGTCGACCGCGAAAAAAAGGATATTGGGTGGCGCCCGCCTGCGGGGCAAGTTTGTTGGCGCCATTACCCTGAAGGCTGCCCGTGGAGATTTGATCCGGGAGGCAGAGCGTCAAGCAAAGGAATTGTTGCGCGTCCGCCACCGAATTCAGCCCGGACAACGCGACGACTTTACGGTCCGCAATATCGCCTCAATTCTGGAGGCCAGGGCAAGCTCCCAGCGCACCATGGCTTATCTGTTGGCGGCTGTGGCCGGTGTATCGCTGATTGTCGGCGGTATTGGTATCATGAACATCATGCTGGTTTCGGTAACAGAGCGAACCCGTGAAATTGGCCTGCGCATGGCTGTGGGTGCAAGAGGCCGGGACATCATGATCCAGTTTGTGATTGAAGCCGTTGCCCTGTCCCTGATCGGCGGCATAATCGGTATCGCTTTGGGTGCTGGTGGTTCCGTGCTGGCAGCGAAAGTAGCAGGTTGGCCGCTGATCTTTTCGCTCTGGTCAGTGGTTCTTGCGATTGTTTTTTCAGCTGCCGTAGGTGTGTTTTTCGGCTATTACCCGGCCCTGAAGGCTTCCCGCCTCGACCCTATCGAAGCCCTGCGTCACGATTAAGCCTTTTACCTTTGCTGCAAGCCCAACCGGCGATATGACAAGGCCTCGGCAATGTGCAGGCGACTGATTTTGCTGCCACCTTCCAGGTCTGCCAGTGTGCGGGCCACCCGCAGGACACGGTTGTGGCCCCGCGCTGACAGGCGCATGGCCTCGGCAGCGCTGGTCAGCAAATCGCGTCCGGCTTCATCGGGAGAAGCGACTTCTGCAAGCAAGGCACCATCCACATCTGAATTGCTTCTGACTGCGTCCGCGACACCAAAGTCAGCATATCTTTTATTCTGTATGTTTCGGGCATTGGCAACCCGAAGGGCAACTTCCGCCGTGCCTTCGGCAGCTGGTGGCAAGGTCAAGTCGGCGATCTCCACGGCCGGCACGTCAATATGAATATCGATGCGATCCAGTAGGGGCCCTGATATTTTTGCCTGATAGTCGGTGGCACATTTTGGCGCCCGGCTGCAGGCAAGCCCTGGGTCCGATAGGTGACCACAGCGACAGGGGTTCATGGCGGCAATCAACTGGAAGCGGGCCGGATAGGTGACATGATTGTTGACGCGGGCAACACTGACACGGCCTGTTTCCAGGGGCTGGCGTAAACTTTCAAGTACCGGTCTGGGAAACTCCGGCAGCTCGTCCAGAAACAAAACGCCATTATGGGCCAGGGAAATCTCGCCTGGCTTGGCCCGTGTGCCACCGCCGACCATGGCCGGTGTCGAAGCCGTCTGGTGGGGATCGCGAAAGGGCCGGACGCGCGTCAGGCCGGTTTCCGTCAGCAATCCCGCAACGCTCTGGATCATGCTGACTTCCAACATTTCTGTCGGGGTCATTTCTGGCAGAATGCCCGGCAGTCGTGCCGCCAGCATGGATTTTCCGGCACCGGGTGGTCCGGTCATGCGCATGTTATGGCCACCCGCGGCGGCTACTTCCAGGGCTCGTTTGGCTGTTTCCTGACCACGAATATCTTTTAGATCCAGAAAATTTCTTTGTTCTTCTGCCATCATTGGTTCTGGTGGTGACAGAACCTGCGTGCCTTTGAAGTGGTTGACCAGGGCCAACAGGGAACCGGCGGCCAGAACTTCCAGATCCCCGGCCCAGGCCGCTTCACCACCACTGGCGGCGGGGCAGATCAGACCACGTCCAGCTGCCGTTGCAGCAACAGCAGCAGGTAGTACGCCGGCTACCGGGGCAACCGCACCATCCAGCGCCAGCTCCCCCAGGACCGAATACCCGGCGACTTCATCGGCGGGCAAAACATCCATTGCGGCCAACAGGCCAAGGGCAATGGGCAGATCAAAGTGACTGCCTTCTTTCAGAACGTCCGCCGGGGCCAGGTTAACGGTAATTCTTTTGGGTGGCAGGGCGAGACCGATGGCCGTCAAAGCGCTGCGTACCCGTTCGCGGCTTTCCGCGACCGCCTTGTCCGGTAATCCGACAATCGTGAAGGCCGGAAGCCCTGGCCCGAGATGTACCTGAACATCCACATCAATGACCTCGACGCCCTGAAAGGCGACCGTATTGATCCGTGCAACCATGTTAACCAACCCTGTTTCAAACTTCGGGCCAGTTGATCCAGCCCTTCATTCTTGTGTATGCAGGGACCAGAGCTGTTTTATCGCAGCGGCGTCGCCAGTTCGTCCCTCAAATGCTCGCCCAGCAGACGAAACTCTTTGGCGCGCCTGGAAGATTTACGCCAGGCAAGGGCTATGTGACGTGACGCATGGGGGCTGGAAAAAGGTCGAAAATCGAGTTTCAGGCCGCGCAGGATACCTGTATCAACCGCCATCTTTGGCAGTACTGTCAGCCCCAATCCATTGTCGACCATCTGTACCAGGGTATGAAGGCTGGTCGCCTGGAACCTGTTTGCTGCCCCTTCGGTTCCGGGTCTTCGCATGGCCAGGGTTTGGTCAGTTAGACAGTTCCCACTTTCCAGAGTCAGGAGATCAAACTTTTTCAGGCGTGCTGGTGTCATGGTTTCGAAGTCCGAAAGATCATGGCCACGCGGGAAGACCGCGAGGAATGGGTCATCCGCGACAGCGAGGGTTTCAAAGCCATCTGTATTGTAGGGCAGGGCGATCAAGGCCAGATCGAGTGCTCCTTCCGACAATAGCTGCAGCAAAGAAGCAGACTTTTCCTCTCGCAGAAAAAGCTTTAGATCGGGATAGTCTTTCCTCAACCCAGGCAGCACGCGGGGCAGCAAAAAGGGTCCGATGGTCGGGATGACACCCATGGTCAATTCACCCGTCAGAGGCAGCCCTCCCCCCCTGGCATGTTCCGTCAGGTCATCCAGGTCCGCCACAATACCCTTCGCCATTCCGACCAGATCGCGGCCCATAGGCGTCAACAAGACCGTTCGTTTGGTGCGTTCAAACAACTGGCAGTCCAGCACTGATTCCAGTTCCCTGATACTGGCGCTGAGGGAAGATTGTGTAATCAGGCAGACTTCGGCGGCTCGACTGAAATGACAATGTTGTGCCAGGCTGAGGAAATGACGCAGTTGTCGAATAGTTGGTTCAGGCTTCATCGGATAAATCTTTTAAGTGATTTTATCACTTAATATAGCAAGTATTACTCATTTTACAAATTAAGATGAGAAACATATCTTCTGTTTCAGGCACACACATCCATCCCAACAGGAGAAGACAATGCAATCTGTCCCCGAAGTCACTTTCAAAACCCGTGTTCGCAACGACGCCCTCGAAGGCCCAAACCCTTTTGAATGGAAAGACCTGACCAGCGCAGAAATATTCAAGGGCAAGCGCGTTGTTGTATTTTCCCTGCCGGGTGCGTTTACGCCAACTTGTTCGACAAGCCATCTGCCACGTTTTGAAGAGCTGTATGAAGATTTTCGGGCGCAAGGCATTGATCAGATCGTGTGCTTGTCAGTCAATGATGCCTTCGTCATGCACCAGTGGGGTCTTTCGCAAAAGGCTGAAAATGTATTCTTGTTGCCGGACGGCACAGGTGAGTTCAGCCGCAAAATGGGCATGCTGGTTGATAAATCCAATCTTGGGTTTGGCATGCGCAGCTGGCGTTATTCCATGCTTGTGGAAGATGGCCAGATCAGCAAAATGTTTGTCGAAGACGGGTTTGCTGACAATTGTCCAACCGACCCGTTTGAAGTGTCCGATGCCGACACAATGCTTGGCTATCTGAAGGAAGTCCGCCAGGCAGCGTGAACCAAGCAGCGTGAAGAAGTGTCAAAATGCTATGTTGTGGTGAAGTCAATCGTTCTGCCAGGGCGAATCCGGTTTAACCGAAAACGCTCTGATCATTCAGTCGATTGTACTTCGCCATGACCTCACGCAGTTTTTGATGGTCCAGCTTATGCCATGATTTGCCCGCAGGTTTAACAAGCGGCACGGTTTCGGCGGCGACCAGTGCGTTGATGATGGCCTCTTCAACGGACTGCACAGCGGCTTCATAGATGGCGTCCAGGTAATGATCATCAAGGCAGGTCATGTTTTGCAGAACAGAGGGGGTCTCTGCATTCCGGCGATTGATATCACGGTCATTGGCGACCGAAAAAGCCAGAATGATATCGCCCGAATAATGCCCCCCTGATGACCCTGTGCGTGCGATGCCAAGGGCCCCTCTTTTGGCCAGACGGCGCAACTGGTTTGGTAACAGAGGAGCATCTGTACCGATCACGACAATGATCGACCCCTGTTCGGATTCTCCCATTTCACTAAAATGAGCCTTGTCGGTAATTTCCTGCCCGACGGGCACCCCCAGAATACTCAGTTGATGACGGACCCCGAAATTGGACTGAACCTGCGCCCCGACTATCCAGCTATTGCCGGCTATTGTCACCTGCCTGGACGAAGTGCCAGTACCGCCCTTGAATTCATAGGTCATCATGCCCGTACCGCCGCCAACGTTGCCCTCTTGGGGACGTCCATTGCGGGCAGATTCGATCGCTTCAAGCGCATGGTCTTCGGTCACATGGCGACCATTGATATCATTGGCCGGGCCGTCATAGGTTTCCGCGACGACCGGCATGGCCCAGGCGTGGGCATCGACAAAATCTGCAGGATACTGTCGTGACATCCAGCCTGTTACCGCATGGTGCACCATGCCGATGCTGTGGGTATTGGTGATGCAAATGGGACTGGTGAAATAACCGGCCTCGTTGATCCAGTGGGTGCCAGTCATTTCCCCGTTGCCGTTCAGATTATAGTGGCCAGCCCAAACCGGTTTTTGCCGATCCTGGCGACCCTTAGGCAATATAGCAGTCACGCCTGTTCTAATAGGTCCCTTGCCGACTTCAAGCGCCCCTTCTCCATCCACAATTGTTGAATAACCGACCAGAACGCCAGGCACATCCGTCAAGGCGTTGTCAGGTCCCGGCGTGCCCATAAACGGCAAGCCAAGGTCACGTGCACGCGGTTTGGCTGTCATCGCGACAAATTCTCCGTTGTTTTCAATAGCAATATTAACTTACTGAATGTGAATGATATTTTTGCCTAAGGTAAATAATGAGTCGACTCCTTCGGCACAATTTATTTAGAGTTGCATAATCGCAGAACGAACCAATCGGGAAATGATTGCGTTAGAGGAACGGCTATGCCTGTAGATTACCACATTGATAAAGAACTTCTGTTTGTTGATATCCGGGCCAGCGGTGTGCTGACAACCGCCGAATTATTGCAGATATATGAAGAATGGCTCAAGGATGCTGACTATGCATCCGCGATTCCGGTTTTGACGGACCTGACTGATGTCCACACCCTTGACGTTTCTTTGGAAGGTATTATTGAAGTTTTTGCAGTGGCTGAACGTCGCTCATTGGGCAGAAAAAATGCCAAAAGTGCAATTGTCGTTGATGACAGGGGCCAGGTCATGTTCGCCCGAATGTCAGCTGCACTTGCAGATCAATCAAGTAACCTGCAGACGATCAATGTCTTTGCGACGCGCGATGATGCCTTGGTGTGGTTGAGTGTGAAGCAGCCAGGTGCTCTTTCCGCCTGATCACAGCCAGATTGCGAGACCGATTGGGTCTAAACCGCAAACGTCATTATTCTAATAAGCGACGGAGTTCCTATAAACGACGTTCTATGGCGTCCCAGATACCTGCTTCCAGGCAGCTGCCATCAAAGCGATTAATCTCCTGCAAACCGGTAGGCGAGGTGACATTGATCTCGGTCAGGTGATCTCCGATCACATCAATTCCCACAAAGATCAACCCTTTCTCGCGCAAGGTTGGTCCGATCATTTCACAGATTTCCTGTTCACGTTTGGTTAGATCCGACTGTTCAGGCCGGCCTCCGGCATGCATATTTGACCGCGCCTCGCCCTCTTTTGGTACCCGGTTGATGGCACCGGCAGGTTCGCCGTCGATCAAAATAATTCGTTTGTCACCTGCCCGCACATCTGGCAAATATTGCTGCACGATGATGGGTTCACGATACATTTCGGTAAACATTTCGATCAGGGAATGAAGGTTTTCGTCTCCGGGCTTAAGATGAAAAACACCCGCGCCGCCATTGCCGTACAGGGGCTTGACGATAATGTCCTTATATTCTTCCCGAAAGTCAGTGATCTGAAGGGGGTCTGATGTGATCAGTGTTGGCGGCAGCAGGCCATCAAAATGTGTCACAAACAATTTTTCCGGCGCATTGCGAACTTCGACAGGGTCGTTCACGACCAGTGTGTCCGGGTGGATATGCTCCAACAAATGAGTTGCCGTGATATAGGCCATATCAAAGGGCGGGTCCTGGCGCATCAAGACAACGTCTACATCGCGCAAGTCAACCAGTTGTGCCTCGCCCAAGGTATAGTGATTGTTATGCTCGCGGCGAACTTCCAGTGGCCGGGCGCGGGCAATAATCTTGCCTGATACCATGCTCAGATCGCGGGTTTCATAGTGCCAGAGTTTGTAGCCACGCTTTTGTGCCTCAAGGGCCATGACAAAGGTGCTGTCCCCGTCGATATCGACGCTCTCAATCGGGTCCATTTGAATTGCAACTTGAAGACTCATCGTGCCGGGCTGGTTACCTCACTGTTACGGGATTGAACGATCAGAAAAGAATAATTTTGAAATCTTATTTTCGCCGCGGATCGTTTTTCAGGCGCACATGGCTGATCACCTTGACGACGCCATTGATGTTGCGGGCGTGGTTGGTCAGCTTGTCCAGTTCGGCCTGGTTCTGCGCCAGGCCCAGCAAATACACAGTGCCGTTGACGGTTTCGACAGTGAAATTGATATCGGAAATCTCCCTGTCTCTCAGCATCAGATAACGCAACTGCGTCGTGATCTTGCCGTCTTTCAGATAGTCGACAATGCTGCCGCGATTGGTGATTTGTAATTCGTTCAGGACTTCTTTGACGCCTTCTACTTTCCACGCGATGCGTGCCACTTTTACCCGGTCATCAGCGACAGAGACATTGCCGGTCAACAAAACTCTGCCTTCCAGAGCTTCAACATCCACTTTGCGAAACAAGACTTCACTGTCTTTCAGCAGCGCTTCGCTGATCTGAAGTTCGATCCCCGCGTCATCGACGGCATCACCGACAGATCGTTCCTGGGCAACAGCAACACCCGCTGTGGCACCCGCCCCGACAAGCATGCCAGCCCCACAGCCGGACAGCGCCAGCGCCGCAGCGACCATTAAACCGGCGGTGATGATCCGGGTCGTCGATAGATGAGCGTTCATCTTCATGTGTCCCCTCGTTTTTGCATCTTGCATTTCCCCAGGGGCCAGATACCCCGTTCTATTAAGCGCATTATAGGCCAGGATGGCGTCATTTGAACCAACGGTTACGCCAAATCAACAAAAAGTCGATCTCGAACAAAACATATGGTTCTGTGTGACAGATTTTAACCCCATGACTTTACCAGGCATTTCTTACAAATGTCGGCCATGCAAAGGGTCTGACCAATATGGCATCAAAGCGAATATGATCGTTTTGATAAGCCGGGTTTGTGGCCAAAAAATGTTCACCTGACCGGCGGATGCGCTTTTGTTGATGCGGTGTAATTGACCAGGCGGCGTCGGCTGTATTGGCGCGGGCCTTCACTTCAACAAAAACCAGAAGGCCAAATCGCCGGGCGACAAGATCAATTTCGCCTGCCGGAGATTTGTAGCGACGCGCCAGGATACGAAATCCTTGCAACCGCAACAACCAAACGGCAATTGATTCGGCGCGATGGCCCCGCCGTTCTGCTTTTTGCCGGGCGGCTTTCCTTGTAACTTTTTTGGCAGGGGCGGTTACGATTTTGCCGGGCCTTTCAGAACAAGGGCACGGGCATAAACCTCGCGTTTTGGTTTGCCGGTCTTTGCCGCAACCATCGCCGTTGCTTCCTTGACGGAATGATCAGCCAGAAGTTCTGTCAAGGCCGCGTCAATGTCAATTTCCTGGTGATTGCCGGTCGGTGGGCCAACGACAAGGACGATCTCGCCCTTGGGCGCGCCCGCCTCGGCATAGTGGGCTGCCAGTTCCGGCAAGCTGCCGCGCCTGGTTTCCTCATAGAGTTTGGTCAACTCCCGACAGACCGCAACCTGGCGGTCGCCCAGGACAACGGCCATATCAGCTAATGACGCCGCCAGACGTTTCGCGGACTCAAGAAAAACAAGTGTTGCCTTGATTTTGCCAAGGTCATTGAGTTCACTGCGACGGGCGGCCTGCTTGGGCGGCAAAAATCCGGCAAACAGGAAGCGGTCGCTGGGCAGGCCGGCAACGGCCAGGGCGGCCAGGACAGAACTGGCGCCAGGCAAGGGATAAACCGGGATGCCCGCGTCAACTGCTTCGCGGACCAGTTTATAGCCAGGGTCCGAAACAAGGGGTGTGCCGGCGTCAGAGACCAAAGCCACAATTTCACCTGCCAGCAAGCGTTTGATCAGGCCAGGGCGGGATCGCGGTGCACTATGTTCGTCATAACGAACAAGCTGTGAAGACAAGCCGTGATAGTGCATGAGCTTGCCGGTGATACGGGTATCTTCGCAAGCAACAGCATTTGCGAGCGACAATACCTCCACGCCGCGGGCAGTCATATCACCCATATTGCCAATCGGTGTGGCTACGATATAGAGGCCGCTTTGCAAAAGGCTGCTCCGTTTACTTGACCCGTCATTATCGCTACCTTAGCGACCATTCAGTCCGGAGTCCTTATAGTGCGTGCGCGACCAATTATAAACAAAGAGACCAGGAATTATTCCAGCCAGGCAATCGGTGCCGCTATCCGTGGTTTGTGTCTTTTGACGTTGTTTGCCCTGACATCCTGCGCAGACGGCTCCATGAGTGGCAAATTTGGTTTGTTTGGAGAAGAAAAAGAACCGGTCGCTGCGCCTGTAATCGACAAGGAGAAACAGGCCGCAGAGGACCCCGCCAAAATCGCCCGTGCCCTGCGTGAACAGGAAGAAAGACGACGTGCCGAAGAAGCCCGAACCGCTTTGGAAAATTCGCGTAAAGTCGTTATTATTCCCCCACCCCCCCCACTACCACTACCGCCGGCTGTCGTCGAAGCTCCAAAGCTGATCGCTCCGGTTTTGACCGGGCCTGTCAGGGTGGCGCTATTGTTACCCTTAAGCGGGCCGGAAAAGGCCTTGGGTAAAGCAATGCTGAATGCAGCCCAGCTCGCCTTGTTTGACATCGCACCGGACCATGTGACTCTGATGCCACGCGATACACAAGGTACATCAGCGGGCGCACAAAAAGCAGCGGAAGAAGTTTTGGGCGAAGGGGCGGAGATAATTCTCGGTCCGGTTTTCAGCCATGCCGTACGAGGTGCCGCCATCCCGGCGCGAAACCGCGAGATCAATATTGTGGCCTTTTCCACGGATACCGCCGTTGCAGGCAATGGTGTTTATCTGATGGGGTTCACGTCACGACGCCAGGTCGAACGGGTGGTTGCATTTGCCCGCGAGCAGGGTCATTACAGATTTGCGGCTTTGGCACCTGCCACAAATTATGGGGATGACGTGGTCAATTCTCTGGGCCAGGCGGTTTCCGAAAACGGGGCTGAACTGGTGCGGGTCGAACGGTACGATCCTTATGAGCCAGAAGTCGTGGACCCGGCCCGCAGTCTGGCTTTGTATGATAGTCGCAAGGCAGCCCTTCAGGCTCGACGTTTGGAGCTGGAAGAAGATGGCAGCGAAGAAGCTCTCGCCGAATTGAAGTCGCTGGAAAATGCCGAGACGCTGGGCGACGTCGATTTTGACGCTGTCATGATTCCAGATGGCGGTGCCGGGCTTCGCACAGTGGCGCCGTTATTGCCCTACTATGATGTTGATACTTCGCGAGTGCAATTCCTGGGCACCGGCCTTTGGGACGATGAAACCCTGGGCCGTGAACCGGCGTTGGTGGGTGGCTGGTTTGCCGGACCTGATCCGGATACGTCACGTGTTTTTATGCAACGCTTTGAAGCGGCATATGGTTATCGCGCGCCCCGGATCAGCAGCCTGGCATATGATGCAACAGCGTTAGTGTCGGTGCTGGCCATGAATGAAAGCAAGCGGGCAGATTTTTCTGCGGCTTCCCTGACCGACCGCGATGGTTTTGCAGGCGCGGATGGTTTGTTCCGGTTTAATCCGGACGGCCTGGCAGAACGCGGCCTGGCGATCATTGAAGTCGGCAGCCGGGGCCTGAAAGTCATTGATCCGGCCCCGACGACCTTCGACAAACCGGGCAGCTAATTTCTTTGTTAAGTCAGTAACTTTTCAGTTACGACATTGAGCACGTTGCGACCCTGGGCCGTTGCTGCCAGTACATTGTTGTCCAGCGTTACAAACCCGCCATCAATCAGATCATCCAGGTGCTCTGCGGGTAAGGCTTGAGCAAATGTTTTGCCGGTCAGTGATTTGAACCTTGTTTCGGTCAGTCCTGACATCAGGCGCAAGCCCATCATCAGAACTTCGGCGACCAGCATATCGCCACTTACGACGTCGTCAGATTCAAGGCCGTGATCTGCTTTCGCGATCTGGCCAAGCCATTTTTCCGGACTGCGCAAGCGTGTCGTGGCCAGTCGTCCCTGATCACAATCCAGGCGTCCATGGGCACCTGGTCCGATGCCGATATAAGGGTCAGATTGCCAGTAGCTTATATTATGTCGGCTTTCAAAACCTGGCCTGGCATAATTTGAAACTTCATAGGCTGCGAGACCCTGCGAAGCACAAGCCGCATTGGTCAAATCAAACATGTTTGACGCCAGGTCCTCGTCCGGCAAGATCAAGTCACCCTGTTTCCAGCGTTCAAAAAACCGGGTACCACGTTCGATAGTTAGCTGATAAAGCGACAAATGTGTGGGCGCGAACTCCAGGGCCTCGTTCAGTTCGATTTGCCAGTCCGCCAGCTTTTGGCCAGACCTGGCATAAATCAAATCGAAGGAAATATTCTCGCAATGACGCCGCGCAACTTCGACCGCTGCCAGCGCCTCGGCAACAGAATGCTGACGTCCCAGGGCTTTCAAGTCATCATCGCGCAAGGCTTGCACGCCCAGGGAAAAACGGTTTACCCCGGCACTGACATAATCCCGAAAGCGAGTCGCTTCGACAGAGGTTGGATTGGCTTCCAGAGTGATCTCGGCATCTGCAGAAAAGCCAAGACTGTTTTCAACGTCGTCGATGATGGCGGCGACAGTTTTGCCTGTCATTAATGACGGTGTGCCGCCCCCAAAAAAGAGGCTTGTTGCGGGGCCGGTATCTTTTTTCAGCCGGACCAGATCATGTCGCAGATCTTTGATATAGGCTGCCGTCCAGGCCGATTGATCCAGCTCGCCCAGGTCATCGCGCACGTGACTGTTGAAATCACAGTAGGGGCATTTGGCGAGGCAAAAAGGCCAGTGGACGTAGATGGCCAGCCCTTTGGCGCTTGAATCCTTGGTCGTTGGTTCAGGCTTCAAAACAGGCGGGCAAAAGTTGGGCAAAAGCCATGGCGCGATGGCTTATGGCATGCTTTTGCTCCGGCTCCATTTCACCGCAAGTCTGGCTATAACCTTCGGGCAGAAATACAGGATCGTATCCAAAACCATTGTCACCGCGTGGTGGCCAGACCAGGGTGCCATGGAAATGGGATTCAAAAGTTTCCGTATGCCCGTCCGGCCAGGCCAGGGTCAGGGCGGCAACGAAAAAGGCGCCGCGCTTGTCTGCTGTGGTGGCCCCCCGGGCCTGCAGCTGGTCTTCCACTGTTTGCATGGCAAAGCCAAAGTCCCGACCATTGTCCGTTTCCGCCCAACGGGCAGAATATATGCCAGGGTCACCATCCAAAGCCGCGACCGCCAAGCCAGAGTCATCAGCCAGGGCCGGCAGGTTCGCTGCCGTTGCAGCCGCCAGGGCTTTTAATTCAGCGTTGGCTTTAAAGGTCAGGCCGGTTTCTTCTGGTTCTGGCAAACCCAGTTCACTGGCAGAGACCGTCTCGATACCCAGCGGCTCAAGCAAGGCGGCGATCTCGACAACCTTGCCTGCATTATGGGTTGCGACGATCAATTTATGACCGGTGAACTTTCGTGACATAAGGGCGGCTACCTATTCCAGACCAAGGGCGCTGCGCTGGGCCGCGGCCAGTTGGGTTCCACCATGTTCGGCCAGGTCCAGCAATTCGAGGAACTGGGCGCGACTGAAGGGGCTTTCTTCGGCGGTGCCCTGGATTTCGATAATGTTGCCAGTGCCCGTCAGGACAAAGTTGGCGTCCGTCTGGGCGTTGCTGTCTTCCGGGTAATCCAGATCCAGCACAGATGTATCCTTATAAATACCGCAGGAAACCGCCACGACCTGGTCCGTCAGGGGAATATTTTTCAGGGTACCATCGGCAACCAGCTTCGCCAGGGCAATGTGCAAGGCAACATATGCGCCTGTGATTGATGCTGTGCGGGTACCGCCATCGGCCTGAATGACATCGCAGTCGACCTTGATCTGGCGTTCGCCCAGGGACTTCAGATCGGTAATGGAACGAAGTGAACGGCCGATCAAACGCTGAATTTCCTGCGTGCGACCGGATTGTTTGCCGCGGGCGGCTTCCCGATTTGAGCGTTCGTGTGTTGACCGGGGCAGCATGCCGTATTCAGCTGTCACCCAGCCTTTGCCGGAATTGCGCATCCATGGCGGCACGCGTTCGTCAACACTGGCGTTGCACAGAACGTGGGTGTCGCCAAAGCGCGCCAGGCATGAACCTTCGGCATATTTACTGAAGCCGGGTTCCAGGGTGATGGCACGTAATTCGTTGTTGCTGCGGCCTGAGGGGCGCATGTCGGTCTCCTTGAAAAATGAACTGGGGTGGGTTCTAGCCACTGAATTGCTTCAGGTCCAGTAATTACGTGTCTTTAGACGCCGGGGACTATCCAAAGCGACATCGACGCCGCCGTTGACGCCTATGGCAGGTCTACCTACATTTATCCCATGATCAAAGACCTGAATGACCGTTCCCGCGAAATCTTTCGCCATATTATTGATGCCTATGTGGAAACCGGTGCGCCTATTGGCTCGCGCACCCTTGCGGACCGCCTCAGTGAGCAGCTGTCACCGGCATCCATTCGTAACGTCATGGCCGATCTGGAACATGCCGGGTTATTGTATTCACCCCATACGTCGGCCGGGCGTTTGCCCACGGAAGTGGGCCTGCGCTTTTTTGTCGATGGCTTGCTGGAGCTAGGCAATCTGACGGAACAGGAACGGGCTGATATTCGTGCCCGCTGTGCGGCCGATGGGCAAAGCGTTGAAGAAGCCCTGGGTCGGGCCACGGACGTGCTGGCCGGCTTGTCCCACTGCACTGGTCTGGTCGTTGCCCCCAAAATTGAAGCACCCTTGCGCCAGGTTGAATTTGTCAGCCTGTCGCCGGGCAAAGCATTGGTCATATTGGTGGCGGCGGATGGATCGGTTGAAAATCGGGTGATCCAAACGCCGCCTGACCTGCCGCCTTCTGCTCTGACCCAGGCCAGCAATTACCTCAGCACACGATTAACTGGCCGCACGCTGGGAGAAGCCAGGCAAAGCATTCTCGACGAACTTGATTCGAGGCAATCGGAACTGGATGACCTTGCCGCACGGGTCATTGAAACGGGTCTTGCCACCTGGTCTGACGGCGATGGCCGCGGCACCTTGATCGTGCGCGGGCAACACAAATTGCTGGATGACGTTAAAGCGACGGAAGACCTGGATCGCATTCGGGATTTGTTTGAAATTCTGGAAACCAGCAATGAACTGGTCCGGGTGTTGGAACTGACAGAAGGCGCAGAAGGTGTGCGCATATATATTGGTTCCGAGAACCACCTTTTTAATATGTCCGGCAGTTCCCTGATCGTGGCGCCCTATTCGGACGGGTCCAACAATATTGTTGGTGCCATCGGTGTCATTGGCCCCACGCGGCTGAACTATGCCCGCATCATTCCCATGGTGGATTACACAGCCAAATTAATTGGCCGCCTTGTAGGTTAGCAGGTTATTGACTACATAGCGTGTTATCAGGAATGCCCATACCAGACAAGGAAGACCCATGACCGACAACAGCAATGACACGCCGCGTGAGGATGAGCCGGAAACCGCTCAGGACGCAGCTGCCGAAAATGAAGTTGAAGTGGTTGCGACCAGCGAAAGTGAAGAAGCCCAGGTTGAAAATTTTCCTGATGGCGAAGTCGCTGCTTCCCCGCTGGAAGCCGCGGAGCAACAAATTGCTGATCTGAAAGACCAGCTGCTGCGGGCCATGGCTGAAACACAAAATCTGCGTCGGCGATCGACCCGTGAAAAAGAAGATGCCACCAAATATTCGATCGCAAATTTTGCCCGCGATATGCTGAATGTTGGCGACAACATGCGCCGGGCTATTGATGCCGCCCCCGAAGGTTCAGGCGAAGGCGATGATGCCATGGCCAGTCTGGTTCAGGGCATCGAAATGACCGAACGCGAACTGCTTGCCACCATGCATCGTCATGGTATCAAGGCCGTTGAGCCCATGGGCGAAAAGTTTGATCACAATCTGCATCAGGCCATGTTCGAGGTCCCGGATGCAGAACATACCCCGGGCACGGTTGTGCAGGTGATTCAGGCTGGATACGTCATCGGTGAGCGTTTGCTGCGCCCGGCCATGGTTGGCGTCTCCAAAGCTGGCGAAGTCGCACCGTCAGAAGGTGACAGTGAAGCTGGCGATCAGGTGAACACCTCAGCCTAAGCACCAGGGCCTGAAGGCAAGGCGGGTCGCATCAGGGTGTAGGCCACCCTATGGCGAACTCCACAGTACCCGACTCTTTTCATAACACCAACTCTATCAACGGTTTCCGAGGAATGTTTGGTTTGAATAAAGCCATCATATAGTCGCGGATTTCCAATTCAGACATTTTGACCATGGCTTTTCTGAAGGCATTGAGGCC
>JABIFY010000083.1 GCA_018650465.1 Alphaproteobacteria bacterium
GGCCTCAATGCCTTCAGAAAAGCCATGGTCAAAATGTCTGAATTGGAAATCCGCGACTATATGATGGCTTTATTCAAACCAAACATTCCTCGGAAACCGTTGATAGAGTTGGTGTTATGAAAAGAGTCGGGTACTGTGCCCCTCGCTATACTTTATTAGCATGCCGTAAAACGTTGGAGAATACAAAAGGTGCTTCGATTTCAAAATGTCGGATTACGCTATGGCCTTGGGCCGGAAGTGCTGCGTGACGTCAATTTGCACCTGGCTCCGGGGTCCTTTCATTTTTTGACCGGCCCCAGCGGTGCCGGAAAATCTTCCCTGCTGAAGCTGATGTATCTGGGCCTGCACCCGTCCCGGGGCAATATATCCATGTTCAACCAGGATATCGCCACCATAGATCAAGCCGAATTGCCGGGATTACGGCGGCGCGTTGGCGTGGTTTTTCAGAATTTCCGCCTGCTTGATCACCTCAGCACCCTGGATAATGTCGCCCTGCCCCTGAGGATTGCCGGAGCAAAAGAAGGCACGGTCCGGGAACATGTGGCCGAACTGTTGTCCTGGGTGGGCTTGGGCAACCACCTGGATGTTCATCCGCCAACTTTGTCGGACGGTGAAAAACAACGTGTGGCCATCGCCCGCGCTGTTATTGGCAGACCCAGTCTGTTGCTGGCAGATGAGCCTACAGGCAGTGTTGATCTGGAACAGGGCCTGCGCATTATGCATTTGTTCGAACAATTGAACAAAATAGGCACCACTGTTGTCATCGCCACCCACGACCGGGGCTTGATTAAACGTTTCAGCCATCCGGTTTTGAAACTGGAACGCGGCAAGCTAAAGATTAATCGTCGCCTTGGACAACATAAATCAGCACAGGACAAGCCTGAGAGCAGCAAAGATGCCCAGAATAACGGGCCAGAAGATCTTCGGGCAGATCCCTTGAAGCAAATATCCACAGGAGACGCCGTCGATGGCTCGTCGTCGTGATCTGCCACTGGAGCGCGATGGCACCGGGCGGTTTCTGCCCTGGTTAATCGCCTTGATGGTCTATTTGGCCTGTCTGGCCCTGGCCGGTGCCGTCATGCTGAACGAAGCCTCGGCCCGCTGGCAATCCGGTTTAACCGGCACCATGACAGTGCAAATACCAGCCCCGAATTCCGACAGGGCCGGTGAACATCCAACCCTGGTTGCCGCTGTTCTGGACGTCCTGAACAACACCCCCGGCATTCGCGAAGCGCAGCCCTTGTCCCATGAAAAGGTTATCGCCCTGATCGAGCCGTGGCTGGGGCAAGGCAACGTCGCCAATGATTTACCTATTCCGGTCTTGATTGATATCCAGTTGCACGACGATCCCGATAGTGGCACAGCCATAGACACGGTAGCCCTGGCCATTCAGCTGGAACAAGTGGCCCCTGGTACCCGACTGGATGACCATGAAATCTGGATCAGCCGTATGTTGCGCCTGAGCCGGACAATCAGCGCGATTGCGACGGCCATCGTCATTCTGATCGGCGTCGCGGCCGCTGCAACTGTTGTTTTTGCCACTCGCACCGGCCTTGCCGTGCACCAGGGTGTCATCGAAGTTCTGCATATCATCGGCGCGCGCGATATCTATATTGCCCGCCAGTTTCAGGTCCGCGCCCTGTCGCTGGCCTTGCGCGGTGGCTTGCTGGGGTTAGGTCTGGCGGCCTTGACCCTTGCCCTGTTGGCCGGCGTTGCAGGGCAGCTGGAAGGTCCCCTGTTGCCTCATTTCACCCTTACACCATATTTATGGGGCGGACTGGCAGCCCTGCCGCTGGCTGCAGCCTTGATTGCAACGTTAACCGCGCGTATTACCGTAGTGCGAACATTAAGCCGTTTGCCTTAAACGCTTGGCCCGCCGGGGCTGGGAACATCTGGCCCCCTGGGGTTGGCCCATATATTCACACATGAGTATTTACTTATGAATATTCACTCATGACGTAGCGAGAGATTTGGCGTGCTGGTACTTCTGGATCGTGACGGTGTCATCAACCATGACAGACCTGATTCCATCAAAAACCCCGACGAATTCATCATGATCGACGGTTCGGCGAAGGCCGTGGCACGTTTGAACGCAGCCCGTCATCAAGTCGCCCTGGTGACCAATCAGTCTATCATCGGCCGCGGCACCATTGACGGTTCCATGCTGGATCGCATTCATGAAAAAATGACCGCAGCCCTGGCCCGCGAAGGTGCCTTCATTGATCGTATTTATGTCTGCCCGGATGCCCCCTGGGAGGCAACAGAGCGACGCAAGCCCGGCCCTGGCATGTTGTTTGAAGCCTTGTCGGATTTTTCAGCCTCTGCCGCCCAAACACCCTTTGTCGGCGATAGCATCACTGACATGCAGGCTGCCATGAAAGCCGGTTGCCCGCGCATCCTGGTTCGCACCGGGAAGGGGGCAGACGTTCAGGCCAGCGGAAAATTAAACGATGTCCTGCCGGTCAAAATTCATGAAGATCTGGCGGACGCCATCACCGTATTATTGGGCGATTCCGCATGAACTGGCTTCGACGATTGTTCCTGTTGGCCGGATTGACCCTGGGCGCCGGTTTTTTCTGGTTCGGCGGCATGGTCTGGTTTACCTCGACCCTGCCGCAAAAAGTGCAAGACAGTCGTAGCCACACAGACGGCATTGTGGTCTTGACCGGCGGCAGCGAGCGCATAGATGCTGCCCTGGATTTACTGGCCCGGGGGCGGGCTCGCATTCTGCTGGTCAGTGGCGTCCATCAACACACCAATGAACGTGTGCTCGCTGAACTATCAAAAGTCACACCGGACCTGTTCAATTGCTGTGTGGAACTGGGCCGCGCAGCCACGGATACTGTCGGCAATGCCACTGAAACAGCTGCCTGGGTACACCGCAAAAGCATAAAGACACTGCGGCTGGTGACGTCTGCCTATCATATGCCCCGCAGTCTGGTTGAATTCAGACGCCTTCTGCCCCATGTTCGCATCATCGCCCATCCGGTTTTTACCAATTCGGTCAAAATAAATGACTGGTGGCGCTGGCCAGGAACGACGACATTTCTGGCCGGAGAATATAACAAATATATTATTAGTCTTGTTCGTGACCGCTTTATCCTTGTTCCCTCTTCAAACAAAGAATCCTGATTTCCATGCGCGCCTTGATCTTCCAAATCCTGTTCACCCTGTGGACGATATTTATGTTGGTGTTCTTTGCCTTTGTGGTACTGGTACCAAGGGTCTGGGTGACCCGTGTCCAGAAATGGTGGGGCATCGGGGTCATGTTGATGCTGCGGGTTTTGTTAAACATTCGCTACGAGATCCGCGGCCAGGAAAACCTGCCCGAGGGGGCCTGTGTTGTTGCCAGTAAACACCAATCGATCTGGGACACCATCATCTGGCATATCATCCTTGAAGATCCGGCCATGGTGATGAAAAAAGAACTGCTGTCGATCCCGATCTATGGCTGGTTTGCCATCAAGGCCAAGATGATCCCTGTTGATCGCAAGGCCGGGGCCAGCGCCTTGAAAACAATGTTGCGGGCCGCAGACGAAGCGTCGTCCATGGGCCGACCCATTCTTATTTTCCCCGAAGGCACGCGCACACCCGTTGGTGAGCGAGGCACCTACCAGCCAGGTGTCACAGCACTTTATCGCCACCTGAAATTACCGGCCATCCCGGTGGCGGTGAATTCCGGCCTGTTCTGGAGCAAGGAGGGTTTAAGCAAAGACGGCGGTACCATTGTGCTGGAATATGGACCAGCGATCCCGGCCGGGCTGGCCAAAAAAGAATTTATGGCCGAGTTGGAGTCCCGCATTGAAAATGCCACAGACAGATTAATGGCAGAACATACGGGAAAAGCCTGAACCGTCTGACCAGGATGATTTAGACCTCCACCAAATCCATATATATAATTGATATTAATTATAAAAATAATTTCAATATTATAATGTCTCAACTTTTGCACTTCACTTATTGACTATTTTTATCTAGATTTTGTGTGCTACTTTGGCACGCGCTGGTTGTCTGGCGCCAACCATTCAGGCAGGCCGCAAAACACAAAAGCCGTAACGGGTGCGTTAAGACCGGAAGCGCCCTGGCGACACGATTTCTTAAGTTGCGGGGGCAAGAAGGAGACAGAATTGAGTTTTCGCACTTCAGAAATACCAATTTATAGTCGTGTTGTTGCGAAAGCCTTTGCTCTGATATCGACCACCGCCAGCACGGCCCATGGACAAGTCATCGCCCCTGAAGCCACGTCCGCATTTGAGGGACCGGTCACCGTTGCCACACTGGCCTTTACAGTCATTCTTGTCACAGGCTTGTTTTTTGGCCTCCTGTTCCTGCGGCAATTAAAGCGACAACTGCTGCAAACAAAAGCAGACCTGAAAACCAGCGAAAAGCGTTTTGAGGAATTTATCGAAATTGTGGCTGACCGATATTGGGAACTTGACGAAAATTTGAATGTCATTTTGCTTAAGAGTGTTGCAACAGGACGGGACGCACCCGGGGCAAAAGAAGTAATTGGCCGTCCTTTCCTGGCACGTTTTGATCCTACGGAAAGCGAAAGCGATCTCGAAGACATTGAACGAAAACTGGATGCTCGGGAGACGCTGCGCAATTACCTTTACCACCGAAAAAACAGTTCCGGGGAACACGAATATGTACATGTAAGTGCCGTTCCGATATTTGATGAACAAAATGTGTTTGCCGGATATCGCGGGATATCATTTGAAGTTGAGCCAGAAGAAGACACCGCCCGCCGCGTCAAGGAGGCAGACGACAAATTTGCTGCCGCCATTGACGCCTCGTCTGAAGGCATAAATTTTTGGGATTCAGAAGGCAGGTTCGTTCGCTCGAACACGACTTTTAATAAACTGAGACCGCACGTTGTCCCCCTCTTGCAACCCGGTATCAGCTATGCAGAGTTCATCCGGGCCCGCATCAAGGTCCTTCCCGCAATCCATGACCCTGGCAAAGACCCGGAGGTTTGGGCGGAAGAGCATATTGCCGAATTCATGGCTGGCACTTTTCAACGTCAGATAAAGGCAGGAGACAGATGGCTATCGACGCGATCAGAAAAACTGCCCGACAATTCCACAATCGTTTTTCGGCGCGACATTACGGCAGAAAAAAATCGCGCCGATGAACTTCGCCAGACACAGAAGATGGAAGCCATCGGCCAGTTGACGTCCGGTATTGCCCATGATTTTAACAATATGTTGGCCGGTTTCATGGGTAATATTGATTTAATCAGGATGGAAATACCCGAAGAAAATACCTATCTGCACGAACGGCTGGATCACGCAGCGGCTACCGTTCAGCGTGGTGCAGCTCTGACGCAGCATCTGTTGGCTTTTTCACGCAAGCAAATTCTGCAACCGGAGCCAACGAATATCGCCACCTTGATCCGTAATATCAGCGATATGTTAAAACGAACCCTGGGCGAGCAAGTGACAGTCGTCACTGAATTTGGCAATCCTGACTGGGTCGTCCTGACAGACGCCAACCAGCTGGAAAATGCCTTGCTTAATCTGGCAATCAATTCCCGCGACGCCATGCCTGATGGCGGCACCCTGACGATTTCTACAGACAACGTCGGCAATCCAGATCAAGTCACAGGTCTGGCCGACAAAGAATCCGGCCAAGCCTGGATTGCTATCAAAGTGGCTGACAATGGCAAAGGCATACCACCGGACGTAATGGACAAAATATTTGAACCCTTTTTCACCACCAAGGAATTTGGCAAGGGTAGTGGCTTGGGCCTCAGTATGGTGCATGGATTCGCGCACCAGTCTGGCGGCCACATTGACGTCGAGAGTGTCGTGGATGTGGGCACATGCTTTACAATCTATTTGCTACAGGTCGATGCAGCTACCGCGCCATAGGGTTTCCGTTAACATCGGCGTCGCTTAAGACTGTGGATAACTTGTTGATTGAATCCACTGAACTTTCTTCTTCGAATGTTAATATCGGGGATATCTTGTATTTATTACTTTATTTCAAATAGTTACAAGACTTTCAACACTGCATGAAAATGTGGAAACATAACAAGAACAAATGCTTTGACTCTGGCGCCAAGGCCCCGTAATCTTGGCTATGTAGCCGTAACCAAACCTGAATCAAAACCGGTCGGCGCATTCAAATATTTAACAATTACACTGCTTTACCGGGGACCGGGGATGACCACTGTCGCGCCAATTTCGCAACAAATCTGGGATATGAAATACCGCCTGAAAGGGCCTGACGGCGCTGTACTGGATGCGACGATTGAAGATACATGGCTGCGTGTCGCCGGGGCTTTGTCGCAGGCAGAAGAAGACCCTGCGACCTGGACAACCCGGTTCAATGAAGCCCTGGATGATTTCAAATTCCTGCCGGCTGGCCGCATTATTGCCGGTTCGGGTACCGGTCGCGACGTCACGCTGTTCAATTGTTTTGTCATGGGCACCGTACCCGACGACATGGCCGGTATCTTTGAAAACCTGAAAGAGGCCGCCTTGACCATGCAGCAAGGCGGCGGCATCGGTTATGATTTCTCGACCATTCGCCCCAAGGGTGCCCGTGTCAAAGGTGTCGGAGCCGATGCTTCAGGTCCCCTGACTTTTATGGATGTCTGGGACAGTATGTGTCGCACAATCATGAGTGCCGGACATCGCCGCGGGGCCATGATGGCGACCTTGCGTTGCGATCACCCTGATCTGGAAGCCTTTATTGCCGCCAAGCGCGACGCCGGTCGTTTGCGCATGTTCAATCTGTCGGTGCTGGTGACGGATGCCTTTATGGCTGCCGTCAAGGACGACCTGCCCTGGGACCTGGTTTTTGATGGCACGGTTCATAAGTCTGTGCGCGCCCGCGAACTGTGGGACTCTATCATGCAAGCCACATACGCCTTTGCGGAACCAGGTGTGATCTTTATCGACCGCATCAACCGGCGCAATAATCTTTATTACGCCGAGACCATTTGTGCGACCAACCCTTGTGGCGAGCAACCCTTGCCACCTTATGGGGCCTGTTTGCTGGGTTCGGTCAATCTGACCAAACTGGTCACCGAGCCCTTCGAAGCTGATGCCGAACTGGATATTCCCGCCCTGGAAAAGCTGGTGACAACGGCTGTGCGTATGCTGGATAACGCCATTGATGTGTCGAAGTTCCCGCTGCCCGAACAACGACAAGAAGCCAAGGCCAAACGCCGCATTGGCTTGGGGATTACCGGTTTGGCCGATGCCCTGATCATGTGCGGGGTGCGCTATGGCAGTACTGCCGCGGTCAATCTGACTGAAAAGTGGATGCGGGCGTTCTCTCAGGCAGCCTATCGTGCCTCCATCGAACTGGCCCGCGAAAAAGGCCCCTTCCCGCTTTTTGATGCAGAAAAATATCTCGCCGGTGAAAGCATTCAGGAACTGGATGAAGACATCCGTAGCGCTATCGCTGAATACGGCATTCGCAATGCCCTGCTGACCTCGGTTGCCCCCACGGGCACCATATCCTTGTTTGCCGATAATATTTCGTCGGGGCTGGAGCCCGTCTTCAGTTTCAATTATTCGCGCAACGTCTTGCTGCCTGATGGCACACGTAAGGAAGAACAGGTCAGCGATTACGCCTGGCGTCTCTATCGTCAGATGAAGGGTGAAAATCGCCAGCTGACGGACGCCTTTGTAGGATCGCAGGATTTAACGCCGGATGATCATGTGCGCATGCAGGCGGTGGTGCAAAAATATATCGATTCCGCGGTCTCCAAAACCATCAACGTGCCGGAAGATATCGACTTTGATGCCTTCAAGGATGTTTACATCAACGCTTATGAAAGTGGCTGTAAAGGCTTGACCACGTACCGACCAAACGACATCACAGGCTCGGTTTTGCAGGTCAAGGAAACAAAACCTGTCGTCAATGCGGAACCGGAACTGCCGCTCAACAAGCCGCAACCCAAGCCGCGAGATAATCTGGATGCCGGTGGTGTGGTCTACATGACCAAGCCCCTGGACCGTCCGGAAGTGCTGCCGGGCCAAACCTACAAGGTGCGCTGGCCTGAAAGCGATCACGCCATTTACATCACCATCAACGATGTCATCAATGATGGTCGCCGCAGACCTTTTGAAGTCTTTATCAATTCAAAAAATACCGAACACTACGCCTGGACCGTAGGTCTGACGCGCATGATTTCGGCTGTCTTCCGCCGTGGCGGTGATGTCAGTTTTGTGGTGGAAGAATTGAAAGCCGTGTTTGATCCGCGCGGTGGTCATTGGATGAACGGCCGTTATGTTCCCTCCCTGCTGGCCGCCATTGGCGAAGTCATTGAAGAACATCTGATCGGCATTGGCTTTATCGCCGGACCCGATGCGGAAGATGATGATGACTTTGAAGCACAAAAGAAAGTGGTCAACATGGGCGCGCATGAAGACCAGGCGTCTGCCAACAGTCCCTTCAAATATTGCCCGCGTTGCAGTCAACCCAGCCTGATGAAAAGTGAAGGCTGTGATACCTGCACCAGTTGCGGCTATTCGAAGTGCGGCTGACCTACCGGGTCTTTCAGGACGCTGACACAGACGGTATTCGCAATCTGATCCTGCCGATCCAGAACGACGAGTTTGGCTTGCCCACGTCGTGGGAAGAGCAGCCCGATTTGCATGATATCGAAGGGTATTATTGCCAGGGCCGGGGCAACTTCTGGGTCGCCGTCGCAGGAGACCAGGTGATCGGCTCTATTTCTCTCGTGGAACTGGCCGACGATAACGCGGCTTTACGAAAAATGTTTGTAGCGGCGGATTATCGCGGCCCTGAACATGGCGTGGCGGCGAATTTATTATCGACGCTTGTAGAACGCGCCACAGCCAGCGGCCTCGCCCGCATTTACCTCGGCACGACCTCCGCCTTCAAGGCCGCGCACCGGTTCTATGAAAAACACGGCTTTGATCTGGTCGACAGGGACAGCCTGCCCAGCGATTTTTCTTTCATGAAAGTTGATACCAGGTTTTATCAGCGATCCCTGGTATAAGTTTAGGCGGGTAACGAGAGACGCCAGACCCGGTGCAAATACCTCAGGCAGCTTCGCCTTTTTGATCGTCGTCTTCATCATTCTTGTCGTCTTTGTCCAGGCTGTGCCTGTTCATCAAGGGCATTTGCGCCATGGCGAAAACAAAGGTCATAGGCAGGTAGCCAAAGACCTTGAAGTTGATCCACATGTCGGTTGAAACATTTCGCCATACGGCTTCGTTCAGCACAGCCATGAAGGCGAAATAGAAGGCCCAACGCCAGGCCAGTTTGCGCCAGCCTTCGTCGTCCATCTTCATCATGCTGCCCATGACGGTTTTGATATAGTTCCGCTTCAGGGCCAGACCGACAAAAATTGCAAAGGCAAATGCGGCGTTGATGATGGTGGGCTTTAATTTGATAAAAGTCTCATCCTGCAGCCACAGGGTTAACCCGCCAAAGACCATCACCACGATCCCCGTGACCAGGGGCAGGGTTGGAATTCGGCGCTCGAATATCCAGGCAACGATTAAGGCAACCGTAATCGCAACCATGAATCCCATGGTGGCGTTAAAAATACCTGCCCTGGAATTGGTAATGAAAAAGACAGCCAGTGGCCCGATTTCCACGGCCAGTTTAACCATGGTTGGCATCTTGCGAACCTGGACTTCAGTATTCATGTTGGTAATCCTACGAGTGAGCGGGCAAAGGCTGTGGCTTCAAAGGCCTGGAAATCTTCAGCCCCCTCGCCCACACCAATGGCGTGGATCGGCAAGCCAGCCTTGGCGGCAATGGCAACCAGAACACCACCACGGGCGGTGCCATCCAGTTTGGTCATAACCAGGCCAGTGACATTGCAGATACTGCGGAAGACCTCGACCTGATTGATGGCGTTCTGGCCTGTTGTCGCGTCCAGCACCAAAAGCACACTGTGGGGTGCGGTGTCATCAATCTTTTTCATGACCCGGACGATTTTTTCCAGTTCAGCCATCAGATCGGTTTTGTTTTGCAAGCGCCCCGCCGTGTCGACCAGCAAGACGTCAGACTTTGCGGCCCGCGCTTGTTCCAGCGCATCGTAAACAAGGCCAGCCGCATCGGCGCCGGTTTTGCCCATGACAACAGGTGCGCCGGTTCGTTCACCCCAGATTTTCAGTTGTTCTATGGCCGCAGCACGAAAGGTATCGCCCGCCGCCAACATGACAGACTTGCCCTGCCCGACCATTTGCTGGGCCAGTTTGCCGATGGTTGTCGTTTTGCCCGTCCCGTTGACACCCACGACCAGCACAACATGCGGCTGGCCATTGCCTTCTACAACCAAAGGCTTGGCCAAAGGTTCGAGGATTTCAGCGATCTGCTCAGCCAGTACGCCGCGCACTTCTTCATCCGTGACTTCCTGATCAAAACGATCCTTGGCCAGGGCCGAAGTTACACGAGTCACTGTTTCAAGGCCGATATCGGCTGTGATCAACAGCTCTTCCAGTTCCTCCAGGGCCGCAGTATCCAGTTTGCGTTTGGTGAAAATGTTGCTGATGCCATCGCCCAGGGCCGAAGCGCTTTTGCCCAGGCCCGCCTTCAATCTGGAAAGCCAGCCGCGCTTCTTTTCGGTGTCGTCACTCACTGTGCAATTTTTCCTGTCAGGTAAGAGCCTTCGCAGCCCGTAATCAAAACACTCACTATGTCGCCAGATGTCAAATCTGTTTCCGCAACATGTACGGTTGCAAACCCTTCGGTCCGGCCAACTGTTTTATCATCATCCGATTTTTCTACCAGGACCTTCAAGCTTTGCCCAACCAATGATCTGACATATTTTTCAACCGCTTGTTCGCCAGCTGCGCGCAGTTGGGCAGCACGTTCCTTACGCACCGGTCCGGGCACGGGTGGCATTTGGGCGGCAGGCGTGCCTTCGCGCATCGAATAGGGAAAGACATGCAGCCAGGTCAGGCCGCAATCCTCGATCAGGGCTAATGAATTTTCAAACATCTCGTCTGTTTCGGTCGGGAAACCGGCGATCAGGTCGGCACCAAAAACGATATCAGGTCGAACGGCACGCACGCGGGCGCAAAATTCAACGGCGTCGGCGCGGCTGTGGCGACGCTTCATGCGCTTCAGGATCATGTCATCGCCAGCCTGCAAACTGAGATGCAAATGCGGCATCAAGCGCGGCTCGTGCGCGATCAGATCAAAAAGTTCGTCGTCCACTTCCACGGCATCAATAGAAGAGATGCGCAAACGATCCAGTTCCGGCACACTGTTCAAAAGCCGCCGCACCATTTCGCCCAGGCTTGGCGTGCCCGGCAGGTCGGTGCCAAAGGAGGTAATATCAACGCCGGTCAGGACGATTTCGCGGTAACCATTTGCCACCAGCTTGCGGGCCTGATCGACGATCACACCCAGCGGCACACTGCGACTGGGGCCACGGCCAAAAGGAATAATGCAAAAAGTGCAACGATGATCGCAGCCCTGCTGGACTTGCAAAAAGGCACGGGCGCGTCCTTCCAGACCTTCCACCAGATGCCCGGCCGTATCTTCAACCGACATGATGTCGTTGACCTGTAATGCCGGGGCATCATCGACAAAGGCCTTGGCGCTCATCTTTTCTGTGTTGCCAATGACCTGGTCGACTTCTGCCATATCGGCCCAGGCCGATGGCTTGATCTGGGCAGCACAGCCTGTGACCACGATGCGGGCGTCAGGGCGTTGACGGCGAGCCTTGCGAATGGCTTGCCGGGCCTGGCGTTCGGCTTCGGCGGTGACAGCGCAGGTGTTGATGATAATGGTATCGTCGAGGTCCAGTTCGTCACCGTGACGGCGCATGACCTCGGATTCGTAAGTGTTCAGCCGACAGCCGAAGGTAATAATCTCCGGTCGGCCAGTTGGGTTATGGTCTGAAACGCTCACGCAGCAGTCCCGTTCATCAAGTCGTCACTCAGATTTCCGGCAAAGCTGGTGGCCACGGGACCCGTCATCATGACGTGGCCATCTTCGCGCCAGGCAATATTAAGAGTACCGCCATCCAGGATCACATCCGCACTGCGGCCGGTCAGGCCACGGCGGGCAGCTGCCACCAATACCGCACAAGCCCCGGATCCACAGGCCAGGGTAATGCCAGCGGTGCGTTCCCACACGCGCATGCGCAAGGCGCCTTCAGGCGTCACATGGACAAAGGAGATATTGGCGCGTTCCGGAAAGACCGGATCATGTTCAAGAATGGGTCCGACATTTTTCAGATCGACCGCATCCACATCATCCACAAAGAACACAGCGTGCGGATTGCCCATATTCACTGCAACCGGATCGCCATAGACCTGGCCGCTGGCGGGGGCTGCCCGTACCTCGACATGCAGGGTATCCATCTCACGAGCCAACGGAATCTGGTCCCAATCAAGATTTGCCGGACCCATATCCACGGAATAAAGTCCGTTACCGGCATCCGTTGCTTCCAGTAGCCCGGCGACGGTTTCAATGACAACCTTGTCCGAACCCGTTTCCGCCATCAATTGCGAGGCCACACAGCGCGTGGCATTGCCACAGGCCTCGGCCTCACCACCGTCGGGATTGCGGATGCGCATAAAGACATCGGCCTTGTCGGATGCTTCCAGCACGATCAGCTGATCACAGCCCACGCCAAAACGCCGGTCAGCAATGGACCGCGCCTGGGTCAAACTGAGGTTCAGTTTGCCGTCGCGGGCGTCCAGCACAACAAAATCGTTGCCGAGGCCGTGCATTTTGATAAACGGATAGGTCATGAAGGGCGTTATATGGTGTTGTTGCGGGCCATGTCTATGTCTTTTGTCCATGAATCTATACCTCAAGACGAGACTCAGCTTGACTTGGCCCCACATTTTACGCATATTCCGCCTCGATTTCCGGGATAACTCCTGTTTTTCCGCGTATTCCCTGTTTGGAAGATGTGGAACCACCGCCTACGGGTGACCATCAGTCTGCGAGTATTCGCTCACTGGTGAGTTTTGCGTTGGCATTTTTGGGATGAATTGAGCAGCGATGTTTGAGTCACTTACAGATCGACTGGGCGATGTTTTTGACCGTCTGAAAAAACGCGGGGCCCTGTCCGAGAGCCACGTGGTCGAAGCCTTGCGCGAAGTTCGTGTGGCGTTGCTGGAAGCTGATGTCGCCCTGCCCGTTGTCAAAACCTTCATCGACGAGGTCAAGGAAAAGGCCGTTGGTGCAGATGTTGTGCGTTCCGTCGCCCCGGCCCAGATGGTCATCAAGATTGTTAATGATCATCTGATCGAAACACTTGGTGCTGAAACCGTTGACCTGAACCTGAACGCGGTGCCGCCTGCGGCCTTTATGATTGTTGGTCTGCAAGGTTCCGGTAAAACCACCTCGACCGCCAAGATCGCTGGCCTGTTGACCCGTCGCGACAAGAAAAAAGTCATGATGGCGTCGCTGGATGTACAGCGCCCTGCGGCCCAGGAACAGTTGAAAGTTCTGGGTGAGCAAGCCGACATCATGACCCTGCCGATCGTGCCGGGTCAGATGCCTGCCGATATCGCCAAACGCGCCATGACTGCCGCCCGCTTGCAAGGCGTTGATGTTGTGCTGCTGGATACCGCCGGTCGCTTGCACGTGGACGAGCCGCTGATGCAGGAGCTGGAAGTTATCAGCCGCACAGTGATGCCGGTTGAGACCCTGTTGGTTGCTGACAGTCTGACCGGCCAGGACGCCGTCAACGTCGCCAAACAGTTTAAAGAACGAACTAACGTCACCGGCATTATGCTGACCCGGATTGATGGCGATGGCCGCGGCGGTGCGGCGCTTTCCATGCGTTCTGTCACCGGTTGCCCCATCAAACTGCTGGGTACCGGCGAGAAGCTGGACGAGATTGAAGTCTTCCACCCAGACCGGATTGCCTCGCGCATTCTGGGCATGGGCGATATCGTCAGCCTGGTCGAAAAAGCCGCCGATACCATCGACGAAGAAGAAGCCGCCAAGCTGGAAGCCAAAATCCGCAAGGGCACTTTTGACCTTGAGGACCTGGCCAATCAGCTGAAACAGATGCGCAAGATGGGCGGCATGGAAAGCATGCTGAAAATGCTGCCCGGCGTCGGCAAGATGAAAAAGCAGATCGATGCTGCTGGTATCGACGAAAAAATGATCAAGCGTCAGGAAGCCATCATTTCTTCCATGACGAAAAAGGAACGCCAGTTCCCGAAATTGATCGCCGCGTCACGCAAACGACGCATTGCCGCGGGCTCTGGCTCCAGCGTGCAGGACGTCAACAAATTGCTGAAGCAGCACAAACAGATGGCCATGATGATGAAGAAGATGGGGAAGATGGGCAAAAAAGGGCTGATGCGTAATGGCATGCCCGGGATGCCCAACATGCAAGGCATGATCCCCGGAAGATAAGATTTGCGAAGAAACAAACGAATTACTGAAACACTTTTATTCAAACACTCAGACCGAGAAACAAGGAACTAGACTAATGGGACTTAAAATTCGCCTCGCCCGTGGTGGCACCAAGAAACGCCCTTTTTACCGCATCGTCATTGCCGACGTACGCAGCCCGCGCGATGGCCGCTTCGTTGAAAAAGTTGGCACCTACAACCCGCTGCTGGGCAAAGACAACGAAAACCGGGTAACCCTGGTTGAAGATCGCATCAAACATTGGCTGGGCCACGGCGCCGTGCCAACTGATCGTGTTGCCCGCTTCCTGGGCGCTGCTGACATCATTCCAATGCCTGCGCAAAAGAACAATCCTGAAAAAGCCAAGCCGAAAGCCAAGGCTCAGGAGCGTGCGCGCGAACAGGAAGAAGCCAAAGTAGCCGCTGCCGACGCCGCTGTTGCTGCTGCTGAAGAAGAAAAAGCCGCCAAGGCTGCTGCCGCTGAAGAAGCCAAGGCCGCTGCCGCAGCACCTGCTGAAGAAGCTCCAGCCGAGGAAGCACCTGCTGAAGAAGCTGCCGCTGAAGCAGCGCCTGCTGAAGAAGCCGCTGCTGAAGAAGAAAAGCCTGCTGAAGAGTAAGCTGGTTACTTGCTTGCAGGTTAATGGCGGTGTCTGAGCAACAAATTTGCCTGGGCGTTATTATTGGCGCCCGGGGTGTGACCGGTGAAGTTCGTCTCAAGACCTTCACCGAAACGCCAGAAGACATCGCAGCTTATGGCTCGCTTACCGATAAAGCGGGCCAGCGTGTTTTTGAGATAACGGATATGCGCCTCATCAAAGGCCAGCCTTCCGTGATCATCAAAGGCATCAACGATCGCGACGCTGCCGAAGCCTTGAAGGGCATCGAGCTTTATGTCACCCGGGCCGATTTGCCCGAGACAGACGAGAACGAATATTACCACAACGACCTGATTGGTCTGGCGGTAGTAGGACAGAACGACGAAGCGATAGGATTTGTGAAGGCCTTATATGATTTCGGGGCTGGTGATGTGATTGAGATCGAACGGCCGGAAGACACAGATGTCTTGCTGCCGTTCAACGCTGAGATGGTCACGGATGTGGACATCAAGGCGGGCAAGGTTGTTGTCGATATCCCGGAAGAGATGCTCGAGGCCGGAAATTCGAAGACAAAAGCACGCAAGGAGCGAAGAAAGCGCCAAAAACAATGAACTGGACGATCTGATGAGCTGGAAAGCCTGGGTCATGACATTGTTTCCGGAAATGTTTCCGGGGTCGCTGGATGTATCGTTAACGGGTCGCGCCCTGGAAAATGGCCTCTGGGGGCTGGAAACAGTGGACATTCGCGACTTCACAAGCGATAAACACCGCTCTGTGGACGATAACCCCTTTGGCGGGGGGCCAGGAATGGTGCTGCGGGCCGATGTTTTGGGCCCGGCCATAGATGGCACGAGAGATATGGCCAAAGAAGTCAGCAGCGATGAAAATCTGCCGACGATCTATTTAAGCCCGCGCGGCAAGCCTTTCACACAAGGGCGCGCACGGGAGCTGGCCGCAGGGCCGGGTGCAATATTTTTGTGTGGCCGTTTTGAAGGGATCGACGAGAGGGTCCTTGAAGCGCGCGAGATAGAAGAAGTCAGTTTGGGCGACTTTGTAATGACCGGCGGTGAGCTGGCTGCGATGGCGCTGATTGATGCAACTGTCAGACTGTTACCGGGTGTCATTGGTGACCCCGAAAGTCTGGCAGACGAAAGTTTTGAGGCAGGCTTGCTGGAATATCCCCAGTATACCCGACCTCAGGAATGGGAAGGCCTCGGGGTTCCGGAGGCGTTGTTGTCCGGCAATCATGGACGCATCGCGGGCTGGCGGCTTGAGCAGTCTGAATTGTTGACGAAAGAACGGAGACCC
>JABIFY010000084.1 GCA_018650465.1 Alphaproteobacteria bacterium
CCGCTTTCTGCCTTGCCCGACAAGCACTTCAACCTGCCGCAGCATCATCACAATCTCTTCTGGTTTGTTTCGCTTGATAGCCATTTCTGATCCTCCTTCAACTAACTATAAAGGTGGACCACTTTTTCGGGGGAAGACCAGACAAGTGAAGAAAGCACTGCCAAGGTCTACGCGGAGAAGTGGCGCGCAATGACAAAGGGAGGATCTGTTGTCGTGGAAACACTAGCGTCGACCAAGGCGATTATTTGCGCCCCATCCCTATTGATAGACGATTTCGTGGAAGAAAAAGAATTTATTGTAGACCGGCGCAAGCTTACTGCAGTTAAGGTGATTCAGCGGTATTCGTCCTCGCCTGAGCCCGACTAGACAAACTTCTACCTTGATTGCCTGGAGATAGTAAACGCCGACAATTTTTGTTGAGAAAGACATTAATCTCCCACCAGCCGAAGTAGACTTTTTGGGTGTTTGACCTGCTCCCCTCATTGTCCCCGTTTATATGTTCGGCCTGTTCCGGTTAGACCAGCGCATCAGAGAAGATGCTGGCCGCTATTAAGGCCGAAGAGTAGGGGCAACGCAGAAGCCCCAGACAAAAAGCATTCCCATTCAACAAGCTCCCACCCGGGGGCTATTTTTATGCCCAATCGAAAGGAGTAATGCCTATGTATATCGTCCGAGACCCCTGCGACGTTCCTAGCCTGCCACATGCCGGGATCAGCCATATCGTATCACAACGAATATCAGAGCTTCGATTGTCAGCAGAAGAGGCTCTTCCCGATCTCGGCAAATTTATTGTTGTCGAACCCGGTGATGCCGTAGGCGAACTTGAGGAGCGGGCCCACTGCAATCTCATCACCAGCCCCTTCGACAGCATCGTTTACGGCGATCCCGACTTTGAGCCCTCCTTCGAGTGGCTGGAGCATCACACAGTAGAAGCCTGTTACGAAATTGCCTTCATCTTGGCCGGTGACTTCTTCGTTGCGGTGTTTGTTCCTGACGATCCCAGCATCGATCCAGACCTGCTGTCTTTGTGTCGAGAATACAGCTGATCCCATCAACACCACTGGCATGATGCGCTCCCTTTACGGGGGCTTTTTTTGTGCCTGAAACCTGGAGGTACTATGTTCATTTTCAAAAACCCAGAAGACCTGAGCCAGTTGCCGCCGGGAAACCGGGCACGGTTTCTGCTTGAGAACATACTGGAGCGCCTGATCAGTATCCATGCAAAGCCACCGGTCCATGACCCCGAGCTCCACGGCTATGCGGTGCTGATCGAAGCCCTTGATGTCTACCGAGAAGCAATCCTGCCGGAACTACCTTGCCCTCTGGCCGATGTGCCTTGGGAAGGGGTGACGCTGGAGGGCGGCTTCTACCACGCCGTCGTACTGACCAACAACACCTTCGCCATCGACTTCGTGATCCCGGATGCGGACTGGCTGCCAGAGACCCTGCGTACATCGTTGAAAGAAAACTTATCCCATGAATGAAAGGGGACACATGTCCAATCATCGTAAACACAAAAGCGACTTCGATAGGAAACTACAGCAAGAAGCCAAAGCACATGAGCCCATGTTCTGGCTGATCCCTGAATGGCTTCAGATCATCAAGCCAATGGATGTGGCCACAAGGATAGAGCTATTGGAACTGGAGCTTGAGGTAAGACAGATAGAGCGCCTTGCCAGGAGTGAAAAGACAGGATGGCTCCAAGACCCTCTTTATCGATTGGCGAGATACGCACGGCTGTATATCTGGGTGTTTTTGATGAATATCCTCGGGGTTGTTCTGATCGTTGCCGTGAACGTTCTTTGGTTCTGGCTCCTTGGTTATTTGATCTATTGGGCATTCACGTCCTGACCCACGCAGCAATAAACACGTTTTTCAACGGGCTCCTTCAGGGGCCCTTTTTTCCCTGGTGAACGCGTCAGTCGCGGTCATTCCGGTATCTTATTTGATAACAACGAAAGGACAGGATTATGAAGATTCTCAAGAAAGCAACCTGCCCGAACCTCTCGGGCAACGGCACCATCAGCTATGAAATCGGCATCGAAAAAGATAAATCCTTATGGATACGCTTAATCAAAAGCAGCGGTGGCGGTTTCCACTGGACCAAGCCGGTGCCTATGGCAGCCATCAAGGAACAACTCCAGAAGGCCATGCAGCCGTTCACGTCCTATGCGCTACATGGACCGTTTACCGGTAAGTCGGTCAATACGGCGTCATTCCTTGCAGCGGTGTTGCGGGCGGAAGAGCTGATCCGTCCCGACACCGAAAAACGACTTGCCTTCGTATGTGACGACCTGGAAGCAGCTGAAAAGAAACTTCGATCTCGTCTCAAGAAACCACGCAAGTCAGCGATAAAGAAAGTGGCTGCCGCACAGTAAAATTAGCGTTGGCTCTTCTCTCCGCGTGTGGGCCGGAAGCTCACTCAGAACGCCCTGGTTTTCAGGGCTTTTTTTGTGCCTGTGCCACACGGCAATTCAATGCCGACCCAATACCGACCCGAACCTGGAGGAAATTTTCGTGGCTTCAATTACCTACGCCGCCGTCATCGCGACGGTGCTTTTCCTCCTGTTTGAACGGACCCGCGCCTTTGGAGTGATTGGTGTCTTCGTCCTGATCTCCACCCGGCCAGTTCTGTTCTCGCTTCTCTTTGTATCGCTTGCCATTTTGTACATAACCACCAAAACGAAAAGGAAATGAATCATGACTTCTTCACACAACATAATGAACGTCATAGAAGCCGCGTTAGATGTTGATCTGGATGACGAGTATCTTATCGATCACATAGCTAGCCACCTCAGGCCCAAGCCATGGACCTTGGCGGAGGAGCGGCTAGGTCTCTGGTGACGCCAGACCCCAAGGTCTCTTTTTTGTTGCCTGATTACCCGCCCGCCAGAAACACCATAAATCCCACCTCGGCTCGCTTACAACTTTGAGGCATGGCGAAAATGGGGTTTTTGGCGGGGGTCCCCGATCGTCGGCAGAGAAGAGCATGGCGCGGCAGATGGCATCGTCTCCGTCGGGCTCGGGCGAGTGACTACGTTTCGGGATTCGGATTGTCAGCATTGTTTCGCCTCCGCGTCACCGGAGATGGAGTGATGCTTCGATCAAATTTGGCAAACCAGGAGTATGTGATCCGTCCCTATACGGTTTAAGGCACTCCAATCAGCTAAATACACCCGGATCCTATTTAACGGCACTTTCGATAGATCAAGAAAAGTTTGCCTACTGGAAGCGCGTTAGCAAGGTAAAAAAACATTGTAAAAACAGCAGGTTAGATGAAAATGCCTCTTGACCGAGAATCGATATTGGGTTATTGTTCCGAACTGGGTGCCAAGTCGTCTGTTGCTACGACGATGAGGTTTCAGCTCAATCGAGCGCGGCTCGAAAATGGCCCAGACGAAGCTGAACATAAACGCAAGTGCGAAATGTTCGATGATACGTATGTGATCATTGGGTGCCAGTAGCTTTCATTTTGAATGGAGCTATAGGTATGTCTAAACGCACACCCTCTATTTATACAAAACCACCTCAGGTTTCTTCCGCGAAGGAAAAAGCTATGCCTGTCCTTGAAAACGATCAGGAGCAGGCAACTCAAAACACACACGACATCATCACGGTTGTTCGCGACCCTGAACGCGCTCTCGGCAAGCTTTACCGACTATCGGAGGATGGCACGGTTGAGAAATCAGCCAACGTCAAACTTTCGTTTGGCATTGCCGTTCAGCACAAGGTGTCGACGGAAATGGATTATTGATATGTCAAGGAAAACGATAACTGCCATCATGCAGTTCAAATGCCCAAGCTTCAGTTGCCAAAGCATGATCACTTATGAGATCGGAATGTCGGACGATGGCGGTTTCTATATTCGCGTTCTCAAGAGCAGCGGAGGAGGAGCTTGTAATTCCCAGTGGTTCTCCCTTTCGGAGCTGAAGAAAAAACTGAAGAAAACTGACGAACGGATTTGGTCTGGTACGTTTGAAGAAATATTCAGAAAGAAATGCAACAACACATCTTCATTCTTGCTGGCTGCGTTGTGTCATGAGGGAATTCTGGTATTCAGGATCGACCGAGATCCGAAGAAAACGCGGAGCCCCTATTGGCTGATGCTCAGCAGCACCGCAGAAAGAGCGACTAGAGAGCACAATAGTTTGCCCGTCATTCATGAGTGACGCAGCTATGAACAAGAACATAGAAATATCCGCCGCAAAAAAGAGCCCAAGTCCGCGAATTTCGAGTTCAAAGAGGCTGGATGGGAAGTTAGCGAAGCTATCATCTGAACTATTCCCCAATCCGCCTGAGGGAACCTATTCAAGCCCTGAGGTTACGCTCGCCAATATAAGTCACCTGTTCAGAAATTATGGCATTACCGCGAGATACAATCTCATCAAGAAGAAGCCGGAGTTCTTGGTCGAGAACCTGTCTGTGCTGGCAGACAACAGTGACAATGCTATTTTCAGCTACATCAAGAGTTTGGCAAATTTGAATGGAATGCGATCGTCCGATGTTCTGCGGTTTGCTGAGACCGTCTGTTCTGCAAATCCGTTCAATTCTGTTGCGATCTGGATAGAGAGCAGACCCTGGGACAGAGTTGACAGGCTTCCCCAGATTTACGATACGCTCACAACCGACGCGGATTTTCCAACTGCGTTGAAGGAAGCGATCATGAGACGCTGGCTACTCAGTGCGGTGGCGGCGGCCTGTATGACAGAGGGGTTTCGGGCCCGTGGTCTGCTCACGTTGCAGGGGAAGCAAGGTCTCGGCAAGACGCAATGGTTTGCGCGACTGGCAAGCGAAATGCATTCGAATACCCCGGTCGTATTGCTTGGACAGCACCTCGATATCGCCAACAAGGATGATGTGCTGACGTCCATCCAACACTGGATTGTCGAACTCGGAGAGCTGGATAGTACTTTCAAGAAGGACATTGCAGGGTTGAAGGCTTTCATCACGAAGGATTGCGATCAAGTCCGTAAGCCCTATGACCGAACTGACAGCGTTTTTCCACGTCGAACTGTCTATGGCGGTAGCGTCAATTCGCCATATTTTTTGGTGGACCCGACGGGTAACTCGCGTTTCTGGACGCTGCCCGTAGTCGCAATTGACTACGAGCACAAGGTCGATATGCAACAGGTGTTTGCCCAACTCCATGTGGAGTTTGCTAAAGGGGAGCAGTGGTGGCTCACACCCGAAGAGGAAGCATTGTTAAATGAGCAGAATTCCTTCCATTTGGCGACTAACCCCACTCAGGAACTTGTTCGGAGCGCGATAGATGTGAATCGTGTCGGCGCAGATGACCTGCCCGCGTTCGGAGCGCGGGAGCTGTTGGTGGCGCTCGGCATCAAGGAGCCTGGCAACCCTCAGGCACGTGATTGTGGAGAGGTTTTACGGGAACTTCTGGGAAAGCCCAAACGCATCCAGGGTTATGACAAGTGGCGCGTGCCGCTGATGAAACAAGAGGACGTGACTCGAGTGTAAGCGGCCCCACTTGCTCTGTCGGCATGCAGGCGCGTTTCCTCAACTGGTCCAAGGTGTTGTCCCTTGGGTGGGGGAGGGGTGGGGACCTCTGAAGATTTCAAAACATCGCACTTGCCGTGCGATGGCCTTTGGGATTTCCAGTGGTCAGCCTCCCCTCCCTCCACCTCGCAACCAATCGAGGTTTGTCGTCCCCACACGGCGTTGTTTTTAGCGTCGGATTCTTGACCCCATCGGCGACCTGAAACCGCTGCCCACGGCTCACTCTGGGACACCTCGGGCCAGCTGTTCCTGAGGGCTGCCGGAACGCGGCCCCCGATCTGACCTCATTGTTCAAGTTCCAACTTTCTCTCAAAGGAAAACCAAAATGATTACCAAACTGACCGAACCTTTAGTCTCTCAACTCGTCTGCCCGGATGGCAAGAAACGAATGGAATGTTGCGACGCCGACTTACCGGGTTTGTACCTGTTGGTCCGTGCCGGGAGCGATATCCGGACCTATTTTCTGCGTTATAAAAATAGCCTTGGTAAGACCGCCCACAAGAAGCTAGGGCGCACGACCGAGATTACTCTGGCCAAGGCCCGGAAGGCTGCAAAGATCTTTAAGGCAGATCTTCTTGCGAATGGTCATGTCTCCAACAGCGAAGCTAAAAGCGACAAAGGAAGCTTGCTTCTTGATGATTTCTGGACGGAAAACTATTTGCCCTACGCCGCGCCCCGGAAGCGGTCCATCAAGCGCGATGAACAGATCTACCGTTTGCAGATCCAGCCCACATTAGGGCGCTCCCGCCTGAACGAAATTACCCGTCAGCAAGTCCTTAGCTTAGCAGCATTCCATAAGAATAACGGATTGTCCGCTGCCAGTGCCGATCATGTATCGAAGCTCATCAGTCGCCTGCTCAATCTGTCGGTCGAATGGGACCTGCTGGAAAAGAACCCGGCAGCCAAGATCCAGCTGTTCCGTGAAGACAACAAGGTACAGCACTTCCTGGATGATGAACAACTGCGTCGCCTGATGCAGGTCCTTCAGACGGACCCCAATCGACCTGTCTGCCTTATTGCCCAATTTCTATTGGCGACGGGATGCCGTTTGAATGAAGCCCTGACAGCCGAGTGGCGGCTAATTGACCGTGAGAACAGGGTTTGGCGTGTCGCGGCGTCGAACTCCAAAAGCAAAAAGTCCAGAGCGGTGCCGCTGACGGATGCCGCTCTGAGGGCTCTGGATGAGATTGGAACGGAAGGGCGCTACCCATTCGTGTTCACCAACGAAGAAACGGGACTGCGTTACACCCATGTCCGCCACACATGGATCCGCTTGAGAAAGAAAGCTGGTTTGCCGTGGCTTCGGATGCACGACCTGCGGCATACGTTCGCGAGCATGTTGGTCAATGCCGGGCAGTCGCTTTACACGGTCCAGGAGTGCCTAGGTCATTCGGATGCGAAGGTGACGCAGCGTTACGCTCATCTGTCTTCGCAAACACTTCAGGATGCCGCGAACTGTGCTTCAGACAAAATCCTGTCTGCGTTGCAGGCGGTGGAGTAGGGAAAGGGCCGCTCGGGGATATGCCTCGGGTGGCCTTTTCCTAAGTTGAAATGAAATGACTGCTTATGGGGTATAAGCGGAATACGCAATACTGTCGATAATATGTCCGAGATTGACCCAATTCGGACAATCAAAAATAAACAGCCCAAGCAACAAGATGGATCAACCATTCAACCGATGGTGATTTGTGACACGAACTAGGCACAGCAGGCTTTGAATCAACAAGCGACTACAAACATTCATTACCCTGACTGTTTAGGTCTAATGCCGGGGTGGGCGCTCATACTACCTGACTTTTCCTGGGAAACTCTCAAGGTAAAACTATTTGACTTGAACTCAACGCTGAATCATGGATGGCAACCACGACCTCAAGTGTTTTTGCCGCGTCGCGCGCCGTCGTAATGGGTTCTTCTTGCCCGCATATGACATGCGCGAAGTGACGGGCTTGCAGTTGCAGCGGATCCTCTGCTTCTACAATGACCTGGTCGTGTGACATAGCTACTTGCCAGCTTCGCGCGCCGTCGTGACGCCATTTCGTCATGGTTGGCACACCGAGAGAACCTTTTGTGCCTGCGAACAAATAGCAGTCCTGACCAGTGTTTGGATATGTGTAGGAGGTTCGTTCGCCGGAGGTTAGCTCCCAACTCCACGGTGAGGCGACGGTGTCAGAAAGCATTATCGTAGCAAGTGCACCGCCCTTGAAACGAAAAAGAATTGCGGCAGTGTCCTCAATCTGAAAACCTCGACGGGCATTGGACGTCATGGCTTGCACAGCCTCTATGTCACCAGCAATAAAACGCAAGCTGTCGATGTCGTGGATCAAGTTTATCATCACCGGACCACCACCAGATTCACTTCGCCAGGAGACGTCAAAATAGTCCTCAGGTTTGTGGGCCAGCCATGTCGCTGAGATCGCTGTCAAATGACCCAATTCACCACTACTGACAATCTCCCTTGCCTTTCGTACGATCGGATTGAAACGCCGATGATGGCCGACGAGAACCGGAACACCATGTCTTTCCGACGCGTTAGCCAAGTCCAGCGCATCTTTCAACGAATCTGACACTGGTTTTTCAACTAGAACCGGGATGCCGCGATCAAGGCAGGTAAGGGAAAGGGGTACATGAAGTTTATTAGGTGTGGCGTTGATTACACCATCAGGCCGAATTTCATCCAACATTGCGGACAGGTCGGGATAATATGCGACGTCATATTTCGACGCGACTTTTGCTCCTGCAGGCGAAGGATCGACAACGGCGACCGTTTCGCAAACCACTTCGGAGTCTAGTATCTCTAGATGGCGCAAGCCAATAGGTCCGGCCCCCAATAGCGCGAGACGAACTCGTTCTTGTTGAACCATTATCTCTGGCCATGCTTTTTGTCGGTGAACACTGACGACACCTTGTGGCTTTCGTGTCGGCTTTCCTGGTCGGCAGAGGCCATGACGATAGCTGACAATCGTGCCGTTGAATCCCTCACTGCATACCAGCCTTCTTCGGTTCGTTCACCTGTCGGCGGGGACGTCAATTCAAAGTGGTTGAAGGCATCTTCGCCCCGCACCAGCATGGCCCGCGTGCGCCCACCAAGTTGGCGCACACTTGTCGGGATATAGCGCACTACAAATCCCATGCGCGGGCGGCTGGATACATTTGGTTCCGATCCATGAACCAGTTGAACGTGGTGCAGGCTCATTTCACCAGGACTCAGAACAACATCAATCGTTTCCATTCTCTCAACATCGACCTGAATTTCCTGTCCTCTGGAGAGAAGGTTTCCTTCGTTAAAGGTATCCTTGTGCGGCAACTGATCAAGATTATGGGAGCCGGGAGCAACTTGCATGCAGCCACTTGTCGGCGTCGACGGGGTCAACGCAATCCATGCAGTGGTAATGGTATTGGGTTCAAGACCCCAGTAGGTCGAATCCTGATGCCAGCTGACATAGCCGCCGTCGCCCGGGTCCTTGGTGAAAAACTGCGAAGACCAGATCAGCAGGTCTGGGCCCAGAACCTTTTCGACGGCATCCAGAACTTTTGCATGGGTTGCCAGATCATAGAGCCAGGGAAAGAGATAATGCGGACTGGTGTTCAGGACCTGCGCCGTCTTATCATCACCCGATTTGCGGACCGCCAGCACCCGTTCCCCGATCGCCTCAGCCTCGGTTTCAGGCAGGACCCTGATTGGCATGGCGATTCCATTTTGATCATACTGGTCGAGATCCCATGCCATCGCTCAGACTTTCCAATCAGTCGAGGAATACGGAAGTGATTTCAGGGAACATCAACATGACCGCAAGAACAATCAACTGCATAACAATGAAGGGCAAAAAGCCTTTGAAAATATCCGTCAGCTTGATGTGCGGCGGGGCAACTGACTTCAGATAGAAGGCGGCTCCACCAAAGGGTGGGCTGAGGAAACTGACCTGCATATTGACGCAGAATAAAATGCCGAACCAGACCGCCATATGTTTGGATTCCAGTCCACCAAGAAGCCCCATGTCTTCGGTGCTGAATTTGGCGACAATTGGCAGAAACACTGGCATCGCCAGAAGCACGATTCCGACCCAGTCCATGACAGCACCCAAAAATAGAAAGACAGCCATCATCATCAGGATGACACCCATGGGCGGCAGGTCAAAACCAACAATGGAGTTGGCGACAAATGTGGGGCCACCGATCAGCGAATAGGCACCGGCCAGGGCCGTTGCGCCAAACGTCACCCAGATAATCGTGCCGGTGGATCGCATGGTCCGCTGCAGGGCTTCCAGAAATAATCCAAAGGAAAACTCACCGCGCATCTTGATAATGAGCAAGGTTCCGATACAACCAATGGCGGCAGCTTCGGTAATCCCGGTGATGCCGCCGTAAATGGAACCCAAAATCGCAAAAACCAGCATGACCGGGGGCAGCACGCCCTTCAGGGCGATAAGCTTGTCCTTCAGCGTGACTTCCACCTCAAGCTCGGGCAGGGGGGCCAGAGAAGGGTTCATGCGTGTACGAACCATGATGTAAGCGATGTATATACCGCCCAGCATCAGTCCTGGCACAATGGCCGCCTTGAACAGGGCGTGAATCGATGTTTCGGTGACAACGCCGTAGATAATAAGGACGATCGAGGGCGGGATCATTGTACCCAACGAGCCGGAAGCGCAAATCGTGCCAACAGCGAGGTTCTGGTCATAACCAAGGCGCAACATTTGCGGCAGGGCAATCAGGCCCAACAGAACAATCTCGCCACCGATAATGCCGGACATGGCCGCCATGATGATCGCCATAATAGACGTGACAATGGCGATCCCGCCCCGGGTTTTGCTCAGCCAGATATTCAGTGAGCTGTACATGTCCTTGGCGATATCACTGCGCTCCAGCAACATGGCCATAAAAATAAACAGGGGAACGGCCAGCAAGGCGTGCTCAATGGTGATGTCATACATGCGTTGACCAAGGATGAAGAACCCTCGTTCACCAAACTTCCAGTAAGCAATGGCTGCCCCCAGGAAGCCCGATGCCAGACCCAGCGGCACACCCAGTGCCAACAGGACGATAATACCAATCAGCAACAGCAGCGAAATTTCAGCGACACCCACAGAACGATCCCCTTACACGTCGTCGATCGGGACATAAACCTCTTTGGGTTTCGACCAGTCCGCGATCAGATTGTTGATTGTCTGTACCGCCATCCAGGTACAGGCGATGACGATAAGTGGTTTCATGGTCGCCGGGATCGGTGGGTTCCAAGCCGAACCATACAGCTCCCACGTCGTCAGCTTCATCATGGCGTTCTTGTAATATCCGGTTGCAGCTGCATAACAAAAAATCACGATACAAGCTGCGGATATCAAATCAAAAATACGTTGCACAGGTCGGGATACCATGTCGTAGACCAGAACAACCCGTATGTGGCTACGCTGTTGCATGGCGTACAAACCGGACAGCAAAAAGATAACTCCGCCCAGCCAACGCGAAATCTCTTCCACCCAAAGTGTAGGTGCTTTGAAAAAGTAACGCATCACCACTTCGTAAAACATGAAGGCCATGATGAGTGATACGATGAACATGAGCATCGACGCCATATACAGCGTTATCCGGTCAACAATGGAAATTTTTCTGATTTCATCATCGGCAGTCTGGTGGATGGTCATGGCCAGCATCGGTACCAAACGTGGCGAGATAAAAATCATCCAAGCGATGGCCCCCACTGATAAGCAGGATATCCAGATGATGGTCGAGGTTTCAAGTTCTGGCATGTTGGCCTCACATAAAGGCGGAAAGAAGAACAGTCACACAGCAACCATAGAATAAATAGACTGCAATCAATTAAAAAAGTGGCGAGTAGTCGGGGACTACCCGCCCTTTTTCATCACCTAATATTATTTGATCAGGCCGAGACGCTTCATGTAAGCAATGTGGCTGTCCACAAGCATACGTGCTTCTGGCGTTTTATCTGCCCATTGCTGCCATTTCTTCTGAGCAGCGGCACGGAAGGAAGCCCGGTCTTCTGCAGACCAGTCGTGCAGTGTCACGCCTTCTTTCTGGATGGTAGCCGCAACTTCACTCATATCCACTTGTTGGCTCATGGTGTGCTGGAAGGAAAGCTTCTGCATGGCCACATTCAGGATGGCTTTCAAATCAGCGGGCAAGCCGTCGTAAACTTCCTTGTTGAGTGCCAGATGATCCGACGGCATGGAGTGAAAACCAGGATAGGTTGTGTATTTTACCAGATCATAAAGGCCCAGTGATTTGTTGGTGGATACGTTTGAGGCATCAGCACCATCAATGATTTTTGTTTCGAGGGCCGTGAAGATTTCACCAAAATCCATCACGATGGGTGAGGCGCCCATTTCAGCGAAGATTTCAGTTTCCATGCCAGGAGGTGAGCGGAATTTCCAGTCCTTCAGATCAGCCGGCCCCCGGAGAGGCTTCGACGAGTTCATGGATTCCTGTCCACCAACCCACCAGCCGATCAGATGCATGTTATATTTGTGGTAGAGGGGCTGGGCGGCTTCCAAACCACCGCCATAATACAGCCATGAATATTGTTCCCAAGGTGTGTTATAGCCACCCATGATATCGCCGAGGAACTGGAAGGCCGGGTTTTTGCCGGTCTGATACGCAGCGCCGGTCATATCGCCATCCAGAATACCATTTGAAGCGGCATCAAATGTTTCGGTCGATTTTACCACTGATCCCGAATAAAACATTTCCAGCTTCAAACGACCACCGGACATAGCTTCAACATCTTTAGCAAAAATAGCGGCGTTTTTGCCATTCAATGATTCCGCACTCAGATGTGTCTGGACTTTAAGTGTGTAATTCTTGGCACTAGCCAGGCCGGTCATGGCTAGCGAAAGTGCCGCTGCACAGGCAGCAACCTTAAGTAATTTCATAACAATCTCCCTGAGAATTCTGTTGCTATTTCTTATATGGTATCTTAGTCATATGATGACCAATTGGACGAGTCAACAAATAACTGAACGCAGGTTTTCGAGAATAAACGATGTCGCTCACAGTTAATTCCGCAGGGCAAATGTAAAGTGGTGAAAAAAACCAACACAAAGCGGCAACTCAATCTGACAGAGTCCCTGATCAGTGATATGCGGGTGCAAATTACCAGCAGCAAGCTCAAACCCGGCGACAAGTTGCCGACTGAACAAAAACTTGTTGAGGCCTATGGTGTTAGCCGGACCGTTGTCCGCGAAGCAATTGCCGCACTTCGGGCAGATGGTCTGATGGAGTCGCGCCATGGTGTCGGTGTATTTGTTCTTGTACCCCCGGAAAAATCAGACGATTTCAGGTTTTTGGATGAAGACCCGGGAAGGGCTTCTTCGGTCGTGGAAACACTGGAATTACGAGCCGCAGTTGAAATCGAAGCAGCTATGATCGCAGCTCAGCGCAGATCTCCGGGGCAAGACGCGCGGATCAGGGATTGCTTTCAGGACACACTGGAGGCAGTTGAAGGTGGCAGAATTGCAGCCGCAAGCGATTTCGCATATCACATTGCCATCGCCGAAGCGACGAATAATCCACGTTTTGTCGAGTTCCTTGAATATCTTGGTCTTCGGGCCATGCCTCGCTCGCAAATCGAGCGGGCCTACGAAAGTGTTGCGGATGCCGAACGCCGGGACCAGCGTCTTCATGGTGAGCATCGGGCCATTATGGAAGCCATCAGTCAGCGCGATTCAGTCGCTGCTGGTGAGGCCATGCGCGAGCATCTCAAGGGTAGTCAGGATCGCTATACACGGTTGATTTACAGCAGTCGTTGATTGGCCGGTCGATCGGGGAGGTTTTGCTCAGATATATCACAAGAGATATTATCAATTTGACTTAGTCATCATATGACATTAGGGATTTGTCCTTCTCTGATTATGAGAAACCTTATTCCGGGAGATGACGTAAGCATGCAAACTGACGAAATCAAAAGCAGGATTGGTTCGGGATTGCTTTCCTTTCCTGTGACGCACTTTGATCAAGACCTCAGGTTCTCCAGAAAAAACTATCAAGACCATGTCGCCCGCCTGTCGCAATATGATGCGGCCGGGTTGTTTGTTGCAGGCGGGACAGGTGAATTTTTTTCGCTCACGCCATCCGAAATCATCGAGGTTCTCTCGGCGGCCAGGGAAGTGGTTCTTGATACCCCAATCATCTGCGGCTGTGGTTATGGAACACATTTGGCGGTCAGTATTGCCTGCGAGGCAGAGCAGGCGGGAGCTGATGGTTTGTTGATCCTGCCGCCATACCTGGTCAATTCTACCCAGGAAGGTTTGTATGCCCACGTCAAAGCCATATGTGATGCCGTGAACATTGGCGTCATTATCTACAACCGTGACAATTCAATAATTAGCGCAGACACATTGCTCAGGCTTTGTGACAGTTGCCCCAACCTGATCGGCTTTAAGGATGGTTCAGGGAATATTGGCCTGGTCCGGGAAATCAGCACCAAAATGGGTGACAGGCTGTCCTATATCGGGGGGATGCCGACAGCAGAATTGTTTGCCGACGCTTATAATGCGGCGGGCATGACGACCTATTCTTCTGCCGTGTTTAATTTTTTACCGGAAATGGCTCTGCGATTTTTCAGAGCCTCGTGTGATGGTGATACGGCAACCACCGAACAATTGCTCAAGGACTTTTTCTTTCCTTTCGCCAAAATCCGGGACCGCCAGCCTGGATATACCGTATCAATCGTCAAGGCGGGCCTCAGAATTGTGGGAGAAGATGCGGGTCCTGTTCGCTCTCCACTTACAGATCTGACGTTGGAAGAGCACGATATGCTGCGGCCGCTGGTGGAAAAATACAGATAAGGCTTTTTATCATGAAAAGAATTCTGATGACCGGTGCAGCGGGTGGCGCAGGTGCTTTCCTTCGCCAGGAATTGCATGGGCGCTATCATTTGTGCCTGTCGGACCGGATTGAAATTACTGACTGTGGGCCTGGCGAGAGCTTTGTTGAAGCTGATCTTGAAGACCCGGTCTTGATCCGTAAGTCCCTGTCAGGCGTTGATGGCATTATCCATCTCGGCGGGTATTCCGTCGAAGGCGACTGGCACAGCATTCTGAATGCCAACATCATTGGTGCCTACAACCTCTATGAAGCGGCCCGGCTGGAAGGAGTGAAACGGATCGTCTTCGCCAGCAGCAATCATGCCATGGGTTTTTACGATCGCAATGAGACAATAAATCACACTGATGTGCCTCGACCGGACAGCCGTTATGGTTTGTCCAAGGTTTTTGGCGAATCTCTCGGGCAACTTTATGTCGATAAATATGGCGCTGAAGTCATGAACATCCGCATTGGCAATGTGGCGGAACGGCCAATAGATGCGCGGCGTCTCGCCATTTGGATCAGCCCCCGTGACCTGGCTCAGCTTGTCATTATGGGGTTGGAATTGCCGGACCTGCAATATGAAGTTGTCTACGGCATGTCCGACAACAAACGCGCCTGGTGGGACAATGCCAATGCTCTGCGGCTGGGTTATGCGCCACAGGACAGAAGCGAAGACTATGCTTCAGAAATTCTGGCGCAAGAAGCAGGCAACCTGGGCGACCCGCTGGCTGACAGGCTGCAGGGCGGCGTTTTTGTCTCGACAGAATTCATTCCAAATCCCGCAAAAGCGAAGCTGTCTGAGTAAATCAAATTGGCTTGTGTCAGCCAGGCTCCAATAGCCCACTTTTCCGCAATTGATTAATCAGTTCGGGGGTAACCCCAACTCCCACTTCATGATGCCGGATCGTGATATCAGTCTAAGGGGTGAGAATGTCCGGTCTTGGCTAGTTTCAGACACTCCCTCATCAAGAGATTTATGTCTGCTCATGAATGCGAAACCGACGTGACTCCAGTCACCTAAGCCGATTTTGGAAACTCCAAAATCGAGCTCGACTTCGGTTCGACCCAGTTGCCCGTATTCCATTGGAAAATATGGAGAAAAAATTTGAAACAGGGCGGTTCGAACGTCGAAATTTCGAAATAGGTTCGAACTAAAGAACTGGAGCGAAAGCCAACCCGAAACCACCTTTAGATTCTTCTGCTTAGGGACCAAGTCATAAAGCCTCTTTTGTAATCATAATCCGCGTGTCGGGAGTTCAAGTCTCTCCTCCGCTACCAATTAAAAACCCCCGTACGGTGAAAACCGGCGGGGGTTTTTCTGTTTCGGTAATGAGGAAGGGGGAATTAAGTATTGTATCCCTTATTTACTACTCGAACTGGCCAAAATTCAGCAAAATATACCTGTTTAGTGGTTCAACGTGGAAGAAATTTGGCGGAAAAAGATCGGGCGGCAACACAATAGAAATGCCGCCCAACAATCTGATAAAACGAGGCTCCTTCGGCCTTTGATATCCCTGTCCTAAAGGCTTAGGCGGTCCTTTTTGAGGAAAAAGCACTTATTGTGACCAGGAGTTGATTTGTGCCGCCTTTGATGACAGCCCAGAGGTCGATTGCTACCTTCCACACTTCAATTGCCTGAGTTTTACGCCCCGCCTGCAAAGCGTTGTCGTAGTTTACAGAACCGTCTGCGTTCAGAAATTCTGGATTGATCTCGTACATAGTGTTTCTCCTGGTTGGGTTGATCTTGATGACTGAAACAAGACTACGGTGGGCAGGAGGTCCATGCTTGAAGACCATCTTAAGATATTGTCCAGATCAGCTTCATATTTGTTAAGTTTCACTGTATTCGTCGTATAGTTATCAAAATACACCGCGAAATGTGGGGGAATCGCATGCCGGGCCGACGACAGGGACTTTTCAAGTTTGAGGACTTCACGCTTGATCTGGATACCGCCGAACTGCGCAAGGCAGGCCTGCTTGTTCACATTGAACCACAGGTGTTCGATCTCATCGCATTAATGGCTTCAAACACTGGTCAAGTGATTAGCCGGGACGACATCATTGAACACATCTGGAACGGTCGCATCGTATCAGACTCAGCGATTTCCACACGTATCAATGCGGCGCGAAAAGCCCTCGATGATGATGGCACACTGCAACGCGTGATTAAAACCGTTCATGGACGCGGCTTCAGATTTGCCGCCGATACTGAAAAGTTGACGGGTAAAGATCATGCTGTCACGTCAAATCCAGTGCCGGTGATGGAACCCGGCACGGTTCTGTCGGATCCCGGCCGGCCATCCATTATCACTATGCCGTTCGAAAATCTGACTGGTGATTCAGATCAGGATTTCCTCGCTGACGGATTGCGCATCGACATTCAGAACGCGCTGACGAAAGTTTCAGGTGTTTTTATTGTCGCTATGGCCAGTGCGATGAAATATCGGGGCATCCCGACGAAGCAAGCCGCCGATGAAATGGGCGTTCAATACTCACTGGCTGGAAGCGTACGACGATCCGGCAACAAAATGCGTGTGTCCGTCACCTTGACTGACGAAATATCGGGCGAAGTTGTCTGGGCCGAGCAATATGATCGCGAGTTGACGGATGCTTTCGAAATGCTTGATGAGATCACGGGTCGGGTATTAACAGCGATGAATGTCAAGCTGGTGGCCGGCGAACCCGCCCGGATCTGGCATAAGACACTCAAGGATTTACGTTCCCTCGAGGCCCTCTATCGGGGTATCAATGCCTTTTTCAAAATGGATGCGGATTCAATGCGCGAGGCGCGCCACTTTTTTGAGCAAGTCACAAAATGGCATCCTGAGACTTCGATCGGACCGACCTGGGCCGCACTCACCCACTGGTTCGATTTCCAGCGGGGTTGGAGCGAGTCTGGTGATGTCTCGAAAAAACTGGCGAAGGAATGTGCGGAAAATGCGATTGCGTTGCCGGATAGTGATGGCCAGGCCTACACCGTTCTTTGTCATTTACATCTGGTCGAAAAAGATTTCGATGCCGCATTGGTTCTGGGCAAAGAAGCGATTGCAAATCGTCCGAACTGTACAAATGCCAACGCACACTATGCCAACGTCCTGCACTACTGTGGCGACCAGGACGCAGCGTTACACCATATCAAACGGGCCTTGCGCTATGCGCCTATTCACCCGCCGCAATTCAAGAATATTTTGGCAACAATTTATCGTGCACTTGGTCAATTCGAACGGTCAGCGGAGGTCGCAAAAACAGCAATTGCCGCAAATCCGACCGATCTGATCGCCCGACTTATTCTTGCAAGCATATCTGTCAATCAGAATGACCCAGCGACTGGGGCGTTGATGACACAGGAAATCCACGACCTGGAGCCATCTTTTTCCATCGCCAACTTCGCTGATGGCCAGCCTTATCGCAGTGCCAAATTCCTGAAAAAGTACATTGCTGAGCTACGTGATGCTGGATTGTCTGATTGACCGTTCTGGGGCAATATCTGCCGTTTAAGTCGTTCAAAAGCCCCGTCCGGTTCACCCCGGATAGCAGATTATTTTTCAAAATGTGGGAAAAAAATGGGGAATATTCCTTATCTCCCTGGCCTGGAGTCATAATCCGCGTGTCGGGAGTTCAAGTTGGCCCGAAGCTACCAATTTAAAGCCACCGTCCGGTGAAAACCGGCGGGGGTTTTATTTTGCTGGAGTGAACGAATAGACGCCGTTCTTTTTTTCCTGATTCGTAAATAACCCAGACCTGAGGATTGCTGTCGGGACACCGCCGGTCGTTGGGAACAGCCAGACGGCCAGGCTGCCATCTGGTTTCAAAACCCTGTGCATTTCGGGCAACAGCTGCTTGAGAGGCAAGGTTGGAAAGGGGACCACGCCATACAAAAGAGCGACATCAATACTCGCCGTTTCAAGCTCCGTTTTAAGGGCATCACGCTTGATAACTTCGACATTTTCATATCCAGCCTGCCTGACCTTGCCTTCAACCTTGTCAGCAAAGTCAGACAAGGGTTCCAGGGCGATCAAGTGACCGCTTTTGCCAATCATTTTGGCTGCTGTCAAAGTGAAAAATCCAGTACCGCTCCCCACCTCAAGAACGGTCTGACCTGTCTTCAAGCCTGCACCCAACAGTGTTTTTTCAGGTGGCATGAGCCAGCTTCGCAACCTGCTTTCCATGGTAAAGCCGGCAAATCTGAAAAGCAGGTTCAGGAAACGCGATTTTCCGAGCTGTGCAGCATCCATGTTTGACCTCCGGTTTCAGAGCCGGTTGTCAGGGTAGGCTCCTTTGACAGTCTATCTATTTTCGGCCTGGAATCATAATCCGCCTGTCGGGAGTTCAAGTCGCCCCGAAGCTACCAATTAAATGCCTGTATTTATTCGACTATTATTGGCTGCCCCTCTGTCTAACCGTCAGTGCAGAATACACATTCTTTGAAATTAAGTTCGAGGGATTGACGAACGCAGTTAATGATCCGCTATACTTTGGGTATGCCTGATTTTCCCCTGAAAAAAATAAAGCATCTCATCTCCGACAAAATTGACTATATATAAAACAGGGAACAGGGACATAGGTAGCAGATGCACAACGTGAGTAAACAAGATGTTTGAATTCCTTACAGGCGATAACGACAAGATTTTCATGGAGTGGTCGGACAAGTACGCCACGGGGTCCAAGCCAATTGACGACGACCACCGTGGTTTGTTCAACATCGTCAACCACTATTACAATGCAGTCCACCACGGCGAGGCACAGGAGTCACTGGATGCTATCCTGGACCTGGTGGAGAAGTATATTCAGGAACATTTTGCCCGTGAAGAAAGGCTGATGTCCGAGCTTGGATTCAAACACTTGCACGAGCATAAAAAAATGCATGCCGACCTGGCAAAAGCCTTTTTTGCAACCCGGTTAAGCTACCACCTGTCACCGGGTGAATTCGATTCCGACGCTTTCCTGTTATTCATGCAAACCTGGCTGACCAAACACATTTTGACCGAAGATCAAAAACTTGTTCCTTATATCGACAGGGAACGCAGAACCCGTCGAGAGGAACTGTCGTCCTGAAGTTTATCCGTCAGCGCTTTTTATCAAAATGGCGTCTCCAGAAGTTTGTGATAACGATCCATGCTGATATTTGATCCGCAGGCGATCAAACCAACCTGCCGACCAGACGCCATTTCTTTGATCGGGCCGACCAGGCCCGCAAGAGCTGCCGCGCAAGCTGGTTCAGCCGTAATTTTTAGAACATCTTGATAGGTCCGCATGCTGGCGAGCAGTGCTTCATCCTCCACACGAACAATTTGGTCAACATAGCGCTGAGCTAATTCAAAAGAATAAGGCATGGCCAGCGGCGATCCCAGGCTATCGGCAATTGTGTTGACCTTATCCAGTCGAACCGGCGCGCCTGCTTCAAAACTCTGGAACATGCTGTCTGCGCCAAAGGGTTCAACGCCGATAATCGTGGCGTCTGGTTTGACCAGCTTGATTGCAGCGGCCATGCCGCTAATCAGACCACCGCCACCTACCGGGACGACGAACAAGTCGATTTCAGGGTGAGCCGCCACGAATTCGGCACCACAGGTCGCGCTCCCCAGGGTCATGTGCTGGCCTTCAAACGGATGCATGATCGTGCGCCCCTCGTCAGCAGCGCAGGTCTCCATCGTTGCGAAGGCGTCGGCGATATCGTCACACAAAATGACTTCAGCACCCATTGTGCGGCATCCGTCCAGGCGCACGGGGTCCACGGCTTTGGGGATGGCGATCCTGGCTGAAACGCCAGCCTTTCTCGCGGCCCAGGCGACAGCCAAAGCATGATTGCCACCGCTTGCCGCAACAACGCCCTTTGATCGTTCATTATCCGTAAGCCGGTGAATACCTAAATAGGCACCCCGAGCTTTAAACGACCCTGCTTGCTGGAAGAGTTCCATCTTGATGGCGCCGCCCGCTATATCAGGCAGTATTCCTTTCCACCTGTCAGAGTTCAGCCTGAGCGTTGGCGTCTCAACCAGGACCTCTTTCAAATCAGCCTGGGCATCCGAAATATCTGCAAGGGAAATAGAATTCATATCTGGCACCTGTCAAATCAACAATTCTCGCATTTATTCAGAACGTATTCGGTCTTACAAGGCCAGTTGGAGTTTCCAATCACAGTACCCGACTCTTTTCATAACACCAACTCTATCAACGGTTTCCGAGGAATGTTTGGTTTGAATAAAGCCATCATATAGTCGCGGATTTCCAATTCAGACATTTTGACCATGGCTTTTCTGAAGGCATTGAGGC
>JABIFY010000085.1 GCA_018650465.1 Alphaproteobacteria bacterium
GCCTCAATGCCTTCAGAAAAGCCATGGTCAAAATGTCTGAATTGGAAATCCGCGACTATATGATGGCTTTATTCAAACCAAACATTCCTCGGAAACCGTTGATAGAGTTGGTGTTATGAAAAGAGTCGGGTACTGTGATTCAAAGTAGATGTTTACTGATCATTTCAAACTATTTTCTTGTATTGAGCCATGCATTTAGTTCGCAATTCGTCCATGAGAGGCATTTTCACGACCTGAAACGGGCTCTGTCAGAGGTAACCCAAAGTGTTTCGGTTTCTTTTTGAAACATTGGCATGCCATAGGCTCCTGAAAAGGAATACTTAAACAAGTTAGGGCGATTTGGACTAAACCGAAGACGTCTTAATGTATTGTCGGCCCTGAAAGCCAACTCCCCGACCTAAACGCTATTGACTCGCATGGGCGGAAGCTTGAACATCTGCTTAATTTTCTGACCGGCATGCGTTGTCTGAAAGATGGCTTTTTTTGGCTGTTGGAGGTGACGTCGGGACCGCATTTGCGGATTACAGAAATGCTGGCATTAGAACCGGCACTCTAAAACCAAAAATTGATCCACAGGGAGGACTACCAAAATGAAATTTAAGACTGCGGTCACCGGGCTTGCACTTGGTGCGGCTTTGGCTGTTTCGGCAACGGCTGCCGTTCAAGCCAAAGAGCTCAAGTTCGCTTTCCAGGGTACATTGACATCATGGGACCCGTATCGCCTGAACGAAACATTTACTCTGGGTACTATGGGTAATGTTTATGAAGGCCTGATCCATCGTAAACCGAATATGGTTATCGAGCCTGGTTTGGCCGTTAGCTGGGAAATCATGGAACCAACCCGCTGGCGCTTCCATTTGCGCAAAGGCGTCAAGTTCCACAACGGCAATGATTTTAATGCCGATGATGTTGTTTTCTCCGCCACACGCGTTCGTGCCGAAGGGTCTGATCTGAAAACACGTATCAGTGCAGATACCAAGGCCATCAAGGTTGACGACTACACCGTTGATTTTGTCTCGGACAATCCTAATCCGATTATTTTCTCGGAATGGGGCACCTGGAACATCATCGACAAAGAATGGGCCACAGCAAACAACGCTGTAACGCCACAAAATGTTGGTGGTACAGAAGAGAACTATCTGACCCGTCATGCCAATGGCACAGGCCCTTTCATTATGGTCAGCCACGAAGCCGGCGTGAAAACGACTTTCAAGCCAAACCCCAATTACTGGGGCAAAAAGCAGCATAACCTGACCAGCGTGACCTATACACCAATTGGCCAGGATGCGACCCGCGTGGCCGCCTTGCTGTCCGGTCAGGTAAATATGGCTTATCCGGTTCCTGTTCAGGATCAGGCTCGTGTAAACGCCGCCAGCAATGCATCTGTGTTGATCGGCCCTGAGCTTCGCACGATTTTTATTGGCATGGATCAGTTCCGCGACGAACTGCTGCATTCCAGTGTCAAAGGCAAGAACCCGCTGAAAGACAAACGTGTTCGTGAAGCGGTTTTCCATGCCATCGACATCAAGGCAATTCAGAAGAAAGTCATGCGGAACCTGTCAGAGCCTTCATCTTTGATGATTGCACCCAGCCTGACACCGATCAGCAAGGATCACTATCCTCGCCGTGCTTTTGATCCAGCTAAATCCAAATCACTTCTCGCTGCCGCCGGTTATCCGAACGGTTTCGAAATTGGTCTGGACTGCCCGAATGATCGTTACGTAAATGACGAAGCGATTTGTACAGCTGCTTCCGCCATGTTGGCCAAGGTTGGCATCAAGGTAAAATTGCTGGCCCAGCCAAAAGCCAAGTTCTTCCCGAAAGTTCTGGCACCGAACCTGGATTACAGCATGTACCTGTTGGGTTGGACACCTGGTTCTCTTGAAGCCGGTAACGTTCTGCGCGATCTTTTCTATTGCCCACGTGCTTCCAAGGGTGAAGCCCTTTGGGCCAAGGAAAGTCGCAACAAGGTTGGTAAAGGCAAATTCAATATCGGTGGTTATTGCAACCCCGCTCTTGATGCCCTTACAGATAAAATCCTGAGCGAAACCAACATGAAAATGCGTGATGAAATGATCACCAAAGCCATGGGTATTACCGTTGATGATGCTGCCTATGTTCCGCTTCATCAGCAGGCTCTGGCCTGGGGTGTCGCCAAGGGTGTTCACGTCAAACAGCGTGGTGATAACGTGTTTGACTGGCGCTATGTCATGATTGACTAAGCTATAAGATAAAGATGAATAACTCGCCCGGGCCCTGATATTTCAGGGGTCCGGGCATCTTTCTTTTTCCAATTTAAAATTTGCCTTAATCGACGGAATTAGCCGTCGGCAGACAGAAACGGCCTTCATGATTGCACTCATCATCCGTCGCAGCTACCAGTCAGTAGTTGTTATGCTTGTCGTCGCCTTGTTGGCTTTTACCATGTTCCGCTACGTGGGTGACCCTGTCTCTATGATGGTTGGGCAAGACACCTCTCTGGAGCAGCGCGAAGCAATGCGCGTAAGCCTGGGATTAAAAGACCCGGTCCCGGTGCAGTTTGCCCGCTTTGTTATGAATACGGCGCAGGGTGAGTTTGGCATTTCCTACCAACTCGGTCGTCCAGTTGCCGAAATCCTCAGCGAGCGCGTACCCGCGACACTTGAGCTGTCTTTGGTTGCGGCTTTATTTGCTATGCTCGTCGGCATCCCTATGGGGGTCTACACTGCTCTTCATCCGCAAAAGTGGCTAAGTAAAGCTTTTCTAACGATATCACTTGTGGGCATATCCTTGCCGACCTTTTTGATCGGTATATTGCTCATACTTTTCTTCGGCGTATTGCTCAATTGGCTACCGACCTTTGGCAGAGGAGAAGTCGTCATGCTGGGGGGCTGGAGTACGGGATTTTTGTCTGGTTCCGGTGTGAAATCATTGTTAATGCCAGCCTTTACGCTCGGCATGTTTCAACTCACCCTGATTATGCGTCTGGTCCGGTCCGAAATGATGGAAGTCTTGCTGACGGATTACATTAAATTCGCCCGAGCGCGAGGCCTGTCAAACAAGGCTGTCAATTTTGGGCATGCCCTTAAAAATACTCTGGTACCGGTGATAACCATTACCGGCTTGCAGATCGGCAATATTGTTGCTTTTGCCACGATCACCGAATCGGTGTTTCAGTGGCCCGGCGTGGGGCTGATGTTCATTCAGGCCATTGGCCTGGTAGATATTCCGATCATGTCCGCCTATTTGGTTCTGGTCGCCTTGTTCTTTGTGATCATTAATCTGATCGTCGATATATTGTATCATGTCGTTGACCCGAGGCTGCGTGTTGACGGCAGCGGCGCGCACGGTTGAGGGGGGGGGAATTGATATGAATTTTATTTCTCGCACCCAGGACACTCTGCATCGCTTTCTTGACGGTGACGTCTGGTACAGTTTCACACAATCCCGGATCACCATTGTTGCGGCTATCGTGACGATAATCCTGGTGGGTGCCTCTGTTCTTGCACCCTTTATTTCCATTCATGATCCTTTTAATCCAGTGAACCTGAATTTGATGGATTCATTTACGCCGCCGGTCTGGTCTGAAGACGGCAGGTGGGCCTTCCCTCTCGGGTCGGATGATCAGGGGCGCGATCTTTATTCGACCATCCTGTATGGCAGCCGTCTGTCCTTGTTTATTGGATTTGCCAGTGTGGCCTTTTCAATGAGCCTGGGTGTTTCTCTTGGCCTGATCGCCGGTTATCTTGGTGGCTCCGTCGATGCGTTTATCATGCGCGTTGCGGACATTCAGATCAGTTTTCCCGGCATACTGATCGCCCTGTTGATTGATGGTTTGGCGCGGGCTTTGTTGCCCGGTGAAAGCCATGACGAAGTGATGGTGTATGTTTTGATTTTGGCCATTGGCTTGTCCCAGTGGGTTAATTTTGCCCGCACGGTACGCGGTTCAACCATGGTTGAACGCAACAAGGAATATGTTCAGGCGGCGCGCGTTATCGGTGTCTCCAGGCTATTCATTATGGTCCGCCACATTATGCCCAATGTTATGGGGCCAGTGTTGGTGATTGCGACCATCAGCCTGGCCGTCGCTATCCTGAGTGAAGCCGCTCTGAGTTTTCTGGGTGTGGGGGTGCCGCCGACGCAACCGTCGCTGGGCACCCTGATCCGCATTGGCCAGGACTTTTTGTTCTCTGGTGAATGGTGGATCGTTATTTTCCCCGGCATGACGCTGGCAGCGTTGGTTCTGGCCGTAAACCTGCTGGGCGACTGGTTGCGCGACGCCTTGAACCCGAAGCTGAGGTAGAGAACGTGAGTACAAGTAAACAACAGCCTCTGCTGGAAGTCCGCAATCTTCGTGTTGAGTTTCCGACACGCCGGGGCTCACTTATCGCCGTTGATGGCGTTTCCATGGAAATTGCACCTGGTGAAGTTCTGGGTGTTGTGGGTGAATCCGGCGCCGGAAAATCCATGACTGGCAACGCGGTGATCGGTTTGCTGCCGTCCCCGGGTCGTGTCGAAAGCGGTGAAATTCTGCTGGAGGGCGAACGTATCGATAATTTGCCCTATGAGCAAATGCGCAAGATCAGGGGCAAACGTATTGGTGCTATTTTCCAGGATCCGCTGACCAGTCTCAATCCGCTTTATACTGTCGGGGAGCAACTGGTGGAAACCATTCAGACGCATCTCGATCTATCGGAAAAGGGAGCTAAAGACCGGGCGGTTGACTTGTTGGAAGAGGTTGGTATTCCCAGTGCGCGTGAGCGCATAGATCACTATCCGCACCAGTTTTCTGGCGGTATGCGACAGCGCGTCGTTATCGCCCTTGCTTTGTGTGCTGAACCGCGCCTGATTATTGCAGACGAGCCGACAACCGCGCTGGATGTCTCCATTCAAGCCCAGATCATCACCCTGATCAAAAAGCTGTGCCGCGAACATGGTACGGCGGTTATGTTGGTAACGCACGATATGGGCGTCATCGCAGAAACAGCAGACCGTGTTGCGGTGATGTATGCCGGGCGCATTGCTGAAATTGGCCCGGTCGCAGAAGTCGTCAAGAACGCCAATCATCCCTATACCCACGGCTTGATGGGGTCGATCCCCAAGGTTGGGCATGAAGTTGAACGCCTGACCCAAATCGATGGCTCCATGCCGCGTCTGACCGAAATACCAACGGGCTGTGCCTTCAATCCGCGCTGCACCGAAAAAGGCCCACGCTGCATGGTGGAACGACCCATTCTTGAACCCGTCGAAAATTCCTTTGTTGCCTGCTGGAAATTTGATCCGGAAGGAACAGGCGCATGACCGAACCCCTGGTAAAAGCCAAAGGCATTGCCCGCTATTTTGATGTCTCACCACCGTTATTGAACCGCCTTATCGAAGGCAGCAAACGCCAGGTGGTGAAAGCTGTGGACGGGGTTGATTTCGAAATTGAACGTGGCCAGACATTGTCACTGGTCGGCGAGTCTGGTTGTGGAAAATCCACTATCGCCCGTCTTGTGGTTGGCTTGTACGAGCCAACAGGCGGTAGTATTGAATTTGAAGGTGTCGATCTGACAGCCCTGGATAATCGCAAGGAAGAAGCGAAACTTCGCGGACGCATGCAGATGATTTTCCAGGACCCTTATGCCTCGCTTAATCCACGCTGGCGGGTTCAGGATATCGTTGCGGAACCGATCCGCCACAAGAAGATGTTTGATACGCGCGCCGAAGTTACCAGCCGGGTCGGTGAGTTATTGTCCCAGGTCGGATTGTCGCCAGCAGATGGTGAAAAATATCCGCACGAGTTTTCTGGCGGCCAGCGCCAGCGGATCTCTATCGCCAGGGCGCTGGCTAGCAATCCGGAATTTCTGGTCTGTGATGAACCCACATCGGCACTGGATGTTTCCGTGCAAGCGCAAATTCTCAATCTGATGAAGGATTTACAGCGCAAATTTGGATTGACCTATCTGTTTATCAGTCATGACCTGGCCGTTGTTGATCATGTGTCGGATCGAATCGGCGTGATGTATCTGGGTCGAATTTGTGAACTGGCGGATACCAGAGAACTCTTTTCCAATCCGCGCCATCCCTATTCAAGGTTCTTGCTGGACGCGATCCCTGATCTGGACATGACCGGCAAACAACGCATTCCCGTGGCGGGCGAAGTGCCAAGTCCGATCAACCCGCCAAGTGGCTGCACTTTTCATCCGCGGTGCCCTTTTGCCAATGACCGTTGCAAGTCTGAGCAGCCGGAATTACGCGATGTTGATGGGACGCAAGTCGCCTGTCATGGGGTCGAAGAAAACAGGCTTGAGCCGACCGGCTGAAGTCCAAAATAGTTCAGGAGTTAGAGGTATGGCGATGCTTTTGTCAGGCGGAATGCTGTTTGATGGCGATGGTCAGGTCCATGAAGGTATGGGCGTTCTGGTTGATGGGGACCGCATAGCGCGGGTAGCACCGGTTGCAGAATTTGCTAATTTTGATGGCCAACGTGTTGATACGTCCGGCGGGACATTATTGCCGGGGTTGTTCGATTGCCATGTCCATTTGTGCATGACTGCTTCCGGTGATACCGGTGCTGACATGGCCAAGATGTCCGATGCCACTATTACCATGTTGGCGCTGCAAAACGCCCAGACAATATTGCGCGGGGGTGTGACGTCGGTGCGCGATTGTGGCGGTAAGGACTATCTTGAATTTGCCGTGCGCGACGCGATCAATGCCCGAAAATTCATGGGACCGACAATCCATGCCGTAGGCAAGATGATTTGCATGACCGGTGGCCACGGCAACCGGGTTGGTCGCATCGCAGATGGGGTGCAGGAAGTTGTCAAAGCGGTGCGTGAGCAGGTCCATGCCGGTTGTGATTGCGTCAAGATCATGGCCACGGGCGGGGTTGGCACGCCAGGTGTAAATCCTGAAGATGCTCACTATACGGCAGAAGAAATGGCTGCCGGCATTCACGAAGCCCATCGTTTTCACAAACACACTGCAAGCCATGCCCAGGGGCGAGATGGTATTCTCAATGCTGTGCGGGGCGGCATTGATTCCGTTGAACACGGCATTTTCATGGATGACAAATGCGTTGCTGAAATGAAAGAAAACGGAACCTGGCTGGTACCGACGCTTGCGGCACCACGTCATATCCTGGAAAACCCCGATGCTGTGCCGGACTATGTGATCAAGAAAACCAATCGTGTTTCCAAACATCACCTTGCCTCGATCAAGATGTATTACGAGGGCGGTGGCAAAATAGCCATGGGAACGGATACCGGCACACCCTTTAATCTTCACGGCAACAATGCCATGGAACTGGCCTATATGGTTGAGGCGGGTGTGGCACCGATTGATGCCTTGCAGGCGTCAACGGGCAATGCGGCGGACCTTGTGCGTGACAGTGAACGTGGGCGCATCAAGGAAGGTCACTATGCCGATCTCCTGATCGTCAATGGCGACCCTGTATCTGATATCACCATGGTCGCTGACAAATCAAATCATCGCGCCGTACTGAAATACGGCGAACTGGCAGCCGGTTCCCTCGGCTAAACCACATTAAATATATTTGGAGAAACGATATGAGCACACTTTATTCTGGCGGCCTGGTTTTTGACGGCGACGGCAACATTTCAAAAGGGCAGGGCGTTCTGGTCGAAGGCGATCAGATCACCCGGATTGCTGACGTAGGTGAATTTGATGGTTTTGATGGTGACCGTGTTGATACGTCGGGCGGCACTTTGATGCCAGGTTTGTTTGATTGCCATGTGCATCTTTGCATGGATGCTTCAGGTGATCCGGGCACTGTCATGGACAAACTGACAGATGCGGCCATCACTATGGGTGCGCTGGAGCGAGCCCAGATTAACCTGAGAGCCGGTATCACGTCCGTACGCGATTGTGGTGGCAAGGATTATCTTGAATTCGCCGTACGTGATGCCTGCAACAAACGAACTTTTTTAGGCCCCACGATTTATGCGGCTGGTCGAATGATTTGCATGACGGGTGGTCATGGCAATCGGGTTGGCCGGGTCGCCGATGGTTGTGACGAAGTGATCACAGCGGTGCGCGAACAGGTTCACGCCGGGTCCGATTTTGTGAAGATCATGGCGACAGGTGGTGTGATGACGCCCGGCGTCAATCCGGAAGATGCTCATTACAGCGCCGAAGAAATGGCCGCTGGTATTCATGAGGCCCACCGCTTCCATAAACATACCGCCAGTCATGCCCAGGGCCGGGATGGAATATTGAATGCGGTACGTGGTGGCATCGATTCCATTGAGCATGGCATTTTCATGGATGATAAATGCATCGAGGAAATGAAGGAAAGCGGCACCTTCCTGGTGCCAACACTGGCAGCCGTCAAGAACATCATCGCCAACAAGGACAATGGCATTCCCGCCTATGCTGTCGAAAAATCCATTCGGGTCACTGAATTTCACATCGCGTCATTCAAGGCTTTTTACAAGGCCGGTGGCAAGGTCGCCATGGGTACTGATGCGGGCACACCGTTCAATACCCACGGCAAGAATACCCTTGAACTCTTGTATATGACTGAAGCTGGTATGAGCACTTCGGATGCCCTTGTTGCAGCGACGGGGAATGCGGCTGACCTGGTGCGTGATGACAGCCGTGGTCGTATCAAGGAAGGTACATTTGCTGATTTGCTGATTGTGCAGGGCAATCCGGTCGATGATATCACCATGGTTTCCGATACCGCCAATCATCGCACTGTTGTCAAATATGGAGAGGCCGTTTCAGGTTAAGTCAAATGGCTCAGCTTGAAACCATTTCTGTTGAAGCGGGGGGCTCCCAGTCCGTTTGACGACGGAAGGCGATACATAATACGGAAACCAGAACGGCTGTAAAAAAGAAAGTCAGAATCAACTGGGCAATGGACAGGCCGATCATCCAATGACCCAGGGGGTTCTCCCAGGCACTTTGCCCTGAGCGGGCGACGATCGGCTCCATCATCATCACCAACTCACGGGCCAGACGATCCATTACGCCTAATGGTATGGAGGCCAGGAACGAAGCCCAGAAAATGCGCCAGCCCGAGCCACTGGTTTCCCCCCAGGCCTGCTTCAACCCGGTCCGACGTTCGACCGAGACGGACGGAAAAATGAAAGAAAACCGGATGCCGATAGTGATGCCGGCGATGACCAGGACCAAAACCAGAATCAAATATGGCACTGGCAGGTCCCCGGCTTGGTCCCCAAAATATAACAACGGCACACGGGCCAACAACAAAGGTATTGCCAGTACAGCACCATAGGCCATGAATTTAAACTCACGCGGCCCCAACTGAAACTGGAACACGGCCCTCGAATCCCGATGGCCCAGCAAGGCATAGCGGTGCCAGGCGACGGAAAACACCGTCCAGAACACCCAGCGAAAAGGTTCTTCAATAACGATCCGGACGCGATCAGGCAGCTGCCAGGTTTCAACAAGATCAGCCCCGATGAACTGAACCACCCAGGTCAGGGCCATAGGAATTGCCGCCAAAGCAATAAATATGTTCAGGCGTCTGAAGACAATCGCCCACGAGCGCGCGATGGTGCGCCAAACGGGCAATTTGCCAGTATTCGCATAGAGATTATCGGTTATGTCAGCAGCAGGGTTTGAGGCTGACGATCCAGGTTCGTTTTTGGCGTCCATGGTCGGGAATTATAGGGCAGAATCGGCCGTGAGCCATTTGTTCAGGTAAATTTTGATGACGTGCGATTTGATCGGCAAATTGTGCCTTTTCCCGGATCAATCAGAAATTCCCTGTCAGAGCGGCTTCTCGGAATCTTGGAATAGTCTTTTGTTTTCAGAGCTTTGTCAGAAAATTTCTGATTTTTTGGTAATCTGGCACAAGGAATGCAATGCCTTAGGCAAATCAAACATACTGTTTGGGTCTGAAAAAAGGAGATGTGTTATGAAGGTAACGTTCAATAGTTCATCCGACTATCGTGATTTCCTCGCAGCAGAATTTGATGATGTTGCTGGTTCCGGATTTAACCGGGAAAACCGGTTTCGTGAAGGTGTCCGCGCCCTGTCAGATATCGAAAATGACATCGACCTGGATCTTGATCAGGACTGGTTGGCAGGTGACGAGCTTTCAGAATATGGCTTGATTCGCCACTAAGGTTACTTCGGGTAGGTCTAAACCAGTGAAAACCAGTATTGAACGCGCTCAATCAAGGCGTCCGCATTAATCGGTTTTGCAAGATATTCGGTGCCGCCTGCAGAAATGGCATCGGACAAACCATCACGAGAATCATTGCCGGTCAAAAACAAGACGGGCACAGCAATATTGCTATGTTCTGATCGCACCCTGCGACACGTCTCGTAACCGTCCATGCCAGGCATATTCACATCCAGCATCAACAAGTCGGGCGCGATTTCATCAATCTGCGCCAGACATTCTTCGCCAGAATGCAGCCCGACGAAATCATAGCCGATTTGATTGATCAACATTCCCAGAAACGCGATCATTGACCGGTCATCGTCGACGGCCAATACGGTCTTCTTTATGCCAGCAACCACGTTAGCAACTAACCAGAAATTTCAGGAATAACAAATACTGCCGTTGTCACGAAATGAACTTCGTTTATTGACGGCGAAACCGGACAACTTAAATACATATGCGAACACACCCCTTTGCAATAACTGCCAAGAAGCGCCCCCTCGCTCCTTGAATATAGGGTCTTTCAGGCAAAATCTCCAACAAGTTTTACACTACTTGTCAGGATTATCAGGGGGGCTGTCCGAATTATCGGGGTGGGGTCGCGATATAATGCGCCGGTTTGGCCCCACCTTTTGCCTTGCGCGCAATTGCCCCTTCGACTGTTTCCAGTTCTTCTGTAGTGGCAAGTGCTGCCTTGCGGTCGACGGGAACCGGATCAAAGACATTGGGTGGCGGATACAGGTTGGCAGTGTATGTCGCCATTTTTTGTTTGGCCGGATCAATAACCTTGTCGACATCAAGTTCATGTTGATTGGCACCAAAAGGTTCGACGCAAACTCCATCAACAACTTCCAGATCCAGCCACCATTTTTTGGGCAAGACCCGTCGGCCATGTCCCTGATAATCATCAAACCATGTCGCGATGGGTACCATCAGGGGTTTGGCCCACAACAGATGCACACCACACCAACTGGCAAACCGGGTCAGAAGGGAGCCATCTGCTGTCACGACTTTGTTCAGGGGACAGGTTTTCATGCAGCGACCACAAGCCGATCCCTTGCGATTGGTTAGTCGGTAGCGTGCACAGCGTTCAACGTCTGGCTTCCATATCTCATAGCCATTGAACATGATTTTGTCGCCCCAGGGGATCGCATCGCAGGGGCATTCGCGGGCACATTTGTAACAGTTGTTGCAAAAATATTGCAGGCCAAAGTCAATGGGCTTGTCGACGGCCAGCGGCATATCTGTGGTCATGACGACGGTTTTCAGGCGGGGGCCGACAAAGGGATTGAGAACCAGTTCACCGATGCGGCTCATTTCGCCTAAACCCGCCAGCAGGGACAGGGGTAACTGCAGGACCTCGGAATTGGTATTGGTTTGGGGTGTCGATGAAAAACCGGTATTGCGAAGGTGCTTTGCCATGACGCCGGCGATTTCGGCCCCACGCAGATAGGCGCGCATAGACTGGGAGCCGGAGATCCAGTCATCGCCACTGGCACCTTCCATGGTCTCGTAACCCTGGTCGATCTGCATGATGACGGCATATTTTTGATAGGGCACAATTTCACTGCCGTCGCCCCTGTGAGAATACCAGGCATAGGCCGGAATTTCGCAGATACCGGTTATGTCAGCTCCGAGGAAATAAGACAGGGATTTGATCGCCTTGGCATTGGCGACGGGGTCGAGGTAGCGACTGGTATCAACCTCTTTGGCTTCTCTGTCCTGCAAAGGATGCAAGGCGCCGATGGGGCCAACCAGTCCGGCACCAAAGGGGCTTTTGAGCGAGAAACGGTTTCGCTCCTTTACAGTCTTGGCACCCAGATCACCTCTCAAGGCCCGGTCAAACATGGATGCCCGCTTGGGAATGCGGGGTACTTCGTCATCCAGAATCAGGGTTGTTGGGCGGTCAACACGGTTAACCGTTTCCATGGGGTATTTGCCAAGGTCGGTTCGACGTTTGGCTTTACGGGCATGTTCACGCCCGGATGTGCCGCCATGCATGCCAGCCCAAAAGCCAAAGCGAAATTCCCTTAAGGCCGAAGGACTTAAGGCCGTATCACAGGGCAATTCGTATGCTGTGGTGATGACGCCGATGGAAAACCGGGTCCCAATGTGGGGATGGCGAAGACCCTCGTCTGTTCGCACAGCCAGCCCGGACATAACCGCCAGGCGATCTGCATCAACACCGGAATTACCGGGGACATGACCCTGTGCTGCAAACCCCAGGGCCCTGATATGACCGGATACAACAGCGGCAATTTCCGCTGTAAACAGGGTTCCGTTTTGTTGGGCACAGCCGCTGACCCATTCGTGTGCAAGGTTTTCATATTCGGGGATACGACCATGTTCGACAAGAAAAACAACGGCGTGGGTATGACCGGAAACAGCGGCATCCGTCCAGGCATTTTCAGGTATTTGACAAATACCGACAGCCGCCGCATCAAGGAAATAACAGGCCCCCTTTACGTCCGACATGCGCAAACCGGGATCGTCCGGCACGGCACCCAGGGGCGCTGCATCCCCCACAAGAAACGGTTTCAGATGGGCCGTATATTCCTCAAGCGCCTGGGACAGACTGTTGCCATTTGATGTGGATGCAGGTTGGTTAACAAGCCTGGGCGCTGCGGCTTCTTTGTCGGCAAGGGTGGTATCATGGGACAAAAGTTCCAACGGGTAGGGGCCATGCGAAAACGGACGTTCCCTGAATTGCTTTTCTCCCAAAACATCTCTCCTGAATGCCAGTGTTGCCAGAGTTACTGGCGTTGCTAATCTTAATTGCTCAATAAAGTCGCCATCGTTGAGTCCAGTTCAGCACAGCTTGAATCTGCCAATGCTGCTGTACGGGCTTTTTTAATTTGTTGTGCGGCGATCAGAACACCACTTTCCACCGCAGGCTCAATCAGCTCTGTCAGAATGCGGGAAAGATTGCTGCTGCCGCGTCGGTGGGTTTCACCATAACCTTTGACCAGCCGGGCGCAGGCAATAACCTCGATACCGGTTTCACGATCCAGACTGAGAGCGCCTTTTACCGCCGTCAGCCAACGTTCAATCAGTGCCTGCTCGCTGGCATAACGATGTCCCGCACGGCGAATGGATTTCAGGCTGGCCATGAAACGCATCAAGCCATAACCAAAAGCACCGCTGGTTGTGATGTGCAGGCCAACATTGAAGCTGTCCAGTTTGTTGTGCCGACCAGCCCAGCCAAGTAAGGGACGGGCAAGAAAGCCAGGCAATACCGAGCAAAATTCCTCAAGACCTGGTTTTAGAAAATCGACAACTACGACAGGCTGATCCGGTGCGGCTTTCAGGTCCTTGCGAATACGGGGCAGACGATCGGGCCGGGTTTTTAGATCGGCGACACGAATGACATCTTCATAGGCCATCCAGTGGGCCAGGGCACGGGCTGCCTCGATGGTAATCTCAAAGCCGGTACCCTCGCCGTTCTGGGCCATATCGTGATCCCGTATCGGATCCAGGCGATCAAGAAACAGGCCGGCATATTTTGCATCCTGATATTCAATCAGGCGGGAAACACCTTCATTGACCATGGCCAGGGCGGGGCCTGGATATTCCCGATCAATACGTTCGGCCAGGGCACCAGGGGTCATTGGAATTGATTTATGGGAGGTCCGCGGTTCAGAAGATGTCGTGTCACTGGTTTTGGCGGAGGCAAGATCGAAACCTGCGGCAAAGCCATGCAGGTTGTTTTCAACAGCGATGCCACCGTCCCGAATGACGCCTTCCAGGGTTTCGCGTTGCATGGGCAAACGGCCAGATCCAGCCATGGCACCCAGCAGTACAGAATTTATCAAACTGCTGGATTCAAGGGCGACTTTGCTCATATCAAACAGAACAGCCTCGCGTGACATTTCCTGGGCGGCTGCAATGATCCTTTTGGTATCTGTCCGGCCATCACCCATGGCGGCTTTTTCAATTGTCGCGTAAACCCGGTGTGTCGACGCGATCAGGGTGGTTTTGTCCGGTGTAATAAAACCGTTTTGCACGGCCCGTCCTGCTTCCAGCAATTCAGAAGCAACCATTACGTCGATATCGCCTGGATTGGGCAGCAGCGTTAAAACAGGCAAGCGCCCATTCAGGTCCGCGGCTTTCATGGGGAAGATTTCGACAAAATAGGTGGTCGCACCCGTACGCTGGGCGAGGCCAGGAATCGAAGTGCTTTGAACAATAAAGCCTTCTCGCTCGGCCGCTGAGACTACCCAGTCCGTCAACAAACCGCCGCCTTCGCCACCCAGAGCCGCGATCAGGATACTGACCGGTGCATCCGGCAGTGCTTCGGATACTGTCATCTGTTCGACCGTGCTCATGCCACGTCTCCTGTGGCGGCTGGGCTTCCACCCATCCAGCCAATGAAACGTCGTCGCCAACGCTCTACCATGCGGTCAATGGCCGTTGCATTTTGCACAACGTCGGCCCGATAGAAAGACGGGCACAGGGTCGCGGCATGGGCATTTTCACCGCACAGGCCACAGGCAACACAGCCTTCGTCTACATGGGCAACCGGATCAGATTTCAGGGGGTCACCACTGCTTTTGATGGTCAGCGAGGGACAGCCCGACAGGCGCACGCAGCTATGGTCACCCGTACAGCAGGCTTCATCAACACCAAAGCGGGACCGCACAACCCGGTCGCCGTCTGCAACGGCCTTGCGATCAACGGGTTTCTTTTTGCGCTGCACAGCCAACATACATTCACCATCGGCAATGATGACCTTCAGACCACCTTCTTTTGTGGTCATGGCCTCGGTCAGGGTTTTACGCATTTCGCTGACGTGATAGGTACGAACGCGTTTAATCCATTGGACACCAACCCCTTTCAGGGCAGAAACAATATCCTGGCCTGTGGGTTCGTTACGGGCGTTGGTACCCGTTGACGGAATATGTTGTGCGCCCGTGGCTGACGTATAACCGTTGTTGAAAATCATCAACACGGAATCGTCTTTGTTAAAGACGGCATTGGCGACACCACTGGTCAGGCCATTATGCCAAAAACCACCGTCTCCCATGATGCTGACCACCCGGTTGCCGAAGTTTGGTCCAACGCCTGTGGATGAGGCCAGCCCAAGGCCGTAGCCAAGGACTGTGTTGCCCATGTTAAAAGGGGGCAAGGTTGAAAAGGTGTGACAGCCGATGTCTGCCGATACGTGGAAGGGGCCGGTTTCCTGTTCCACCAGTTTCATGGCACTGAACACTGGACGTTCCGGACAGCCGACACAAAATCCAGGGGGGCGGGGGGGGACCGGCTCGCCCAATAGTTCGGCGGCCTTGGCTTTATAACCAGAGATGCGGGCAACTGTATCGACCACGGATGCGGTGTCCACGCCCGCAGGTTGCGTGCCTTCGATGAATTTGGCGATGCCTTCCTGCAGGACGGCGGCGACATATTCTCCAGCCATGGGCAAGACGTCCTTGCCGACGATGGTGGTGTTGATATCGGCCTTGCGCAGATAGGAATGGGCAGCCTGTTCGATAAAGTCGGGCTGGCCTTCTTCGACGATCAAGACCGCTTTTTTGCCTGCACAAAACTGAACAAATTCATCCGGCACCAATGGATAAGTCACGTTCAGGACATAAATCGGGATTTGACTGTCGCCAAAAATATCGGCAAGGCCCAGTTGTTGCAGGGCTCGCATGACACCGTTGTAATGGCCGCCCTGCACAATGATGCCGATATCATCCTTGTCACCGTCAAAGAATTCGTTCAGCTGATGTTCGCGAATGAATTCCAGGGCAGCAGGCAAGCGGGTGTCGATTTTGTGCTTTTCCTGAGCATAGGTGGACGGCGGTAAACAGATTTTACCGTAATCAAAATCAGGGTTTTGCAGGACGTTACGGCGGGAAAATTCCGGCCGACGATTGTCTTTGGTTTCGAAGCTACCACGCACGTGACAGGCGCGGATACGCAATTCCAGCATCACTGGCGTATTGCTGGCCTCAGATAACTGAAAGCCTTGTTCGACCATGTCAACGATTGTTGTCAGGTTGGGACGAGGGTCCAGCAGCCATATTTGTGATTTCATGGCAAAGGCGTGACTGCGTTCCTGAATGATGGAAGCACCTTCACCATAATCTTCCCCAACAACAATCAGGGCACCGCCCTTAACCCCGGCCGAGGCCAGGTTGGACAGGGCATCTGATGCAACGTTGGTGCCGACCGTGGCTTTCCAGGTGACAGCGCCGCGCAAGGGGTAATTGATCGAGGCACCCAGCATGGCAGCGGCACCTGCTTCATTTGCGCAGGTTTCCAGATGTACACCCAGTTCATCCAGAATGCCTTGCGCATCCGCCAGCACATCCATCAAATGGGAAATTGGTGCGCCTTGATAGCCGCCAACATAACTGACACCAGACTGCAACAGCCCCTTGGTAACCGCCAGTATACCTTCCCCGTGAAAGGTTTCGCCATCACCCAGTCGCAGGGACTGAACTTCTTTTTTGAACGACCGTTCCATCTTTGTCTTAATCCCGAATAAACTATGGTAGAAATACTGATTGGATTGCACACTTGTGTGGATTGTTTGCCTACCCAACAATTATGTATATTAATCGATAGTTTTGTTCAGGACCATGAAAATCTGGAAAATGATTGCTGTTCATATCTGCCAAAAGGTTGCAAATGGCGCATTAAGTGGTGAATATCCTTTTGCTGACAGTGGCTTGCCTTCTTTAAAATCGTTTTTATCTGTCATAGTCGGACCTGTGCATCAGTGAGCAGACCGGAATATTCTCCAGAGGAGACATCTTGGCTGAGATTACCTACGAAGTTTATGTATTGGTCAGTGGTCGTTGGACGATTGAATCGCGCTATACCAATATGGAACGCGAGGCAGCGATTGATGACGCCAAGTCAATGCACAGCAATCCTAATGTCAAAGCCGTCAAGGTCATCAAGGAGACTTACGAAGCCTCGACAAATTCAACCATTGAAGCGACGGTTTTTACGACTGAGTCGATTAGCGATATGCCGAACACGGGTGGCGGCGGTTTTGCGGATATGGAAGTTAACGTCGGTGGAGGAACCGATTTTTCAGAAATGTCATTCGATATGGATGCGCCCGATGATTATGATGATCCAGCGCCATCGCCCCGGACCCGCAAGGCCAAGAAAAAGATAGTAAAGGCAGGTAAGTCACCAATTGCGACCATTTTTATGAAGATTATGCTGATAACGGCAGTCAGTATTGGTTTTGCGCTTTTGATGACATATCTATCGACAGAAGGTTATTTTGGTTAGGCGCGGGTGGAACCGGCAGTGGGAGGCCGGTAAAAAATGCTGCGAACAAGTGGATAATTCTTCATGAGTATGCAAGCGCAGACTATTATTATTTTTGTCGGCTCGTTTCTGTTTGCCTTCATGTCGCTGGCATTTGTTTTTATTGCACCGATCGAGCGCTTGATGCTGAAGGAGTGGCTGACCAGTGGCGGCTCTGGTGCTGGCGCGGATGACAAGGCGGCCGACAATGCTGCTCCGGCAGCACCGACACCAAAAAAGCAGGAAGAAATAAAGGTTCCAGAGCAATCTTTTGAACCTGGAGCCGAAGTGCCTGAAGCCCCGGACTCTGAATCTGAAGAGGCCGCTGATGAGGCTGAGGCTGAGGGTGAGGCAGAAGCTGAGTCGGAAGTTGAGGTGGAAATGCCCTCGGCTGAAGAAGAAATTGACGATGCGGACGATGAAAAGGCGACGAAAGAAGAAGTGCGCGATGCGCGCGTATTAATGATGAAGTTCCTTGAAGGGGCCTTGGCCGGTCTGATGAAAGATGGCTTGCGGCTGGACGGGGTAAACCGTTTTGGCTGCCATCTGTTCCTGGCAGGTGCGGCAGAAGTGCTGACCCGGACAGGTGGCTTGAGCAAGGGGCAGTTTGTGGGCGTTCTGGAAAAGTGCGTTGCGGTCCTGGGAACTGACAGGAAAATGGCCCGCCAGTTCGGCAAAAAATACGAAGAATATCTGCTCGAGCCAAAATATTGCGACATGTTCCGTTCCGGTGCCACAGCCATGGAGCGCTTTGCCGAAGACAGCCACATGAACGTTGCTGCAGCCCTGGGGCAGGCGCTGGACGAATGGAGCAAGCCGGATAACAAGGGAGACAGTGGCGCGCCGATCGCCGTTATGTTTACCGATATTGTCGGCTCAACCAGACTGACGGAGGAACATGGCGACGATGCCATGCAAAAAATCGTCCGGGCTCACAACAAGATTGTGCGTGAATCATTGCGCAACTTTGCCGGAGTTGAAGTCAAGCATACGGGCGATGGCATCATGGCTTCCTTCAAGTCAGTAGCCAATTCCGTTGACGCCTCCCGTGAAATGATGCAAGGCATCGCTGCCTTTAACAAAGGCGCTTCAGAAATTCCGCTGGAAATCAGAATTGGCCTGAATGCCGGAACGCCCATTGCCGAAGACGGCGATTTGTATGGCACAACTGTGCAGATTTCAGCCCGGTTGTGTGACAAAGCCGAAGATGGTGGCATTGCCGTATCCAACCTGGTGAAGGAACTTGCGGCTGGAAGTTCGGCACAATTTACGGAAATGGGTGAGTTGGAGCTGAAGGGCGTGTCTGAGGCGGTCAAGGTTTATTCTGTCGCCATAAACTAGAGATCTATTTGCCGTCCGGTCGGCGACGCAACATGTGCATGCACTTGACCGTCATAACCACTTCATCATTTTGATTAACCGTGCGGTGATCCATAAAAATCACACCTCGATCCGGTTTAGATTTCGACGGTTTGACCTGGGTGACTTCGGCTTCCATCCAGATTGTGTCGCCGGGGCGAACCGGCTTCAGCCAGCGCAATTCATCAAAGCCGGGTGATCCCAGATTAGCGGCGTCCAGAATACCCAGTCTAAAGAACAGGCTGAAGCTGAGAGAAATTGTCTGAAAGCCGCTTGAAATCAACCCGCCGTGAATGCCGTCCTTTGCACTTTCGGCATTCATATGCAGGGGTTGCGGGTCATAGACCATGGCGAATGTTAGAATTTCGGCTTCACTGATTGTTTTGCCGTGGGTGCGAAACGTGCGCCCGATCTCAAAGTCATCAAAATACATATCAGCCATAATAGATCTATCCCTCAAGTAACAGTCTGCAGGCGCCGCTCAACGACCCCCAGTAAAATTGCAAAAATCAAAGCCAAGCTACCGCCAATGGCGATTGCAACGCCGGTAGCCTGCCAGCCGCCAACCAGACCAACCAGGGCACCCAGGGCGGGTGGGCCAAGTAGCATGCCGGTGTTGGCGCCATTGATGATGACACCGTTTGTCGTCGCGGTCAGATCAGGTGTTGGGCTGTGCAGAACGGAACCAGACAGCAAGGTCGTTGGCAACAAGCCCCCGAAGAAGGAAAAGGCGATGGCCAAAACAATTCGGAAACTATCGTTTATGCCTTCTGCGAAGACCCCATAGCCGAAAATGGCCATACATAAACTGCCAAAAGCGACCAGATGCCAGCGCGTATAACCACGCTGCAACAACCAGCTACCCAGCAGATTTCCGGGCACATTGACGAACACAACAAGTGCTGTCAGCCAGGCCGCTGTGGCCATATTGTTGCCGGAAACATCGCCGAGGAAAGCTGGCAGCCAGGACATCATGGCCGCCCACTGCCCGGCATAGGCCATGAAGCAGGCAGCCAGCAACCAGGGACCGGGGCGCGCCAGAACACGAAACATGGCTGTAAGAATGTTAAGGCCTTTTTGGCCTTTGACACGCCGAGGCAAGCTTCGGGTCATGTACATGAACAACCCCAACAAGGCTCCCGTAGCGACAGCGTTAACCAGCCAGATACCGCGCCAGTCTGTCAATGTCAGCAAGGCAGGCGTGGCAGCCATCATCGCGGCCATGCCAAAGGGCATATATGCGGCCCAGATGCCAAAGACGAGGCGTTGATCGTTCGGCGCACTGACCCGCATCAGGATGGACGGAATACTGACGACAATGCCAACAAACCCGACACCTTCCAGAAAACGGGAGGTCAGCAAAGTCGTGACATCATGGGCGTTTGCGCCCAGCAAACAACCAGCAATGACAAACAACATGGCGAATAAAATGGTGCGGCGATGCCCAATGCGGTCACTGACGCCACCGGCCAACAGACCGGTCAAGGCGCCCGTCAAACTAACTGTGGACAGCACCCAGCCAGCAACAGGAAGGCTCAAGTCAAATTCCGTCACCAGAAGATCAAGAACAGGGGGTGCCTTGCCGACCTGAAGAGCACCGACAACGCCAGCCAAAACAGCAACGATTACAATTGGCCACCGGGTCTCTGATTTATCACTCATTAAGGGAGGCTTTCGGGCAAGGAGGGCTTTCGGGGTGTTATTAAATGACCTTGCCAGGGTTCATTATACCGTTCGGGTCAATCAGGTCCTTGATCTTGCTCATGAGTTCCATTGCGGTTGGATCCTTGTAGCGTTTTATTTCTTGTCGTTTGTGGCGACCCACACCGTGTTCGGCGCTAATGGACCCACCCAACTTGTGCACGATTTCATGAATGATGTGATGGATGTCGTGGGCCTGAGACATAAAGTCAGCATCCGACATGGCCAGGGGGCGAGAGAAATTGAAGTGAACATTGCCATCCCCCATATGACCGAAAGCCACAACCCTGACATCTTCGATCATCGCCGATATTGCTTCTGATCCTTCTGCGATCAACTGCGGGATTTGTGTGATAGGTACAGAAACATCATGTTTGACGCTGGCCCCTTCAGGCTTTTGCGCTTCGTTCAGGGATTCGCGCATTTTCCACAGGGCGCTGGCCTGGGCGGCACTTTCGGCGATAACAGCGTCTTCAAGCACATCATCATTATAGGCGGCCTCAAGCATGTTTTCAAAAGCAGTTCGCAAATCTACTTCCTTGCCAGGGGTAGAAATTTCGATCAGGGCATACCATTCATATTTGTTATCCAGGGGATCGCGGCAGCCCTCAATATTATTGCAGAGAAAGTCGACGCCGATGCGGGGCATCAATTCAAAGGCGGTAACGGTGTCGCCAACGGCCTGACGGGCCCGGCTCAATAAATCGATTGCCGCAGCGACATGCGGAATGGCAACAAAGGCGGTGATCATGTCACCTGGTTTCGGGAACAGTTTCAAGGAAGCGGCGGTGATAATACCCAACGTTCCTTCGGCACCAATAAACAGGTTTTTCACACTGTAGCCGGTGTTGTCTTTGCGCAAGGTTTTCAGGTCGTTGATGATTTCGCCACTTGGCAAAACCACTTCCAGCCCCAGGGCCAGGTCGCGGGCGTTGCCATATTTCAGAACGCCTGTGCCACCGGCGTTGGTGGAAAGATTGCCGCCAATCCGACAACTGCCCTGCGACCCCAGGCTGAGCGGAAACAGGCGTTCGATATCATCGGCGGCTTGTTGAATATCGGACAAAATGCAGCCGGCCTCAACGATGATGGTGTTGGCCAGGGGATCGATGTCGCGAATCCGGTTCAGGCGTCTGAGGCTGATGATAATCTCATGTTGTCCCTCAATCGGAATCGAGGCCCCCACAAGGCTGGTATTTCCTGCCTGAGGCACCACGCTGGTGCCGGTTTCATCGCAGATTTTCAGGATGTTCGAGACTTCAACTGTATTCGCCGGTTTCATCATCAGGGTGGCCGAGCCGAACCACAGGCCACGGTCTTCCCGCACCCAGGGCGCAATCTCTTCCTGGTCTTCGGTCCAGCCTCCTGGTCCGACAGCGGCCTTGAGCCGGTCAATAACCTCAGCCTTGGGGGGCGTGAACTCGCGCGTGGTATCCATAAGGTGTGTTCCCTGGTTCCTGTTCAAGAACAGTGCCGTTTTCCGGCGCGGTGATCAAGATTATGCCGGCATTAACTTGATCTGGGCGCGGTGGCTCGTTTCAGTCGGTCATTGATCGCCTGGCCAATACCATCGTTGGGGATGCTGGCAACAGCAATGGCGGAAAATTCCGGGCGATCCATGGTCCTGAGAAAGGCAAATAGATTGCTGGCCGCTTCTTCAGCATTTCCTGACGGGCTGAGATTAAGCGACACCAGGCCGTCGGTATCAGCAGCGGGACCAAAAGCCAGCCAGGCTTCTCCCGGCCCTGGATTGTCGGCATTCATATGCACCGGCAACCTGGGCGCATAGTGGCTTTCCAGCATGCCGGGTGATTTCAGTAATTTCGGCTGTTCGGGATTTGCCTCACGGACGTTCTTGTCGATTGTGCGCAGCATGGACAGAGTTACGCCGCCAGGCCTTAACAGAACTGGCGGATATTCATCGACCGACAGAACCGTTGACTCCAAGCCAACTTCACAGGCCCCGCCATCCAGAACAAGATCTACTTTTGCGCCCAGGCTCTCAATGACATGTTCCGCCATTGTCGGGCTGACAGCACCTGAACGATTGGCGCTGGGGGCTGCCAGGGGACAGCCTGCTTTTCTTAACAGGGACTGGGCCAGGGCATGGTCCGGCACCCGAATGGCGATTGTCTGCAAACCAGCACTGACTTCTTTTGCCACCGGGCAGTCAGGTTGTTTTTGAACCACCAGGGTCAAGGCGCCGGGCCAGAAGGCCGCAGCAAATTTCCGGGCCGTCTCATCGAAAATACCCAGGTTTTCGGCGGCTGCCAAATCAGGCACGTGACAAATCAACGGATTGAAATCGGGCCTGCCCTTGGCTTTGAAGATACCTGCAACGGCGTCCCCATTGGTCGCATCCGCACCCAATCCGTAGACCGTTTCCGTGGGAAAGGCGACAAGGCGACCGGCCTGTAGAAGGCGGGCAGCTTCATCAAGGGCCTCTTCGCTGGCCGGGGTCGGTTGTAATTGCGTCATGCCTGAGTTTACTCGGCAGCCTGGCCCGGCGTCAGTTGGCTTCCCCGCAACAACTTGCCAGGCAATTCACCGGTAAATTCGCCATCCCGCATGACTTCAATGCCGGAGACAAAAGTATGTCGATAGCCCGTGGCTTTTTGCACAAACCGGCGACCCCCGGCAGGCAAATCATAAACAAGCTCAGGTGCCAGAAGGTTCAGGCTTTTCATGTCGATCAAGTTAAAATCTGCCTTGTATCCGGGTGCAACAATACCGCGGTCATTCAGGCCATAGGTCCGGGCTGTATCCATGGTTTGCTTGCGGACCAGAAATTCCAGGGGCAATTGTTCACCACGAGTTCTGTCCCGGGCCCAGTGGGTCAATAAATATGTCGGCGAACTGGCATCACAAATCAAGCCCACATGGGCACCGGCGTCGGCCACACCGCAGACGGTATTTTCATCCAGTAACATTTCACGCACAGTTTCCAGATCACCAGAATTGTAATTTTCAAAAGGATGCAGCAACAATCCACGGCCCTCATTCTGGCACATCAGTTCCAGTGCCATTTCAACGGGATCCAGGTTTTTGGATTTTGCCTGGGCAGCAACACTGTTCTGCGCCAAAGGCTCGTAATCAACGGGTGCTTTCAGCTCGAACGTGCGCTCAAGGGCCGCGCGGATAAAGCGGGTATGTTCATCATCCGGAAGATCATCGACCATTTGTCGGCGTAATTCGCTGTCTTCACATATGCGGGCAAGACGGGCGGCAGGTGTCATGTCCGCCAAAGCCAGCCAGGCCGGGTGGGTGGTAAAAGGATGCACCGTCGATTCCAGGCTCATCAAAACACCAATGGGGCGGCAGCCGATCTGGGCTGAAAATTCAAGCCCGTCCCGGCAGGCATCGCCAACGGCATCCAGGGTTTCTCGCCATAATCCCGGTGCCTTGTCGACCTGAACCAAAAGCACGGACAACGGGCGTCCGGCAAGTTCGGCGGCAGCCCGCATTTTTTCAAATTCTCCTGGGCCGAAGTCTGAATTGACTTCGATGACACCTGACCCGGCGCGGCGCATGGCGCGGGCCAGACCGGCCAGTTCTGCATCTTCGGCAGTGAGGCCTGGTGTGAAGCGACCGTCTGCGGCTTTATGTTTGGTGGTGCGGGCTGTCGTAAAACCCAGAGCACCTGCCTGCAGGGATTGTTCAAGCAATTCACCCATGCTGTCGACTTCGGCAGATGTGGGTTTCTCCTGGTGATCTGCACCGCGTTGTCCCATGACGTAATAACGCAAGGCTGCGTGGGGCACCTGGGCACCAATATCCATGATTCGGGGGGTGGTCTCCAGGGCATCAAGATATTGCGGAAAACTCTCCCAGGTGAAGTTGATACCTTCAGCCAGAACGGTTTCTGGAATATCTTCCACACCCTCCATGAGATTGATCAGGTAAGGTTCGCTGCCAGGGCGCACGGGCGCAAAACCCACGCTACAGTTGCCAAAGACCGCTGTGGTGACACCATGCCAGGATGACGGTGTGAGATAGGGGTCCCAGGTTGCCTGACCATCGTAGTGGGTGTGAATATCCACCCAGCCCGGAGTCAGCAGCAAGCCGCTCCCATCGATCTCTCGTTTTCCTTTTCCCAGACCTTGGCCCACCTCAGAAAACAGACCGTCATCTACAGCAACATCTGCGATGTGGCAGGGCTCGCCCGTGCCGTCGGCGATATTTGCACCGCGAATGACCAGATCATGCATAGCTTGGTTCCTTATCCTGTCCTTGGTCGCAAAGAATACGCTGTGCCGGGGGGATGGTTCAAGCGGCTGCTGCCTGCAAGGAAACATTCTGTCCTCTGCCGCTTATTTCTTGCGTCCATATAGTCAGTTAGGATATGACCAGCGCAGAAACTGTATGGAGCCTCTCATGTCCGACTATCAAGCCCCCCTGCGCGATATGCGCTTTGTCCTCGATGAAATTGCCAGTTTTGATGTCCTGAGCGCGCTGCCGGGTTATGAAGAAGCGACGCCCGATCTGGTTGACGCCGTGCTGGATGAAGCCAATAAACTGGCTTCTGAGGTTTTGGCACCCCTGAACAAGTCCGGGGACGAGCAGGGCAGTCGGTTGGAAAATGGTGTGGTGGTTAATCCCGATGGATTTGCCGATGCGCACAAACAGTTTGTTGAATCCGGTTGGGGCAGCCTGCCTTTTGATCCCGAATATGGTGGACAGGGCTTGCCTTTCACACTGGGCGCGCCGCTTCTGGAAATGTGGGCATCGGCCAACATGGGCTACAGTCTGTTGCCGCTGCTCACCCAGGGCGGAATTGATGCCATCGGTCATTATGGCACGCCGGAGCAAAAAGCCACTTACCTGGAAAATTTGATTACGGGCAAGTGGTCTGGCACCATGAACCTGACGGAACCTCAGGCCGGATCCGATGTGGGTGCTGTAAAAACCAAAGCTGAACTTCAGCTGGACGGCAGTTATAAAATCACCGGAACCAAAATCTTTATTTCCTGGGGTGATCACGAATTATCAGAAAACATTGTTCACCTGGTGTTGGCTCGATTGCCCGATGCGCCGGGCGGCACCAAAGGCATTTCCTGTTTCATCGTGCCCAAATATCTGGTCAATGAAGATGGCTCGCCAGGTGCCCGCAACGATCTGCGCTGTGTTTCCCTGGAACATAAACTGGGCATTCACGCCAGCCCTACCGCCGTGATGTCGTTCGGCGATGAAGGCGGCGCCACAGGCTATCTGATGGGGCCGGAAAATGGTGGCATGCGCGTAATGTTTGTCATGATGAACAACGCCCGATTTGGCGTCGGCATGGAAGGTGTATCCATCGCTGAACGCGCTTATCAACATGCCCTGGCCTTTGCGAAAGATCGCGTACAGGGCCGGGTTGTGGGTGGCGGACAAGGGGCGACGATTGTCGATCATCCGGATGTACGCCGCATGTTGATGACCATGAAGGCGCTGACAGAAGCCTCACGGGCGCTCGCCTATTATACCGCCAGTCAAAATGATCTGGCCTCTCATCATGAAGACGAAGTTGCCCGTGAAGCCGCCAACGACCGGCTTGCCTTGTTAACCCCGCTGGTCAAGGCCTGGAGCACTGATATAGGCTGCGAGGTCGCGTCCCTGGGTGTGCAGGTTCACGGTGGCATGGGTTTCATTGAAGAAACCGGTGCGGCCCAATATTTTCGCGATTCCCGCATTGCCCCGATCTATGAAGGCACCAACGGTATTCAGGCGCTGGATTTGGTTGGTCGCAAGTTACCTTTGGCTGGCGGTGCAGCTGTTGGCAGTCTGTTTGCTGAAATCAGTGGCACTATTTCAGAACTACAGGCAGGCGATTTTGCCGATGTTGGTGACAGCCTGGCCCTGGCCCATGAGGCGCTGGTTGCTGCAACGAAATGGATCACGACGGGTCATGTGGATGACCCAAGAGCGCAAGGCACCGGAGCGACGAACTATCTCAAGATGTTTTCAACCGTTGCCGGTGGCTGGTTGATGGCGCGCGCAGCTCTGGCAGCAAATCGCAAGCTGGCTGCATCCGAAGGTGATGCCGGTTTTTACAAGGCAAAAATAGCCACAACGCGGTTTTATGCAGAACAAATCCTCTCTCAGGTGCCTGGATTGCTGAAAGCGGTAACCAGTTCTTCAGAGGCAACCTTTGCAATCGATCCAGAACAAATGACAGGCTGAATTTGCTTTTAATAATACCGGTTCTTAATAATCGGTCTTGACGTTAACGTAAACGTCAAGATACCATTCAGGTCTTCACGTCAGACCTTCATGTCAGACCTTCCTGGGGGAGCAGCAAAGCTGTTCCCCTTCACGTATTTCCCCATATTGCCCATATTCTGGCAGCCAGGCAGAAATCCATTGTCTAAATTTGTTGACTACCCCAGCACTGACCTTCCGGAAGAGGGCACCATTCAGGAGGTCTCTCCTGGTTTGTACTGGGTGCGTATGCCCCTGCCGCTGATCCTGAACCATATCAATTTATGGCTTGCAGATGACGGAGACAGCTGGACGATTATTGATACAGGTCTGAAAGATGACCGGATCAAGGAATTGTGGGATCAGATTTTTGGCACCTTTCTGGATGGCAAGCCGGTAAAGCGGGTATTTGTCACCCACATGCATCCGGATCACATGGGTCTGGCGGGCTGGCTGTGCGAGAAATTTGGTGCAGAGCTGATCATGTCCAGACTGGATTGGACCTTGGGTCGACTGCTGTCGACGGATGTTCGCGATACAGTGCCGGAATTCCTGATTGATTTTCACAGGGAAATGGCCGTCCCGGAAGAAAACCTGGATCATCTCCGGTCTCAGGGATATGGAAATTTTGCCAAAGGCGTGTCCCCTGTTCCCATGGTCTACAATCGCATACGTGAAGGTGACACGATCAAAATCGCTGGCAGCGACTGGCTGGCCATGCGGGGCGAAGGGCATACATCTGAACATATATGTCTTTACAGTAAAGAGCGTGGCGTCTTGATCGTTGGCGATCAGATCTTGCCGCGAATCAGTCCGATCATCGGCGTGTATCCTGGTGAACCCAAGGCAAATCCACTGCTGGATTACCTCACGTCGCTCAAAAAATTCAGAAAATTGCCGACCGATACTTTTGTGTTGCCTGCTCACGGACTTCCGTTTTATCGGCTTCAGGAACGGATCGATGAATTGACCCGCCACCACGAAGAACGGCTTGAGGCCATTCTTGAAGGGTGTCAGACAGCAAGACCTGTCTGGGACTCCCTGCCGTGGCTCTTCCACCGTAAAATGGAGGGCAGCACAGTCTTCATGGCCTTGGCCGAAGCCCAGGCCCATTTCAATAAACTGGAATTTGACGGAACCCTGGTTCGGGAAATTGGCGACGACGGCATTCATCGTTTTCGTACCGTCGAGAAGGCAACCGCTGCTGCCTGAAGGAACAACATGACAGATTGTTTTGAAGCACCAGAGGGTGGCTGCGCCTGTGGCCAAATCAGATATCGTCTGAGCTGTGAGCCCATGTTCGTCCATTGTTGTCATTGCAAGTCCTGCCAGCGCGAAACCGGTTCAGCCTTCGCCGTCAATGCGATAATCGAAACGGATCGTGTTGTGCTGTTATCTGGTAAACCGGAAACCGTGCTGACCCCGTCGGACAGTGGCAAGGGGCAAAAAATTGTCCGTTGCCCAACCTGTCATGTGGCTGTCTGGAGCCACTATGCCGGTCCGGATGACAAAGTCAGTTTTATCCGAGCAGGTACGCTGGATGAACCCGATCGCACACCCCCCGATATTCATATTTTCACCGCGTCAAAACAGCCCTGGGTTCAACTGCCCGCTGATACGCCATCTGTCGCCATCTACTATGACTGTAAGGACCACTGGTCCGAAGAAAGCCTGAAAAGGCGCAAAGCTGTCGGCTGGTAGAAAAATTTCCGAAAAGCCCTGATTTGATGATCTTGTTCTGGTGCAAAACTGTTTGTGGGAGTAGCATCGACGCCATAAATGGTCGGTGCAACACGACCAGACAAAGAGACCATTAACCGGGGAGATATGCGATGACAGACGAAATTTGGCTGAAGGCCTATCCGAAAGATATTGAGTGGGATCAAAGTTTTGAGGTTAAACCTCTGTGGTCCATTCTGGATGACGCTGTGCGCCGCTTTCCCAATAATGATATCATCGACTTCCTCGGCAAAACCTACAGCTACGCCGAAATTGGTCATCAGGTGGACCGGGCTGCGGCGGGGTTCCAGCGGCTGGGTGTCGGCAAGGGCACAAAAGTTGGCCTGTTTTTGCCCAACTGCCCCCAGTTCATTATTTCCTATTTTGGCATATTAAAAGCCGGCGGCACGGTGGTGAATTACAGCCCGCTTTATTCCGAGCAGGAATTATTGCACCAAATCGAGGACTCGCACACCGACATCATGGTGACGCTGAACCTTAAAGTCCTGTATCCGAAAATGAAGGCCATGCTGGCTCAAAGCCGGGTCAAGAAATTGATCATCGGCAACATGCCTGAAGTTTTGGCTTTCCCGAAGAACCTGTTGTTCCCGCTGTTCAAGCGTGGCGATATCGCTGCTGTGCCAAATGACAAAGACCACGTTGCCTTTGCTCAACTTGTGAATAATGACGGAGCCTATACCCCGGCTGAAATCGATCCGGCCACAGACATTGCCGTGCTGCAATATACGGGTGGTACCACGGGCGTCTCCAAAGGGGCCATGCTGACCCACGCAAATCTTTATGCCAACACCATGCAAGGCAGGGTTTGGTTTGAAGGTGTCACGGAAGGCGAGGAGACCATGATGGGTGTGCTGCCGTTCTTCCATGTTTTTGCCATGACGGTGGTGATGAACCTGTCCATTTCCATTGCAGCAAAAATCATCATGCATCCGCGGTTCGAGCTGGAACCGGTGCTGAAAGATCTGGACAAGAAAAAACCCACTTTGTTCCCTGGCGTGCCGACCATGTACACCGCTATCAACAATTACCCCAAGCTTTCGGATTATGATCTGTCGTCGTTGAAGTTTTGCCTGTCCGGTGGTGCGCCGTTGCCGGTTGAGGTCAAACAGAATTTCGAAAGCTTTACCGGTTGCAAACTGGTGGAAGGTTATGGCCTGACGGAAACCTCGCCCATTGCCTCAGCCAGTCCCCTGATGGGCGTCAGCAAGGAAGCGTCCATAGGTCTGCCGTTACCGGGCACGCACATTGTCATTACAGACCGCGAAGACCCGCACAAAATTATGGCCCAAGGTGAAGACGGCGAGATTTGTGTGATCGGCCCCCAGGTCATGTTGGGTTATTGGGGCCGTGAAGAAGCCACGGCGGAAACCATTGTCGATGGCATGCTGCATACCGGTGATGTGGGTTACATGGATGAAGAAGGCTATACCTTTATCATCGACCGCATGAAAGATTTGGTGCTGGTTGGTGGCTTCAATGTCTATCCGCGTCATGTGGAAGAAGCCATTTATCAACACCCAGGTGTTGAGGAAGTTACCGTGATCGGCATTACGGATGACTATCTGGGGCAGGTCATCAAGGCCTTTATCAAGCTGAAAGACCAGCAAACCCTGACAGAAGATGAATTGATCGCTTTCCTCGGCGACAAACTGGCCAAGCATGCCCTGCCGCGCCAAACCGAATTCCGTGACGAACTGCCAAAGACCATGATCGGCAAGCTGTCAAAGAAGGAACTTGTGGCCGAAGAAAAGGAAAAATATGAGGCCGCGAAAGCAGCGTCAACTTGATGCTATTGCGATCACTTACGGGTCAATCAAGGTTCGAATTTTGAGGGTATGAGTGATTCACATTGAAAAAGATTAAGTTTTTTCAACTTGATATAGCTTGAAGTGGTGATTATGGTTCAGCAATCGACTGTAAGTGAATTTCTGGCTAGACTGTTTTGTTGGCGCATTTAGGCACCCTGCAGATCAATGCCACTGGCTGGAGCGTTTCCGGGTTTAAAGGAAACGCAGCGCTGCCTCAAATCCAGGCAGTGCACCAAAAGTTACGCTGAAGCAATTCCGTCCAAGCCGGAATCGCCTTGGTTTTGGGGACAATGCAAGTATTTGTTATGTGGGAGCGGGCTATTTCAATAGATCAATTGCAGGGCGATCAGATTGTTGAATCGCTGCTGACTGAATCGGAATCGGAACTCTTTGGCATAATGACGGGGGCGTTCCGGGCCCAATTACTGGCTGTTGCCCTGAAAAGGGATTTGTTCACCTATCTGGCGAACAAATCATTTAAACTTGAGCAATTGTCTGAACACCTCCAAATTCCCAAGGCACCCTGCAAGATATTTCTGGAAAGCCTTGTGGCGATCAAGCTGCTGAAGAAGTCTGGCGACACCTACGGTAATTCTTCCATGGCCTCGACTTATCTGGTGAAGGGTCGTCCTGAATATCAGGGGGCCAATGTCAAGCTTTTCGAGAGTCTGTATGACGCTTGTAAGGAACTTGAAAACTCGCTGGCTGAAGACAAGCCGACCACCACAAATTTTGCCTATTTCTTTGATGATGGCGATGATATTTCCAGCAATTACGCCAACCTGATGCACGAAAGTGGTGTGGTGCCAACTTTGCTGTTGATGGAATATTATGATTTCAGCAACAGCAAGTGGCTGCTTGATGTGGGCGGCGGCAGCGGGCGGCTTGCTGCGACGCTAACGTCGCAATATTCCGGTCTTGGTGTCGTGCTTTTTGATCTGTCCCAGATTTGTGCCCAAGCTCAGGATTATCTAACACCCTTTCCCACACTTAACTCGCGCATTGAAATTTATCCGGGAAATTTCCTGCTGGACGCATTTCCGGAGGGGCCGGATACAATCCTGATGATGCGCATCGTACACGACTGGTCCGACGATACCGCCCGGTTGCTGCTGCGCAAGGCGTTTACTGCCTTACCACCAGGCGGGCGCCTGTTGATTTTTGAAACCATGCGCGCATCGGACGATGTTCCGGATGATACCTTTGCGATTTCTCTCTTGATGCAGCTGATCAGTCCGGCCGGTCACAGTACCCGACTCTTTTCATAACACCAACTCTATCAACGGTTTCCGAGGAATGTTTGGTTTGAATAAAGCCATCATATAGTCGCGGATTTCCAATTCAGACATTTTGACCATGGCTTTTCTGAAGGCATTGAGGCC
>JABIFY010000086.1 GCA_018650465.1 Alphaproteobacteria bacterium
ATGTAGGTCCCTGGCATTGTTTCAATCAGTGCAACCTTCTGGTCATAACCTTCATGAGTGGGTCGGACCAAAAGGGCTTTGACTTTGCCGTTGGTGAGCGGTTTTTTGTCGGCTTGGGACATGGTCAAGCTCAGCTCGATCAAGTGGCGACCTTCAGCCACAAGCGGTACCGTTTGCAGATCGGCTATCCAGCCCAGTTTCTTCTGGGCTTCAATACGGGCCAGCTCCGTGTTGTAGGTGCGGCCCTTTTCATAGGCCTGCTCTGTTGTCAGACCGGTAAAGGAAATCGCCCCCAGATAAGCCATGGTGCCATTTACAGCAAAGATAACACCGAAAAATCCGGAAAGGATCCACAAAGGCCAGGCGCGCTGCCAGCCAAAGCGATGACCTGTCGGCCCCTCAGTTTTGGAAGGATCTGTCGGCATGCTCATTTCACTGGTCCCCGGAAGGTCGTTTCATGTTTCATGATCCGCTGTGATTGCTCTTCTGTCACGACAAATCGCATCTCGTTGGAATCAGCTGCCAGGGCAGAATGTGCTGCATAGACAAAAACCCGGAATGTGCTGACCGAATCCGGCCGGACGTTCAAGCGGATTTCCTCAACGGGTGTCTTGGCGTGGCCGATGACAGTCATGCGGGCACCTTTCACCCCGGCCAGACGCATGTGATAGGTTCGATTCTCGCGCTTCATATTGAGAATTTTAACCGTATAGCCGTTGCGCACTGAGCCATCTGCAAGCGTCACAAACAATGGATTGCGGTCGCGCAGTAAATTCACCGATGTATCAGTTCGTAAAACCAGAGCCGCCAGCATGATCATACAAACGATCAAAAGGATCAGGGTATATACAATTGTGCGCGGGCGAACGAGATGGTATTTCGGATCCTTGCCCTCGGCCTGGGCATTCATAATCCGCAGGGTGTCATAGCGGATCAGTCCATGCGGACGTTCCACCCTGTCCATAATGTTGTTGCAGGCATCGGCACAAAGGCCACAACCGATACATTCCAGTTGCAGGCCATCGCGAATATCAATGCCGGTGGGACAAACAGCAACGCAGGCGTTGCAATCGATGCAATCGCCACGGCCTTCCCAGCTTGTTCCTTTTTTGTGGGCACCACGCGCTTCGCCGCGCGTTTCATCATAGGTCACCACCAGGCTGTCATCATCCAGCATGGCACCCTGAAAACGGGCATAGGGGCACATGTAGGTACAGACGGCTTCACGGGCCCAGCCCGCCATAAGGTAGGTTGATCCGGTCAGAGAGAGAACAATAGCGTAGATCGTGAAAGACGCATTCGCCGTCAAAATATCGACAGCAAGGGTTGGCGCGTCATTAAAATAGAATACCCATGCGCCACCAGTGGCAAAGGCAATAAAGACCCAGGCGACGTGTTTGCTGATTTTCTTGATGGCTTTACCGAAACTCATGGGGGCTTTATCGAGGCGCATGCGGGCAGCCCGGTCGCCTTCAATGCGACGTTCGACCCACATAAAAAGGTCGGTCCAAACTGTTTGCGGGCAGGCATAGCCACACCAGACACGTCCGGCCAGGGCGGTGGCAAAGAACAGCGAAATAGCAGCGATGATCAAAACGCCCGTGAAGTAATAAACTTCTTGCGCCCATATTTCGATGAAGAAAAAATAAGCTTTCTGGCTGGTCAGATCGACAATCAGCGCTTGCCCCGGTGCATCATCACCCCGGTCCCACCTGAGCCATGGACCCAAATAATAGACGCCCAGCAATATGCTTAAGGATATCCATTTAAGACGGCGAAACTTACCCTTCACGGATTTTGGGTAAACGTTCACCCAATCCGCAAAAAAAGAGTCCCCTGCGCTGTCAGAGCCGCTCATGGTATTTCCGTTAAAATGAACATCGGCCCCTCAAGTAATTATACGGGGGCCGATATCCGGTTAATCATTAAAGTGTCGATCAAGCCCGCCCCACCTGACATCAACTTATGATGTCAGGGTCCGGGGTCAAGCTGAAATTCTTACTTGCCACCACCCAAAGAGTGGACGTAAACGGCTAAAGACCTGATGGTTGCTTCATCAAGACGTCCCGCCCAGGCAGGCATAACACCCTTGCGAGAGCCGTTAATCGTTTGCACGACGGTTGCCTTGTCGCCGCCATATAGCCAGACTTTATCCTTCAGGGAAGGTGCACCCTGTTCTTTGTCGCCCTGGCCTGTGTCGCCATGACAGGCAACACAATTTTCTTCGTAAATCGCAGCCCCTGGCCCAACGGCCGGAGACGATGACGACAGGGACAGCGCATAGTCTGCAACAGCGTCAATCTGTTTGGCGTCCAGCATCTCATCGACACCAAAGGCCGGCATTTCTGAAGAGCGTGAATCTTCGTGTGTGGTGCGAATACCGTATCGGATGGTCGTCGTAATATCTTCCAGCTTCCCGCCCCACAACCATTCATCGTCGTTCAGGTTGGGATAACCCACAAAGCCCTGGGCACCGGAACCGTGGCAGGGCGCGCAGTTATCACCGAAGGCCGCCCGGCCACCGGCCATGGCAAAGTTCAACATATCTGCATCTTCGCTGATGGCACCAAGTTCGGCACTGGTGATTTTATCGCGCATGCCTTTCTGGGCGGCAGTCGCTGCCGCCTGATCGTCAGCCAGAACCTTGTACTGGCTCCAGCCCAACAGGCCCTTTGTGGGACCACCTGGCAGGATGGCCGGATAGAGCACAACATAAACAGCCGCAAAAACAACTGTGGCCCAAAGGGTGTACCACCACCAACGGGGGATCGGGGTATCCAGTTCCTTGATGCCATCCCATTCGTGCCCGGTCGTATCCTGTCCCGACACAATGTCTTTTTCAATTTTTGTTGGCATTAATTTACCCTCTCGTCGTCGTCATCGCGCAGCGGAATAGACCCATAGGCCTCAAGTTTCTTTTTGTTTTTCGGCCGAAAGGCCCAGAAAACAACACCGATAAACAGCGTCATAAACAGGATCAGGCCAAACCAACCGGAAAAGGTTCTGGCGGCTTCATAGGTCATAAGCTTGCTCTCCTATTCCTGACTTGCCCGTTTGTAGCTGTCGAAATCCACCAGTGTACCCAGCATTTGCAGATAGGCGATCAAGGCGTCCAGTTCAGAAATCATCTTTGGATTACCATCCGGATCTGCCACATGAGCCTTGGCGTATCGTGACATCATGCCTTCGGCTTCGTCTTCATCACCGGAGGCCTGGGCCACAACATCAGCCTCGGCATTCTTGATCATGGCATCATCATAAGGTGTGCCCAAAGTGCGCAGGGCACTCAGGTGGTCGCCAATACCTTTATAGTCCAAGGCGTTTTTGGCGAGGAACGGATATTGCGGCATGACCGATTCCGGCACGATGCTTTGTGGATTGATCATGTGGGCGACATGCCAGTCGTCAGAATATTTGCCACCGACACGGGCCAGATCAGGACCGGTCCGTTTTGACCCCCACTGGAAAGGATGGTCGTACATGCTTTCAGCAGCCAGGCTGTAATGACCATAGCGTTCCACTTCGTCACGGAACGGGCGGATCATCTGACTGTGACAGGTATAACAGCCTTCCCGGATGTAGATGTTACGACCTGCCAGCTCAAGCGGCGAATAGGGTCGCATACCCTTGACCTTTTCAATGGTGCTTTCCATGAAAAACAGGGGAACCAGTTCAACGATACCACCAATGGAAACCACAATCAGCGTTGCGATCAGCAGCAGGATTGAGTTCTTTTCAAAGACTTCGTGTTTCATTTTCTATACTCCGTCCTGTCCACTCATGCCGCACCAATGGGGGCTTCGTCTTTCAAATCCCCCCTGATCGTCCGCCAGACGTTGTAGGCCATGATAAATCCGCCGATGACAAACAAGCCACCGCCTGCCGCACGGATAATGTAGAAAGGCTCCATGGCCTGCACGGTTTCGACAAAAGAATATTGCAGGAAACCAAGCGAATCGTAGGCCCGCCACATCAGACCCTGCATGATGCCGGATACCCACATGGCTGTGATGTAAAGCACGATACCGATGGTCGCGACCCAGAAGTGGGTGTTGACCAGGCGTACTGAATAAAGCCGCTCGCGGTTCCAAAGTTTTGGCACCAGATAATAGATCGCACCAAAGCTGACGAAGCCAACCCAGCCAAGGGCACCGGAATGCACGTGGCCAATGGTCCAGTCCGTATAGTGACTAAGAGCGTTCACAGATTTGATCGACATCATCGGGCCTTCAAAAGTGCTCATGCCGTAGAAGGCGATTGATGTGATCATCAGGCGCAGGATCGGATCAGTCCGCAATTTGTCCCAGGCACCCGACAGCGTCATCATGCCGTTGATCATGCCACCCCAGGAGGGCATCCACAGCATCACCGAGAACACCATGCCTACGGTTTGTGCCCATTCCGGCAAGGCTGTGTAGTGCAGGTGGTGAGGACCGGCCCAAATATACATAAAGACCAGGGACCAGAAGTGAACCACGGACAAGCGATAGGAATAAACCGGACGCTGGGCCTGCTTGGGAATGAAATAATACATGATGCCAAGGAAACCGGCGGTCAGGAAAAAGCCCACTGCGTTGTGGCCATACCACCACTGGGTCAGGGCATCCTGAACACCTGCCCAGACCACATAGCTTTTGGTCCAGGAAACCGGAATTGCCAGATTGTTGACGATGTGCAGCACAGCGACCGTGGCGATGAAAGCCAGGAAGAACCAGTTGGCCACATAGATATGAGGCTCTTTGCGCTTTGCCAGGGTGCCAACAAAAACAAGAAAATAGCCCACCCAGACAACGGTCAGGAACAAATCAACAAACCATTCAGGTTCAGCGTATTCCTTGCCCTGGGTAATCCCCAGAACATAACTGAGCGCGGCCATGACGATAAATATCTGATAGCCAATGGCGACAAACCAGCCGAGGTTGCCGCCCCAAAGGCGGGCCTGGCAGGTGCGCTGCACGCAATAATAGGAACTGGCCAGCAATACGTTTCCGCCAAAGGCAAAAATTACGGCAGATGTATGCAGCGGCCGCAGACGGCCAAAGCTGGTCCATTCCAAGGCTAAGTTCAGGCTCGGCCATGCCAGTTGCGACGCAATGACCAGGCCGACGAGGAAACCCACGACCCCCCAGAAAACACTTGCGACTGTCAGAAACCGGATAACCGAATCCTGGTATCCTGCATAATCTGACACCGCAGCGCCAGAAGCACCGGAAGGTGCCGCATCAGCTATTGAGCTCACGCTATCGTCCTTTCGTATATCCACCATTTCGGGGCCGAAAATGATGTCAGTCGGCACCCGCGATCTTGTCTCGTTGACTAAAGCATTTTCAATGATAATCAAGTCATTGAAAACATCCAGCTAATTGTTTTTGCGCAATTTTGTCTCAAAAAGTAAACCTGTTTACTCTGAAATTACTCTACGAAATTCGCGCCAAACGAGGCGTAAATATTTGACTTTAGTCATGTGGCCCATTCGACTGATCAAGGCTGTTGAAGTCAAGCTCAGGAATGGGTCAATACTTGTGACATACCGTCGCACCGTTTTTAGCTGTTCAACATCCAATATATTTTGTCTCTATATTTCAGATATTTGAATTACTTATTTTAATACGTCTAATCATCAGATATAGAATTACCGGCAGAAATAATCTTGCCGCGCAAACCTGCGAGGCTGCCATCGGTTAGTTCATACCCCTGGACACGACTTTGCACAGGTTCGG
>JABIFY010000087.1 GCA_018650465.1 Alphaproteobacteria bacterium
ATAGCCGTCCGGGAAATCTATACCCAGGTCATGCAAGCCGGACTTCTTGGCAGCTTCGACCAGTTCGTCGTCTGTGGCCTCCGGGCGGCCCTTGACCAGGTTGTCGCGCACCGTACCTGTAAACAAAAATGTTTCCTGAGGCACATAGCCAATCCACCTGGCCATTTCCGAACGGGTGAACTGGTTGATATCAGCGCCATCCAGCAGAACCCGGCCCTGGGTCGGGCGATACAGTCCCTGAATTAACTTGATCATCGTGGTTTTGCCGGAACCATTGGTGCCGACCACCGCAATGACGCCGCCTGGATCAACTTGCAAACGCACACCGTTGATGATCGCCGGGCTGTCTTCAGCATATTTGAAGTGCACATGCTCCAGATTGATGCGGCCACGAGGGCGCTCGTGCGCGATGCTGATCTCCATACGCTCCTGCGGCATGGAAAAAGCTTCCGTCAGGCGTTCAACGGCTTGCTTGAACCCGGCATAGGCACGCCACGATCCGACCAGTTGATTAAAGGGGCCGATGACTTTGTTGCTCAGCATGTTGGCCGCGATAAGTGAGCCGACGGACATATCACCTGCCATGATGGCAAAGGCACCGGCAGAAGTCATGGCAACCGTCGCTGCGGCGGCAAGGCCCGCGCCCAGATTTGAGTATTTATCTGATTTGTTTCCACGCAAGATGGATCGCTTGATGCTGTCGGCCTGGCGGTCTTCCCACAAAGGTTTCAGATCGCTTTCCAGCGACAAGGCCTTAACGGTATTGCGACCGGCGACAATTTCAGAAAGCAGGGTATCACGGCTGAAACCTGCCTGGCGTTCCTCACCTGCGGCGGCACTGACCGATGAGGCCGAGCGCCACGCCAGCAAAACAAATGTCGGCAGGATCAGAAACAAAACCCAGATAATAGGTGATGCGATCAGATAGATCACGGCGATAAACATCACCGCAAAGGGCAAATCCACGATCAACAAGGCTGTGGGGCCGGACAAGGTATTGCGGACAGTATCGCCGTCCTTGAACAGGGCATGCCAATAGGCTGAGGTCCGTGCTTCCAGAATGGACAGGGGCAGGGCCATGATTTTATTGAACAGGTCGCGCCCCAGGGTTACGTCAATATTCAGGGCCGCCCGTTGCATCAAACGGGACCGGGACTGGCGCAGGATATAATCAAAGGCGAAAACAAAGCCGACACCGATCAGCAACCCTTGCAGGGTGCTGATGTTCCCGGAATTAATAACCCGGTCGTAAATCTGCAAGACAAAAACAGGCACAGCCAGCGCCAGCGCATTGATGAACAGTGAAATCACCCCAATTTCACGATACATCGGCGCGAGCGGCTTTCTGATATCTTTCAGCCAGTCTTTTGACTTGTCGTCAGCCATTTGTATTTCTTGATCCAAATTCGGCTAACCCGGAAGGCCAGCCTGAAAAGTTAACAAAGAGAAAATATATTAAACTCAACTCGTTACCAGACGTACTACATGTTTCGCCACAAGTGATAAAACGCGATTTTGGTTAACGAATGTTAAACAGCGGGACGAGGTTCCCTTTAAATATTCACTTCATCTACAATTACGACAAAATTTTCAGGACATCTTCCGGCGGTCGTCCCACAGCTGCCTTGCCATTGGCTAAAACAATGGGTCGTTCAATCAAAACAGGATTATCATGCATAGCCTTGATCAGGGCTGTGTTATCGAGCGCCGCGTCTTCCAGGCTATTTTCAGCATAGGCCGCTTCCTTGCGGCGCATTAACTCCCGGGGTTCTTTACCCAGTAGAGTCAAAATGGAGGCAATTTCCTCTGGCGCGGGCGGCATTTTCAGATATTCCACAATTGTTGGCTTGATGCCTTGCTCTTCCAGCAGGGCAAGGGTTTGCCGGGATTTACTGCATCGCGGATTGTGATAAATCGTAACTTCGTTCTCGCCAGCGGACATTGCTTTTGTTAGCTCCTTGAAAAATCAGGCAATCAGATCAACATCTGGACCCATTCGCCTGTAAAGTGTCGTTCCGGACCTTCTAGAATATCTTGTAGGGGGCTGGAGAGTCGATGGCGAAAATTCATTTACCGGACTCTTTTCGACTCTCCGTTATGAAACGGGGTATTTTGGCTCTAAGCTGGCAACATGATGAAAATAAACGAAAAAATATTGTTTCTGTCCCGAATTTTGATGGTTTTGCTGTTTGTGACCATTTCGGGGGGCTCCATGGTTCAGGCGGAACAGTCAACAGAAGTGGCACCCGATGCTGCAATTGAGGGGTTAATCAAGCGCCTCGAAGATGTCGATGACCGGCAGCGTTTGGTGGATGACCTCAAAACGCTCCAGCAGGCCATCAACAAAACGCAGGCTGAAAAAAGTGTCGAAGCGCCGAATGTTCTCAGTGGCGTGCTTGAAAACCTGGCGGGTCATTTGGCGGCTGCCGGCGACAGCATTACCTCTATTTCCCAACAAGCAGGAGACCCCACCGACATAATTGAGTGGGCTTCGGCTCAGGTCGCAAACGCAGACAGGCGCGCCCTGTGGCTAAGTGTGTTGTTGCATGTTGTTCTTGTTGCCGGGGCTGCATTGGGCGTGGCGTGGCTCATGGGGCAATTATTGAAACGGCCCAAGGTCTATCTGGAAAGCCGGGGTATTTCCGCCTGGTATGCCCGTGCGCCTTTGTTGCTGGGGCGCACTGTCCTGGATCTGCTGCCACTGGCAGGATTGATGGTGACGGCCTACGCAGCGTTGGCCTTCAGCGGCCCTGATCACCTGGTCTATGGCATTGTGCTTTCAGTTGTGCACGCCCTTGTCGCTGTTCGTTTCCTGACGGCGATTGCAAAATCTCTTGTCACACCATTCAGTACGTCGCTCCGGCTTTTCGTTCTGGCCGATGAGACCGCGGCTTATATTTTTATCTGGCTGAAACGCTTGATCAAAATTCCGGTCTATGGATTTTTTGCGGCCCAGATTGCCTTTACCCTCGGCTTGCCGTCGGGGGCCTATGCGGCGGTCATCAAATTGGTCGGCCTGACGGAAACGGTTCTGCTATTGGTGCTTATCCTGCAACTCAAAGACGCCGTGGCGGGTTCTCTGGCGACTTCTGGAGAAACCGCATCTGATAAGGCATCAGGGGCTTTAAGCGGCGTGCGCAAACGAATAGCGGAAGTCTGGCATCATTTTGCGGGTCTTTACGTCATCAGCGCCTTTATCATCTGGGCCCTGGAAATAGAGGGCGGCTTTGCTTTTGTGGCAACGGGTACTGTCGGTACGGTCATTGTCATTGCCTTGGCGTCGGGTGCCCGGCTTCTGGCAAATGGCGGCCTCAAGCGCCTGTTCAGCATCTCGGACCAAATGAAGCGGCGTTATCCGGTGCTGGAAGTCCGGGCCAACAAGTATTTGCCAGCAGCCCGGCGGATTGTCTCCGGTCTGATCTGGTTAATCGCTGTTCTGTTGGTGCTGCGGGCCTGGCAATTTGATGTGGGGGCCTGGCTGGTCAGTGATTTTGGCCGACTGATTGTTTCTCGTGGCCTGAATATTATTTTGATTCTCGGTCTGGCTCTTGCCGTGTGGGAAGGTATCAGCACCTTGATCACGGTTTATCTCGAGAAGACCGATAACGACGGCCATCAGGTCGAACGCAGTGCCCGTGTGCGGACCCTGTTACCGCTGGCGCGCAATGCCTTGCTGGTGGTTATTCTGACCATGGCGATCCTGACCACACTCAGCGAACTGGGTGTGAATATTGGACCGTTGCTGGCTGGTGCCGGGGTTATTGGTCTGGCCATTGGTTTTGGTGCCCAGACCCTGGTCAAGGACATCATCACCGGGGCCTTTATCCTGATTGAAGATTCTATTGCCCTTGGTGATTTTGTCACCGTCGGCGGCTTGTCCGGTACGGTTGAAACCATGACTATCCGCACCATCCGTCTCAGGGATTCGCGGGGAACGGTGCACACGGTGCCCTTCAGTTCTGTTGATACGGTTACCAACAAGACCAAAGACTTTGCCTATCATGTGGCCGAGGTCGGTGTGGCTTATCGCGAAAATATCGATGAAGTCTATGATGCCTTGCGCGATATTGGCGCAGAATTACAGGCTGATGCCGCCTACGGCAGCGATATCCTTGAGCCGATCACAATTGATGGCGTTGATGCCCTGGCCGATAGTGCTGTTGTTGTGCGTGCGCGCCTGAAAACCCGACCTGGCAGTCAGTGGCGCATCAAGCGTATTTTCAATGACCTGGTCAAACGCCGCTTTGATGAACGTGGTATTGAAATTCCCTATCCCCATCAGACGATTTATTTTGGCGAAGACAAAAAGGGCGGTGCACCAGCCCTGCAAATCAAGGCTGCTGATAAACAGGCCATTGCCGAAGCTTTTACGCAGACGAAGACACCGAAGGCGGGCGCTGAAAATAAACCACTGGCGGTGGATCGACACCACCGGGATGCCAATGATGATGGTAGTGATGGCGGTGACGGCGGCGGGGTTTAAATTCGCAGCAAAGTAGTTTAAACAAGCGCCTCGCGCGCGATCTCGTCCTTTATTTAGCAGCCTCGCTCTTGTTAAGGGTTCGCGCCCCTCTATTAATATGTGAAGAAAATAATGTCTGATAGCGGAATTCAGCCTCATCCCCTGACAGTGCGCCCCATTGGTGCCGTGAACTGGCTTGGATTCTGGACGCTGTATTCCAAGGAAGTCCGGCGTTTTCTGAAGGTCTGGGGCCAAACCGTGTTTGCGCCCATGGTCACTATGTTGTTGTTTCTGGCCATCTTTACCCTGGCCCTGGGCGGTGCTGTGCGCACCGTTGGCGATATTCCCTTTGTGCAGTTTCTGGCGCCGGGACTGATCATGATGGCAATTGTGCAAAACTCCTTCGCCAACACATCCTCAACTATCATGGTGGCAAAAATTCAGGCCGTGATTGTTGATGTGTTGATGCCGCCCCTGACACCGCTGGAACTTGTCACCGCCTTTGCTTTGGGTGGGGTAACACGGGGTCTGGTCGTGGGGACGTCAGTGACCATTGCCATGTCGTTTTTTGTGCCCATGGAAATTCAGCATTTATGGGCCGTCTTGTTCTTTGCGATAACTGGATCCCTGATGCTGTCCCTGATGGGTTTGATCGCTGGGATCTGGGCCGAAAAGTTCGACCATATGGCGGTCATTACGAACTTTGTGATTACACCTTTGGCCTTTCTGTCGGGCACCTTCTATTCGGTCGAAAAGCTGCCAGGCATCTGGCGCACGATCAGCAGCCTTGATCCCTTCTTCTATATGATCGACGGCTTTCGTTATGGTTTCATCGGGGCCGCCGATGATTCTCCGATCCTGGGTGTTGTCGTCATGCTGGGCATGAACGCTGCACTGGGCTGGATCGCTTTTGAATTGTTCCGACGAGGGTACAAGATCAAGGCCTGAGAGACATTGTTGAAACTGGATCGGCGAAATATCGCCAGAAATGCCAGCGTTGACACATGCGGCGCAGAAAACCATACTGCGCGGCTTTCCCAAGTTTGACAGGAATTAAATGTGCCTTACGGCGGAAACAAGGTTTTCGCTATGGCCATCCAATCCTGAAAGTAATCGGAGAAGACCTGTGAATTCGACCTCGAAAGTAATGCCGACCTATGGTCGGGTAGAAATCTCATTTGAAAAAGGCGAAGGCCCTTACCTGTTTGATGGTGAGGACAACCGATACCTCGATTTTTGTACTGGCATCGCCACGGCATCTTTGGGCCACGCCCATCCGCATCTGGTGCAGGCCCTGACAGAACAGGCCGGCAAGGTCTGGCACACGTCCAACCTCTACCGTATCCCGGGTCAGGAAAAACTGGCTGAACGGCTGGTGGAAAACTCCTTCGCTGATCTTGTTTTCTTCTGTAATTCAGGTGCCGAAGCCTCTGAAAGCTGCATCAAGGTTGCAAGGAAATATCACTCAGCCAACGGCCATCCGGAACGCTATCGGATTATCACCATCAATGGTGCTTTCCATGGCCGGACGCTGGGGACCCTGGCGGCAGGTGGGAAGCCAGAACACCTGGATGGCTTTGGACCGGTTGTCGAAGGTTTTGATCATGTGCCGGCTGGTAATATCGACGCCATGAAGGCGGCGGTAGGTCCCGAGACAGCAGCGATTTTTGTGGAGGCTGTTCAGGGTGAGGGCGGGGTCAATGTGATGGACCCGAACTACTTGAAATCAATACGTAAATTGTGTGACGACGAAGGTATCCTTTTGCTGATGGACGAAGTCCAGACGGGCATGGGAAGAACCGGAACCTTGTTCGCTTATGAATGGGAAGGCGTTTCTCCTGATGTCATGGGCCTGGCCAAAGCCTTGGGGAACGGCATGCCAATCGGCGCTTGCCTCGCCACCAGGGAAGCAGCCAAAGGCATGACACCCGGCACGCACGGCTCGACTTATGGCGGCAATCCACTGGCCGTGGCGGCAGCGAACGCCGTGCTGGACGTGATGCTGGAGGATGGTTTTTTTGATCGCGTCAAACAGATCACCGGCTATTTGAACCAAAAATTATCTGGCGTTATCGATGCGCACCCGGATGTGATTGAAAGCGTGCGGGGGCATGGGCTTCTGATCGGTTTGAAGTGCAAGGTTGCAAATCTTGAACTGGTTGATGCCCTGCGGGCTGAGGGTGTGCTGACGGTTGGTGCGGCAGATAATATTGTGCGTCTGATTCCACCCTTGATCATCACCGAAGCTCATGTTGATGAGGCCATGGCCGCCCTGGAACGGGCCTGCCAGGCGCTGGAATCAGCGAGCTAACGGGGGGCAAAAGCATGACAAATCCCAGACATTTTCTGGACATTGATGCCCTTGATCAAGACGGTTTGCGGCAAATTTTAGGCCGTTCGTCCGAATTAAAGGCAGCGCGTGTTGGCAAGCCCAAAGGCACTGTCGATGACGGCCGTCCTCTGGATGGTCACGTGTTGGCGATGATTTTCGAAAAAGCATCGACCCGCACGCGCGTTTCATTTGAAATCGCGATCCGCCAACTCGGCGGCACGGCCCTGATGTTGTCGGGCAGGGATTCGCAAATGGGTCGCGGCGAGACCATTGCCGATACAGCGCGGGTGTTGTCGCGCTATGTGGACGCCATCATGATCCGCACGGATGATCACGCCAAATTGCTGGAGCTCGCCGAGTACGCCACGGTGCCGGTGATTAATGGCCTGACCGATGATTCACATCCTTGCCAGGTGATGGCCGATGTTTTGACTTTTGAGGAAAAGCAGGGTCCCATCGAAGGTCGAACAATTACCTGGTGCGGTGACGGCAACAACATGGCTGTGTCGTGGATTCATGCTGCCGCCCGCCTGGATTTTGAACTGCGCCTGGCCTGTCCCGAACAATTGAACCCGCCAGAAAAAGTGATGGCCTGGGCGAAGGCGGAAGGGGCCAAAGTAACCCTGACAGAAGACGCTGAAGCTGCTGTCGCGGACAGTGCCTGTGTCATTGCCGATACCTGGGTTTCCATGGGTGATGAACAAGCCGAAAAACGCCATAACTTGTTGCAGCCTTATCAGGTCAATGAACATCTGATGTCGCTGGCGGCCAAGGATGCGGTCTTCATGCATTGCCTGCCCGCGCACCGCAATGAAGAAGTAACAGACGCCGTTATGGATGGTCCGCAGTCGGTGATTTGGGACGAAGCCGAAAATCGGTTGCATGCCCAAAAAGGCGTGCTGGCCTGGTGTTTTAATAAATAAGTGCTTCGACAAATAAGCGTCCTAATAGATAAGTGTTATAAAAAATGACAACCGAGTTTTCCGTGCCCGCCAGTTCCAAAGGCGAAGGCGACGACCTGATCCTGCCCTTCAAATTTGAGGTGGCTGATATCCGGGGTCGCCTCGCGCGCCTCGGCCCGGCTTTGGATACGGTGCTGAAGGCACATGATTATCCCGACGCTGTGGCGAAGCTTTTGGGTGAAGCCCTGATCCTGTCAGCCACCATTGCCGGGACGTTCAAGTTCGATGGCCGCTTTGTTTTACAGGCCTCGACCAATGGCCCCATTAGCTTGCTCATCGCCGATTTTACCACCGATGGTTCCTTGCGCGGCTATGCCCGCTTCGACGAAAAAGCCGTGGCAAAAGCAGAATCCGATATGACAATTTCCGCACCGGTACCACGCCTGATGGGGACCGGGCATCTGGCCTTTACCGTTGATCAGGGCGCCGACATGGAAAACTACCAGGGCGTGGTCGCGGTTGAAGGTGCGACGATGGCCGATTGCGCCCACGAATATTTGCGTCAGTCCGAACAGCTGGCGGCAGCTGTGCGGGTTGAGGTTGGCAAAGTCGATGGTAACTGGCGTGGTGGCGCCATCATGCTGGAACAACTGGCCGGGGCCTCGGCCCATGACCGCACCGAAGAAGAGGCCGAAGACGACTGGCACAGGGCCATGGCTCTGCTGGGCAGCGTCAAGGCAGAGGAAATGCTGGACGTTGATTTGGCAGGTGGAGCCTTGCTCTATCGTTTGTTTAATGAAGATGGCGTGCGCGTGTACGAAGCTGCGGCCTTGCAGGCCAAATGCCGGTGCAGCGCAGCACGCATGGAAACTGTGATGGCTTCTTTTGGCCCGGAAGATTTACAGTCCATGGTCGTAGATGGTCAAATCACCGCCACCTGCGAATTCTGCAATGCGGTTTATGTCTTTGACCCGGATAAAGTAGCAAGCCAGAATGCCCAAGCTGATCAAGACCAAACGCCAAAGGAATAAAACATGTTTTCAGGATCATTAAGGATCGTAACTGTGGCATTGGTTGCCGGCTTCCTGTCGGCCTGCGAAACCCCGGCCAACGCCCCGACCTGGCCTGAACTCACCTGGGGCCATCTGGCACCAATTACCTTCAAGGCAGGCAGCGTCGAATTTGTCGACAATTATGTGGCACCCTTGAAGTCGCCCAACCTGGATCACGAATTCCCCACCACGCCCCAAGCCGCCTTGCAGCGCTGGACCATCGATCGCATCCATGCCGGCGATGATACCTTGAACGGTGTGCGTGTCACTATCCTGGACGCCAGTGCCGTTGGCGTGCCGTTGAAAACCAAAGACGGCATCAAGGGCCTGTTTTACAAAGAGCAAGCGTTCCGCATTAACGCCGCCCTGGAAGCCCTGATCGAAGTCCGCGACAGCACAGGCCGGGTAAAATCCCGCGCCCAGGCCCGCGTCATCCGCCGCCGCACCGTGCCAGAAGAAACCTCTCCCAACGCGCTGGACCGCATCTACTTCAATTTGCTGGAAGCCGTCATGAAGGACTTCAACCTGCGCATGGAACTGGAAGTCCGCAAACACATGGTTGGTGATCTGGAGTAGGGGCGGGCCGGGAAAGGTGTTCTTGATTGTTTGCTGCTGAATATTCTGGACAGGCCATCCCCACCCACGCGGTCACTCCGGACCCGATCAAGAGTCTATGATGAGGTTGGATAACGCGAGGTCGTTTGGTGGGCAAGAACGACGCGTTTGATCAAATTTCCGGATCAATATTAAACACTTGTTTGAATGACGTGATATAGGCTTGGCGAAAGGCCTCGAATAGAACCGATTTGATGCCAGGTGTTTTGCGCCAGTCGGTTCCGGCGTCCAGCAGGGGGGTGCATACGGCTGGGCCGGTGTTCATGCAGAAATAATTGTAACAACTCTCACGTCCCAGTTCGGTCAAATCATTCCAGTTGGCGCATTTAAAATCGTCGGTCAGGTAATCACAGGCAACGTCCTGGGGTTTCTGGAAATCGCCCCAATCTATTTTCAGGGCCACACAGCACATGGATAAACAGGACCCGCAGTCATGTTTGAAGTCGTCGGGTAAGGCGTTGTAAGCTTCGTTGCTGTCATCCATGCGGCATTCCCCTAGCTCCCCTTAACCGCCTCTATCAAATGCGTTTTCTGCGGCACGACAAAAAAGTCTCCCTGGCGGAAGGGGGCAAGGCCCGTGAACGTGTCCTGGACCACATGGTCCATGGCCGCCTCGCTTTTCTCAAAGATAATTTTGGCGATAGGCAGGCCTTCGATCTCGCCGCGCACGCCATGTACCGTTGCCGGTATGGTGCGATTGATCGAAATATCAGAGATTGAACATTCCATAAAACCCGCCTCAGCCAGCATGGGCAGCAGTTGGTTGGCTTCCAGGGCAAAGGGGGCTGTGGCCTTGCGGGCGGCATCGGCACTGACATGTTGTGCCAGGGCTTCGGTCATCGGCACGACGATATCTGCCACGCCGTTCCAGACCGTAAAACAAATCCGCCCCGCTGGTTTCAACACCCGGTGGACTTCTGTCAGGGCGGCTTGTTTGTCGGGGAAAAACTGGATGCCCTGCTGGCAAAAGGCGATGGAAAAAGTATCGGCTTCAAAGGGTAAATCGGTGGCATCGGCTGTTTGCCATTCACAGGTCCGGGCGGCATCATCTGTCAGGCTTTGGGCGATGGCAATCATGTCCCCGTTCAGGTCTGTACCGACGATGCGGGGTTTGGCCCCTGCGCGCTGGCGTACCGTGCGGGCCACAATGCCCGTGCCGCAGGCGATGTCGAGAACCACGTCATCGGCCAAAACTGTCACCTGGTCCAGGGTCGCCACAGCCAGGGGCGCAAACATGGTTGGCACCTTTTGTTCTTCATAAATCCGGGCCGCATCGCCGCTTAGCTGGAAGCCGCTTCTTGCCATCAGATTCCCTCCGCTGTTTTTCCAAATCCCCCTTCCAGGGAGATTTGATATTACGCTCAAGCGCAGCTTGTGGCTGCGCGCCTCAATGGCGCGTGTTACCTGTTCGGAATGAGGTGCTGTTTTTGTCCACCCAATCCTCAGGCTGCCCCCGCCCGTCTTGGCAAGGTCCAGTTGGGGCGGAGAAAATGACAGGTGTAGCCATTGGGGAATTTTTCAAGATAGTCCTGGTGTTCCGGTTCAGCTTGCCAAAAGTCACTGACGGGGGCGACTTCAGTAACAACGGGGCCAGGCCAGATGCCTGAGGCGTTGACGTCGGCGATCGTGTCGTCGGCGACGCGTTTTTGATCCTCGTCCACATAATAGATCCCCGAGCGATAGCTGGGGCCACGGTCGTTGCCCTGGCGGTGGGGGGTTGAGGGGTCGTGGATCTGGAAGAAAAATTCCAGCAAGGCGCGGAAACTGGTCAGTGCCGGGTCGAACATGATTTCGATGCCCTCGGCATGATTGCCGTGATTTTGGTAGGTGGCGTTGGCCACGTCGCCGCCAGAGTGGCCACCGGTGTAACCCACACGGGTGGCAGTCACGCCGGGCAGTTTGCGGATCAAGTCCTGCATGCCCCAGAAACAACCACCAGCCAATACGGCGCGTCCTGTATTTTGTTCATTTGCCATCAGATATCCTCCACCTGGTCGATATATTCAGCGTAACCCGCTGCTGCCATTTCATCTTTTGCGATGAATTTCAGCGAGGCCGAGTTGATACAATAGCGCAAACCACCACGATCCGCCGGGCCGTCGGGGAAGACGTGGCCCAGGTGACTGTCACCATGGGTCGAGCGCACTTCGATGCGCACCATGCCCACGCTTTCGTCGCGCAATTCGCTCACATAGGCGGCCTCAACAGGTTTGGTAAAGCTGGGCCAGCCGCAGTGGGAGTCAAATTTGTCAGCCGAGGTAAACAAGGGCTCGCCCGAGACAATATCCACATAAAGACCCGGGGCGTGATTATCCAGATATTCCCCGGTGCCCGGCCGTTCGGTGCCGCTTTCCTGGGTGACATAATGTTGTTCGGGCGTCAAACGCGCCACGGCGTCGTCATTCTTTTGGTAATCAGCCATGCAGACCTCCGGCTATCAGTTCATTGACAAGAATATAGGGCTGATGACGGGCATTAACCAGTGCGGGGTCTGGCGTCCTTTCCGACAATTTCAGCCGGATCAAAAGGAACAGTTGTATACTATCAAATTGTTGAGTATAAAGTGGCCGTTTGGCCCTGCTGTGTCGGTGAGGCCAATTCTTGATTCTTCTTCGTCTCTCGGCACCCTCGTTAATACTTGTACAGGCTTTTCATGCACCTCCGAAATTGGCAACAGGAACTTATCGATCAGTTCCCGTCGATCATCAGCAAATATCGTCGTTTTATCCTCAAGGCACCCACCGGGGCCGGCAAAACAGTGCTCGCCAGCGAAATCGTTGAGCGCTTCTACAAGGACAAAAAGATTGTTGTGCTTTGCCATCGGTTGGTGCTGCTGGAGCAACTGGAAAGGGCCCTGAGCCAAAAGCATTCGGTGCGCAAACTGGCGGTGTCCGACACCGGCCCGGCCTTTGAAGGCTATGACATTCTGTTGTCGACCAATATGCGGGCCAAGGACGTGCTGGCGGATGCCATCACCAAAGCTGACCTGATCATTGTCGATGAAGCCCACCGGGTGTCTCCCAATGGTCGTGGTTACAAACGTATCATTGATGATTTCAATGAAAACGGCAAAAGAGAAGCCCAGTTCATGGGCCTGACGGCTTCACCTGAACGCCGCACGGGTGATCAGCGCGATCAGCTCAGCCTCGCCTTTGACGCCATTATTGATTGCGCCAACATTCAGGACCTGATCGAAGAAGGTGTCCTGGTTCAGCCGGTGTACCGGTCTCACTTTGTGCATGACCTGGAACTGAACAATATCGATATCAGTTCCGGTGATTTTCCGGTAACCAAGCTGGCCTCAGCCATCATCAAATCCTCCATGATCGACTATGCCACGCGTAGTTATATGGAAGAGCGTGAAAAACTGTCCGGCTTGCCGATCTCAGCCTGGTTTTGTGCTGATATCAGTGTCGCCGAGGCAACTTTGCAGCAAATCCAGCAGCTGGGTATCGAAGCGGCCATGATTACCGCTGCCACGCCCATCAAGGAACGCATGGCACAGCTGGCCCGACACGAGCGCGGCGAGATTGAGGCCATGGTTTCGGTCGGTGTGCTTGTCGAAGGCTGGGATAACCCCCATTGCAATATCATTGTGCACCTGCGCCCGACCCTGTCGAAGGTTTTGTGGGGTCAGTCCGTGGGCCGTGGTTTACGCTCGGCCCCCGGCAAGGACAAGTGCATTATCATTGATGTCAGTTCCAACTGGAGCACCTTCGGGCCGGTGGAAAAGCTGGAATGGAGCTTGTGGAGCACCCGTGGATCACACTTGCAGTTCATGAACCGCTTCAACTGGATCGGTGAACAGCAGGACGGCGACGACAACGAAGATATCTATTTGCTCTGCAAAAACGAATTGCCGAACAAAACACGTTGCTCCCATATCTATCAAAAAAACGTGCACAAGGATGACACCTGTCCGGTCTGTGGCACCTATGCGGCGGTGGATATCTACAAGGAACAGAAGCTGGGTACAGCGCTGAATGAAAGTGGCCTGCACAGCCTGTTCTTCAAGCGCGTGCCGAAGGTTTTCGAAAAAATGAACATGTCGGTCTGGGAACGCCTGGATGTTTCAGCCTGGAAATCGGCCAACGAAAAAGAAAAGGTTTTCCTTTCCTTCTGCATGGCCTTCCGGGAAGTGTCGGGCGACGAGACCCATTCTGAATCAGAATATTGGGAAGCCGCCCTGGCCGCCGAAACCAGCATTCGCACCTATCTGCACAAGCACGAGTTCTGGATCAAGAAACAGGATGATTTTGATCTTGGCCTGATCGCTGACGGTATGCTGGCGGGCAAAATCGTTCGTACTCTGCAGGCCCATTACGGTATTTCCCTGTGCGGTCGGTCCTTCCAGACCCATTCGCCGGAAGAAAGCGAACGCAAGTATCAAAAAGCCATTCGCGTTGCTGAACGCATGGCGACACTGGGTTGTTCCAGCCACGATAATCTGCCCTATTTCAACGGTTCGGACCATATGGCCGCCTGATCGGTATCGCTTCAGAAATCAGGTCTATTGCCGCCATAAACGGCAAACATCAAATTTTTGTAGTACGTATCCACATTGCGAAAACCGGCATTGCGGAGCCATTCCAGCTGTTCCTCGACTTCTGAACAGTGGTCATCTGCCATACGCGCGCGGGCCTTTTTGATGGTGTCATCATCAAGGCCTGCTTTGCGGCATTCCCCAGCCCAGATATTGCGATAGTGGTCTTGCAGATGTTCAGTGGGGGCCTGGACGTGGTCGACAATCAGAAATGGACTGTTGGGCAAGACGCGGGAATAAAGCGTGCGGAATAAAGCACGCTTTTCGATGCCGTTCAGATTGTGGATGGCCAGGACAGAAATTATCAAATCGTATTTTTCCGGCGGGTCATTGCGGGCGAAATCTGCATGCAGCCAGGTCACGCGCCCGGCACTGTCAGCAAAACGGGCGCGGGAGTTGTTCAGATGTTCTTCGTCGGCATCAATCAGGGTAATCCGGGCCTTTGAATATTGTGCCAGGATCAGGGCTGCCGTGAAACCGTCTCCTGATCCAAGGATTGCCACCGATATTTCCTGGTCTTCTTCATAGGGGATCAGCCGCAGCAGGGTGGCAAACACATCCTCAGCGCAGGGCAGGCGCTTCAGCCATTCCCGGTCAATGTCTATGGCAACTGACTGGATGATTTCAGAGATTATCATGGTGAACCGGGGTCAGGGGGTTTCCGCGTGGTCCATCAGGCGGTGCAGGAAATCTGTGCACTCGTCAATTTGCGACACGGCGATGAATTCATTGGGCTTGTGGGCCTGGGCGATATCGCCTGGGCCACAGACGACGGTCGGCACGCCGGCTTCCTGGAAAATTCCGGCTTCGGTGCCATAGGCCGCCGTATAAGTCTGGTTGGCGCGGGCCAGAGCCATGACCAGGGTTTCAGCGGCAGAGCCATTTTCCGGCACCAGGCCACGGACTTTGGCCCGTACCTGGGTATCGATGGCAGCCTCGTCAGATACCATCTTCATCTTTGGCAACACGGTGTTTTCCGCAAACTCATTAAACCGATCAACGATGGCCTGGGTGTCGGTGCCGGGAATATCGCGGAACTCCCAGACAAAAGTACATTCACGCGGAATGATGTTCAGGGCCGTACCACCCTTGATCGTGCCGATCTGGACGGAGGTGTAAGGCGGATCAAAGCGACTGTTGGGCTCCGGGTTGGCCTTGAATTCTTCTGCCAGGTCATTCAGGAAACCGATCAACTCGGCGGCATAAACAATGGCGTTCACCCCTTGGTGGGTGGCACTGGAATGGGCTTCGAAACCGGTCACGGTTGTGATGAAAGAATTGATGCCCTTGTGGGCGTTGACCACACGCATGCTGGTGGGTTCGCCCACGATGGCAGCCTTGGGGCGGGCACCTGGAATGCTGATATTAGGCACCAGGCCATGGGCCCCGATGCAACCGACTTCCTCGTCATAGGAAAAGGCCAGGTGCAGGGGGATTTTAAAATTTCGCTGTTTCATTTCCGGCACCAGGGCCAGGACAATGGCAATAAAACTTTTCATGTCCGACGTGCCGCGGCCATAAATCAGCCCGTCTTTGTGGCGCGCCGTAAAAGGGGGGCTGTCCCAGTCCTGGCCATCTACCGGGACCACATCCGTATGGCCCGACAGCACCACACCGCCGTCACATTTTGGTCCGATGGTGGCGTATAAATTAGCTTTTTCCCCGGTTTCATCGTGGATCAGATCACTTTCGATGCCGTGTCCCGCCAGATAATCCCGCACAAAATGGATCAGTTCCAGATTGGAATTGCGGCTGGTTGTATCAAAGGCGATCAGTCGCTCAATCATGGCCGTGGTCGAATAGGTTTGGTCGGGCATCAAATATTCCGGGTTCTGGCGGGTTCTGGGGCGTTTCCGGCAAGATACAGGCGCAATCAGGGTGCGTCCAGCGCCCTCAGAGGCATCCAGCCGCCCCATGGGGCAGAAATTACTTGATTGAGCACGCAGTCGGGCCTACATCCATTAAGTTAATCAAACGATTGACCTAATTAATTGAGGCCAAAACACTGACTGACAATGTGAAGGACATAAAAAAGCTGGCAGCGGCGACGGCAAGTGTCGACGACGGCCCAGCCATGCCCGCCATGCGTCGCGGGCGTCCGCCCAAAGGCAATGCCGCTGAAGGACGCAAAAAACTATTGGTGGCGGCAATCACCCTGTTTTCAGAACAAGGTCCGGACAGTGTTTCGACCCGACAACTGGCCCAGGCTGCCGGTGTGAACCTGTCGGCCATCACCTACCATTTCGGCGGCAAGGATGCCTTGTATGAAGCCGCCATTCGCCAGGCCATTGATGACCTGGCCCCACGCCGACAGATGTTGATCAATTATCTGGAAACGATCCTGCGAGAAACGGACGGCGACCAAAAGGCGTTGGCCAAGGCCATTGGCTCCTTTGTGAAGGCATTTTTTGCGGTGCTGGTGAAGGATGATTTTCCCCTGACAACCATTCGCCTGTTGATGCGTGAGCTGCACCATCCCACAACTGCATTTTCGCAAGTCATCGACCAACATATTGACCCGGTGCAGGATGCCATCGCCCGCCTGGCTGCTGTGGCCACAAACTGTGATGTCAGTGATCCGCAAGTGCGCTTGTTGGGCCTGTCAGTGACCAGCCAGATATTCATGTTGGGCATCATGCGACCCGTTGTCTTGTCGCGCATGGGCTGGTCCGACTATTCGGCAGACAATGCCAACACTGTTATAAAATTAACAACGACGTCCATCTTGCGCCTTCTTGGCCTGCCAGAAAATATTGACAGGTTTGAAGACAACGACGAACTGTCCGAAAGCTAAATCATGTCGAAAAAAACCATCAAAATTCTGTTGCCTGTCCTGATTCTTGTTTTGGCTATCGGGGTTGCCCGTTATCTGACCGCGACCAGGGCTGTTATTTCCCCTGAGGCACCACAAGAAAAGATCTGGACAGTGGCCGCGACCACGGTTGTGATTGCTGATTATGCCCCAAATCTAAAATTGTATGGCCAGCTGGTGGCGGGACGTGAAACCGAATTGCGCGCTCTGGTCGTGGGCCCTGTAATCAGGACCGGCGAAAACTTTGTCGAAGGCGGCACCGTCAAGGCAGGTGAATTGCTGTTGGCCATTGATCCTTTTGACTATCGCGCCGTGCTGGATGAGCGCAAGGCACAACTCGCCGAGGCCTTGGCCCGCACGACAGAAATCACCGCCCGTCGTCGTTCCGAAACCCAAGCCCTGAAGCAGGACGAAAAGCAACTTGATCTGACAATGAAAGATTACGAGCGCATCAAAGAGCTGCAAAAGAAGGGCACCGTTTCCAACAAGCGCTTTGATGATTCGCGCATTGCGGAAAGCCGCCAAAACCAGCTGGTCTCTACCCGCAAAAATAACATTGTCGCCTTGTCTGCCCAGCTGGACCAACAGAAGGCCACGACCCGGCGTCTGGAAGTTGGTGTGCGCCGGGCCAAACGCGACCTCGCACGGACAAAACTAAAGGCGCCATTCAGTGGTTTTCTACTGAAAAAAAATGCTGAGCTCGGCAAGCGATTGTCTTTGAACGACCCCATCGTCAAACTGGTTGAAGCCGACAACATGCAGGCCCGTTTTCATGTCTCCAGTGGCCAGTATGGCCGGCTGGTTGCCGGGGGTGGCCTAAAGGGCCGCAAAGCTGAAGTGATTTGGCGGGCCGGTGACAAGGTCTTTAAATATGCGGCCGTCGTCGACCGCGCCGGGGCCAGCATTCAGGCAGCCAGTGGCGGCGTTGATATCTATGCTCGCCTGCAAGGGGCCGGTGTTGATCAGCCCCTGCGCCCGGGCGCCTTTGTCGAAGTCACCCTGAAGGACTTTAACTACAAACAGGTCATCCGGGTCGCAGAAACGGCCTTGCATACGGACACGGTTTATGTGGCCAAGGATGGTCGCCTGGATCCGCGCAAAGTTGAAATTATCGGTCGGGCCGGAGAAGAAGTCCTGCTGCGGGGAGCGTTGCAAAAGGGCGAGAAAATTGTTGTCACACGCTTTGCCGAAATGGGCCCTGGCATGAAGATCGAGGTGCGCTGATATGTTCCTCAAACAATTGATCTCGCTGTTTGCCCATCATCGCAATGCCTCGAACTTGCTGATGATCATCATGTTGGGCATTGGCGTCTTTTCCATCTTCAAGATCAACACCCAGTTTTTCCCCACCATCGGTCTGGACCGCATCACTATATCTGTGCCCTGGGCAGGTGCATCGGCTGAGGATGTGGAGAGTAATATTATTGAAGCCATCGAGCCCGAGCTACGTTTTCTTGATGAGCTTGAAAATATTTCTTCCTTCGCCAGTGAGGGCAACGGCACCATTTTGCTGGAATATGTTGCCGGGGCTGATATGCAACTGGCCTTGTCAAATGTGGATTCGGCTATTGGCCGGATCACAACCTTGCCTGAAGACTCTGAGCGTCCTGTGGTTTCTCGCCTTGTGCGTTACGACACCATCTCCCGTATCTCCCTGTCCGGCCCCTTTTCTGAAGCATCTCTCAAGGTCATGGCCAAACAGATGCGTGATGAGTTGCTGGATCTGGGCATTGCCAAGGTCAGCCTGACCGGTGCCCGCAAGGAAGAAATCCAGGTCAACATCGCGCCCCAGGCTTTGCTGCGTTATGACCTGACGCTTGCCGATATTGGTCGACGTATTTCGACCAGTTCCCAGGATATGCCTTCGGGCACTCTGGAGGGCAATGCTGACGTGCAAATCCGCAGTCTCGGTCTTGCGAAACAGGCAGAGTCAATTGGTGAAATCGAAATCCGCGCGCTGGAAAATGGCGAAAAAATCTTGCTCAGTGATGTGGCTAATATTGAAGATGCCTTCAAGGAAGGCGGCATCAAGGGCCTGCGGTATGGCATCCAGGCCATCAGTCTGCTGATCAGCCGGGCCGAAAGCGCCGATGCCCTGAAGCAGTCAAAAATTGTGCATGATTATGTGGACAGGATCAAACCGACCCTGCCGCAAGGGCTGGAACTGATGCACTATAATGTGCAATCAGACCTTATCGAGGACCGCATATCCTTGCTGTTGCGCAATGGCGTCAGCGGTCTGTTCCTTGTCCTGGCCGTGCTGTTTCTGTTCCTCAACGGACGCCTGGCATTTTGGGTCGCCGTCGGTATTCCCACGGCCCTGTTTGCCACCATGGGCGTCATGTTGGTCAGTGGTCAGACCATCAACATGCTCAGCCTGTTTGCCTTGATCATGACCTTGGGCATTATTGTTGATGACGCCATTGTTGTTGGCGAACATGCGGCGACGCGTCGGGCGCGGGGCATGAAGCCTATCGAAGCCGCGGAAGCCGGGGCCGTGCGTATGCTGGCACCGGTACTCAGTTCTTCCCTGACAACCATCGCCGCCTTCATGCCGATCTTCATGATCTCCAGCATTATTGGCCAGATTATCGCGGCAATTCCTTTTGTTGTCATCGCCGTTCTGGTGGCAAGCCTGGTGGAATGTTTTCTGGTGTTGCCCGGCCATTTACGCGAAGCCTTGCCGCGCGTTGATGAAAAGCCGGGACGTTTTCGCGTTTGGTTTGACGGTCATTTTGGCCGCTTTCGGGATGGTGCCTTTGAACGCATTGTAACCAAGTGTGTGGAACATCGTTATGTCACCTTGTCCGGCACGGTCGCCCTGTTAATCATCAGCATTGGCATGGTCACAGGCGGGCGTGTGCCGTTCAATTTTTTCCCCTCGCCTGAAGCCGATACCGTATTTGCCAACGTGATTTTTGCGCCTGGCACGCCCAGGGAACAAACAGAACGCATGATCCGAAGTCTTGAAGAAGGCATGCGGCGGGCCGAAATGAAAATTACCGACGGCAAGGGTGGATTAATCACGGCAAGCTTCGCCAAGGTTGGACAATCCCAGGCCCAGGATTTCGGAGCCCAGTCAGGCGATCACCTGGGCGGAATCCATGTGGAATTGGTGGCCTCTGATTACCGCACCGTCCGCACCGCTGATTTTGTTGAAGTCTGGCGTAATGAAATCACGCCGCTGCCGGGCATCGACCGGGTGACGTTGGCGACACCTGCTGTGGGACCACCGGGTAAGGAAATTGATATTCGTTTTTCAAATGGCACGACAACTGTTTTGAAGGCAGCATCCGAAGAAGTACAAAATCTGCTGAAACGGCTGCCCGGCGTTTCTGATGTGGCGGACAATCTACCCTATGGCAAAAGCGAAATTATTCTGAAGGTGACGCCGCAAGGCAAAGCCCTGGGTTTCACCACCCAGGACGTGGGTCGCCAGGTCCGCGATGCCTTCCAGGGCAATATCGCCAAACGCTTTGCCCGTGGTGATGAAGAAGTCACTGTGCGGGTCCAGTTGCCGCGCGATGATATTGGTCGCGGGGCATTACGTGATCTTTATTTGCGGGGTCCCGGTGGCGTCGAAGTGCCCCTGTCCGAAATCGTTGAAATGTCTGAATCCCAGGGCTTCTCCCGGATCAGGCGGGAAGATGGTGCGCGTGAAGTTTCCGTGGTCGCAGAAGTTGACGAGACCCTCACAACAGCGGCCGAAGTCGTTGCGGCCCTGAACAGCGCCGGGATTGCTGAAATAGCCAAACGTCACGGGGTTGATTTTCGCTTCAAGGGTAAATTTGAAGAAACGGCCCGCACCATGGGCGAAGTCCAGACCGGTGCCATTGTTGGCCTGATGGCGATCTATATTGTCCTGGCGTGGGTTTTTGCCAGCTACACCCGACCCTTTGTGGTCATGGCGATCATTCCCTTTGGCGTGGTGGGGGCCATTGTCGGCCACCTGGTCATGGGCTACAGCCTGTCGATCCTCAGCCTGATCTCGCTGATGGGTCTGGCCGGCATTCTGGTCAACAATTCCATCATCCTGGTCAGCACCATTGAGGAACGGATTGCTGAGGGCGAAGAATATTTGGTTGCGGTTATCGGCGGATCGAAAGACCGCGTACGTGCCGTCCTGCTGACCTCTCTGACGACGATGGGCGGCTTGCTGCCCTTGTTGTTTGAAACCAGCTTGCAAGCCCAGTTCCTGATCCCCATGGCCGTCACCCTGGTCTTTGGTCTGGGCGTGGCAACAGCCCTGGTCCTGATCGTGGTGCCTTCTCTGATGGTCATGCAGCGTGACGTGGCAAATATCCGCGACCGCGTCCTGGGTCGTGTCAGGAAAACGACAAGCGCGTCAGTTCCGGCGGAGTGATTTGTTCGATGACATTGTGACGACATCTGAACTATGAAATTCCGTCATGCCGGACTTGATCCGGCATCTATGCGGCTGGATTGAGCACCGCGCTTGGATAAGACATGATGTTTAAATTAATCGAAGCATGGACCCCGTATCAAGTACGGGGTGACGGCGTTTTCTGTGGCGAATTCATGCCGAAAATGTGACCTTTATTGTACCCACACTAGCGGTAATTCTCCACCTCGGCGCGGGCGAGGTCGTCGACGCGTTCGTTTTCGGGATGTCCTGAGTGGCCTTTGACCCAGTGCCAGTCGATGTCATGAGGTTTGATGGTCTCGTCCAGGCGTTGCCACAGGTCGACATTCTTGACCGGTTTTTTTGCCGATGTGCGCCAGCCATTTTTCTTCCAGCCGAAAATCCATTTTGTGATGCCGTCCTTCAGGTAGGTGCTGTCGGTATATAGATTGACGTCACAGGGCTGGCTCAGGGATTCCAGGGCGACAATGGCGGCCAACATTTCCATGCGGTTATTGGTTGTGTCGGCTTCACCGCCGGACATTTCCTTTTCATAACCATTATACCGCAACAAGGCACCCCAGCCGCCAGGGCCCGGATTGCCGGAACAGGCACCGTCGGTAAATATGTTGATTGTCTTCTTTTCACTCATGCTCATACGTCAATCAGAAGCTCTCCAGACCATAATCTGCCAGGCCCTTGATGCCTTTGTGGAAGCGCAAATAGTCGCGAAATTGCAAGGGGTCGTGCGGGCGAACCAGGGCACCCGCCGGGGTGTTCAGCCAGTCATATAAACGCGTCAGCAAAAAGCGCAGGGCAGCCCCTCGGGCCAGAACCGGCAGGGCAAGCATCTCCGCTTGCGACAGGGGACGGATTTGCTGATAGGCCTGTAACATGTGGCGGGCCTTGGTGACGTTGAACTGTCGGTCTGGCTCAAAGCACCAGGCGTTCAGGCAAACGGCAATTTCGAAAGCAAGAAAATCATTGCAGGCGAAATAGAAATCAATAACGCCTGAAAGACTGTCGCCGAGGAAAAATACATTGTCGGGAAACATGTCGGCATGGATAACACCGCGCGGTAAATCGTCCGGCCAGTTATCTTCCAGCCAGTCCAATTCTTTTTCAATCTCGTTATGCAAACCGGCGGCGACGCTGTCGGCGCGACCGTCACAGCTTTCAAACAGAGGACGCCAACTGCCAACGGTCAATGCGTTGGGACGTTCAATGTCATAATCCTGACCGGCCAGGGCGAGGCGAGCCATGGCCCGTCCCACATCCGTGCAATGAACGTTGCGTGGCTTGCGGTGCCAGACGCCTTTCAGGAAACTGACCATGGCGGCAGGACGGTCGGCGAGGTGGCGCAAGACCTGGCCATCGCGACCATGAATGGGCGTGGGACAGGGGAATTCCTTTTCTGCCAGATGCTCCAGCAACCCCAGGAAAAAAGGCAGGTCATCCGGGTTTACCCGTTTTTCATACAGGGTCAGGATGAAATCATTCTGGTCCGTTTGCACCAGATAGTTTGAATTTTCCACGCCTTCGGCGATGCCTTTGTAGGACATGACCTTGCCGATATCATAATCGGCAATGAAAGCGTTCAGTTCGTCATTTGCAATATCGGTATAGACTGCCATCAAATCGTCTTCTGATCAGGCCAACAATTGTTGGGGAAGTTTGAAACTTACATTTTCTGGCTCGGCCTCAACCTCTTTGATGCTGACATTGAAATGCAGGCGGGCAGCCTCAATGACTTCAGTTACGAGGATTTCAGGTGCCGACGCGCCGGCGCTAATGCCCAGGGTGTTGACGCCCTGATACGCGCGCCAGTCGATGTCGCGGGCGCGTTGCACCAGCGATGCATTGTCACAGCCGTTTTGCCGGGCAACTTCCACCAGGCGCAGCGAATTTGAAGAATTTGGCGCGCCGATCACCAGCAAGGCGTCGCAGAGGCCAGCAATATCCTTCATGGCTTGCTGGCGATTGGTTGTGGCGTAACAAATATCTTCCTTGCGCGGGGCGGCAATTTGCGGGAAGCGGCGGGCCAGTACAGCGACAATATCTGCCGTTTCATCCACGGACAGGGTCGTTTGGGTGGTGTAGGCCAGGGCCTCTGGCCGGGGTGGGATAATATTTTCTGCCTGATCGATATTTTCCACCAACAAAATTGCCCCTTGATCCAGTTGGCCCATGGTGCCGATCACTTCCGGATGACCTGCATGGCCAATCAAGATGACATCGCGGCCTTCGGCATGATGGCGTTCGGCTTCGCGGTGGACCTTGCTGACCAGAGGGCAGGTGGCGTCCAGATAGATTAATTCCCGCCGTGTTGCCTCTACAGGGACCGATTTGGGCACACCGTGGGCCGAAAAAATAACCACTGCATCGGCGGGTACTTCATCCAGTTCATCGACAAAAACAGCGCCTTTATCTTCCAGACTTTCAACAACAAAACGGTTATGCACGATTTCGTGGCGCACATAGACTGGTGCGCCATGCTTTTCGATGGCGCGTTCCACGATCTGCACAGCACGGTCGACACCGGCGCAGAATCCGCGCGGGGCGGCCAATAATATGTTGAGCTCAGGTTTTGTCATGGCAGCGCATTCTGGTTTAAATAGAAGGTTTCCTGATTTGATGGAAACGCTGGGCTTCATATAATGCAAATCGGGCATCAATTACAAACGCCGAAATAATTCCGGTCAAACGAAGTAATTCCGGTTAAACCGATTTCGCGACACATTTGATGGCTGCGGACGCGATCAGTGGTTCTGGCAGCAATCATCAGTGGTTCTTGAACCGATCATGAGTGGTTCTTGAACCGATCAAGGCCTCAAATAGTGACAACAGCCAGAAAATGGCGGAAAATTGTCCTGCTTTGACAACTTGTAGATAGCGAAGCGGTCAATTAGAGTTTCCTGGTGGAAATATACGGACCCGTTCAGGCCCGGATAACCCGCACCGACAAACTATAGAGCAAGCCTTTTTAACGTGGGCAATAACTGAAACGTGGGCAATAACGTGGACAATAATGTGACTTCTATTTCGAGAACATCAAAAATTTCGCGTTATCTGGCCCTTGCCTTGGCGGCAGGCTTGTTGGCCGCCTGTTCGTCCCTTTCAGTAATCGGTTTGGGGGAGGATGAAGGTGAGAAAGTTCAGCTTTGCCCCGCAGCCTCGATTCTGGGGAATGCTGAACGCGTAGCCCAGTTCAAACAAGGCTCTGGTCGTGACTTGATTGATGTCATGTTCCAGGCAGAAATCGGCAAGCTGAATATGTCCTGCCGTTATTTGAAAGGCCGTGTTGTCACTGACATTAGTTTTGAACTTATTGCTGAGCGCGGCCCGGCTGCCCGTAGTCGTACCGGTGAATTTGACTATTTTGTTGCCATTTCCGATGCCAAGGGCCGGGTGCTGGCCAAGGAAAATTTTCACAGCAAGATCGCCTTTCCTGAAAACCGTCGCAGCGCCGGTATATTGGAAGAAATTGAACAAAGCATTCCCTTGCGCAAAGACGAAGACGGCGGTGGTTACGAAATTCTGGTGGGCTTCCAGCTGACCGAAGAGCAGATGAAATTTAATCGCCGGTAATAATTACTGACGCTGGTTGATGGCGACATTTATTGACTTAAGGTCGCCCCCCGCTATCATGTCGCTCTCGCCAAGGGGTTGCGCCCTGGTGACAAGATGTTCCCGCCCTTGCGGGAGAGACCGGATTTAACATGATCCGGCGCCGAAGGAGCAACCGCCCCGGAAACTCTCAGGCAACAGGGACCGCAAGGACATAAGCACTCTGGAAAGCAGAACAGGCCCTTCATTCAGGGCTTGGTCTCACCGAAGGGGTAAGCCATCCGCCGAATTAAGTTTAGTCGGTAATTGTGTCGTAAGTGACTGGATGGTCAATCTCTCAGGTTCCGTGACAGAGGGGGTCGGTATTGGCACGACAGGTTTTTGTCAAATGTGCTGATCGCTGATCGTCATTCTGATACCCGGAGGCAGACGCTTTGACCAACCCAAACGACGAAACCGCACAGCCCCTGCACCAGACACCCCTGGACGCCCTGCATCGTGAACTGGGTGCCCGCATGGTGCCTTTTGCCGGGTATGACATGCCCGTGCAATATCCGGCGGGCATTATTGTCGAACATAAACATACCCGCGCACAGGCCGGCCTTTTTGATGTCTCTCATATGGGTCAGGTCAAGTTGCATGGCGACAACCGTATAGCGGCGCTTGAAGCCCTGGTGCCCGGCGATCTCGAAGGGTTGAGCCTGGGCGGTATGCGCTATTCCCTGTTTACCAATGATGTTGGCGGTGTGCTGGATGATCTGATGATCACGGTTTGCGAAGATCATCTGTTCCTGGTGGTGAATGCCGGATGCAAGGACGCCGATATTGCCCATCTGAAAGCCCATCTGGGAGACGATGCTGTCGAGGTTCTGGAAGACCGCGCCTTGATCGCTTTGCAGGGACCTGCGGCTGTTGCTGCCCTGTCCCGCCTGGCACCCGCTGCTGCTGATTTGGCTTTCATGTCGGCGGCCCAAATGGACCTGGACAACATTTCCTGTTTTGTCTCGCGTTCAGGATATACCGGTGAAGACGGTTACGAGATTTCGGTACCGGCTGACCAGGCGGAGGCGCTGGCCCGCACTTTGCTGGCGATGGAAGAAGTTGAACCGGTGGGCTTGGGTGCCCGCGACAGCCTGCGCCTGGAGGCCGGGCTTTGCCTTTATGGCCATGATCTTGATCCGGCGACAACACCTATCGAAGCGGGCCTGACCTGGACCATTGGCAAGCGACGTCGTATGCCAGGTGCCTTTCCGGGCGCTGATATCATCCTGGCCCAGATCGAAAACAAACCTACCCGCAAGCGCATCGGCCTGGTGCCCGAAGGTCGCGCCATGGCGCGCGAAGGGGCAGATATTGTCGACAGCGATGGCGCTGTGGTGGGTACGGTGACCAGCGGTGGCTTTGGGCCCAGTTTTGGCGGCGCTGTCGTGATGGGTTATGTCAAAATTGCTTATGCTGGCGTTGATACAAAACTGGGTCTTGTTGTGCGCGGCAAAACCGTGCCGGCAACAGTTGTGAAAATGCCATTTGTCGCCAAGAATTTCGCCAAATAGAAACCTTACTTGATAACCATATTTGATAACGAGGACTACATCTCATGAGTGACCATAAATACAGCGAAGACCACGAATGGATTAATGTCGAAGGCGATATCGCCACCGTCGGTATTTCCAATTTTGCCCAGGAACAGTTGGGGGACGTCGTGTTTGTTGACCTGCCCCAGGTCGGGGCTGAAGTCAGTAAGGGCGACGAAGTGGCCGTCGTGGAATCCGTCAAGGCAGCTAGCGAAATCTACGCTCCCCTCTCCGGTGAAATCATCGCGATCAACGAAGTGCTGAACGAAACACCTGAAACCGTGAATGCGGACGCCGAAAATGGCGGCTGGTTCTTCAAGATCAAGCTGGCCGATGAAGGTGAAATGGACGATTTGATGGATGCGGAGGCTTATGCCGCATTTGCACAAGGGTAATAAATCATGAGATATCTCCCGCTTGGCGAGGCAGATCGTGGTGCCATGATGGCCCGGATCGGCATAACTTCGGTCGACGATTTGTTCGACGGTGTACCGCAATCTGCCCGTCTGACAAAACCCCTTGATCTGCCACCCGGCCAGGGGGAATTGTCGGTGGAGCGCACTATCAGTCGCCTCGCGGGTAAAAACCGGCCCATGGGTTCGTGCCCGTCCTTTATCGGGGGCGGGGCCTATCGCCATCATGTGCCGGCGTCAGTTGATCATCTGATCCAGCGCAGTGAATTCCTTACGGCCTATACGCCTTACCAGCCGGAAATCAGCCAGGGTACCTTGCAGGTTCTGTTCGAATTCCAGACCCAGGTGGCCTTGATCACCGGCATGGATGTGGCCAATGCCTCCATGTATGACGGGGCAACGGCTTGCGCCGAAGCTGTCATGATGGCGTCGCGTGTGACCCGGCGCAAACATGTTGTGATGTCCGCCAACCTGCATCCCCATTACCGGGATTCGGTTTTGACAGCCTCGCAGTTTCTTGATCTGAATATCGACGTGGTGGAACCCTTGCCCGAAGTGGACAAGGAAACGGCCTGTGTTGTTGTGCAAAACCCTGATGTCTTTGGACGCTTGCGTGATCTGAAAGTGCTGTCAGAAGCCTGTCATGAAGTTGGTGCTTTGCTGGTCGTTGCTGTACCCGAAGTTGTTTCCCTGGGGGCTGTAAAATCGCCCGGCGAAATGGGGGCCGATATTGTTGTCTGCGAGGGCCAGGGCATTGGCAATGGTCTGAATTATGGCGGACCTTATCTTGGCCTTTTTGCCACACGCGATAAATATGTGCGCCAGATGCCGGGCCGCCTGTGTGGCGAAACTGTGGATGCCGATGGCAAACGTGGTTATGTGCTGACGCTGTCTGCCCGTGAACAACATATCCGCCGCGAAAAAGCGACCAGTAATATCTGCACAAATTCCGGCTTGTGTGCCTTGGCCTTCAGTATTCATTTGTCGTTGCTGGGCGAAGATGGCTTGAAGGGCCTGGCTATGTTGAACCATCAAACAGCCTTCAAACTGGCCGATAAATTGTCTGAAATTGAGGGTGTTGAGGTGTTGGAAAAAACATTTTTCAATGAATTTACGCTCAAGCTATCCAGGGATGCGACGCAAGTCGTGGAAGACCTGTTGGACAAGGACATTATGGGCGGCGTGCCCGCTGCCCGGCTGTTCCCTGAACGCTCGGACATGGCAGATCATTTGATTGTGGCTGCCACGGAAACCAATACGGACGAAGATATCCAGGCCTTTGCGTCAGCGTTGCAGGAGGTCTTGTCATGAACCGCCAGGGACGACAAACCCGCCCGAATGAAGACGGCGCTGGCAGTGCAGCGAAAACAACTTTCACCGGCCATCAGGCTTTGGACCACGAAGAAGACCTGATTTTCGAGTTGGGCCGGGACGGCCAGTGCGGCGTCGATTTACCCGCGCTTGAAGACATGCCGGACCGGCTGGGTGGATTGTTGCGTGACAACGAAATAGGCCTGCCCGGAATATCCGAGCCCGAAGTTGTGCGCCATTATGTGCGCATCAGCCGCAACAATTATGCCATCGATGCGGGGATCTATCCGCTTGGTTCGTGCACCATGAAGCACAATCCGCGCCTGAACGAAAAGATGGCCCGGCTGCCAGGTCTTGCCGATATTCATCCGCTGCAACCAACCTCGACCGTGCAGGGCGCCCTGGAATTGATCGACACCCTGGCCCACTGGCTGAAGGTGGTCACCGGCATGCCCGCTGTGGCAATGTCGCCCGCCGCTGGTGCTCATGGCGAACTTTGTGGCCTGATGACTATTCGTGCAGCCCTCGAAGCTCGCGGTGAAAAACGCAGCCGGGTGCTGGTACCGGAATCTGCCCACGGCACCAATCCAGCCACGGCTAATTTTTGTGGCTACAAAATCCAGTCCATCCCGGCCAATGCCTCAGGGCGGGTTGATCTTGAAGCGTTGAAAGCAGCCGTCGATGACGACGTCGCGGCCATCATGTTAACCAATCCCAACACCTGTGGCCTGTTCGAAGATGAAGTCATCGAAGTTGCCAAGGCCGTGCACGATGTGGGCGGTTATTTCTATTGTGACGGGGCCAATCTGAACGCCCTGGTGGGCAAGGTCCGGGTCGGCGATCTGGGTGTGGATGCCATGCATATCAACCTGCACAAAACCTTTTCCACGCCCCATGGGGGCGGTGGTCCCGGTGCCGGACCTGTCGTATTGTCCGACGCCCTCAAGGCCTATGCACCTGTGCCCTGGGTGACCAGTGGCGAGAATGGTTTTAATTTACAGGAAAATGCCACTGGTGAGGCCGCAGCCTCGATCGGGCGCATGAAATCATTCCATGGCCAGATGGGCATGTTCGTGCGCGCCCTGACCTATATGATGAGCTTTGGCTGCGATGGCCTGCCGCGCATTGCCGAGGACGCCGTATTGTCGGCGAATTATGTGTTGGCTTGCCTGAAAGATCACATGTCACCTTCCTTCGACGGTTATTGCATGCACGAGGCCTTGTTTGATGAACATTTCCTCGATGGCACTGGTGTATCCACGCTGGATTTTGCCAAGGCCATGATTGATGAAGGCTTCCATCCCATGACCATCTATTTCCCGCTTGTTGTGCATGGGGCCATGTTGATTGAGCCCACTGAAAGCGAAAGCAAGGCCAGCCTGGACGAGTTTATCGAAACCATGATCGATCTGACGAAATCCGCCAAGGAAGGCGACACCACCCGTTTTACCGAAGCCCCGCGTCTGGCTTTCCGCAAACGCCTGGACGAAACCCGAGCTGCCCGCAGCCCGGTCCTGCGCTGGCGCCCACCTGTCGATGTGGCGGAGGCGGCAGAGTAGGCACATTTCGGTACTTTCAGGATACAACAGGAATCGGAATGACCGGTTCATGGCATTTTATTATGTTCCAGCATGACAAATTTTGGTGGACTACATGAAACAACCTGAACAAATTTCCCGACATATGACGCCCGCCACATGGGGGCTGTTATTGCTACTGGCCGTGATCTGGGGCTGCACATTTCCCTTTTCCGAGATTGCCCTGAACGATATGCCGCCATTGACCATCGTGCTGGGCCGGGTGGGGATTGCCGCAATTGGGTTGCTGGTCTACCTGAAGATCAGGGGTATCGCCTTGCCGCGCGACTGGGGGCTTTGGCTGTCTTTCGCCGGGATGGGATTTCTAAATAATGTTGTGCCGTTCAATTTAATTGTGCAGGGACAAACGGAAATCTCCGGCAGTTTGGCCTCCATTTTGAACGCCACGACGCCGATCTTCACAGTGGTGCTCGCCCATTTTCTGACCAAGGATGAAAAACTTTCCATCAGTCGTTTCATTGGCGTGGGTTGTGGGCTGGCGGGCGTAGCCATCCTGATAGGCGTTGATGCCTTGCAAGGGGCCACGGACACTGTGGTGGGCCAGGCCCTGGTCATGGGGGCTGCCACCAGTTATGCCTTTGCCGGCATTTATGGCAGGCGTTTTGCCCGGCTTAATCCAGCTGTTGCCGCGACTGGTCAACTGACGACTTCAGCCATTATGATGATACCCATTGCCCTTTATTTTGATCGGCCCTGGTTGTTGGACATGCCGCACTGGAGTTCGCTGGCGTCGGTGACGGCTATGGCGTTGCTCAGTACTTCAATGGCTTACATCACAGTACCCGACTCTTTTCATAACACCAACTCTATCAACGGTTTCCGAGGAATGTTTGGTTTGAATAAAGCCATCATATAGTCGCGGATTTCCAATTCAGACATTTTGACCATGGCTTTTCTGAAGGCATTGAGGCC
>JABIFY010000088.1 GCA_018650465.1 Alphaproteobacteria bacterium
AAGAGAGAGGATCAAACGGAAAACAATGGAAACCCGGCGCTTGCAATACCGCAAACACGCCGCTTAATATTATTAACCAGATGAGCCAGATCCTCTCTTAGATCAGGCCGCAAGTTGTTCCAATTGCATGACGACAGACAGGTCATTCAGATAAGACATAGGCATATGCTCAAGGATATCCTTGAGCCTCCAGGCTATGTCAGGGTGTCCGGTTCAATTGGGGCCCAGTCCAGCGGCCCCCTTTGAGTGGTCCAGTGTAAATGTTAGTGCATAACTGGTTTTCTGAATGTAAAGTTCTGCCTCGTCATCAGTTAACCAAAACAGTTAGCTTCATCTTCAAGGCGTGAGGAAAATGTCCGCCAAGCTGCAGCGATGGCCCTGATGAAACCAGGCATCGACTGAGCGTCCAGTCTCTCTCCCCACGCCATGGTACAATTGGCTTCAGTTTTTATCGCGGATAGAGTGTTGACCAACGTTAAGCCAAATATCGGGCTTTCAGGATAAACCTGTCGACGGTTTCACAGTTGTTCTGAACCAATTTAATAAAAATAATATAAATCAACGTAATGGTCTGTCACGGGACAGCTTTCACGAACGTGCATTTATGCATCAACATGGAGAACGAGTAAAAATGAAAATTGCAACCAAATTGGGAATGGCCGCCGTTGTCGCCTTGGGCGCCATGAGTCCCGCTCATGCCGCCGACATCAAGGTTGGCATGATCCTGCCTTATTCTGGTGTCTATGCAGGCATTGGCAAGGAAATCACCCGCGCCTTCGAACTCGGCCTGGAAGTTTTTGGCAGCGAGGTCAATGGCCGCAAGATCGTCCTTGTGCAGGCAGACACTGAAGGCAAGCCCAACTCGGGACTGGCCAAAACCAAGAAGCTGATCCACTCGGACAAGGTCGACGTTCTGGTTGGCCCGGTTTCCTCCGGCGTTCTGGCTGCCATGCGCGACACCGTGCATAACGCCAAGGTTCCCTTTGTTATTGCCAATGCCGGCCACGACGGCATCAGCGGCGCAAAATGCAGCCCGTGGATCGTCCGCACGTCGTTTTCCAACCGCCAGATCGTCCGCCCCATGGGCAAGTGGATGTATGACAAGGGCTATCGCAACGTCTATTTGATGGCCCCGGATTACGCTGCCGGACACCAGATGATGAATCACTTCAAGGACGGCTTCAAGCAGGCCGGTGGCAAGATTGTCGGTGAGGAATACCCGCCGCTGCAAGGCACCAAGGATTTTGGTCCCTACCTCGCCAAGGTCAAGGCTGCAAAGCCTGACGCCCTGTTCGTCTTTTTTGCCGGTGGCCCGGCCATCCAGTTCGTCAAATCCTTTGGCGCTTTTGGTATTGGCAAGGACATCCCGCTGGCCGGTGCCGGCTGGCTGACCTCGCCGCTCTATATCAAGGCCCAGGGCGAAGGCGCCAATAACATTATTGGTTCCGCCAACTATGTGCCGTCGATTGACAATCCCGCCAACAAGAAATACCAGGCGGCCTTCAAGGCCAAATATGGCCGCGGCGGTTCGGAATTTGCAGTCCAGGGATATGACGCAGCACGGGTTATCGTTGAGGCACTGAAAGTGGTGAACGGCGATACCTCTGACAAAAAAGCGTTTATGGATGCCGTTCGCAAGGTCACTTTTGACGGCCCGCGTGGCAAATTCCGCTTCGACCAGAAGAACGGCAACATCATCCAGAATATTTACGTCTACAAGAACATCAAGCAGGGCGGCGCCATTACGGCCTCCGTTTATGACGTAATCAAGGACGTTCAGGATCCCTCTGACAGCTGCAAGTCGTAGCCTGTCAGCGGATCTGAAACACACTCTTGCTGGAAAGAAACAGGGGGGAGGTTGCCGTTTGCAGGCCTTCCCCCTAGATTCCCAATATGTTTACTGACCCAACCTTTCTCTTTATCCAGACGTTGAACGGGTTGCAGCTTGCGATGCTGCTGTTCCTGCTCTCGGTTGGATTATCGGTTATCTTTGGCCTGATGAATTTCATCAACCTGGCCCACGGAACCCTGTATATGCTGGGGGCCTACTTTGGTCTTTGGGTGTATGTCAACACAGGCTCTTTCTGGGTCGCCCTAGCGCTGGCGCCGATTGGCGTCATGGTTGTGGGCATGGTTTTTTATGTCACGCTGATCAAGCGCCTGCGGACAGCGCCGCCACTGAAACAGGTACTGGTGACTTTCGGGCTGATCTTTGTCGGCCTGGATGCCGTGCGCATGTCCTGGGGCAACCTCTCCAAATCCATCCCGACGCCGGACGTGTTCTCCCAGAGCGTGACGATATTTGGCGAGATCTATCCCTCTTACCGGCTTTTCATCATTGGCCTCGGCGTGGCCGTCTTCGTGATTCTGTATTTCGTCCTCGAGCGCACCCGCATTGGCTCGGTGATCCGGGCCGGTGTTGATGACCGCGATATGGTCTCCTGCCTCGGCATCAATGTTGATCTGGCGTTTTTTGGCGTCTTTTGCATTGGCTGCTACCTAGCCGGTCTTTCCGGCGCTGTTGCCGGTGCCGTGTTCCCGGTGGAACCGGGCATGGACATGTCGATTCTGATCCTGACCCTGATCGTTGTCGTCGTCGGCGGCCTCGGTAGCCTGAAAGGCGCTGTGGTCGGCTCCCTGATGATTGGCATGGCTGAAACTTTCGGCCAGGTCTTCCTGCCGCAGTTCGCCAGCGTAACGATTTATGCGTTGATGGTGGTTGTGCTGCTGGTACGTCCTGGCGGCCTGTTTCCGACAAGGGCAGCCTGATGAAAAATTATTTTACACTGGAGCGCGTGACAGCTCTCGTTATCGTCGTTTCCTGCCTCGGATTTGTTGATTTCGCCGGATATTACGGCCAGGAACTGATCGCCGAAATCGCCATCCTGGCCATTTTCGCCATGAGCCTGGACCTTCTGGTCGGCTACACCGGACTGGTCTCGCTGGGCCATGCGGCGTTTCTCGGCATTGGCGCTTACGCCACCGGAATCCTGACCGTTCACATGGGCTGGAACGTCGCCTCCTCGATGGCTGCCGGTGTCATTATGGCAGGCTTGATCGCAGCCATTATCGGGGCCTTTGTGGTGCGGCTTGGTGGTATCTTTTTCATCATGATCACGCTGGCCCTGTCGCAGATGTTTTATGCCTATTTTCTCAAAAACCGGGAATTTGGCGGTGACGACGGCATGCCGGGCATCCCCCGCCTGGATCTGGAAATGTTTGGCCTTGACGCCTCTGACCCAGCGATTTTCGCGGTCTTTACCGTCATCGTCGCGGCCCTAGTCTTTGTCCTGCTGGACCTGATCATGAATTCGCCTTTTGGCCGTTATCTGCTGGCCATCCATCAAAATGAAAACCGCATGCGATCCCTGGGAGCGCCGATCGGCCTGTACAAGCTGGCAATCTTCATTGTCGCGGGTATGGTTGCCGGTCTGGCCGGCTCGATGCAGGCCCAGCACATGGGCTTTGTCTCGCCGGACGCCATGTTCTGGACGGTCTCGGGCATTGTTTTGATCATGGTGATTGTCGGCGGCACGGGCACCCTGGTCGGCGCCGTGGTGGGTGCCGCTGTCGTGCGCATGATGTCGCACGAGCTGTCATCGCTGACAGAATACTGGATGATGTATATGGGTCTTTTCTTCATCGGTATCGTGTTGTTTGCCGGTGACGGAATTTACGGCACCCTTGCCAAATACTGGCACCGCGCCAGGGATCCAAAAGCACCACAGGACTTGGCCAAATGACGGGTTCGATATGCTGAAAGCAACTTCGCTCAACAAATCGTTTGGCTCGCTGGTGGTGACCGACAACGTCAGCCTGCATGTCCCGGCTGGTGGCCGCCATGCGGTCATTGGTCCCAATGGCGCTGGCAAGACGACCTTCTTCAATCTGCTGACCGGAGAGATCAAGGCAAATTCAGGACAGGTTGTCATTGACGGGCAGGATATCAGCAGTGCCTCTCCCGACGCCCGGGCGAGGGCCGGTCTGGGACGAAGTTTCCAGAAAAACAACCTGTTCATGGAAATGACGGTTCTGGAAAACCTTGCCACGGCCTCGGCTGTTGCCATGCAACTGGGCAAGATATTCTGGAAGTCTTTCCAGACTTTCAGCGCCGTTCGCCAGGCTGCCGAGGAAATTGCCGGGCTGGTGAATTTGGCCGACGTGCTGAAGGTGCCGGTGAAGAACCTGTCCTATGGCCATCAACGCCAGCTTGAAGTTGGCCTCGCCCTGGCCACCCGTCCCAAGGTGTTGATGCTGGATGAGCCGACGTCGGGCATGAGCCCGGAGGAAACAGCGGTCATGCTGAAGCTGATTTCCTCGTTGCCGCGCACCCTGACAATCCTGATAATCGAGCATGATATGGAAGTGGTTTTTGGTGTGACCGACCGGATTACGGTTCTGGACTATGGATCGGTGCTGGTCGAGGGCACGGTTGAGGAAGTGCGCAATTCTGAAATTGTCCGCCAGCGCTATCTGGGCGAGGCGATATCATGAGCAAGGTATTGCTGGAAGTAGACAAACTTCAGGCCTGGTACGATCAAAGCCATATTCTGCAAGGCGTTTCAATTTCCGTGACCGAAGGCACGGTCCTGAGTGTGCTGGGCCGCAACGGCGCTGGCAAAACCACTTTGCTCAATTCGATCATGGCTGTGCTGAAGAAACGCAAGGGCCGCGTCACCTACGCCGGCAAGGACATCCAGTCGCTGCAGTCCTACCAGATTGCCAGCCTGGGCATCGCCTATGTGCCGGAAACGCGCGGCATCTTTCCCTCGTTGTCTGTACGCGAGAACCTGGAGATCGCCGCTCGCGCACCCATTACATCCGGACAGCGTGAAGCCTGGTCGCTGGAAAAGGTCTACAAGCTGTTTCCCCGCCTCGAAGAGCGGGCGGAAAACGGCGGCGGGCAGCTTTCCGGCGGCGAGCAGCAAATGCTGTCGATTGCCCGCGCCCTGATGACCAATCCGGACCTGCTGATCCTTGATGAGCCAACAGAAGGCCTGGCCCCCCTCGTGGTGCAGGAAATCGAGGCCTTTTTAACCGAGCTCAAACAAAAAGGCCTGACCATGTTGCTGGTCGAACAAAGCCTCGGATTTGCCACCAGCCTGGCCGATGACATCGTGATATTGGGCAAAGGCAAGATCAGGTGGGCCGGGGCGCCGTCAGAACTGGCGAAGGACCCGAAAATCCAGCACACTTGGCTCGGCGTTTGACGGGATCAGTTGCTGCCTGACAGCTGTTACAGACGTTCAATCAGATAATCGATAAATACCCGAACCTCTAGTGGCAGGTGTCAACTGTGTGAATATATCGCGTCGCTCGGCGAATGTCTTTGATCGCCTTTGCTGGCCCGGCCTAATTTGTCTGCGATTTCTGGTTCATCTTCATTCCCCTACGGGTCATTACGATGAACCAGAAATCCTCTCTTATGCAATCCAGCTAGTTTGCTCCATAGGCGCTGATGTCAAACAGAACCCTGTTGAGGTAGCCATAGACATAGAGCTTAAGCAAAACTGACGCATGATAGCCGGGACGTCCTGTCGCCTGCGGTGCAACGCGGTCAAAGCCAAGACCGACAAGATCAAGCTCATCGACGAAGACATCAACAACCCGCACAGGATTATCTGCGCCAATATAGTCATCCATCTGTTCAGGGAAAAAAGTGCTCTGGCTGCGATCTTCGCCTTCAATGAAACGCTTCATCAAACCCTCCGCCAAAACGATGATAGAATCATATCATGAAAGGCGTTTTGACACAGTCTGGGTCAAAAGTGGACATTTTTCTTGCATTCGAACCAATGATCGAAAACTGTAAGGTCGGCGCGCATTGTTTCGCTTACTTTTAACGAGCGGTCAAAGTAACTATCCTGTATTGTAGACGTCTGGAATTCTCCCCAATAAGTCTTGTTTGGACAACTGTCATGTTGGTGACCAGAAAAACAAGCGCAATTCTGACGACCGTCATAGTGCTTCTGTTGCCGGGGCAGTTGATGGCGCAGGCCGTGGTACCACCCCATTTACTGGGCGATCTCTCTGATTTCAAACCCATGATGGCATTAACAGGCTTCCTGGTCGGCCTGATTCCTGCGTTAATTTTCATGAAGTCGGCAGAGGCAATTGCACATCGCTGGGACAATGCCGCCAGTCGGACCGTCGTTATCAGTTTCATGGTTTGCGCCATTTGTAGCTTGATCGCCACAGTCTGGTTCTGGGGCTGGGTTCTCTAGGAGGTTGAATTGACCAAAGGAAAACCATTCGTTCACCCCCCTGTCGAATTCCGATACCTGGGATTCGCAAAGGACTTTCCGGCGCAGAAAGCACTCGAACAAATACTGCTCACGTTCATCGACCTGAAACGGACCGATGTGTCGACTTGCAGTTACGCCGACGCCCTTGTTGAAGTTGCAGATTCGGCATTGCGTGAACTGGACAGTTTACCGGAACCGGCTGCAGGCTGGCCCAGCAGGGACACCTGGTTACGCTTTGAATATTCCCGGGACGACCTTCTCGCCCTTGTGGACGGGGGATCAGAATCTGACATCGGTGCTGTTTGCATCGAACAGATGGACGACAGTCAAGGAGGTGTTGAAGAAGAGGAAGATGGTGGCAGGGACTGGTTTTCACTGGAAACTGTCGTGTCCTTTGACTGGTCAACGGCCGCACTAACTTTGCGTTTTTCACCTGATCCCGAAAACGATCTTGTCGATTGTTTATGCTGGATTCGATACGCCGAAGGAGATGGTGAAGACGTGAAGCAGGTCGCGGCGTTGTTGAAATGAATCTTCGTCTGCTAACCTGATCAGTCAGGGCCCACATGAAGTCACAGGGCTTCAATAAATTAGTGACGCTGTAGTTTTTACACCTGAATACTGGAGGATAGCTACATTCGATGGCGGTCGCGACGGGAGTGCGGAAATACAGAGTTGTGACACCAGTTGCCTTTATGGCTTTCCTGGTTTGTCTACCTGTGGTCGGGAATGCGTACATACTGCCAGATACAGCTACGAACAGAAGAAATGGAGTTGTTGGCTGCGATCAAACCCCAAGTGGCAAGATCAATTGTCCAAAAGGGAGAAAAAGCGGCCCCGTTATAAACAGAGTCTACATACCCAGTGGGCCATCCCATGTTCTGATAAACATGATCCGCAACTACATTAACAATGTCCTTCGGGCTGAACCCGTGGATTTGTTTGCCTTACCGGCCTTGGAAAGCAATCCTGGATTTACGGGCCTGGCATCGGCCGCGGACAGCACACTCAGAGGTGCTCTTGAAAAACTGGGTATTCAGAAAGCCAGACTTTTGTCGGCACAGGAAAATCTCCAATCCAGTGATTTCGTCCGACAAAGCCGGGTCCGATATCTATCCGATCTTAATAACCTTCAACAACGCTATGTTGATGTGCTGGACCGCGGGCAAGGGATTATAGACAACGCCAGGCAAACCCTGAACGTCCATAAACAAGTAGAAGCCGAGGCGGCTGCACAATTAAAGGCAATGGAAAAGATTGTTGCCGAAAGACGGGGGCAATTTTATCGAATCATTGCTGGTTTTGGAACTGATGTCCCGCCGCCTTCCACATTCCGCAGAACGCCCCGTCCAGCACCGGCATCCTATGAGTTGGCCAGCAAGAGCAATGACCTGGCCATACCTTTGGATCCAGGACAAGCGCTCGTGGCGATGCCGGTCATGGTTATTAGGCGTCCGGAAGACGTGCAGGCTTTAACCCCAACCGCACCAAGTGAAGCAGCAATTGCGACGACATCCGAGCGGATTAGAAAGACCGTAGATCATATTCGAAGCAGCCAGAATAACGCAATTCAGACGGAGCGAAATATCGAGAATCTGGTTCTGCAAACCAGGTCACTGGATCAGGAAATCGGAGCGACAGAATATGAACTGAAAAAACTGGGGGGAATGATCCGGAATGGAAATGAATTGACCCGTCGCCGTGGACGATTGCTAGCGGAAACCCGGGCTCGAATCGAAATTCTCGATCGCTCATTACCAGTGAAAGTCGTTGAGGCGGCGATCTGGGAAAGTTTCGAAAAACTAGCCCTCAAACTTGCTGAGAAAAGAACTTCCTGGTTCGGTTCCCTCAGTGGCCTGAACGATGTTCGCTCCGTGATGCAGGATGCCGTCGACCTGACGGATGCCGTTCTGGCGGTCATAAGACAAATGCCCGCAGCTCTGGTCCATGATCACGGCAAAATACCCGAGATTCAGGAACAAATTGAAGTTATTACGAATAAGTATGGCTTCAAATTTTATACGTCACCGCTTGGTTTACCAGCCCCCTTGTCGGCCTGGTTTGAAGCCCGTTTGGAGCGTCGATAATGGAGATGGGAGACATTTTCAATATCGTTCTGTTTGGCGTAATTTTCTCCGAAGTCATTTTCAATTTGTTCGCGGACAGCGACAACGCAGGTGCCGCCGTGCTGTCCGTGATCCTGGGTGGTGTCATTATGCTTTTTGGGGCACTGCTGTCCCCGGCAACATTTTTGGGAGTCGAATATTTCCTGCCCCGATTTTCCTGGGATTCATGGGTTTTTGAACAGTGGACCTATTTTTTCTCTCACGAAGACAATCTTTTCCGCTTCTCTGTTGGCTGGCTAACAGCCGCAAGTGCGAGGCTGGTATTTGCCTTGTTTTTCCCTGATCCAGATTTGTGGTTTCTGGCTATTGTTGGTCGTTATACCTCAATTCTTGCTACCCTCTTTGTACTTGGATTTTTGTTCGGCCCAGTGCCTTTCGCACGCCTTGCCGGTTTGGACTTAACAATCGATAGGCGACTTGTCTGGGCGGGAGTGTCAGGTTGGGCGCAAGACGCAGGAGATTTTGCAGGAGACCTGGCCAATGATATGACGACCATGTTGCTGGTGACAGGAGAAGAGGCACCGCGCCCGACCAGTATTCCAACTAAAACCACCCGCCGAAGCTCTCCCCCCACAGAAGAGCCTCGCCCCATTGAAACATTGAAGGCTATTCGCAGGGGCAAAGTCGAGTCCGGGCCCGGCTATGTTGGATTGCGTGTTGACGGGAGGGCCGTAATCTATCTTGGTGTTCCACCAGTTGTTCGCTCGATCGTTGATGGTCGGAAACTGGTCGAATTGCCTTTGACTGTGGAGTTTCTGAACGACACCTATGAAGTACATGAACATCCTGGAAAATTGTTGCCGGCTTGGCCACGTATTGTTTTGACCGCTCCTGATGGGACTATTCTTAAAGACGAAAGCGTTCAGACGGACCAGACAATCGGCCCTGCAGAAACCCTTTTTGAATACATCAATATTCAGGCAAACCAGCTTGGTGCAAAGGGGACATACGGCTTGAAACTCATCCTTGCTGACCTCGAAGCCAAAACGGCATTTGAAGTTAAGTAAAATCACGTAGCTATGTTAACTTGTTGTGAACATGAAAAATTCCCTCTCCACCGGTTTAGTACAGCGGCACTTGGATTACCTCACTCATTGATGGCTTCCGCCCGAAATAACTTGAAAGTAGTTCGATCGAGCAAGTGCGGAACTCGTTAAGCAGGGACTGAACAGATTATTGCTGGCAACCAGCCGTCACCATGACGATGGCCTTCTCCGAGACCTGAACTCAGTGTGAAACAGTAATAATCCACTATGTTCGTATTTCACTTTTAGCGATGTGATGAACGGATCCGCTGGGTTGGAAAAAACCTTTCACGAACCAGGTGACGAACCTGCCAAATTCACTTATCGGCTGCAACATTGAGCGGAAGCGACGGCGTTGTTGTAGGCTTATAATACCATTTCAGTGAACTGCTGCTTCGATTAAGAACAGGCCGGTTGGGATGATATGTAGTGTTTTTCCGCTTGTATCTGGTGGGGCGGAATGGATGCTATGAAGGCCAAATCGATGCATGCCTCGGCTGTCAAATAGATTTAGACTCTTGTGGTTTATTGAATGAACCACCGTACAGTGATCAATACGCCCCTGGACAAGTACGAGAGCGGTTGTATCAGGAGTCGCCAGATGAGAAGACAGATTCCTGAGCATTATCGGGAAGGGAACGCGTGAGGCTTTGTGAAATGGTTTGTGATGCTTGACGGTAATGCCCTTCGCTTCCAACAACCATTGCTCGGCAATCTTCAACAGACGGCTGATCTCAGTCGTGCCAAGTCTCCAGGTAATGGCATCTGCCAGCCGTTTATCCTCCATCAAATAATGTACGAGTTCATAATAAATTGCTCGGCGATCCTGTTTCCTCAATGGATGATAATGCCTCAGGCTAAACCGGATGGAGTTGATGACAGCATATTGCCTTCCCCAAATATCATAAAGCTGATGATCAATAAAAAGATAAGTAATTGCAGTGAGAAGGAGACCCACACAATGAAAATCATCACAGTACCCGACTCTTTTCATAACACCAACTCTATCAACGGTTTCCGAGGAATGTTTGGTTTGAATAAAGCCATCATATAGTCGCGGATTTCCAATTCAGACATTTTGACCATGGCTTTTCTGAAGGCATTGAGGCC
>JABIFY010000089.1 GCA_018650465.1 Alphaproteobacteria bacterium
GGGGCTGATCTGCCTACCGCACCGCAGGACGTGTTGATTGAAACCTGGCTTAAAGAAGCACTCTGTCGCCTGAACCCGGACATCGGCAAAGACCCGGAAAAGGCCGATGAAGTTATCTATAAATTACGCGGTGTGCTGCTGGATGCGAACCATAGCGGGTTGGTGCGTGCCAATGAGATGTTTACCGAGTGGTTGCGCGGTGAAAAATCCATGCCGCTGGGCAAGGATGGTGAACATATCACCATCAATCTGATTGATTATAACGACCACGCCAACAATCACTATGTCATCTCGCAGCAAGTGCCTTCCATGGGCGCGAAGAACGCCTTTTTTGACCTAGTTCTTTATGTCAATGGCATCCCGCTGGTGGTAGGTGAAGTCAAAACACCGGTGCGTATGTCTATTAGTTGGCAGGATGGTGCCACAGATTTTATGGGCGGCGACAAGCATTACTGGGCAAACCAGAGCAACTTCTTTGTGCCAAATCTTCTGTGCTTTGCGACTGAGGGTAAAACCTTTGCCTACGGCGCGATTAACGCTGGGTTCAAAAATTGGATGCCATGGCACAAAACCACCGATGGTGATGAAATCCAGCAAAACATGAACACTGTGCTGGCCAGTAGTGAGCGCTTGCTCAGCCCAGGTACATTGCTGGAACTGCTGCAATCCTTCGCACTCTATTCCGCGACCAAGCTGCCAAACTCGAACGCAATTAAACGCATCAAGCTGCTGCCGCGCTATCCGCAATATGAAGCAGCAAAGCAAATTGTTGGGCGTGTGAAATCCGGCGAAATTCGCAAAGGTCTGATCTGGCATTTCCAAGGCTCCGGCAAATCGTTGCTTATGCTCTATGCCGCAAAAATGCTCAAATTCGACCCTGATTTAAAGAACCCTACCGTGGTTGTAGTGGTAGATCGTGTCGATCTTGATAGTCAGATCAACACCACCTTTGACAATGCAGATGTTAAAAACGTCACACCCGTTAAATCCTGCAAACAGCTTTCTAAAGAGCTGGAACATGATAGCCGAAATATCCTTGTGACCACGGTGTTCAAATTTGATGATGTTGATATAGACCACAATAACAAAGACGGCCTGAATCCGCGTGAGAATATCATTGTACTGGTGGATGAAGCCCACCGCACACAGGAAGGTATGCTGGGCGATAAGATGCGCTGGGCGTTGCCGAACGCGTATTTCTTTGGTTTGACCGGCACGCCTATTTCGGGATTGGAGAAAAACACCTTCCGCCTCTTTGGCGCTGATCAGGATCAAGGGCGGTATATGAACCGCTATTCTTATAAACAATCCATCCGCGATGAAGCCACGCTGCCGGTGAAGTTTGAGCCGCGCCTTGCAGAGCTGCGCGTGGACCAGGAAGCGATCGACAAAGAGTTTGACGCACTTGCTGAGGCGAACAATCTCACCGAAGAAGAAAAAACACAGCTTTCGCAAAAAGCAGGCAAGTTAGCTCACCTACTTAAAGCGCCCAAACGCATGGAAGCCATTGCCAATGATGTTCAGGCCCATTTCACCAGCCATGTGGAGCCTAAAGGGCTGAAGGCCATGGTAGTGGTTTACGACCGCGAAGCCTGTGTGCTGATCTATGATTTGCTTACCAAGCGTTTAGGTGAAGGCACATGCGAGGTGGTTATGAACATCTCGCAAGGTGCAATTGACGATGAGGTGGATGAAAACGGCCAGCCTAAAAAGAAAGCCGCCGATTGGGTGAAATGGGAAAAGCTTGGACTGCCATTGGAAAAACATGCTTTCCGGCGCTGGCAGGCGATAGATGCAAGCTCTACCCAACAAGAAAAGGTGCTGGATCGTTATCGGGATGGCAGTGATGAACTGAAAGTATTAATCGTGACGGCAAAGCTGCTCACAGGCTTTGATGCCCCAATTTGCTATTGCATGTATTTAGATAAGCCGCTGCGCGATCATACGCTGCTGCAAGCTATGTGCCGCACGAACCGCCTTTATGATGACAGTAAACAACATGGCTTGATTATTGATTATCTTGGCGTGTTTGAGAATTTGGCCAAGGCGCTTGCTTATGATCCAAAAGAGATTGAAGGCGTTGTAGATCAGCTTGGAAAATATAAAGACCAGATACCGGTAGCTTTGGAAAAATGCTTGGATTTCTTTACCGGGGTAGACCGCAGTGTTGGCGGTTATGAAGGATTAATTGCCGCACAGGATTGTTTGGTTTCAAACGATATCCGCGATAAATTTGCTGCAGAATTTAATATTCTGAAAAAATTATGGGAAGCTCTTACACCGGATACATTCCTTCACCCATTCCAAAAGGATTATCGCTGGCTAGCACAGGTATACGATTCTGTACGTCCTGTAGGTGGGTTAGGCTCACTCATCTGGCAATCCCTTGGCCCAGAAACGATTCGACTAATTCACCAGCATACAGACATCGATCAAATTCGTGATGATCTAGATGAATTGGTGATGGATGAAGATTCCATCTTTACGCTTACTGAGGCCGAACAAAAAAAGCGCGCCAAGAAGTTAGAAATTAGCCTTTTGGCCAAGGTTCGTAAAAAATCGGGTGATCCGCGTTACGTTGAGCTGGGCGAACGTCTAGAAAAGCTTAGAGAAAAATACGAAGCTGGTGTTTTAAGCTCTATCAACTGGCTGAAAGAGCTTCTCGATGCTGCGCGTGAGACTGTTCATTTGGACAATGGCGCTGGCCATGATGAAAAAATTGTCGAGGATAATAAGACCGCCTTATCCGAGCTGTTCAAAGAGGTGAGAAATGATCAAACACCAGAGATCATCTCTCGGATTGTTGACGATATTGATAAGATCGTGAAGGCAACTCGCTTCCCGGGATGGCAAAACACAACAGCCGGAGATCGTGAAATGAAGCAAGTTCTGAGGAAAACGCTTCTTAAATACCAACTTCACAAAGATTCTGAATTGTTCGCAAAAGCTTACGCTTATATCAGTGAACATTATTAGTTCATTTTGATCTCCCTCCAAATTTCTCCGCCGTCCTCATCGCCCCCAAACCAAGCAGTGACAGCAGCACTGTGACTAGCGTCTCTGTCCCCGACAACTCGGGCAATTCTGTTACATGAGGGAAGAAATTGACTGTGACCCAGTTCAACAGATCAAACAGGATGAAATGCCAGAGTAACGCAAACCCGCAGACCCAACCAATGAACGGCCTCCACCCCGCAACAAAGATACTTCGATGCCCAGCTTCAATCTTGTTAAGTTCAATCTGAGCAAGGCTTGGCGTCATCATAAGCTTGGCCTTGATGATCTCGGCTGCTTGTTTTTCGTCATCGGTCTCAACAAAACGGTCGATGATGTTCGCAACGCCCTCAGCAGCAGAGACCACGCCGCCCCCAACAATTGATCCGAATATTTTTTCCAGCATGGCTTATTCCACAATCTCAAAATGAACTAAATCATCGAAGGTGTTATCGCGAACCTCGGTGTCTCGATCCCAATCGCCACCCCAGCGCAGATTGATGCCCATGGCCTTGGCAGTCGCAAGAACGTAACCGGCAAACAGGGTCTGACGTTCCCGGTCGTCCCATTGGATGGGATATGGCGTCACATCAACCGCACGCGACGGCACCGTATTGTGCTTTCCGTCTGGCCAACGAACCTGACTTTTTCCTTCAGCAACCATCTGATTCTGGCGATTCTTATTCCGGTGTCCCTCGAGAACTGTGCAGTCAAAGTTTTGAACCACCTCATGAAAAACCCGCTGCAAAAGCGGGTGACAGGTAGAAAGTTTGGCATGTGATTTCTCAGAGAAACTGGGCATCACTGGATACCTCCGAACAATTTAAGCTTAATGGCAACGCCTGCCATGAGGGCTATGAGCAATCCAGTCGTGATCATCCGGATGACGGTTGACCAGGCAGTGTGCTTGGCCATACGAAACGCACCCAACAGGGAGCGAAGGTCCCGGATATCGTTGGCTGCGTGTTCATCAATCAAGCCAACGTTAGCAAGGGCTCGCTTTGCACCGCGCTCAGCGGCCAGTTCCAGAAGTTCTTCAAACTCCTCTTCGGGCATGCGGACATGCCCATCCTCCAATGAAGGGCGGTTCATTTTTTGGTTCCTTTATTGATTGGTTATTGGTCGTCGTCGCGGCGCATGGGCCCATCGATGGCGGTCACTACCATCTGGTGAATATAATTGTCGTCTTGCGCGTCGATGCGCTTGTGAAAATCTTGTGAGACATCGCGGATAAAAGCATAGATTTCATTATGGGCCGTAGACCGACGTATGATCATCCAGCCAAAGCCGACACCGGCCAGCTCAAACTCTCCACAATCACGTCCATCTCCGCCTTATCAATAGCGGCCTTAATGGAGTCGTTCGCCCCCTCACGAATACCTTCGATCACCGGCGAAATCGAGATCCAGGTATCGGCCTTCACCTGCCACTCAGTCGCGACAGCCAGCGGTGTGACACCAAGCCTTTCAGACCGCTCCTTGATATGCGGCACCGTATCAAGATCAATGCTATTGTTGGCAAGATATGCCGTCGCCTCGTCTTCCTTCATCCCATAGACCAGGTCCTGGCCTTCAACACAGGTTATGTACTGCGCGCGACACTGTCCGGCCATAAGATCAACCTGCTTTTTTGCCCGCGATCTGTGACTTTCAATTGAAAGCACTTCATCGTCGTCAACCACTTCCCCGTTACCTTCCGACACCGCCGCCGGCTCCTCCGGATACACATCCCCGAGAGAATCTTCGTAAAAAACGGGCAGTCCAGGCTTTGCATGTTTGATAAAGGTTTCCATCTTAGAGCTCCTTCCTGGCCTCCCAATGGACCGCAAACCCGTAGCCACCTGGCATGCCTTGGTGGCTATCATCCTTATAAGCGGTGATCGTGTCAGGACCATTGGCAACACAATAAATGCGTATCTGGCCGTGCACCTGTGTCCCACCACCGCCTGTGATAAGTGACGCCTTTCCCTGCGCACCCAGCGTGTCGTATTTCGTCACCGCCGGAGTGCCATGAAACGGGACCGGGAAAGGCATTGTTGAACGCAAACGGGTTCCATCCCCTGTAAGTAACGACCAGGTTTCATAAAAGCCGCCTGCGGCACCGTTGGTGCCAGGGACGACATCATAAGCATACGACTTCTGATAAAACCTCTTGCAGGCATTCATGGTCTCATCGAAGTCTTCAAGCGGGATCGTCTCTTCGTTATCCCCAACGACAAGAACGACGTTTGCGAGGGAGAAATTGTTGGCAACATTATCCATCAGATTTTGCTGATTGGATGTTGAGTACTTTTCGCCAGTTGCCCAGGCATCAACAGTCCCATGGAATGCCGACCCGCAAACCAGCGGCCAGGTGATACGAAGCCCTTCGGTAAAATCGAAAGGTATCGCCGTGCCGGCCGTTGGCAGGGCAATAGACATGCTGAAATGCTCCCAGGTGTCCGCAGACGATATTGTTACCTCTTTCAAAAAGTGTTTGTTGTCGTTAATCACAAAAATGCCCATGGGATGGGTCCCGGCCTTCGGGCTCTTTATATCAAACGCCAAAGTGACCGTTTTCGCGTCCGATGTTCCGTATAACAAGTCGTAAAGCCGATTACCGGATATTCTGGTTTGTACTGCCCACTCTTCACCCGCAGCGACAGCCGCCTCCGCTGTCGTGCAGTCAACCTTGAGGCTGTTAGGCGATACACTCCAATTCGGCACATCCGTCGACTGTGACACCGTTGCCCTGGCTTGTGGACTGGTCTGAACATGCACTCCGAACTGTGCCGGCCAATCGCCATAGTTCATGCCGTTTGCTGAACCTATTTCTGTCCCGGGCGTCCTGCGAGGACTATATGCCATCCGGCCATTGAGGACTTTGTTGGCGACCCTTGCCATGGAAGCGGCAACAACGGTCGTGCGAAATATCTCCCGCCAGGCTGTCCCTTCCCGGCGCAGCATGATCGACAGCTCGACGTTGTCCAGGACGGCTTCTTTCGACCCCGTCAGCAGCATCTGACCTGTGCCTCCATTGCCGTGCTTCAGCGTCACTACCCGGCCGGCATCGACGGGCCGCACGATGATGACCTGACCATCCCGGGAGTTTCCCTGACCGATAGTATCGAGATCATCTGCCGCCGCATCGGCCTCGGTGTCGATCTTGATGACGGTCGACCGTACCGGGATCGAGATTGCGCCCCCGGAAATCGTCAGCTCGATTTCGGCCGATCCACCCGGCAATTCGGCAATCACATCACGGATGTCTTCGAATGCCTGTTTTTGTTCACCACCCGTGCGGGCATCGTCGCTGAGGTAGCCAATGGCTGGCATATCGGTCATTCAGGTACTCCTTGAATATTGGCGTCAACCAAACCGGCAACGGCGACGCCGGCAGCATTGAAACATTTGATCAACGGCCCTTCGGTCGCCGACTTGTCCATTGTCCGCACCGTCAGCGCCGTGCCGCCGTCGTCCTGCAGCGTCAGCTGCACATTGGCGATCGTGCGATACGACTTGGCGATCGGCAGGCGCGTCCCAGCGCTCGCGATAACTACATCCTCGAAATTCTCGTTCTGGTCGGGCACGTCACATTTGAAAACAAAGCCGGCGATCTCACCACGCTGTCGATCGGCGGCCGTGCGGATACGGTACTCGTACTTTTGCCGGCTGATGTTATCGACCTGCCCGGACCAGGGTTTAAACGGCCCTGGCTCCAGCCAGTAGGCTCCAGCATCATTCTTCCAACAGGGTGCGCTGTCATCGGTGTCCCACACCAGGTCATCGCCGCCACTGCGCCAGGTTATCTCCCAAGAAGCGGCACTGACGACTGTATCTACCAATAGCCGTGCCCCCACTTCATTTGCTGTGGGTATCAGGTCGGTGGTGTAAACCATTTCCAGCCAGGTATCGGTCCAGAAGAGGTCTGTAGTTACCGCCTTCCAGAACGGGCCACTGTTGTTGGACCAGAACTTGTTGCCGGCGTCATCCGCCTTCAGGGTACCGCCGAAGGCTGCGCCATTACCCAGAGTTCCCGGCCAGTCTGCTGCTTTCTGGTCGACACTGAAAATCAAATTGTCGACGATGATGTCACCGAGGTTCCGGATCACATATGCCGGAGTTGAGCTTTCGTTACCGCTGCTATCAACCGCCTTGACCATAAGTGTCACAATGCCCTGAGCCCGGCCGGTGAGACCATACTCTGTTGTCGTCACCATACCGTCATGCAGGGCTACCGCATCGTGCCAGCTTACTGATGTGCCCACACGATAGCGCACAAGGAAGCCAGCGAAATCAATTGGCGGGGTGCCATAACTCCAACGCAGCACCTCGCCCTCGATTGTCATGCCGGTAACGTCCGCCGGCGGTGTCGATTTGCCGACGACCTTGTGCGCCTGGACCAATGCCCAGTCTGATGTCAGCCCCGGTGTCGGCAATCCGGATTCGCTACGCACCCGGAGATCGTATTCTAATCCCTCCTCGACACCATCAAACACCAGCTGGCGGGTGTCAGCCGCCGTCCGTGCCGCCGATCGCCATGCACCACCTGATCCCAGCGGCCGGATTTGACCATCAAACCACGCCGCCGGTGCCGCCTGCCCTGACACCAGAGCCAGCGCGACGACGATACGCGATCTCAGGGTCCCATCCGCATCCCGGACCAGGACAGTCTCATCCGATCGCACGGTCTCCACGATCGGTTTCGCTGGCGGCTCTGGATTGCTCGCAGGTCGCCCGGTGACCTGCGGATCCCAGGGGGGAATCGGAACCTCATGCGCGGTAAACACCTGCGGCGAATAGTCGATCAGCGTCAGCCTGGCCGACATCTCCGGACCCGGCTCAATGGTTTTAACCAGCAACTCCACCGTTTCCTGGCCAACTTCGCCAAAAGAAAGTAAATCCCCGATTGTCGGCATGGTTGCCGCCGGTATGACCGGGAGAAAACTCAAGGTCCTGGTCTCGCCGGCCGCCGTGACGACGTTTGTCACCAGGCTTCCATGCGCCTCGGTCCGGATGCGTACGCTGTAACTTTTACCGCCTTCCATAATCACGGCGTCATCCAGTGTCACGCCGTCGCAATCGCCACTACCATCGAGGCTGTTTGTTTTGATGCGGGCTGAGTACAGCCCCCAGCCCGGCACGTCATGTGTGACCCGCACCAAATCACCGCGCGTACAGATTATGTGTTCGATATCAGTATTCAGCTCGTAGGTTTCCGCGCGATGAACAGCCTCGGCCAAATGACGTCGGGCCTTTTTGTATATCTCTGTTGCCGAGGTTTGCCCCCAAAGTTCCAGAACTTCGAACTTTTTGGCATTGTTGGCGCCGTACCCATCGGCATAGACGATGCGTTCTGATTCCCGGTAACCCGAGGCCGCATCGACAAACCTGACCTTCACGCCATGCACCGTCTCGGGGAAAACGCGGTCGCCCCGAAAGCCCCACGAATTGCGCGGCGTGAACATCTGCACCGGCGTTGATTTTGCCTCATCGATCACGACACCGTATTTGCCATCACGCTTTGACAACGACGCATGCGCAGCCGACAGAACGTCGTTGACGACTTCACCCACTGTGGTCGAAAAATCAATGACACCGTTGAACTGGTGACCGGTGTTCTGGCATTTGTTGTACAGATTCTGCCAGCTGCTATCGATCAGTTTCGCCGTCTCGATGGGTCGCGCGTTGGCCTTGCCGCTGAGCACAAACCGCGCCAGCGCCGACACATTTGCGGTGGCCTGTTCTACCCAGGATGTTCCGTTCCAGCATGGCAAGATCGACGTTGCGACCAAATTCAACTGATCGACGACGCCGTTCAGCTGGTCCGACGCCTTGATGCGCATGGCAATTTGCGCCAGGCCCGACATCTGCACCGGCGCCTCATTGGTAATCGTGCGCAGCACTGACCAGCTGCAGTCCTCATAGACCCGATTGCTATCCGTCAGCGACGTCGTACGGCGCAGGCGCACATCGTACTGCCCTCGCGACACCGACCAGCGTAGCCCACGCCGGATGGTTTCCGCGCGGTTGTCCGTGACCGGGATATTGCCGGCAGACATCCAACCGCCACCCAAAGTATCCTGGTACTCCACCGACACCGTCACTGTATGTGAGGCATAGGTGCCGTCATCCTCGATGCTGACGACGCCGGTCGGGAACCCGATATCCACTGACAATTCATCGGCGTTCGCTTCGCTGCGCCGCTGAACGTAGCTCGCCAATCCTGGTTTGCCCGAAATCACCCCATCCAGGAAGGCGGCGACCGGCTCCTCATGCACGTCCTTTGGAAACAGGCCGATCGGGGCATCGCTGTCGTAACCGTGGCGGATTTCGGTTTCCACATCGTCAAAAGAGGACAGTGGCGTCTCCCCGATTTTCAGATTGTCTAGCTGCAGCGGACCATAACCGACTGTAAACAACAGCCGCAGATACTGGTCATCACCAACGATTTCGGTATAAGGCTCAGCCCCCAACGGCGGATACACTTTGTGCCTCCCGAGAACCACTGGAATCACCTCATAAGGCGCCAGTCGGTTACGCGATCCGGTCAGGGACAATGTCGGTGAGGACCGTGGACCGCCGACGAAACTGCCGCCCATCCCTGATCCCGTGCCTGGAGTCGCTGCCAGGGCTCCCAGGCTTTGTTGCGGCGGCGGTGCCAGGCTGTTTACCAGCAACCGGCCGCCCATGGTCGTCGCCGTCGAAACCAGAAAGCGCCCGAACGACAACGCCGTCGCCGGCGCCATGCCCAGAGACAGTCCGATATTGCCGGCAGCCGCCGCCACAACCGGGATCGCCGGTATAAAAACGGATGCCGCCATTACCGCAACCGTCAATATTGTGGCGATCGGGTTTTTTCGTTGACCGCCCCCACCCCCGCCAGCCGGCACGACGCGCACTTCCACCAGCACGCCCTTTTTCGGGCGCACGTGCCGCCAGAGAGGGCGTGGCACGGCCTCACCGTTGATCTTGACATGAGCCTGCGCCCGGTCAACTTCAGCGCCACAGACCAGCGCAATCATATCTGCAACCGAGCCGCCTGCCTTAACGGCAAGATCAACACGACCATCGAAGGAAAACGGATTAGGCAGGCCCACAACGCGAACATCGTTCGCCTCAGACGGTAACGGCGGCAGGATTTCCTGTCGCCCCTGGTGTTGCCCATGTTGCCTCACTGTGGGTAAGGTCATGCCAGTTGTTCGTGCCGGAAAATACCGGTCCAGCGCCGGGCATCCCGTCCATAGCCCAACTCCGCCAGAACGACGCCAATTTTTTCCTCTGCATGGATAAAATGACAGGGACCAACAAAAATGCCTGTGTGGCAATTCCGCATCATCCGGCGCATCAGAATACCGTCACCGGCCTGCGGTGGAGCCATTTGCCGATCCGGCGTCATTATCGACACCCACGGCGACAGATGTCTTCCGATCAATCTTGCCGTGGCCCTGGTATCGGCCGATGATGGATAGTCTTCATGCAGACTTTCCAACGTAATATCGAACTGTTCAATAAAGACAAGGCGGACCAGGCCCCAGCAGTCACAGCCCATGCGATCGCGACCGCGATCGACATAGGGAATACCGATATAGGAATTGGCCCAGGTCGCGATCATCGGCTGAACTTTCCAGGGTGGTTGCCAGGCGTGAAAGTATTGCCTGGGAAGGCTTCGTTTAAAATATCATGGGTCCGAAGCTGACCTGTAATCGTCATGGCATCGTATTTGGCACCATATAGCTTGAATTCCATCGGCCCCAGCTCGACCGTATCCGGTGCACTGGCGGCGACCAGCTCCAGGGTGATAACCGGCGGCGTAACGATTGCCCGCAATCCCTGCAAGATTGTCACATCAACGTTGTCGATTGTCAGGGACAATTCAGTCGACCGGTCCGGATCGTCGCCCGGCACGCCGATATCGAATGGATAAGCCACAAAGGTGTTGCCGCGCGACACAATGTCGGTGTCGTTCTGCACCACCCGGATGGGCGGATTGATGTCCTCATGATCGATTGTCATCAATGACAGGATAGCCTCACCGGTCTCCTGCGCCATCAGGGCCTCACGCAACGAGACGCCAATCGTCCTCACGGCATGATCTCCAGGTCCAGCGTCGCTCGAAAAATCACCGGCCCACCCGTCACAGCCGGCTCACCAACAAAACGATAGGTAACGGCCGTTTGCCTGATCGGCTCAACCCAGTCGAAAGGCAACGTGCCGTCGACCAGGGTTGTTTCGTGGAAGGCTTCCAGCGTCGCCACCTGTGCGGCCGTCAGCTGGATGGCTCCCTTGATCGGCGCTGGCGCCGACGTCCCGCGCCGCCGCTGCTTGACGGGACCGTATTCCATCTGGGTCCGGATTTTGTTCTTGCGGAAACGCCGGTCGAACCCTGCAACCAGAAGATACCTGGGCAGGTCTGTCGGCCATGTTGCATTGACCATTTTCTACTCCCTGCGAATCCCCGCCCGGCTGGCGGCATAGTTGCGCTTCATCATTCGATCAGCCCCACCGCTGTCGAATTCCTGTTCTACAGCGTCCCGTACCAAAATCCGGATCAACTCCTCGCCTGACGGCCCGCGCGTAGACGAAGTTTCGATTGAAGCCGACTGCGTCCCGCGTTGATCGATCACCTGAACCACGACTTCAGAACCAAAGGCCTCGCGCATCTGGCCGGGCCAGCCGATGACTTCACCTTTCTTGGCAATCACCGGTACTTCGCCGCCGACCAGTCCGCCTGAATGGAATCGGGGCGCATTATTGAACACCGCCGGGTCGACCGGGCGATGGGCAAGCGGCGTCACACCGATCATGCCGCCGCTATGGGCAAAGGCTGTGCTGCGAAACTGAGGGGCCAGCCCGACACCGTTATTGAACGCTGTCAGGCCGGATGAGCTGGAAAAATCAAAACTGAAGCTGCCAATCAGACCTTCAAGAAAGCTTTCCATGGGTTTGAAGATCAAGAGCCGATAGGCCGCCCTGAGTGCTGCCTCTTCCAATGACGTAAAGAAATCTCCCACCGAAAGCTTGCCGGTCCGGGCCCAGTTGACCCAGGCGTCTTCTGATGCTTTCAGGGCGCTGGAGGTGACATCCTCAAACATCTGTGCCGCGTCACCGGCCTGTTTACCATAATCACGCAAGGCCCGGGAAACACCTGCCGACCAGTCTTGACTGGCGTTCAGCATGCGCTCATAGGCTTGTTCGGATGCTCGGGCGAAGGTTTCCTGGGCAATGGCTCCTTCGGCCAACAATTTATTCAGATCGGCAATTTCGGCTTTGTAGGATTCTTGCGCCGTGCGCAGACTGATCGTGAGAGACTTTCCCTTCTCTCGCAGCTTGATCGCATCCTCTTCCGCCTTGTTGCGGGCTTCTATGGCCTGTTGTTCTTCAAACAAGGCTCCGGCCAGTTCGCGCACCTGGCGTTGTTGAACATCCGTGGCCTCAGCCGACAGTCGACGCAGGGCCTGAGAGACAAAGCGCTGCTTGTCGGTCATGGCCAACGCATCGTGCTCGGCGCGTAATCCATCTATAACCTTGCGATTGGCCTCAGTAATTCGGTTCGCCGCTTCCTGTGCTTTGGCGGCAAGCCGTGCCAGCTTGGCATCGCGGACAGAGGCGGCCTGGTCCATCAGGGCATCAACCTGAGACTGGTTGCTGCCATCCGGGGCAAGCAAGGCCTCAACGTCTTTTGCCAGTTGTTCATATTCAGCCCGAATACGCTCCGCCCCCTGATGGGTCAGGGTGAACAGTTGTCGCTGCAGGTCTTTTTCAAGTTTGGTGATGCGGTCAGCTCTAACTTGTGCAGCTTTGAGATCAATCTCTACGGTGTCATCAGGCGTGGGGGTGTTGGTTTTTGGATCGGGTTTTCCACCCATATCCCGCTGCATCCAGGCTAGCTTTGTCGACCATTGCCGATAGATGGCTGCCTTTTCCTTGAGCTGGCGCTCCAATGCCACCTTGCGACCCCAACCAAGGGGATCGTCCAAAAACTCAACATCACCCAGTTCTTTCAGCTCACGGGCAATTTCCTGAAGCTCGGCACGGCGCTCCTCGACAATCGAGCGGGTGCTGCCGAGGCTCAGGCCCTCAAGATTAAAATCACCTTGGGCCAACAGTTTTAATTGCTCATAGGCAACGCTGGCTTGATTGGCCAAACTGCCCAGTTCCTTGACCGCTGTGGTCACCCCGGGAGCCAGATCTTCACCAATAGAACGGGCCAGAGATTTGATGTTGTTCCACATCAGCTCCGTCTGGCTGTTCAGGCTCTCAAACGCCTTCGCCGCTTCCTCGTTCAGGGCCGTGGCGTTTTCAGTTTCGCGGCTGGCAAGATCAAGAGCCGTAGCCAGCAGATCAGCCCGGTTCGCCAACACCGGCAGTGTTTTTAACAATCGCTGGTCGGACAGGCCCAATGCCGCCATGGCTTCCGCTGCCGATCCACCAGCGTCACTGATCCGTTTTAGCCCTTCGATGAACAGCACGAAGGCTGCTGTAGAATCTTGAGCAAACAAGGTTTTAATTTGTGCGCCGGTCTGGCCTGTGATTTTCGAGAGAATATCCAAATGCTTGCCGCCACTGCGCACAGCGGCGTCCATCATATGCATGACCCGGCCAACGGACGTGCCTGCCACTTCCGATTTAACGCCAACAGAAGCCAATGCTGCCGCCAGCGCCGATGCCTGGGCAGAGCTCACACCGAAGACGGACGTCGCCCGCGCGACCTCGGTGGTCATTTCTGTAATCTGGCTTTCCGTGGCGGCAAAGTTATTGCCCAGAGCCACGATTACCGATCCCAGCACATCCACGGTGTCCATGGTCTCACCAGTGACATTGAGAATACGCGCCAACGCCATGGCCGCGTCATTGCCCGATAAATCCGTAGCTGTGCCAAGCTTGGCCACGGTCTCGGTAAACTTGAGAATATTGGCCGCACCCTTCACACCTAGCTGACCGGCACTTTGGGCAATAGCCAACAGTTCGTCGGTGGCCACGGGGATGCGTTTGGAAAGCGCATCGATGTCTTGGCCTAGTGAGGCCAGTTCCGTCTTGGACAGGTTTGCCGTCTTGCCAACGCCGATCAGGCCAGCTTCAAAGTCGGCATAGAGTTTGACCATTTCCTGCAGACCGCGAATGGCCCCGGCGGCGGCAATAGCGCCGTAGAGAAACTTCATATTACGGCCCAAGGCCTGGGCGCGATCAGACAACTTGGTAAGGCCTAGAGATGCTTTGCCACCCGCCTTTTCAATCTTCTTCAGGGACTTGTCACCAGCGCGGCCCACATCCATGAGCTCAGCCTTGACCTTGCCACCACCGTCAACGCTGAGACGGATTGCATAGGTATGTTTGGCTTTTGCCATTAGTCCAATTCTTTCTGGTTCATCGCTTCAATCAGGCCACCTTCTGCCGCGCTCAGAAGCTCGGACATGACGCCCGGCTCGAACCCTCGAACCTCAACAATTTTAAGGGCCGCATTCATATCAATACCCGCCACATGGCCGGACGGCGCAAAGCGCAGTTGCCCAAGAGAGGCATTGAGCACGTCCCAGGCCTGGTGTTCTTCCGGCGATTGCAGGGCATGTTCCTGGTAGGGACACTGGCGTTCGCCCGGATTTAGTTTTCTTGTTGAACAGGCGGCATCTTCATCTTGGCAGCCTTGGCAGTATCCGGGCCCTCCACCTGGCTTGAAGTGCCAGAGGCAGAGAGCCCGGATGCGTTTTTTGCGGCGTTGAGCAACATCTGCTGGAGGGTTAGCTTTTGCAGGAACTGCTCGCCGACCGGATAGATATCCATAACCGCGATGATATTGTCCCGGGTGACCGGCGGATTATCTTCGATGCCCGCCCAGGCGGTGATCTGGCGGGTCGCCAATTCATAAACGACCTGGCATTGCAGGAAGCCGTCCCGTTCCTCTTCAATGCTGAGATCTGGGAGGCCGTCCAGTGACAGGCCAGAGTCCTTACGGTCCCGTACTTGCGCTTCCACAGCCTCAACCCGCCGCCGGGCACCTGCCTGAGCGGCTGCCATGGCGGTCGTCGTTAAGGGTGTAACGGTGACGGTAATACCGTAGGGAAGCTCAATGTCAAATGGCTCACTCGGTTGTTTTAAGGAGATCATGCGTACACCGTCCCATCCAAATCGTTGACCAGCGTCACAGTCAGCATGCGACCTGCCGCTTCATTCTTGGCTCCTTGAAAATCAAAGCTGGCCTGAATACCACCGGGGCCTTCCACGGCCAGCTTGGGCTTGGGCAGGTAAACTTCATGGGCGGTGAACATGACGCTGGATGTACCGACGGTGTAACCAAACTCCAGGTCTACCGGCGTGCCACTTGTTGCCGCATCAATCAGGGTGGTGTCCGAAAACCGCACATCGATGCGACCCGACAATGACGCCACTGTTGGATCTGCACCATCGATCAATCCGTCGGAGCGGATGGTCTCGATTTTCTCCAGGTTATTGGAATAGGTCAGTGACCCCGATGTGAGGTTGGCCACCGCAGCACCTGCTTTCTTGATGGAGCCTTGAAATTGACTGATCCGGTTAAAAGCAAGTGTGCTGGGTGTGCCGCCCTGGGATGTGCCGTTACGGGTCTCTCCCTGGGCGATTGCATTAATGGTTACCGCCGCCGCACCGGAGCGTTGGAAATCCAACGCGATGGAATTGAGAACCACGCCTGCATGCATGAAGAAGGCGGGCGCCTGGGCCATGCCGACTTCAAGAGAATAACTGGGCAGTGCATCGACGCCCGACACGAACACATGATCGAAGGTTCCGTCCAGATTATCGGTGCTGGTTGGATCACCGAACAAGCCGGTGAGCCAGAGGCCCAGATATCGGGGATCCATGGGCACCATGATATCACCCTCATCGCTGATCACATCCTGCAAGGGAGCCAGCGGATCACGTCCCTGACCCAACACCGGGTCATCAATCAGGCCCTGTTCGGAGCCCAGAGAGACGCTGTTAAAAGGCATCTGGATGAAGTTCCCGGACGGCGATGTGCCGTAGGTGGTTTCTCGTTTGAGCAGCAGTGTTGCGCTCGAACCATAGGCTCGCGACATTTAATGTCTCCTGTTGTTGAGGTTTACTCAGCCAAGCGGGCTGGCGGTTTCGTATTCGACGGTCACAATGATTGTGCCGGTCTTGATGGCTGGGGCTCCGGCCACCGCTTCGGTGTCTATTTCCGGACGGCCATAGGACATGCCAAAAGCAAGGCCGCCGAGGGTTGAATCGGTTTTTAAGACCGTACCGACGGATTGCACCAGGGTATCGAAGGCCGTATCACGGATCGTGGCGTCGCCATCCTCGATGTAAAGTTCGATCTCGACATGATGGCTGTAGTAAACGCCGTCAAAGCCACCAAGGGCAGTTTCCGGTTCGCCCGGATCGCCGTCACGCAGCACGATCAGGCCGCCGGTTGGTATTTTCTCAGGCACCGCTGAGTTGCGCTCGACCTTGCCTCCCGGCACTGTTATGAGCAGGGTTTTGATTGCCTCAAGGATCTGCTCTGTTTTGCTCATGTATAAATTCCTTGAAAAAGGCACCGTTTTGACGTACATATACAGCTAGCAAGAAAAGGATCAAAACCATGACGGCAACAGCGATTTCAAAAGCCCAACGCGTTAACCTGCGGCTCAATGGCGATGCCAAACACACCATTGAACGCGCCGCCTCATTTGAGGGCAAAACAGTTAGTAAATTTATTCTCGCCAGCGCACTGGCGTCTGCAGAACAGACAATCCACGAACACGAAACCATGACCCTCAATAAACGTGATTCTGAGGCGTTCTTTGATGCTTTATCCAAGCCAGTTAAATTCAACGCCAAACTGCTCTCCGCTCTAGATGGCCATGATCAGCGTGTTGTTTCTAAATGACGGATAAGCCGGACTTAGTCATCGAGCCGCTTGGGAAAAAACATAACCGAGCGGCTTTTTCTTGTGGCACAGATGAGCTCGACACCTATCTCCAACGACAAGCCTCTCAAGATACCAAGAGACGAATCGCTAGAATTTTTGTCATACGCTCAGCAGCAGACGATCAAACCATTCTCGGCTATTACACCCTGAGTGCCCTTTCGATTGATCTTTCTTCTTTACCAAGTGACCTTGTCAAAAAGCTCCCCAAGCACCCTCTTCCAGCTGCATTAATTGGTCGGCTGGCAGTCAGCACAAAGTCCCAAGGAGTCGGGCTCGGGAAAGTCCTTCTTGCTGACGCTATCAAGCGCACCTTAGCGCTCAGTGATGAGATCGCTGTTTACGCCATGGTCGTCGATGCATTGAATACGGATGCTGAAGCGTTTTACCAAGGTTTCGGATTTTCTAAATTGGACACAGCAACAAACCGGCTGTTTTTACCGTTGAAATCCGTCTAATTGTCTCATTCCGCGACCAATTAATCCCGGCAATTTCCTCTCCCAACGTTTGGCTTCCCGCACCACATCCAGGCGTTTCTTAATTTTCACCTGCGGCACCATGATGAACATGACCACGGTTGTGATACCCTGTTTCATCCGTCCGGTTTTGGTGAACACGCCACCCTTGGCACGACGACCAACCCGTCCGGATTTATTGATACGAACGCCATCCACCACCAGAAGTGACGGACGACCACGACGATAGACAAACCGCAATGGCCCAAATCGGTGCTCCGGGAAATTACCCGGATTGATCCGCTTTCCGCCAACACCTCGTTTGGGTGCTGCCGGTGTCGGAATGGCCAGCCAAAGGCCCGACTTGCTCCGAATCACAGCCCCTTCATCAAAGGTGCGAATGATCTGTGGAGCCTTGGACGAAACCAGTGTGGCAGCATCATGTCCCTTGTTGTGATAAGCACGGCTCCGCCATGTTCTCGCCAACCTGAGCCCTAAACCGGCAGCAACCACCTGTTTGCGCAGACCGCCTTTAAGCCCTGCACCGGCCTCCTTTATGCCAGCAGCAACACCGCGCTCAATGCGCTTTGTCTCAGCCTGCATATCGGCCATGAGGGAACCAACGATGGCGGCACCAAGCTTCATGCGGGTCTTGTGTCCAGTGTCCAGAACAAACGATGCGGATCACGCCGTTCAGGTTCTCCCTGAATAACGTAGTCAGCACCATCAATGGTGAGCAGATCATCAGGACGTGGTTCGGCTAATTCCGACACACGAACCTCAAACAGGGCCGTTTCCGTGTGGACCCGGGTTTCGCCAAAACCGGTAATCTCGTCAGGACGCATGGCGATCACCCGAATGTTCACAGCAGCTCCCCCTTGCGGGGAATACAGTGCATCAACACCAAATTCATCAAATGTGACGTCGAGTACCTCCGATGCCAGGGAAGCGAAGGTCATTCATCTTCACTGGGCGTATCAGGTTCAGACTTGGCCTTACCGCCCTTCTTTGCTGGTTGTTCTGTGACCAGACTTGCCAGCTTTCGCTCAACAAGCCTGCGTCCCTCGTCTTCGTTGATATCGAACGTATCGCCAGGAGAATGGGTTTTCTTACCGGCGACGACCATAACGTTTGCTTTAAGCTTCATGGCTATCCCCCTTACAATACGGTTGCACAAAAACTGGCATTGGCCCGGTAAGGCACCACCAAAGCCGAAGACTGCAGGAGCATGTAGCGCACCGGCGGATCGTTTTCCGACCAGGATTTAACAAAATATTCCAACGGACGAATGCCTGCGGCTTCATCAAGAATGGCCCCGTGGTGACGAACACCTTCCAATCCCGTTCGTGCTACCAGCAACACCGTGCCGGTGGGAAGCAGCGTCTGGTCCACACCGTCGTCATCCACATAAACATCGTTGTAGGTCCAGATATCGAAGCTGCCGATGTTACCGCGAAACACAGATTTTTCATCCGCGACGATAGGATCAAGCGACAGACTGATAGAGGTGCCGCGCCTGACATCGAACAGGGCCTTCACTTCCGGGTCCTTGAGGAATTCCTCAAAGGCGCTGTCTTCCATAATCACCGTGCGCGGGCTGAGGCCGGAATTTCCCCGCACCGTAATCGCCCAGGAACGCAAATCAGCCAGAGGGCTGATACCGGCCTGACCCCAGCGAGACGTGCCGGTGAGCGCCACCGTATGGGTCGCGTCGCGCTGAAAATCCACCACCTGAGTGGCGTAGCCTTCACCTGCAACCACTTGTTTGCCTGTCAAAAGCACCTCGGTCGCCATCACTTCAAAGCGACGGTTCAGCATCTTGAGCATATCGGCCAGGTTATCGGCGACGGCGGCCTGAATGCGGCTTTCAGGAGACATGCCGCCTAAGAATGCCTCACCCGGACGGCGTTTAAGACCTTGCTGTGGCCGGACCACCCGTTTTTCCTTGAGATAGGCGGGTTTAAAACTCTTGGTCTCGTAACCACGGTTCGCCACCACCTTGCCTTCAACCAAAGGAGAGACAAAGGGTGTAATGCGCGGCTTGCCATCGACCACGTCGAAGAAAATCTCCTCCGTGTCAGATCGCGAAACTGTCGAGAAGAAGGTTCGGGCCAGGAACTGGACCGGCTCGGCGTTGGAGGCGACAATGCCTTCGATGACGCGCTCCAGACGACCGGTATCATAAGCGTTGATTGGCATAATTTAAGCTCCCACAACAGGTTTGAGAAAAATACTCCGGGAGCGAAACCCCGGCTTGGTGGTGGATTTGTCATGACCGGTGCCGAAGACGAGAGCGTCCTCGTTAAAGCAACCGGCAAACCAGACAGCGGCCTTGAGGGCTCCGCCACTGGCGTCCACATCGTTTTGCAAAATGGCGACAGGGCCTTCCGACCCATCAACAGCTGCGGCGAGCGAAAGCTTGAAGGTATTATCGGCGGTGACCTCACCCAACACAGACCCCATGGTCAAATTTTCACCGGCGGCGATGATCACGGTATCGGTGTGACGGGGAAAGTCACCGGCAATGAGGTCCTCTTGAGTAAAGGCATCCACATTGCCAAAATTGGGATCGCGTAGCGCCATGATCAGGCTCCTTGATTAGGTGTGGGTTTGTGACCGAGGGTCGAAAGTGCCCGGGCCGTCATGGCCGCGACGGCAGTGTCTTCTTCATCTTCCGGGGCATCGGCACCAACAACCGGATTGTCGACATTGGCCATGGCAGCATTCAGCAGGCCACCAGTTTTCGGCTGTTCAGGTGCTGAGGACAGAACCTTGATGGCACTTGTCGCGTCCAGGTCGGTTTCTGTGGCGAGAGACCGGGCCAAATCGGCACGGCCTTCTGCCTCGGAAGCTCCCAGAATGGCGGCAATGCGTTTGCGCTCCGCCGTCCGACCATCACTGTGGCCTTCCACCTTCAACGCTTCCGTATTGACCGCAGTATTGATAGATGTATTTTCCGGCTCGGTAGCGCCGGTAATTTCCTGGACGGCATTCATATCCGCCTCTTGTGCGTTATCCATTTTTGGATTCCTTGTCTGTGATGCACGATGCGCAGCGGCCCGCACACCCGTTGTTGTTACCGACGGGGCCGCCCGTCGTTCCAGTTCTGATAAGGTTTCAGCGAAGGTCGCAATGCCGTCGACAAAGCCAGAAGCCACGGCCTCTTGCGGGTTAAGCCACCCAGCTTCAGTGGCGCGGACGACACTTGCATCAATGTTTCGATTGCGGGCCACCGTGGAGACAAACAGGTCATAAAGCCGGTCCACTTCCGCTTGGAGGGAGAACTTGGCTTCAGCTGTCAGCGGAAAATGCTCGCTGCCATCAATTTTGCGATCCCCGGCAAACACCGGTGTGTAGACATACCCCTGCTTGGCATCCTTGGCGCTCTGATCCATGTGCATGGCAACCACGCCAATAGAACCAACACCGGCGGAGCGTGGCAGCGTGAGCCGTTCCGCAGCACTGGCAATGGCATAAGCCGCCGAATAGGCGTTTTCGTTGGCGATGGCCCAGACCGGTCTAATGCTCCGGGCCTGATAAATGGTATCCACCAAATCAAACAACCCCGCGACTTCACCGCCGGGACTATCTATTTCCATGAGTACGGCACGGACTTGAGTGTCAGCCATGGCCTCACGAATTTGTGCGCCGATAGAGGCGTAACTGGTCAACCCACTTTCCGCATCCAAACCACTGGAACGCTGTACCAAAGTGCCCTGCACAGGAATAACGGCAACACCACCACCTGAGACGGAATAGGACGAACGCCCGTTGCTATCTGGTCGGTTTAATGCTGCCAGCGGCTCATCAAGATGCTTGCGAAAAACACCTTCGATCACCCTCAGCTTATCGAACCCGATGGCCAGCGGCGTGTTATAGAGGCGTGACCACAGACGGGGATACTTCATGATTTTGCTTCCTTAACGTGACCTAATTCTTGATCGGGTGCTTCCTCCACAAACGGTTGCCCGGATACAACATCTGCCGCACCCAATAAGCCAAGCTCGGTCATGCGTTCACGCTCCCGCGCCCGCTGTTCCAGAACTTCTTCCCAGTCGAGACCTTGCTCGGCGCATTCGTTTTCGAGGGTCGAAACTCCGATATCCATGCGGGTCTGAGCAGCCTTTGCTTCTTTGACCGGATCCACCCACCCCCGACCTGGCCCAATCCAACGGGATCGGGCATAAGCTCGGCGATGTTCGTAAAAATCAGGGGCTTCGATCAACCCGGCCTCGATGACTTCTTCGAGCCAGAGTTCATAAACAGGTTGTGTCCAATGGGCTGACAGCCATTGCCGACGGCCATTGAAAAACCGCCAGGCTTCCAATAATGCCGCCCTGGCACTGGAGTAATTGGTCTTGCTAAAATCTTTGAGCAAAAGCTCGTAGGGCATATGCAACGCCGCCGCCACATGACGGGACATGGCCTCAACAAAAGGCGCGAAACCATCTGCCGGACGCGACGGCGCAAATGACGACAGTTTGTCTCCCGGAAACAACGGCATAACCGCTCCACCTTTGAGACGGACACGGTTTTTGATATAGGCGTTGCGGTCCTGCATATATTGATCGGCGTCACCACCGAACATCTCGACAATGCTGTCCTGATCCATGGGCGTTTCAATGAAGGCCGCAATCATGGCGTTAATAACAGCAGCCTGCAGTTCGCTGCTTTGGTATTTATCCAGCATGCGAAACTGCTTCATCACTGCAGAGAACAGAGGCTTTCCCCGGGTCTGTCCGGTACGTTCCTTATCATGGACATGAATAACCCGATGGCGACCCCACCGCGTAAAGGCAGGCACGCGCTGCCAATCTTCGGCAGTGGCCGCCCAGGCAAAATGATCACCAGGATGGGTTTTCTTGATCCAATAAGCCTGCGGCGCACCGTAGGCATTAACTTCGATACCGGCGCGCATTCCTTTGCCATCACTTTTATGCGGTGGCGTTGACAGTCGGTCGGCCTCAATTATCTGAATGCGGGTAGCGAACGGTCCGTCACCAGGCAACCACAAGGGAAGAGCCATGGCTTCACCGTTCAACAATCCAGAACGGAACACCAACTGGGTGAGACCGGCAAAATTCAACGTTCGCCCGGCATCACAATCGGTTCCATCCGCCCAGGTTCGCCACAGGGCTTCAATCTGGTTGCTCCATTCGTCAGCCCAAACTTTGTCACGACCCAGCGCCCGATAATCCGGCTTGGCCGATAATCTAAATCCCGTGCCGACCACATTGTCGGTGATGGTTTGGATTGCACCCGAAGCAATGCCATTATTAATTGCCAAATCACGATTGCGCGCCCGCAGCATGGGCAAATCATCCAGCAGGTCCGCATCCGCCGATCCAAATGATGGCAGCCAGGAGGCAGTCTCCCGGTCCGTGGTCGAGGCACCATGATGGGCTCCCGCATGAGCCTTTGGCCGCGAGATGAAGGAACGCAATCGTTGGAGCATTTAAAATTCCACGTAGATAGGAGCCCGCTTGGACAGACCCTTAAGTTTGGCGATCTGGTTTTTGAGACCGGCGATATAAAGTCGCATCTCAGCAACATTGGCCGCCGTATAGGCAACGCGGCCTCCGGTGCCGATATCGACGACTTGGCGTTGACCGCCCGTGGCAAGCACATGCAGAGCAGCCTCGGCTTCCGTAAGCCGGGTTTCCAATGTTGTTAATTCAGTCATTATCTAAAGCCTGTTTAGAGCCAGGGATCATCGGACAAAATAGGATCTGCCCAACGCGATGATGTGTCGGCTTCCGTCTCCGGCAAGGACAGAGATCGTTTCGTTTTGGCCAAGCCGTCCTTGTTATTTTCCTTGGCGTTTTCCTCGAGCTTTCGTTCCTTGTTACGGGCAACACGCTCGGTTAGACGCACCAGATCATATTCAGCAGCAGCTCGGGCATAGACCCGACAATCCAGCGCCTCGTTACGCTCACGGGTTTTTTGCCATTCGATAACAGCAAACCCGTTTTTCTTGACCCGGGTGACAGCCTGCTCGGCGGTCAATTGCTTAAAATATTCCGGGTCATACTGTGGAAAATGGCAGTATCCCGGCGGAAACTCTTCTTCCTCTTCAGGCGGGTCCTTACGCAGATCACCATAGAGCTCTGCTTTAAACACCGGTCCACAGACCGTCCACAGCTTGGCTCCACGTTTGCGTTTTCGCTTGCCGATCTTTACTTCGACATCACTGGGCCCCTGTATGGGGAAACGGCTTTTATCAACGCCCTTGATGGGCATGACGCGCCCCAATGGAGCCGTCCGCGACCAGGCATAAACTTGCTGGGTGGCATAGCCAGAATCAACGGCCATACGATCAATCATCATGCCAGCGCCGGTTTCCGTATGGGGAAACCGTTCTTCCAGCATGGCGCTCAATTTGTTCCAAACACCCGTCTTGGCCGTATCACCATGGAGAACCCGGTAATCTAACGACCAGCTTTCCCGTTTACGGCCCCAGGCAATCACCTCGACCTCAATGCGATCACGCTGCACATCGGCACCAGCTGTCAAAAACAGCCCACCTTCCGGCACCACGCCGATAGGATATTCCTCACGGCGATTGTAAATGCGCTCCCATTCCGGAGCCTCGCCCCGGATTTCGAAGACTTCCCCCAACGACGTGTTGATAAATGTCTTCATGGCTTCCTCACCGTGTTCCTTGGCGGAAAGAAAGGTGCGAACCATCTCTTCCAGCTTGACCCATGGTGAGTAAATCTCGTTCAGATGAAACCCGGCAATCTTGGCAAAAGGTTTTTCCGCTCTCCATTCGCCGAGACGGATGGCCCCACCGCGTTTGGCGTCTTTCCAAAGTGTGCCGCATTGTTCGCAAACATAATGGGCGCTCTCGGGCAGATGTTTTCCTGTCGCGTCTTTATCCCAGCGGACTTGCTCCCAGCGCAGGATCTGATGTTCCCCACAATCGGGGCACGGCACCCAATACCGGCGTTTGTCACTTTCTTCCCAGGCCGCATCAATTCGGCTCACTCCTTTGATGGTCGGGGTCGAGACCATAACCATCTTTCTGTTCCAGAAGGTGACGGTTCTTTTTTTGGCCAAATTGACCGGGTCACCTTCGGCACCAGCGCTGGCCGGATACCGATCCACCTCATCACAAAGCAAAATGCGGATCGGGCGCATGGCCAAACCCGATGGTGCATTGGCACCGACGATAGTCAGGTGACCGCCACCAAATTTCTTATGCAGGATCTTGTTCGATCCATCCCGCGATTTAGGATCAGACAGTTTGCCGCGCAGGCACGGCGTATCGCGCGCCATTGGGGCAAAACGGTCCTTTGACCATGTCTCTGCGTCTCGTTCCGTCGGCATCACCACCATGATCGGCGATGGATCCTGATCAACGTAATAGCCAACCGCATTTAGGATGCACTCGGTTTTACCGACCTGTGCAGATGTCTTGACCACCACGGTTTCCACCGAGGGATCAGAAATAGCTTCCATGATGCCGCGCTGATATTCAGCGCGATCCGTCATCCATTGACCGGGCTCGGCACTCGCTTCAGAGCTCAGTCTACGATTTTGATCCGCCCACTGGCTGATCGTCAGGTCCGGCGGTGGTGCCGCCACTTTGCAGGCGTTTTTCACCGCCTTCCTCAACGCTGGTGTTCCCATCAGTGTGAGGCAAGATTTCAACGTCTGTGGCGGCGATTTCCGTGAGGATTTCGTAGACCGCCTTTTTGAGGACGTCCCTTGTTTCGTTGAGGCTTGTCGTTTCATGAACCACCGGCGCGATTTTATCAGGCAGCACCAGCAGCCGCGCTCGCATCAGCGCCACGATCTCCGTCCAGGCCGCCGTTACGTCAGGTGCGAGAAGCAGGTCTCCCCGCATTTGTGAGGCTTCCATTTCGGCTAAATCAGCCTTGGCTTTAACCAACCTTGCGCGCTCGGTGCCGTAATCAACGGTCCCCGTCTCGCTTTTAATATTGATGTCGCGCAAATGTCGAATGTAGCCACGGACCGATCCAATCAGCTCGTACCGGCCTCGCGCTGCTTTCGGAATAACCCCTGCCCGCGATAGCTGTTGCACCCGTCTTTCGGATAGGTCGAGCAAGCTCGTAATCACCGAGATGGGCTGGGTATTGTCAGACATATAATGATGTGACCGGGCTTAATGTCAGGCCCAGACCCTGCGAACCCGAATTTCTTCAAACACCCGGCGCAGGGTATAGCTGCGCACAATCGATATGGCTGTGAAGATCGCGCCGATAGCAAGATTGTCAGACAGCGCAACCTCAAGGCCGAACAGGGGAAAAATCATAACCTGGGCTAATACGGCGACGCCGTATCCAACGGCCACATTGATCAATGATTCCAATAATGACATCCGTCTTGACTGTCTCATGCTGCGGCCTTCCCTTCCTTGATCTCATCAAACGAACGGCCATCGCCATTCAGCATTGCTTTTCCTCCTGTAATTTTTTGCCAACGTAAAACTGCCACGTCCACATAGGCCGGGCTCAGTTCAGAGCCATAGCAAACGCGACCCGTACTTTCAGCGGCGATCAACGTGGTGCCAGATCCCATGAAGGGTTCGTAGACAGCTTGACCGGGACTTGAATTGTTTAAAATGGGGCGGCGCATACATTCGACAGGTTTTTGGGTTCCATGAACAGTTTTTGCGTCCTGATCCCGGCTGGATATCTGCCAGAGCGTTGTCTGCTTACGATCACCAGCCCAGTGACCCTTGCCTGTTTTTTTGACCGCATACCAGCAGGGTTCATGTTGCCAGTGGTAATCACCACGACTCAAAACCAATCTTTCCTTGGCCCAGATGATCTGCGAGCGGACTTTAAAGCCCGATTCCTCAAGGCTCTCAGCGACAGTCGCCGCATGCAATGCACCGTGCCAGACATACGCAACGTCACCCGGGAACAAAGCCCAGGCTTCACGCCAATCGGCACGATCATCGTTTAAAACTTTACCAGTTCTCTTGGTTCCCGCAGCACCAGCCTTGTTGCGCCATGACGGGTCATATTCGACACCGTAAGGCGGGTCTGTGACCATGAGGAGCGGTTTGACCGTTTCCAGTAATCGCTCCACGTCGGTGGCAATTGTCGCATCACCGCAAATTAAACGGTGGTTACCAAGAACCCACAAATCACCGGGGCGGGAAATTGGATCTTCCGGCGTATCGGGAACATCGTCTTCCCCCTCCAGCGCCTCTCCATCATCCATACCGGCTGCCAATAGTGCAGCAAGGTCGTCATCAGAATAACCGGTTCCGGTCAGGCCTTGTTCGCGAGATTGAATGGCTTGCAACAAGGCGACGAGAAGTTCCGGATCATTTTCCGCTAAATCCGAAAGGCGGTTGTCTCCGACCAGAATGGCTTTGGCATCATCATCGCTGGCATCCACGTAGATGACCGGGACCTTGTCCAACCCTTCCGCTTGGGCCGCCATGAAACGGTGGTTGCCCGCAAGGATGTGACCCGTTGATCTGTGAACGACCAGCGCTCCGTAAAATCCATTGCTCCGAATGCTGGACCTGATTTCATCGACGTTTCCCCGGCGCGGATTATCCGGGTGGCAGGAGAGTTCGCCAGTGGCGATCATCTCGACCTTGTCACCGATGTTGATGATTTGAGCGTTCAATGTGTTCTCTTCAAAAGTTAATCAATTTGGAGCGCATTTCGCTTTGGAACGAAACGACCCAGCGTTCCATTTCGTTTCCACCAACTTTTCTAAAATCAGCTCAAGCCACTTCCTGCCCGCGATTCAGCAGGTTCGGGCGATATTTGAAACGAAACGAAATGGTGTTTTTCAGGACGTCACTGGGAAACTGTCGGACTGAGCCCCCCAGCATAGGAAATCGGCCAGGAAGGACCCATTTATTGCTTTGATCGCCGCCAACCAGCAACTTTCGCCTCAGCTTCAGAGCAGAACCAGCGTTCGCCCTTGGCCTCGTCAATGCGTGTTTGTTCGTAATAACGTCCGCCAGGCACATGGAATATCTTTGAGCCTTTGCTGCTGACGTTGCCTTTGATCGCACAGCCATTCACAGACGTGGACGGTTGTTGAAAGGCGGCAAGCCTCTTGCCTCTACGCCAATCCCAAGGAGCTGTGAACGTTCCCGCCCAAAGCCCATGTTTTTTGGTGTTAGCATCTGTCTCCTCGCCAACGTAATCCATCGAATAACGACGGTAGGCCAACGCCCAGCCTTGGCTGACAAGAGATGCATTGAGATTAACCTGACCAACAAAACACTCTGCGACCACACGACCGTAGCGATCCTGATCCTTCTCCTCACAGCGAACCGAGGAAGAACCGATCAATTGGCTCAGAGCTTCCGTAGCCTTCATACCACATCGATAGGTTTTGCCATTTGCCAGACAGCTTTGCTTGCTCTCAGGCGCATCGATGCCATGCATCCGGATCTTTGTGCCGGTGATTTCTAGCGTGTCCCCGTCAACGACCCTGGCCGGACCAACAACGTCAGCCTTGGCACTGATCGACGCAACAGCCACCACAGTGACAGCCAGTGCAAACGTCAAAATTGAACGGGACAACCCAATTGGCATGATCAAAACAAACCTTCAAATAACAAATTAAATGCCTCCAAGGAAAAGCGGTCCAGTGCTGCAATAACGCCCGTGCCCAACTCTCCTGAGGTTAGCTAAAAACATACCCCTTTTAGCCGGTTTTGTCCGCGCGAAAAGTGTTCGCCGAACACCTTTTTATCCACTACTTACGGCTTCGCCGATTGGACCATCGCAATCACGTCACGGCGCGAACGATTACTTGGCAGCCTATGACCGTTAAGCCTCCAGGCTATGACACAATGACCAAAAAGATAGCGTTGGTTGACCGCTGTTCGTTGCAATCCGACTTTCCAACAGATGGTTTTCCACCGTTTTCCTGCCGCTCTGAACCAACAGATCTTCGCCACATCAGGATCTAACCACTGCAACCACTGCATTGTCTCATCCATGCGGTCAATGGAGCCCGGCGAGGGCCAAGGCCTGCGCAACACCGGATCATGCCAACCAAAGGACTCATTGAGATCATGGACCACATCTGGCCATGCTGAGAAATACCCCTGCACCCTTTCTTCAGGCAGCCGCTTCAAGACACCAGCGGCCTCAACCAAGCGTTCTTCCACCAGCGGTGCCGTCCAGTGATTATTGCCCATGTGCTTCTTCCTTTCGCTTGCCATAGAGCTTCTCACCCAGTTGGCGGATTAGTTCTTTCTCCGGCCAGGTCAGCCGGTCATCTTCAACCGACACGGCCAACATGCCCTGGTCTTGCCAGCCATCCTTTTTGACCTGATCGGGATTGCGACGTGTACCGCCAAACTCTCGTGGATGCCACTTCATGGCGCACCTCCCATGCGGTGATCCTGTGCCCAACCCAGCAGAGCCAAGGCATCGGCCTCGTTGTCATCGGCGGGATTGAACCCACGGGCACACATGGCAGCGACCATGGCGTCCTTGTTGGCGTTGCCCTTGCCGGTGGCGTGGCGTTTGATGGTGCCGACGGGGACAGCCTCGTAAGGGATTTGGTGATGTTCACACCAAGCTGTGACGTGGGCGAGAAAGCCACCGTAGGCGTGGGCGGCATCAACACCGATGTGACGGCGAACTTCCTCAACGAACACTGCATCCAAACCATCGGCCATTTGCTTGACCTCGGTCAGCCATTGCTTGAACCGCAGGAAGCGCATGCCGCCACCCTGCCACCGGTCGTTTTTAAATTCGACCGTGCCACTGGTGATAGACTGGTCCTGGCCATGCAGAGCCCATCCGGTCTTGGTGCCAAGATCAAGGGCTAGGACCGTCATGGCCATTGCGTCCGGTTCTGGTTTGGTCAAACTGGATTTATCCATATCGCTTCTCCTTGGGTTGCGGTGTGGTGAGGGTGGCGATGACGTTCTTGGTCGGATGCATCGCCACCCGGTTTTTTGGATTGGTTGATTGATGGTGCCGACGACATCGGCCAAGAGGGTGTGGCCAAGCGAAAGCGGTGGCCACTACCCGATACCCCTGTAAGGGTAGGAGAAAGACTGGATTCTAGAATGGAGGCTGAACACCTCAGAAAATATGGGGGTATGGCCAGAATCCAAGAATCCAAATCTAGAATCCAGCTGGATTCTGAAACCATGCATAACCCACTGAATTTGCTTAAAATTAGCGTCCAGCTAGAATCCAGAATCCAGCCGCTCTGGATTCTACAATTGAGGATGATTGAGCCCATCATTGATCCTCCTCCACATCCGGGTAGACCCAGATATTCGGGTTTTCGACCTCGAGGGCGACACCGGTATGGCGGCATTTAAAGTGTGTTGGCAGGAGGGGATGAACGACCTCTGCAACCTCTCCGGTCTCGGCATCAACGACATCTTCAGGAAGACCAAGGTGCATGGTTTCAACGCACAGATAACCAAACTTTGATCGCCGTAATGGCGGCAAATCATGCTGTTCTGGATTCTTGAAAAACTTGATGTGCCCCTTGGTGGCAAGCACGCTGATGCGCTCAGCTATGGTGCTTCTCCCACCCAAGCCAACCTTCCCTTCAAAAGCCTCTGCAAACTGAATAGAGGTATAAACGTTACCTAACCTGGCTTCCTCGAACAGGGTGTTTAGGATCACATCGCGCTTGCGCAGGCGTTCAGCATCCAGCTTTTCACCATATTCCTGACGAACCAAACGCTCCGATGATGGATCAATCTCAATCCATTGGCCTTCATGTTTGTCGACAATTTTTGCTGCCAAGGCTGGGCCATTGCGAAGCTCGGTGATCAGACGGCGTTCTGGTTGAGCCTCGTCCGGGCGAAACAGGATCATGCCTGAGCTGTAATACCCCCGCAGTGAACCGGCCCCGGATAATGCCTGGAACGGATCTTCATCCACCTGCTTCTTGGATAGCTTCTTGGTGTGGTGAACCAGGATGATGCCTGCGTTGGGATCAACAGAATCTCGCAGCTCTTCGACCCGGTCACGCAGGAAGAACAGCATGGCGTTGTTATCATTCTCACTGGCCCCGGCCTCGCCGCCGTCAAAGACGTTGCGGATGGGATCAATGACGATGATGTCGAGGCCGTCTGGAAAGTGCTTGGCGATAAGAGCCGTGACCGTAGCAAGGCCTGCTTCGTTCAAGATCAGTTTAAGCTGTGGCGTGATCACCAGATTTTCGTGTGCGTCAGTGATAACCTCGGGCGGCAAATTTATCTGGCGAATGCGTTCACGCAGGTAATGGTATTGGATTTCTGCTTGCAGATAGAACACCCGCAATGGGCTTGAAGGCTTGAAAGATAGAAACTCAACACCAGCTGCCATGTGGACCAACCAGCTGAGCAAGAAGTCGCTCTTGCCAACCTTGGGTGCGCCGCCAAACACCAGCATCCCTGACGGCGTCAGGACACGCGGAGCGATAATGTCTTCTGGCATGGGAGAGGTGTCGCTGAGCATATGGCCTAGACTGAAAGCACGGGCATTTGACTGTGGGGCAGCAATGGACTGACGGGGCGCGTTCGCAATGAATGTAGCAACATCCATGTCGTCAACAACAGCATCGGCTGCATCCCATTTGTCCGGCTTATCATCCGGCGGCATAAGAATGGAAACTGAGACGGCTCCGGCATTTAGCACTGCCTTTGCAGCACCTTCGGCGTACTGCCATCCGGCTGCGTCCTTGTCGGGCCAGATCAATACGCGCTTAGCAGCAAGCGGTGACCAATTGGTTTTTTCAACCGGCGCACTGGCACCGTTCATGGCTGTGGTGGTACATATGCCTTGCTTGATGAGAGCCTCAGCAGCCTTCTCACCTTCTACCAGGATTACTTCTTCCGCCGATCTTATGGCAGGTTGGTTGTAGAGCGGGCGCGGGTTAGGAGCCTTCATCTTCCGGGCAAGCACATCCCACGGCCTAAACTGTTTGCCGTCGGGCGGATCGTATCGATAGACGCAGGCCAGCAACGTGCCATCACCACCGTGGTAATCCCACTTAGCCGTTACCGGGCCCAGTTCATCTACGGGTGCTGTTATCTCAGATTGAACATGAGTGCTTTCTTTTCCAGGTTCACCAAACCAATGCCTGATGTCATCAAGCAACGATGGAAAATCCGACTGAGTGTTGCGGCCCGTTGCCACCGCCCACAGGCTGACAATGTCGCCGCCGTCCTTGGTGGCAAAATCATGCCACATTCCGGCTTTGTTGCCGGTCAGCTCAACAGTCAGGCTTTCGCCCTTGTTGCCCTGAACATCACCAACCAGAAACTTGCCATGACGGAACACCCCGGCGGGAAACAGGTAGGACAATACCCCTCGCAAATTGCCGAGAAGGCAAGATTTGAGGTCATCGACACTCGTCTCTGATTGCCGATCATCATCCTGTCTTTGCGGGGCTGCTGAATTAAAATCGCACCAATCGCTGAGTTTCACCACGTCACCACTCATACGTCCGATCTCCAGCACCGATCTGACCAATCACAGAATTTGCACTCGAAAAAATCAGCTGACTGGGCAATACGAGGAAGCAGTTCACCGGCCTCGGTCGCCTGAATGACGCGAACGCCCTTGTCGCTCATCTTCTGGGCTAACCCGCCATCGAACGGGACCTGCTCGTGATAGACTTCCGATGTGTCTTTATTGATGGCAGTGAATAGGGCCGGGTTCTGGGAGATGCCGGGTACCGTCGCTTCCATATAAGCCTGGTAGACGGAAACCTGAGCCGCATAGACCGGCTTGGAGACAGCTAACCCTTTCTTCACCGTATCCTTCCAGGACTTGGCGTTCATGGATTTGCATTCCCAAAGTGCTGGGAAACCCGTCAGCACAGGACCTGCATTGATGATGCCGTCCACATGTCCGCGAATACGACCATCCGCCACCGAGAAGCCAAATTGCTCACCACCCGGCTTATTGCCTTTGGTGGTGTAAAGATCGAACCCGGCCATATGCAGCCAGCGGATGGCCATGTCCTCAAACAGGTGACCAGCGGCAAAGATGCGCAGGGTCTGTCCTTTAAAATCCCGCCCATCGTCTTTGGGGGCCTGAGCGTATTCAAATTGCAGGGCACGGTCGCAGCCGACACCAAGCCGCGATCCACCCAGATATTTGCGGGACGGCTGAGCCTGATTTTCCACCACCAGGGCTTCGTCGATGAAGCTGTTTATTTGGTCGGCAAAGTTGGCCGAAGAATTGTAATCAAGCATCAGAATGGGATCTCCGTGTCATCGGCCTTGGCCGTTGCCAGCATGGCGTCCTGGAAGCCACCAACAGCAACTTCAATGAGGGTGAGGACCTGCGCTTCAGACAGGTCAATCAAGCGGGTCTGCCAGCCGATCTCTTCCATGATCTCCGATGCCATTTTCATGGCGTAGCGAATGGCGGCTTGTTCTTGCTCGGTCAGGTCAACCATGCCCAATCCCTCCTTCGCCAATCGAGACCAGTAACCCTGACAAGCCATGGAACAGAACCAAAGCATGCGTCGAGGACGCTTCGAAGACCGGCGGTCGAACCAACCAAAACCACGAGTTGGTCGCCGACAGACGGAACAGAGCGTTCCTCGCGGATGCCATAACCGCTGCCGTAGGGCTGCATTTTTGGATATGTGTGCCATGGATCATGCCGCCCTCCGGTCACTATCAGAGGCTGTTGTCACCAGTTGTGTGATCGCAGACTTATTGAAGGTGAAGGCTAATAGCGCAGAGGCTTGATACCGGGTCAGACCGAAGTCCTGGCGGTATTCGGCGGGCAAGAATTGAAGCTGCCTGTCTGTTGCTGATTGGCTTAGCCATGAACGGGTTTTGTGAGCGCTTTCATCTGTCTCATTCTCATTGAGCCAGTCATCGGCTGCTGCCAAACATACCGTGCGCTCACCCATTGCAAGAAGGCGGGGACGTAAATTCTTGCCGCCACCAAGACTATGCCAACGCCCCTGCAGAAAGAAGATACCGCCCCAGGCATTGAAGCCGCTGGCAATAAGGGCTGCGTCGTCACCAAACAGATCGCACCATTGGAAACTGGAACGTTTGAGCAGATCGACCTCTGACATGACAAAATCAGAAATTGGCTGCAGGTCATCGGTTTTATCAGAATAGAAATGGTAACCGCACAGGGGGCATTCCATCACCGCCAAAGGCACATGAGCTTCACACTCAGGGCATTCCTTGGTCAAAGCAGGACCTGATCCCGTCCTACCATCCAGATTGACGTCTTGCTCAAGACACCCATGCAGCAGGCTTGACGTGCCAAAGTCTAAAACGATGCAGTCGGTTTTTACGACACCGGGATATTCGCTAGGATCAACCGTGCGCAAACCACGCCCGACCATCTGGATCATGGTGGACTTATAAGACGATGGCCTAAGCAGAATAATGCAACTTGTTGGCTGGTGGTCCCAACCTTCCGTGAGTACGGCGACGTTAACAAGGACTTGAATGTCGCCTTCATCATAGGACTGAAGCACAATCCGTCGTGCCTTCGTGCCCATGTCACCATAAACCATCCCAGCACTGATACCTTCAGCAACAAAGGCATCGCGGACATTGCGGGCATGATCAACCGTCGAGCAAAACACCACGGTTTGACGATTACCAGCCTTCTCGCGCCAATGGCGGATAACAGCATCGGTAATGGGAGACTTGTTCATGATGGCGTCAACCGCCTTCATATCGAAGTCGTCCACCGTCTTGCGCACGGATTTGAGGGCTTCCTGGGCTCCGACATCGATCACAAAGGTTCGCGGCGGAACCAAGTGGCCAGAGGCAATCAACTCGCCGATAAACACCTGATCAGAAACATTGGAAAAGACCGGGCGCAGGCCTTTCTTATCTCCACGATTTGGGGTCGCCGTGACGCCGAATATCTTAACGTCCGGGTTCTTGTTCTTGGCTTGATCGATGATACGCCGGTAACTGTCAGCAGCCACATGATGGGCTTCATCAATCACCAGCAAATCAAGCACAGGCATGGCGTCCAGGTTTGCCTTACGGGCCAATGTTGGCACCATGGCGAAGGTCGTCTGCCCGCGCCATGATTTGGTCACGGCATCAAACTTGGAAGTGCTGATGTTTGGGTTAACCTTGGAAAACTTCAACTCATTCTGAGCCGTTAGCTCATCACGGTGGGCCAACACACAGGCTTTGGCATCGTTGCCTGCCAGCAATTGGCCAGCAACTCCCGCAAGCGCGATGGTTTTTCCAAATCCGGTCGAAGCAACAGCCAGAGTGTTGCCGTGTTCGCCGAGCGCGCTTACGCTACGCTCGACGAAGGTTTTCTGGCGTGGGCGAAGTAACATTACCGCCCTCCTATTGCGCCCAATTCGGGCGATTAGGGTTGCTGGCCGGTTGCGTGTCCGCAGTGCCGGACGTTGTTGCCGGTGCCGGTGTAATTACTCCAGCGGTGACAACACCCGGTTTCCACAGACCACCACTTTTCTGATAGGTCTCCCAATCTTTGTGATTGGGCATAACCGCAAAGTGGATCTCGTTCCTGGGATCGCCATTGGCATCCTTGCCCACATCAATCTTTGCCAGAAACTCAATGCCATCGAGATCGGCAAATCCGTTGATACGACGTGAATTTTGAGCCTGCGGAGAATTGTCCTTGTCCGACAGCCCCCGTGATGAATTGAGGATGCCACGCACGAATGACCGACCCATGCTGCCCCACTCGGGACCTTTAAGGCTGAGCAAGCCAATCAGGCTCCAGACCTTGCGTTTGGCAAACGGTCCTTCGGTAATGACAAACTCGGCACTCAGATAAACCGATCCGGTGGTGTCATTGTGGGTGGCGTAACCGCCGGTCCAACCTTGCGCCGGATCGTCAAAGCCACCCGGTTTAATGGTCATCCGCACTGGCACAATGGTGCCCTTGGGGATCAGATCATAAGAGGCTTGAGAGCCTGCATCGTTGTAATCGTTCCATGCACCGGTCATGATTGTTGTGCTCCTTCATCGTCATTGGTGGTGGGGGTATCGGCGGCGGAAGGTTGTGGCCTTGAGAACTCCAACCTTTCGTTTGCCGGTTTTGCGGGGCCGCTGATTTTTTCCATCAGACGGCCAAGGTGCGGCTCCTCGATCACATCAAGACGTCCGCTTCGATCTTTTGCCGGAAAGCCGTAGGGGTTCAGGGTTTGACAGACAAACGCCCGATAGGCCTCACCATCACCTTCAGTGATTTCAGCCATGGAGATGACTTCATCAACGATGCCAGGCAGCTCATTGCCGGTCTTTGAACCATCAATCTGCGGGGTGAATACCTTGCGGTTGAAGTCATCAAGCTTCTCGTCGAGGATTCCAACAAACCAGATGTTCTTGCCCCGGGTATGTTGAAGGTGGGTTAGCCAGGCGATCATTTCCTGACCATGCAGGCCATAAGCACCGCGCATGTCAGGTTTGCCGGTACGGTCGGAAAAGGCCTGTGGCTGGCCTTTTGCCCACTGGAAGCAAAGACGACCGGCGACCGTGATGCTATCAATGAAGACAGTCTCATACTTGCCGAGGGCTGACGGATCACCAAACTGCTCACAGACAGCATCGAAATGTGCCTGACTGTAGACTTGGTCTTCACGCAGGGCCGGATTTGACCCGCCGATGAAAACGGCGAAGTCACGGCATTCTTGCCAAGTGCGTGGGCGAATTGTGTCACCGGGCCAGCCTTCGATGGCCAAGTCACCAGCTTCCAAGTCAAAGAACAGCGCGGTTGACGAATTTAGCGTCCAGAGCAGCGAAGTTTTGCCAATGCCGGATTTTCCGAAAATGACACCCTTGATACCTCGGGTTTCTTTAAGGCGTTCATCCGCTGAAATAATTGGGAGGTTCATTTTGAGCCACCCTTCGCATCTGGAAGGCAATCAATTGCCACCTGCGCACCCAAGGCACCGTTTTTGCGCGCTTGGTCATAAAGATTGCGAACAGATTCAGTCAGCGAATAAAGTGCAGATGATTTTTCCTGCAATGCCAAAACGGCAAATGCTAGATCATCGAGCGTCGCACCCTCTGTTGGCTTTACGACCTCTTCCAGGTTTGCGCCAATCGCAGGAATGCGGATGGTGTCAGGTATGTTTTTGAAGTAGTAATCATCTTTGCGAAGCTGCTCAATTTTGCTGAGTTTACTCATGACAAACCTCCCATGGCGGCTTGGCCATCGTCAGATGTGCTGTTGCGCATATGAGCTTGTTCGTAGGCTTCAATATCTTCAAAGCGGTAGGCCACGCGGCCTCCGAGTTTGACGAAGACGGGGCCTTCGCCAAGCCAACGCCAACGCTCCAATGTTCGGGGCGAAATCCCCCAACGCCGGGAGAGGTCTATCTGGTTTAAGAATGGTTTATCCATGTGATGGCACTCCTTTCGGTTTCAATCCAAATCACACGGGAAATATCGCAAATTAGGGGGGTGAGATTCTGTGTGTCAGGTGTGTGAAAATCTGTGTGAAATGCCCTCAAGACAAAAAAAATGCCCCGGCAAAAGCCGAGGCATCATCGTATGTCTTGTTTTTTTTGGTGGTCTAGAGTTCGAGCCAGTAGTTTCCTTTTCTATCGTTCTTGATCACGACGCCCCATGCTGAATGCTTTTTTCCCCCGGAGCGAAAGACACCGATTACTTCTTCTTGTGAAGATTCCACTTGAGACATAATCTCAGACTTGTGCATGGCTCTTCCTGCATTGCTCAGCACCTCGATTATTTGAGCCTGCAAATTCGAGAATTCATAATTTTTACCGTTTATATAGGCCGTCCTAAACCCATCACTGAAGCCAGTATTATTCACACTTCCACCCATTTTTCTGGCCAAGTAATCCGTCTTGAATGTAAGCTTTTCAGATTGAAAATTGATGGCGTCAGCCAAAGTGACAATACGGTTTTGTCCCGGCAACTGAAGATAGGCAGGTAAATTCTTGCCCGTCGTCAATATTAAGGCGGGGTCACTCTTGTGCCGGTCTTCCAAGAAACCAGTCAAAGCCGATATCGTTCTTTCATCTCCCAACCTTCTCACATAAACAATGTGTGTCTTTCGGCTCTGCAACCAGGCCTGGCCCAAATACCAGACCCCGTTTTCTCTAATTTCCTCAGGAACTGCTCGCTCCTCAAAACCAAGCGCCGACATCATAGCCTTGAGATATGCCGAAATATCGACTCGGGAAACCTTCAAAGACTCAGGGGGCACCTGAACCCAACCGCTCCCCTGCAGGAAATAGCGCCAGTTTCCATCGTGCCGTTCCACGGGGTAGCTGCGTAGTTCACCTTCATACTCGACTTCAATATCTTGAAGATATGGAGCATCGACCAGTAAGCCGGTTTTCGTAAGTGCAGCACAAACCTCCGAGTTAAATAAGCCATTCAAGTTTTGAATGGTCACCATTGCAGAAGGCGTCTCAATCAACTGGCAGGTAGCGACATATACATCAGTCGGTAGGCTGGCCATATTCGATCTCTTTCAGCAGACCCCACTTCTTGAGGTATTTATCGCCAATCAACCGTTCTTTTTCGGTCCGGCTTTTCAGGTCACAGTTGTTGGGATAGCTGATTTTCA
>JABIFY010000090.1 GCA_018650465.1 Alphaproteobacteria bacterium
AAAGGGGGATGTGCTCTCCTAACGGTGTGGATAAGGCCTTGCCAAGTAATTGCTGCATATTTTGAGACTTTCTTTGGTCGGAGAATCTCAAAGTATGAATCACTTCAGGGCTTTATCCTATTAAGTCGGGTACTGTGGTTATTCCTGCAAAAAGACCAAAATTCTAGAATAGATACAAGGTCTTGATAGTCCTGTCTATCATTGGCGGATGAGGACCAGGGCAATTGCAACGGTGGTTTCGGCAACGGAATCATCGGTCTTGTTCGTTATTTCTGACAATATGTCGATTGACGGGACCGTTTGATCCCGTGCCACGGCCTACTGGCTGTGCGCTTTGTGGTGAAAAACCAGGGCGCTGCACCAGACACCACGTCAATTGAACTGATCAGGAAGGTCTTTGGCCATTTAACTGATGCTTTGAAACATATGAACTATTTTTTGGTAAAATGAATCATTTGTTGCAAGACTGAATTTTGCCTTGTAGGCTTGCCGCCAATTCGAACCAGGGCCGATGCATCAATTGTGTGTCAATTGTGGATCACCTGGTGGGGCGCGAAGTGAGGGGGGGGGAATTTTTGAGCGATACGTCGAGTTTGACCGCCAGGCTTGAAGAAGTTTTTCCGAGCCTTAGCCCTCAGCTAAGGCTGGCGGCCCGGTATGTGCTGGACGCACCCGACGACATCGGTCTGAATTCCATGCGCACGGTGGCAGCCCACGCGGGTGTTCATCCCTCAACCTTTGTTCGTCTGGCCAGGGAACTGGATTTTTCGGGCTATGCACAATTCCGCGAACCATTTCGTCAACGCCTTAGAACCCACGGTGATCGCTATTCTGACCGCGCCCGGAACCTTCAGGCCCGCAAGATTAAGGGGGATGCGTCGGAAACCGGCAGTCTTTTGCAGGAGGTATTACAGACCGGCGATCTGAATTTGCAGAATACGCTTTCTGCCACCTCTGCCGAAGAACTGTCCGACCTGGCGGTCCTCCTGGATTCAGCCCGGCGGATTTACATTGTCGGCATGCGCAAATGCTACCCGGTTGCCTATTATTTGCACTATGCCTTTCGGATGTTTCAAGACAATGTCGTGCTTGTAAACGGGGTTGCGGCGACGGTTGCAGATGATCTGAGAAATCTTCAGAAAGATGACGTTCTGATCGCCATCGGATTTGACGCCTATACCCGTGGCACCGTGCGGGCAACCCGATATGCGGCCTCAGTTGGTGCCAGTGTCGTCGCGATTACCGACAGCCCCGTGTCGCCTCTGGCAGAAGGAGCCAGGCAGACCTTTGTTGTCGCCAATGACAGTCCATCCTTTTTCAGGTCCCTGGCATCTGCAATGGCACTGGCGGAAGCTATCGTCGCCTATCTGGTCGCCGAAGGCGGTGATGCCGCTGTTGAGCATCTGACCCGAACGGAGCGCCATCTTGAGGAGTTTGGCACCTACTGGGAATCAGATGACACGGCAGTCGCTGCCGGAGGTGCTTTCTGATGACACACGTTTTCCATCGTCAAACCAAAGCTGACTTACCCGTAGCGGCGCGCGGCGATGGTATCTGGATCACGGACACAAACGGCAAGAAATATCTCGATGGGTCTGGAGGGGCAGCGGTCTCTTCTCTGGGGCATTCTGATGCAGCGGTTCGACAGGCCATGATCACTCAGATGAATTCCATGCCATTTGCCCACAGCGGTTTTTTCACCACCGATGTCATGGAAAAACTGGCGGACAAATTGACCTCAAACGCACCGGGTGACCTGAACCACGTTTACTTTTTGTCGGGTGGGTCGGAAGCTGTGGAAGCAGCTATCAAACTGGCTCGTCAGTACTTCCTGGAAGCAGGCCAGCCAAATAAACAACACTTTATTGCCCGTCGGCAAAGTTATCACGGCAATACATTGGGCGCCCTGTCGGCAGGTGGTAACCAGTTCCGCCGGGCGCCGTACGAGCCCCTGTTGATGGACGTCGATCATATATCCCCCTGTTATGCCTGGCGAGACCAGCGCGTGTCGGAAACTGAAACTGATTACGGCCTTCGTGTGGCCGACGAACTGGAGGATGCCATCCTTGCGCGCGGACCTGAAACGGTCGCGGCCTTTATCGTCGAACCTGTTGTGGGGGCAACGCTTGGTGCTGTCACGCCTGTGCCAGGATATTTCAAACGCATTCGCGAAATCTGCGACCGCTACGGCGTGTTGTTGATCATGGATGAAGTCATGTGCGGCATGGGGCGCACCGGCAGTATGTATGCCTGTGAACAGGAAGGCGTGGTCCCTGACATGATTGCCATCGCCAAAGGCCTGGGTGCCGGATATCAGCCCATCGGTGCATTATTGGTTTCCGACAACGTATTTCAGGCAGTGCAATCCGGGTCGGGTGCTTTCCAGCACGGCCACACCTATATGGGGCATGCGGTTGCCTGTGCTGCGGCACTTGCTGTGCAGGAACAGATTGAGGAACGAAGTCTGCTGGCCGCAGTGGTTGATCGCGGCGACGATCTGGACCGGGCCCTGGTTGAACGGTTTGGCAATCATCGTTTTGTTGGCAATATTCGCGGACGCGGGCTGTTCCGGGCGATCGAGCTGGTGGCCGACCGGGAAACAAAAGCGCCCTTTGATCCTGGCCTGAATATACATGCTGCAATCAAGGCCGCTGCCATGGAGCGCGGCCTGATGTGTTATCCCATGGGCGGCACAATTGATGGCAGGCTTGGCGACCACGTTTTATTGGCACCAGCTTTCATCATCGAAAAAGTGGAAATTGAAGACCTTGCCGACCGTCTCGCTGATGCTGTTGAAGCGGTGACGGCTGATCTGTCCCCTGGGCAAGGGGTGACAGACTGGCAGGGCAGCGGGGTTGCGGCCTGAACGGGGCCAAAGAGTAATTGAGTAAATAAAGTGAGTATTTGAACAGGCAGGTTTTTATGTCGCAACCTGCCCCAGCCGTTGCGAATCATGGTTTAAAACTATGATTTTTGGCCAGGTTTGGATCGGCTGAAGGAAGCAAAGACGACACGAAACTCCCAGGGAGGGAACAAAATGAAACTGGCAGGAATAAACAAGAATACTGCACTGGCTGCGGTGCTGGGACTGGGTGTAATGGCCTTGGCACCTGCAGCGCTGGCTGAAAAGTTTATTACAATTGGTACCGGTGGTCAGACAGGTGTTTATTATCAGGTGGGTGGCGCGATCTGCAAACTTGTAAACCGCGGTACAAAAAAGCACGACATCAAATGTACGCACACGACCGGTGGTTCCACGAAGAACATCAATGGCATCCGGGCCAAAAATCTCGACATGGGTGTCGCCCAGTCTGACTGGCAGTATCATGGTTATAACGGAACGGCACCCAAGCAGTTCCCGGACGGTGCCTTTAAAGCCTTACGGGCTGTTTTCTCGGTTCACCCGGAACCCTTCACAGTTGTTGCCCGCGCAGATAGCGGCATCAAAAGCTTTGATGATCTGAAAGGTAAACGCGTCAACATCGGCAATCCAGGTTCTGGCCAGCGTGGCACCATGGAAGTTGTGATGGAAAAAATGGGCTGGAAAATGTCCGACTTTGCCCTCGCTTCAGAACTGAAGTCATCCGAGCAGTCCGCTGCCTTGTGTGACAACAAAATCGACGCGATGGTTTTCACCGTGGGTCACCCGAACGGCTCCATCAAGGAAGCCACAACATCTTGTGATGCTGTAATCGTAAATGTTGACAACGCGGTTATCCAGAAACTTGCCGCTGACAATGGCTACTACGCCATGGCGACAATTCCGGGTGGTATGTACAAGGGCACAGACGGGGATGTCACCACCTTTGGTGTTGGTGCAACGTTTGTATCTTCAACAGCCACAGATGCGGATACGGTTTATCAAATCGTGAAAGCCGTGTTTGAAAACATCAAACGCTTCCGCAAGATGCACCCGGCATTTGCTCACCTTGATCCCAAAAAGATGATCGTGAACAACTTGTCTGCACCGCTGCATGACGGTGCAGTTCGGTACTACAAGGAAAAGGGCTGGATGTAGGTTCTTTATGCGGGGCGGCGTTGATGCCGCCCCGTTTTCCTTGATGAATTGGACGATAATTTGAGACCGGGGGGATAAGGCTCATGAGTAATACGGAACAATCAAGCGGACCGCTCAGTTCGGAAGAACTGGAGGATCTGGTTGCCTCGACCGATACTGGTGGGCGGGCACCTGACAATGCCAATATTGTCAAATTCATGGCCGCCACGGCGCTGATCTGGTCTCTGTGGCAGATATGGATTGCCTCTCCGTTGCCCTTCATGTTTCATTTCGGTGTGTTTTCCGGCAAGGAAGCCCGCCCGGTTCACTTGGCATTCTCCTTTCTTTTGGCTTTCCTGGCCTATCCGGCCTTCAAGGACTCACCGCGTAATCGCATTCCCCTGGTGGACTGGTTGCTGGCAATTGCCGGTATTTGCGTGACGATGTATCTGTTTGTTTTTGACAGTGTTTTCATCGACAATATACTGGGGACGCGTCTGTCGGATCGTCCTGGAAATCCAAATACACTTGATATTATTGTTGCTTGTGCAGGCATCGTGGTGCTGATGGAGGCAACGCGCCGGGCCTTGGGTCCGCCCTTGATGGTGGTCGCAATTGTCTTCCTCGGTTACACATTTCTAGGGCCCTACGCGCCGGGTATCCTTGCCTGGAAAGGCGCCAGCTTTGGCGCTGTCGCAGATCATCAGTGGTTGTCGTCGGAAGGTGTTTTCGGCATTGCCCTTGGTGTATCCACCGGCCTGGTCTTCTTGTTTGTGCTGTTTGGTGCTTTGCTCGACAAAGCAGGTGCCGGCAACTATTTCATCAAGGTCGCCTTTTCGCTGATGGGCCACATGCGTGGTGGTCCAGCCAAGGCTGCCGTGGTTGCCTCTGGCATGACCGGTCTGATTTCAGGCTCATCGATTGCCAACGTGGTGACCACCGGCACCTTTACGATCCCGATGATGAAACGGGTTGGTTTTTCAGCTGAAAAAAGTGGTGCGGTGGAAGTTGCCTCATCAGTCAATGGCCAGATTATGCCGCCGGTGATGGGCGCTGCTGCCTTTTTGATGGTCGAATATGTCGACATCAGTTATTTCGAAGTCGTCAAACATGCCTTCGTTCCGGCGATCATATCCTACATTGCCCTGGTCTATATTGTGCACCTGGAAGCCATGAAGATGAACATGCAGGGGCTACCACGGGCGATAGAACCCAAGCCGGCAAAACTGGCTTTGATGTCCTTTGGCATCACCCTTGCCGCGATCATCGCCATGGGGGGTGGGCTCTATTATTTGTCCGAAGCCTTCAACTTGCTGGAAAGCAATTTTAACAGGGTCCTCGTTATTTTCGCTCTGGCTTTTCTGCAGTTTGGCGTGCTGAAGACGATTAGCGCCAAGGCTCAGGCCGGCACGCGCGAGAAGATGATCTCAACCGGCGGCATCATTCTTTGCAATATCGTGATCGGTGCTTTTGGCACGTTCTATGTCATCAACACCGTTCGGGAAATTGCCGGTGCCCAGCTCACGCCGTGGATTGCAGCGGCGGTCATACTGGCTGTGTATGTCTGGCTGATTTCGAAGTGCGCCGCCTATCCGGATCTGGTCGTAGATGATCCCAATGCGCCCATTGTGGCCCTGCCAGAACCTGGCCCAACCGTTATGGCCGGGCTGCATTTTCTGTTGCCTGTCGGGGTGCTGATCTGGTGCCTGATGGTAGAACGCCTTTCACCGGAACTGTCTGCATTTTGGGCAGTGACCTTGATGATTTTCATTTTGCTGTCCCAGCGCACATTTTTTGCCATGTTCCGCAAGGAAGCTTTGGATGGCCGGATCAAGCAGGGATTTACAGAACTGATTGAAGGCCTGATCGCGGGCGCCCGCAACATGATTGGTATCGGCATTGCCACGGCAGCAGCCGGTGTCATTGTTGGCACTGTTTCGCAAACAGGTGTCGGGCTTGTGCTGGCTGAACTGGTTGAGTTCCTGGCCCAAGGCCAGATTTTGCTGATCCTGATCTTTACAGCCATCCTCAGTTTGATCCTCGGCATGGGGCTGCCGACAACGGCGAACTATATCGTTGTGTCGTCCTTGTTGGCGCCTGTGATTGTCAGCCTGGGACAGCAAAACGGCCTGATCGTTCCCCTGATCGCCGTGCATTTGTTTGTCTTCTACTTCGGCATCATGGCTGATGTGACGCCGCCTGTGGGCCTTGCCTCCTTCGCGGCGGCAGCTGTTTCTGGCGGTGATCCGATCAGGACCGGTGTCGTGGCCTTTGTCTACAGTCTGCGCACAGCCTTGTTGCCGTTTTTGTTCATCTTCAACACTGAGCTTTTGTTGATTGATGTGACCATCGTCCAGGGTGTTATTGTCTTCATTGTCGCGACGGCCGCGATACTTTTGTTCACGGCCGGGACACAAGGATATTTTCTGGCGCGATCAAAGTTATGGGAATCCGTTGTCCTGATATTGGTTGCTTTCAGCTTATTCAGACCCGGTTTCTGGATGGATATGATTGTTGCGCCTTTTACTGAAGAAAAACCGACGACTATTTCAGACGTTGTGGGCAACGCGACACCAGGATCAGAAATCCGCCTTATTGTTCAGGGTGAAAATGATGTGGGTGACCCTATTGTCTTCACGGCCCTGATGACGGTCGGGCAAGAAGCAACTGGTGCCGACCGTCTCGAGGCTTATGGTCTGGAACTGCTTGTTGAAGATGGTGTTGTTGCTATTGACAATGCTGCATTCGATAGCCCGGCCCAAAAAGCCGGACTGGACTTTGATCAGAAAATCCTGACAGTCATGGCACCTGCGGAACAACCGCCCAAGCAACTCATCTTCTTTCCAGCTTTGTTGTTGCTGGGCTTTATCATTGTTATGCAGCGTCGTCGCAGGGTTATTCCTGGCGTAACTGTCACAGCGGCAACCTGAACGGAGATCAGACACATGTACAAGCACATCCTTCTCGCCGTTGATCTGGAGCATGACAGTACCTGGCAAAAATCTCTGCCAACTGCTGTCGAATATGCCCAGGCCTTTGGCTCGACCATCCATGTCATGGTGGTGGTTCCTGATTTTGGCATGAGTATCGTTAGTAACTTCTTTCCAAAGGACCACAAGAAACAGGCCCAGGACCTGGCCATCGAAAAGCTGCATGCCTGGACTGCCGCAAATATTCCAGAAGGCATTCCGGTTCAGCACATTGTCGGGATCGGGACACCCTATGAAGAAATTCTGCGGGTTGCCGGCGAAGTGTCGGTAGATCTTGTGGTTATGGGCTCCCATCGACCAACCATGGAAGACTATTTATTGGGTCCCAACGCTGCACGAGTTGTCCGCCATGCAAATTGCTCGGTCCTGGTCGTTCGTGATTGACTGTCCAGGTAAATGGCCCTGACCAGATGAGTTCGGAAGAAACAATTGCTTGAGCATGTCCTGGACATTTGCACCCGCTTTTGATCCTTGCGTGTCGCTGTTTATCACAGAAACATGTTTATTGATCAGTCGACGGCAGGCTCAATATCCCCCTGCGGCAGCATTATTGACAACATATTCTGCTGCGATACCCCGCACGTCCATTTCGTAATCCAGGACATCAAGCGGGGGCCGGCAATAATGCCAGGTGACGCCACCATTGGCCGCACCGCGTTCAACCAGCTCTTGCTCGAAGAATGAATGGAAGTCGTAGACACTGTAAATCTGGGCGGCTGATGTCTGGGCCCAGCCAAAACCAAGGGCTGTCATGCGGCGCTCCATTTCGGCCAAAACAAACTGTGCTTTTTCACGCATGGCGTCCGGGGTTTGTTCGCCGTAACGGACGGTTTCATCTTTATAGTTTTTGTTGCCTTCGGGTGATTCTGCGCTGCCCGCGATTACAAAGCTGTCCCCTTCATTGTCCGTATCTGGCACCGTATAGGAAAAGGCATAAAAGCCGGGTTCAGACGGTGCATTTACCTTGGGACAAACATTACTGCGGGCGATGGGATTGTCTTCTCCGATAACAATACCCCAGTCTTCCAGCGGCTTGATATATTCGCGATTGAAGTCGTGAAACCCCTGATCATCGAATGGAGCCGGTGAGCGTAGTTCGCAGGCACAGAAGGCTGCAACCGGCCTTCCAATATTGTCGAGATGGGCCTTGATGGCCTTAAAACCGTCAGCCAGGGGCATTGGTTTGGCAAATCGAACCCGTTCGATCCGATATCCGGGCAAGGCGGCAACGCCTGCAGAATATTGAAACAGTCCCTTGATGTATTTGTATCCGCCTTTGGGAAATTCTTTGGTTTCAGACACTGTTTCTTCTCCTTCGCCGACGACATTCGCCATCTGTTTATTGTTGGATTAAATCGGAAATTACTATTTTGACATCCTGCACTTTATCCTCAACCAAGCCTGTGTCGCCTGTAATCTTTATGACCAGGTATTTCTGAAAATGCCCGATCTCTCCATCGAACTCGTGCAGGTCGCCGCTCGCGGCCAGGTCTGGCGGCCCAGGGCCTGAGCACGGTAGCCCACAAGGTTTTGTGTCGGACATTATTGAAGAAACCTGATCTACACTGGTTCTGCCAACGGGATTCAGCCTGTATGTTGATGCGGCATATAATCTCAATCTGGAAACGGGTCTATGACGGCAGCAAAAACTTCCTTTCTGAACTGGTTCGCCGGACGCATGGCGGTGGCGGGTCTGCGCCATGCCTTTGGCGTGCCAGGCGGCGGCACCAGTCTCGATCTTTTGCATGCCTTGCGCGAAAACGATATCCAGTCCGTTATCACCGCGCGTGAGGATGCTGCTGTTATCATGGCAGGTGTCAGTGGCCTGCTGGCCGAAGCGCCTGGCCTGGCATTTTCCACCAGGGGACCAGGACTTGCCAGTGCTGCCAATGGTCTGGCGTCGGCGGCTCTTGATCGCTTGCCGGCCTTGTTGGTTAGTGAAGCTTTTGGCGAGGATGAACTTGAGTTCCTCTCTCATCAGGTGTTGTCACAATCTGATTTGATAAAACCATTGCTGGAAAAAGGCGAGGGCGTTGAACTGCCTGCTGACCAGGGCGCTGTTGAAGCCTGGCTTAATGGTCCAAAAAATACACCGGCAGTGATGTTCCCCACCTCGTCTCAATTCAAACACCAGGTACTTGCTGACAAACCGGAAATAAACAATCCGCATTTGCCTGACACAAATATGACTGATGCCAAAAAACTTCTGCAACAGGCCCAACGTCCTGTATTGGTTGTCGGCCTCGAAGCTGCACGTGCCAGTACGACGTCTGCCTTGCGCACCTTTGTCGAGGCGCTTGGCGCACCGATATTGTGTACCTATATGGCAAAGGGCTGTGTGCCCGATGATGATGCCCATTTTGCCGGTGTTTTCACTGGCGGATCGATTGAACAGGCGTGCCTGAACGAAGCTGATCTGATCATCTTGATCGGCCTCGACCCCGTTGAAGTGATCAGCAAACCCTGGGCCTATACGGCACCGGTGCTGGATTTGTGTGAGCGCGTATACGACCCGCATTATCTGAAGCCAACGGCCCGGATCGTCGCACCACTCTCTGTGTCATTGTCAGCATTCGCAGATTGTCTTCAAGAAACTACCTATAAAACTACATATTCAATTACCTGGCAAAAAAGCGAAATCACCAAACTTAAATCTGATTTTGACCAGGGTATGGAAGAGGGCGGTTCGGCTGAACTTTCGTCCGCCGCTGTCGTAAAATCCATACGTGATTGCTTTCCGGCGCGTCCACGCCTGTGCGTTGATGCCGGGGCACACATGTTTTCGGCCTGCGCCTTCTGGCCTGCGCGCGCGCCGCATGATCTGTTGATATCCAATGGTCTTGCGACCATGGGTTTTGCCGTTCCGGCCGCCATAGCAGCGGCCCTGCATGATCCGGGTCGCGGTGCCATTGCAGTTACCGGTGACGGGGGACTGATGATGTGCCTGGGCGAGTTGAAAACCGTCGCACAAACCGCTGCCAACATCACCATCATTGTCTTCAACGATGGCCGTTTGTCGCTGATCGATATCAAGCGAGAAGACCGGCAAATGCCTGATCTCGGTCTCAGTTGGACGCCGCCAGATTTCGCCGCCATTGCCAGCGGTTTTGGCTTTCAGTCCTGGAAGGTAAACTCTGCCACTGAACTGACTTCAGCTTTAACCGACGCTGCAAATGCCAAAGGTCCCCGCCTGGTTGACGTCAGAATTGATGCCAGTGGATACCGCGATCAAATGAGGGCCTTGCGCGGTTAAACTATTTTGGCGTTGGGACATGGACCGCCAGAATGCCTTCTGATTTCAATTCCAGCCAGAAATCCTCAGGGATGTTGTGGGACATGGCATCAATATTTTGTTTCATCTGACCCGGCTCTATAGCACCGGGAATAACCGAGGCCACTTGTGCGTGGCCAAGCGGGAATTGCAGGGCTGCTGCCAGCAGAGGAACACCATGGTGGCCACAAACGCTTTCGATGCGCCGGACCCGGCTCAGATCGCCTGGTGTTGCGGGTGCGTAATTATAGCGTGCACCTTCGACGGCTCCCGTGGCCAGAATGCCCGAATTGAGAACACCGCCGATGATGAAGCCCATGCCTCGTTCGGCGGCGGCGGCCATTTCCGTATCCAGCACCTCCTGGTCCATCAGCGTGTAGGCAAGTGCCACGAGAAAAAAATCCAGCTCCATCCAGTCCATGAACTGTTGCATGGTGCCTTTTTGATTGATCCCGGCACCGATGCCACCGATCAGTTTTTGATCTTTCAATTCACGCAGCGCACGGATGCCCGAGGTGAATAATTGGCTCATCCAGGCATTTACTTTTGCGTCTGTGCCGTGATGCCAGTGGTCAAGATCATGGATCAAAATCAGATCAATATAAGGTGTGCCAAGGCGTTGAATACTGTCTTCAAAGGATCGCATAATTCCGTCATAGGAATAGTCATGGCGATGTTCAAAGGCCAGGCCACCGACCCAGGGTGAACGATCCAGGCTTGCTGAATCTTTGGGCAAGGACAGCAATCGTCCAACTTTGCTTGAGATGACAAATTGATCACGAGGCCGTTCCCGCAAGGCATGGCCCGTGCGCAATTCGCTCAAGCCCCGGCCATACCATGGCGACGTATCGTAGTATCTGACACCCGCTTGCCAAGCTTCCTTCAGTGTATCCTGAACCTGTTCTTCCGGCAGGCGACCCCACAATTCACCGATTCCGGCACCGCCGAAGCCCAGTTGGGTAACGTGAACACCTGTTTTTCCAAGTTCTCTCGTGTCAAATGGGTTCATTGTTCGGGTTCCCTTATTGCGTATAGACGGAAGCTAAAATCCAGTTACACCAGCATTTCAGCCATTTTTTGCGATTTTCTCTCTTTTAAATATGAAAGAGAAAGGCAAATTTCTCAATCTATGATTTTATAATTAAATAATATTTATTTGTTGACAAATAGTATTTAATTGCGAAATATCTATCGTGTTCTGAAAGAAATTTCAAATTTTGCGGTACAGATTGTAATTTTTGCAAAAAACAAAGGGTCATCAGGTCAGGTGGGCCGGCCCGGTCAACAACCAAAGGAGTGAGGAAAATGAAGATCAGCAAGAGAACTTTTGTTAAGGGGCTTTTGGTCTCGACAATGATGGCGGCAGCAAGTGTTGCCGTGACAGCCCAGGCGGCTGATGGCAAGCGACTGGCATTTTTTGTGTCCGATTTGTCAAATGTATTTCACCAGTCTCAAGCAACCGAAGCCAAGCGTTATGCCGCTGAAAAGTATGGTGCTGAAGTTGTCGTTTTTGATGGCAAAGCCGACTCTGCCGTTATGACACAAAACATCGATCAGGTTGCGGCTGGCGGTTCCGACGGCGCGACCCTGCATATCTGGGATGCTGAAGCTGCCAAGCCGGGCGTCAATGAAGCGCTCAAAGACGGCATTGCCATGACATCCTTCTTCAGCCCACTTGCTGACACAGGTATCCCGACCGCACGTAGCGATGAGGCCGGTGTCTCATTCGAAATGGGCAAACAGATGGCGACCGAGTGGAAGAAAGCCCATCCTGGCAAGCCAATTGTTATGGTTCAGCTTGGCTGGCCAAACCACACTGAAGTCAATTCCGGACGTACCAACCCGTTCGCTAAAGGCGTTCTGTCCGTCGATCCAAAAGCTGAAAACCTTGGCGCTCTGGATTCGAGCAAAGGCCAGGAAGCTGCAAAGCAGATCATTGTTGACCTGTTGACCCAGCGCCCTGAAGTCAACCTGATCTATTCGGAAGCATCCAACCTGACAGTTGGTACGATGGCTGGTCTTTCCCAGTTGGGCCGTGGCAAGTTTAAAGACGGCCAGCCTGTGACCGAGATTGTTGCAAGTGTTGACTTTGATACAGTTGAATTCGCTGAGATCTACAACCCGAATTCAAGCCTCAAGGTTTCCATGGGTCTGCCGCCGGTTGAAACCGCTCGCGGTCGTGTCGATCTGATGATGGATGTCATCAACGGCAAGGTTGCTGCCAAAGCAGCAACAGCCAAAGAATTCTTCTACAAGGCATACACTATCTCTTATTGGTCAATGCCCAAGGGAGACGCCAAGAAGTGGCTCGCTGCCCAGTTCGGCGGTTGATCTAGACTAAAATACCTGGCGGTCCCGTTTATTGGGATCGCCAGGATATTTCGACCAAACAGGATATTTAGCGAACAACATCAAGACCAGCGGCATTCGGGCCAGGACATATTACCTCTGCCAGTCGCGCATCAATAAATTTTCAAATTTTCCGATCAGTCGTGAGCAAGCCTGAACGCTGTTGTATTCATTGCGTAAAAGGAGAGACCAGTTTGACAAGTCCGCAGCAATCAGTCGTTCTCTCGGTCGAGGGGTTAACCCGGGACTATCCTGGTGTCAGGGCCGTCGACGATGTTAGCTTTTCAATTCAAAACGGTCATGTTCATTGCCTCATTGGTGAAAATGGTGCCGGGAAATCGACCCTCGTCAAAATGCTGACCGGTGCCTTGGCGCCCACCAGCGGGGCAATGATGGTGAACGGCGCGGCCTATACGCCAGATAGTCCGCATGCGGCGCGTGAATGTGGCATCGCCACACTTTTCCAGGAACTTCACGTCGTCGACGAACTTAACGTATTGGAAAACCTGACACTTGGCATGGAGCGTAGTCGATTTGGATTTCTGATTAAATCTGATCTCGAAGATCGTGTGATTCAGACGCTGGCTGCGATTGAACCATCCATCGATCCACAGGCCAGGGTTTCATCATTAAGCGTAGCGCAGAAACAAATAATTGAAATTGCCCGTGCGGCGTCGTCAGGCGCAAATGTCATCATCATGGATGAGCCAACTGCCGCCTTGTCCGAACGTGAGGTCGAGCGTCTCTTCGGCGTGATCCGGCGGTTACGGGAATCAGCGGTGACCGTTATTTATATCTCGCACAAGCTGGATGAAATTCTTGAGCTTGGTGACGCTGTTACGGTTCTTCGCGATGGCAAACACATTGCGACGAAACCATTGTCAGATATTGCAGGACGGTCCGAGCTTATCGAGATGATGATTGGCCGCACCGTGTTCCAGGACTACACCCCGCGAACAACGGTTACCGATGAAACTGTGCTTGTGGCAAAGGGGCTGACAAACACTTTGCTCCGGGATGTTTCCTTTCATATCAACAAAGGTGAAATCGTTGGTTTTTATGGCCTCGTCGGCGCGGGCAAGACCGAGATCGCCCGGGCCATGTTCGGGGCTGATGAAGTCACGGGATCAATTATGTTCAAAGGCCAGGCAATTGGCCGCTCTCCCAAGGAAGCCATTGCGGCAGGCATTGCCCTGGTGCCCGAAGAGCGCCGAACCCAAGGTTTGTTCATCGACATGACGATTCGCGAGAATATTCCGGTCATGAACTTACGCCATATGTCCGATAAGGGTGTCTTTCGTTCATCTGAGGCGCGCACCGCAGCTGTCGAGTATGTGGAAAAGCTCAACATCGCGACAGACTCGATTGAAAAGCATACGGAAAAACTCTCAGGCGGCAACCAACAAAAAGTCGTGCTGGCAAAGTGCCTGTTTTCGAAAGCTGACCTGCTGTTGCTGGACGAGCCGACCCGCGGCGTGGACGTTGGGGCCAAGGCTGAAATATATGAGATCATCAAGGATCTGGCCGACGAAGGAAATTCGGTTGCTGTGTTTTCTTCTGAACTTGAAGAGGTGCTGGGGATCTGTGATCGGGTCTTTCTTTTGTTCGACGGCTCCCTTGAGGGTGAAATTCAAAATGGCAAGGACGTCGATATCGCACACATTCTGAATGTTGTGACGGGTGGCTTTGAGGGAGCTGTGCAATGAGTGTCACCTCGAATAGCGGCAGGACGCTGTCTACAAACAAGGGCCACCGCCTGAGTGACGAGATGTTTATCACGGTGTTGGTGGCAAGCGTTGCGGTGTTGTTGTTCCTGATCGCTTCCGTGCTCGTACCGAACTTCTTTCAGTGGCAAAATCTGCTTAATCTGGTCACCAATAACTGGGCGGTTATTTCCCTCGGAATTGGCGTTACGTTCCTGCTTGTATCCGGCAACTTCGACTTGTCCGTCGGCGGCATTGTCGCCTTGTCAGGCGTTCTGGCGGTTTGGTTTTCCCAATCCACAGGGGGGGCAAATGCCCTGGCCACCGGACTTGGAATGCCCTACTGGTTGGCCTTTATATGTGCCATTGGCGGCGCCATGGCCATCGGTGGCTTAAACGCCCTGTTTGTTGTTCGCTTTCGCATTCCGTCGATTATCGTCACACTTGGCACAATGATGGTGGCCCGGGGCATCGCGCAGGTTATCACCCAAGGATCGCAACGAAACACCAACTTGCCTGATGGTTTTGGCTTGCTGGGCAACCTGAACATGTTTGGTACATCGATTAAATTCCCTGTTGTTTTGATGGCCGTTCTGTTGATTGTCGCAATCTTCATCGAACGCAAGATGGTGTTTGGCCGACTGACATATTGGATTGGTGCCAATCCGGTCGCGGCCAGATTATCCGGCATCGATAAAGACCGGCACGTCACTTACCTGTATTTATTTAGTGCGGCCGTTGCGGGCGTTGTCGGCATCCTTTTGTCATCAGAATTCAAGTCCGGCTTTTCAAACCGCGGCATGTTGATGGAATTTGACGCGCTGGTGATCGCCTTGTTAGGGGGCGTCGCCATTGCCGGTGGCTTTGGCTCGGTCGTGGGCATGTTCTTCGGCGCGATAATTCTTGCCGTGGTGACTTCGGCGGCCACAGGCATGACCCTGTCACCTGATTGGCAGTTTATCCTCAAAGCAGTCGCGGTGTTCCTCGCGATCCTGACACAAACCTGGGCGCTCGCCCGAAGAAATCGGTGAATTTGATGTCACAACCATCTTCCACGAGCGCTGAGCGTATCGGGCAATTCCTGCGCAACTACTACATTTACCTGGTGCTTGTAGGGGTCGTTGTTTTGCTAAGTTTGGCCAACATCGACAGATTTGATCTCTTTGAGCGCGGCAATTTCCTGAGCGAGCGAAACATCATCAACATCCTCAGGATATCGGCACCTTTGCTGACCCTGGCAGGTGCGTTCACGCTGTTGATGGTCTCTGGTTACATCGATCTTTCAGTGGGCAGCGCCATGAGCTTAAGCGCTGTTGTTTACGCCATGCTGGCAATCAACGGTGTGCCGTTCCTGCCCGCTTTCGGGATTACGATGGTGGTCGGGGCCGGGCTTGGTGCATTCAATGGTTTCCTGGTCGTTAAACTGAAAATTACACCGGTGATCGCAACCCTGATCACGCTTAGTCTCTATAAAGGCATTGCTCTGCTTCTTGTGCAGGATGGCGTGTCGGCCATTAAATCCGGCGGTGGCCTGAAGATGCCAAGCTGGTTCAACAGCTATGGCAGAGAAGGGGTCTTGTTGGGCCTCCCCATGGCTTTCTGGATTGCTGTGGCCGTGACAATTATTCTAGTTGTCGTGCAAAAACGCGCTTTGTTGGGTAAATATGCAGCCGCTACCGGCGGCAATCCCACGGCGGCGAAACTGTCCGGCATCAACACAACTAAAGTTGTCTTCGTGCTGTATGGTATCGTGGGTGTCACGGCGGCCCTGGCGGGTATCGCCCGTTCCAGCTTTATGTCTTTGGGCGATCCCCTGTCCGGAGACGGCATGGAACTTACGGCCATTCTTGTGGTGCTTCTTGGCGGCACGGCGTTCAGCGGCGGTGAGGGCAAGGTTCTGCGCTCGTTCATTGGTGCCTTGATCATTATGTCGCTGACCGTGGGGATGTTGACCCTCGTGCCCGCCTATTATCAGACGCTGGTCATTGGTGGCACGTTGCTCGCTGCTGCGGCCTCGAACCATCTCATCAGCCGGAAAGAGTCGGCTTCGTGAGCATAAGCAAAGCCGATTTTGAAGGTATGCGCCTTATGGCGCGCGTCCTGACGCTTCATTATGAAGAAGGACACCTGCAATCCCGGATTGCGATGGAATTAGGCCTCTCCCCGGCCAAGGTAAACCGATTGATCAAACAGGGCCGCGAATCCGGCATGTTAAAGATCTCCGTTGACAGCCCCTTCCAACGAGGCTTCGAGCTGGAGCAAAACCTTACCCGTCAAAGCAACCTTAAGAACTGCCTTGTTGTTTCGGCTGAGGTCGGCAGTTCCGAGACCACGCTAAGTCAGGTTGGCAAAGGTGCGGCGAAAGTTCTGTTGGAAAATTTGAAGGACGGCGACACCATTTGTGTTTCCGGCGGCAAGGGCGTCAGCGCCGTTGTTGAAGGACTGAACCCGGATCGTGCCTACGATGTTGAAGTTGTTCCGGCAACGGGGTGCGTGCAGGACAAATTTTATACGGACGTTAATCACGTGGCGGCACAGTTGGCGGAAAAACTGGGCGGTCGCGCCTGGCAAATTCACGCCCCCCTGTTTGCCGAAACGCCTGAGCAAAAAGAGATGCTGACGGAAATGCGTGCGGTCAAGGAAATCCTTGAGCGCGCCCGCAATGCAACAATTGCCATTGTTGGTGTGGGCTCAATTCTGTCAGATGATTCCAGCTATTATGATTTGCACCCAACTGCCAAAAGCGATCAAAGTGAAATTCGCCATACCGGTGCCGTCGCGGAACTTCTGGCGCATCTGTTGGATAAAAAAGGCAATGTCTGCAATTACGAACTGAACTCGCGACTTGTGGCCTTAAGCCCTGAAGATTTTTCCAGGGTTCCTTTGACGATGGGCGTGGCATCCGGCGAGAACAAGATCGAGCCTATCTGTTCGATGTTGCGCGGCAACCATTTAAAATCCCTGGTGGTCGACGAGCAAACCGCGATTGGTGTTCTGCAAACCCTTTGACGGGGGCATCTGCATTGCGACAAATCCATCCCTACGCACTCCGTCATGCCGGACCCGACCCGGCATCTACGCGACTGGACCGGGCAGGGCGCGACGAAATCAAATGATGTCTGAAGTATTCGAAGCAGTAGCGATTTCGTTTAATCATGAATCATCGTGGCGGGTTCAATCAGAATGGCGCGAAAATCATTTACATTTGTCAGGGTCGGGCCTGTCACGACCTGGCTATCGATTGCTTTGAAAAAACTATGACTGTCATTTGTTTCCAGACTGTCCTCGGCATCCGTACCAGCGGCCAGGGCCTTGGATAATGTTGCCGGTCCAATAACAGCGCCTGCCACCTCGGCAGCACCGTCGACACCATCTGTGTCACAGGCCAGGGCGTGAATGCCTTCGGCGCCTTGCAGGGTGATCGCCGCAGACAAGAGGTATTCCGCGTTAGGACCGCCAACGCCATCACCCCGTTGCGTCACCGTGCATTCACCGCCAGACAACAGCAATACAGACTTGTCGCCTGGTTTCAGCTTTTGCTGAATATCCATGGCATGCGCTGCCTGTTGACGACCCAGATCTCGTGCTTCGCCTTCCAGGGCATCACCCAGCAGGCGAACCTCAATGCCCTGGTTGCGGGCCTCGATCGCGGCAACCGCCAGGGATTGTGAGGGGGCCGCAATGATCCTGTTTTCGACCCGGGACAGAGCTTTGGCATCAGGTGGCAAAACGCCTGTCGGCGCGGCCAGAACGGCCTGAATGCTTTGCGGGATGGCGATGCCATAATCCCGAATAATCGACAAAGCGTCTTCAGATGTACCGGGGTCGCCGACCGTTGGGCCCGAGGCAATCCCCGCCGGATCATCGCCTGGCACATCAGAGATCATCAATGTCAGCATTTGGGCAGGCCAGGCGGCGGCAGCCAGTTGCCCGCCTTTCACTCGTGAGAGGTGTTTGCGCACAATGTTCATTTTGCCGATGGGCGCACCCGACGCCAGCAAGGCTTCGTTCAGCGCCTGTTTTTCTGCCAGGCTGATGTCGCCGGCCGGGCAGGTTAACAAGGCTGAACCCCCACCGGAAATCAGGGCAAGGACAAAATCATCCGGGCCTGCCTGCTCCAGTAGTTCCAGCATGCGGCTGGTCGCCGTTGCACCAGCTTCATCTGGTACGGGATGTGCCGCCTCGACGATTTCAATGCCCTGACAAGGTCTTGCATAGCCGTAGCGGGTTATGACCAAACCTTCGCTGGGCCCCCATTGTTGTTCAACAATCTCGGCCATTCGCGCCGATGCCTTGCCGGCACCAACAACCAGGACCCGGCCCGCCGGTTTTTCGGGCAAGGCAGCGGGGATCGTTTGCGCAGGATCAGCCGCCGCCACTGCCAGCTTGAACAGGTTTCGCAGTAAGTCGTTGGGAGCTGATAAGGTCATTGGCCAGATTTGTGTCGGATTACCCCTTGGCGGCGGTGATGGCTTTCAGATCGATGTCGAAACCATCCTTGATGATGTCGCAGATCTGGTCATAAACACAGCCGACACGAATGGTTTCATAGGACACCAGATCAATGATCGAGCTGCCGAGCCCTTTGTCATTGTGATAAGGCACCAGACCATAGTCGATAGTGATGTCAGCCACATCCCGAACCTGGGCTTCGATATCTTCAAAGACAAACTTGCTGCCGGTCAACGAGCGGTTGGCAGAGGAGCCTACAACCGCAAAATTATTTTCACGCGCCAGGCGGGCAATCTCATCATGCAGGGGACCGGCATTCATCAACAGGTCCATGGTGCCGGCTTTGGTTGAATTTTTGAAGGCAAAAGGCGGCAAGCTTTTGGCCACAGGGTTATCGGGCACAAAGGGGCCAACGATGGAAAAGGGCAGGTCATGTTCCTGGGTGATGACACGCACGATCTCGCGGGCCTGGTCTGAAACTTCGACAATCTTGTTGAAAATTTCCCAATCTCCGAAATTACCACAAGGTTTGTCGAAGGACCGCTCCTTGGCCGTGTACATGCGCTCGATAGAGTCGTCAGAATGACCGACAATGGCGTATCCGACACTCACCGGAAAAATGGCAACACCGCCGCCGCGTACAACTTCAAACACACGGGCAGCATCTTCCTTGACGGGATAATCTTCAAACATCTGTTTCTTCCTAGAATTTCAGGGTCGATAAAACGATACCCGCAAGAACGCCTGCGATCAATCTCTTGCAGATTTTGAACGGGCAGTGTTGGATAGCCCAAGATATTCACGCAAGATATTCATATTGGCGAAAGGCTTTTTCAGGCATGTCGAAACCAGATGTAGCGGGTGACGCCCAAAAGGCTTTTGACGTCATGAAAAAAGGCGGCATCGCCGTGATGCCCATGGATGTGGGCTATTCAGCCATCGGCGGGTCCATGGCGGCCCTGAAAAAGATTTTCGATACCAAGCAACGCACGCCGTCCAAGCTGAATGCCATGCTGGGGGATATGAAGTTGCATCACGAGCTTCATGACCTGGATCAGCGCGGGCAGGAAATCGTCCAAGCCCTGGTCGAAGATTATGACCTGCCCCTGGGCGCAATTGCACCGGCCCACATGGATCACCCGATTATCCGGAACATGGAACCAGAAGCGTTAGCGCGCAGCAGCAAGACCGGCACAATCTTGATGCTGTTGAATGCCGGGTCTTTTCACGCTGAAATATGCAGATTGAGCCGTGAGGCGTCTTTGCCCCTGTTTGGCTCATCCGCCAATGTTTCGCTTTCTGGCACCAAGTTTGTGGTCAGCGATATTGAACCTGAAATAATTGATATCGCCGATATCGTCATCGACCATGGCTTGAGAAAATATCACCTCTACGAAGCGTCATCGACCTTGCTTGATCTAATGACATTAGAGGTCGTGCGCTATGGCTCTTGCTTTGAGCTGATCGCCGATGTCCTGAAACGCCATTTCAGCATTGATCTGCCACCACCCCCACCGGGCCACATTCTCGACCTTGTAAAACACCGGCTGCCCTAATAATCCAATAAGATCATTCAATAAGTTCAGCCAATCATCCGCGAGACTTCCCCGTCCTCAATACCAACCGCCTCGGCCCAGGCCAGCAGCTGCGCCCAGGTGTTGTCGTCGATGGGCACGCCATTGGCCTCGCGGTCAGCGCGGGACTTGCGTTCCGGATCGCCCGGGAACATCACCTCATCAACACCGGTTGCTGGTGGGGAAGATTTGACCCAGTCCGCATAATTGTCGATATCGCCAAAGAAGTTTTCGGCACCACCAAAGACGTTAGGGTCGATCAGAATGGCCAGCATGTTATTGACAACACGGGATGGAACGATGCGTTCCGGTAAAAAGGCACCACCACCGCTGAAAGATCCAGCCAGAATATCGCAGATCAGGGCCATGCCAAAACCCTTGTGCAGGCCCATGGTTTGCAAGGCCCCAATGGGTTCTTCAAACATCACTGCCGGGTCATTGGTCGGGTTGCCTTCATGATCGACCAAGCTGTTGTCCGGCACCTCGACGCCCTTGTTATAAGCGACGCGGGCCTTGCCCATGGCGATGGTGCTGGTCGCCATATCAAACAGGAACATGGGGTGGCGGTCTGTGGCCGGGATTGCCGTGCAATAGGGATTGGTTGCAAAGCGGGCTTCGGTGCCGCCAAAAGGGGCGACAATGGAATTGGGCGACAGTACGTTGACATAGTGCATGGAAATGAAGCCGGCCTCCGCGGCCATAGTGCCCCAGGCCCCGATGCGACCAATATGGAAGCTGTTGCGCAAGGACAGGACAGCAATATGGTTTGTTCTCGCCTTTTCAATCGCCAGTTCCATGGCTTGCCGGGCAATGACCTGGCCGAAACCCCGATTGCCATCGACTTGCAGGAAAGGCCCCTTGTCCTGGACGACCTCCAGCTTTGCGTCCGTGTGTAACTGTCCCTCCTGAATGGCTTCCAGGTACAGGGGAATGACGCCCACACCATGGCTGTCGTGGCCGCACAAGTTGGCTTCCACCAGATGCCGGGACACTTGCGCCGCAGCCTGCGGATTACCGCTGCCTTTGCTTATGATCGCTTCGACAAATTCGGTTAAGCGTTTCGCCGATATCAGCATCAGTTATTCTCCGGGGTCATGTTGTTTTCTGTAAAATACGGGTCGATCCCGGACCGGGTCCAGCAAGGACATGTCACCTTGGTCCAGGTCAAATCCTTTAGGGAAGGGGGGCCGGGTTTCCATATCAAGGGAGCGCATTACCCGGTCGTCACGGTAATAGCTTTCCACTGTCAGTTTCTCCAGCAGAGCAGTGCCTGAGGGTTGGGACTGACGAAGTGTTTGCGCGATATCGTCCCCACCTTCCGCATCCAGGACTGCCAGCATCCCGGCCAATGTTGAATGATGGGGGCTTGCGGATTTCAGGATGTCAGCAAAAATAGTCTCATCATCGGCGCCGGGCACGCCAAATTCTTCACTTGCCGGAATGATCATGCCAACCAGGATCAACAGGCTCTGAGTTTCTTGTTCGCTGAAGGGATTGCTCATCATTTCACTCAATCGAATAAGTTGGCGAGGCGTTGTTTCATTTGATCGGCGATATACAACGCCAATGCCTGCAGGGTGCTGGTGGGATTAACACCGGCACTGGTGACAAAAATACTGCCGTCCACAATGAACAGGTTTTTGACATCATGACTGCGGCCCCATTCATTGACCACGGATCTCTGGGGGTCGGTGCCCATGCGGGCCGTGCCCATCAGATGCCAGCCCGCCATTTGGAGGGGGGCGGTGGTGAGGATATCCGTGGCCCCGGCAGCCCGTAAGACTTCACTGCCGCGGGCCAGGGCGTGGTCCAGCATCTTCCGGCTGTTGTCGCTTAAAGTATAATCGATTTTCGGGGCCGGGATGCCGTGACCATCGGTCAAGCTGGCATCCAGAGTCACTGTATTATGTTCTTCCGGCAAGTCCTCACAAACGGCAAAAATGGACGTCGTGCGGTTATACATCTTGCGAAAGGCACCGTGATGATTGGCCCCCCAGGGAATACGCCCCTTGCTGAGGCCCGTCAGGGCCGTATTGACTGGCCCGCTGCCACGGGAAAGCTCGTACGTGTAGCCCCGCACAAATCCCCGGCTCAAATCGGTTTCGTAAAATTCCTGGCTCTGGATGCCCTTGTGCGGCCCTTTGTAGCCATCCAGCTCTTCTTCGAAGATGCCTTGTATCCCGGCATAGGGGTGCAGCATCAGGTTTTTGCCGACCAGACCACTGCTATTGGCAAGGCCGTCGGGGAAAGCTTTAGACTTTGAATTCAGCAACAGACGCGGCGTGCCGACGCCATTGCTGGCCATGATCACCACATGGGCCTTGATGATTTGTTCGGTATCGTCCTGATCGTAATAGATGGCCCCTGTGGCCATGCCGTCATCCCCGACGGTGATTTCTCGAACCCGGCAATGGGTGCGCAATTCCACCCCGGCCCGCAGGGCGTGCGGCCAATAAGAGACATCGACGCTGGCCTTTGCCCCTTGGGCACAACCGCTGATACAGGCCCCCAGATTGATGCATTTGTCGCGCCCGTCATAGGCAACGGAATTGATCGCCACATCGGCGGGCCACCAGTGCCAGCCCTGTTTGTTAAAGCCACGGGCCACGGCCTGGCCAGCTTTTCCCAAGGGCAGGGGCGGCATGTGGTCATGGCCTTTGGGTGGGTAGGCCGGATCACCGGCGAGGCCAGAGACCCCCATCATGCGGTCGTTTTGTTCGAAAAAGGGTTCCAGTGTCGCGTAATCAACGGGCCAGTCGTCAGCCACCCCATCCAGGCTTTTGACCCGGAAATCCGAGGGATGAAACCGCGGAAACTGACCGGCAAACATCACCGTACTGCCGCCAACGCCATTAAAATTCACGATCTTGATGGGGGAGTTATCTTCAGCAATGGGATAGTCCGTCGGGCGCTTGCGCTGATTGGGACTGATGCTGAAATCACTACTGCGCCGTGCTTCCCAGTCGCGCCCGGCACTTGGAAAATCAGATGGATTGCTGGTGCCACCCTGTTCCAGACAGACGATTCTCATACGTGTGTCCGCCAGACTCCAGGCCACAGCAGCGCCGGAAGCACCGGCACCAATTATCAGGACATCAACGGGTTCTTCTGTCATGCGGGGCTCTGATTCGAAGGCAAAAGGTGGGGAATCCAAGGCAAAAGGCGGGGCAAGACAAGGCGGGTTTGTCCTGCGGTAGCTGATGATGGCACATATTATTAAAGTTTGCACCGCACTGAACCGGCATTTGTTATATCACCAGGCTATGTTATTTTTAGTGAAATCAGGCCCAAAAAATCAAGTACGGGGGAGACGTCGGTTGAACGCAGAATTGATCACATCGCTGAAAGAAGTTGTCGGCAAGGGCGGCTATCTTGACGGTGATGATGTCGGTGAAAGATATTATACTGACCCGCGCGGCGTTGGTGACAATCAACCAAGCCTGATCCTGCGTCCGGCAACGACGGAAGAATTGTCAGAAATCATGAAGCTGTGTCACGCCGCAGGCCAGGGCGTTGTGGCCCAGGGTGGCATGACCGGTTTGGTGTCGGGTGCCCGACCTGAAGATAGCGAACTCCCCATTTCCTTTGAGCGCATGAACGGCATAGATGAGCTGGACAGCCGCACCAGCACCATGACAGTGCAATCGGGCACACCCTTACAAGCCATTCAAGAGCAGGCGGATGCGCAAGGATTTTTATTTCCCCTGGATCTGGGCGCACGTGGCTCCTGCTCTATTGGCGGTAACCTGTCGACCAATGCCGGTGGCAACCGGGTTATCCGCTATGGCATGACCCGCGATTTAGTGCTGGGTGTCGAAGCCGTGTTGGCGGACGGCACCATCATCAGCAGCCTCAACAAGATGATCAAAAACAACACCGGCTATGACTTGAAGCAATTGTTTATCGGCAGTGAAGGCACGCTTGGCCTGATCACAAAAGTGGTGCTGCGCCTCAGCCCTAAACCACGCAGCCAGTCCGTGGCCTTTTGTGGTGTGTCTGATTTCGATTCTGTTGTGAACTTCATGCAGCATATGAAATCAGGATTAGGCGGCAATCTCAGTGCTTTTGAAGTGATCTGGCAGTCAACTTATAATCTGATCGTCGACAAAGTGGAGACCATCAAGGCCCCGTTGTCAGGCGATTACGCTTATTATGTGCTGGTGGAAACCATGGGCGGTGACCCGGCCCGCGATCAGGACCGCTTTGAAGATATTCTGGGGGAAGCCCTGGAAGCAGGTTTGATCGAAGATGCGGTAATTTCCAAATCCCAAGGCGAAATTGATGACCTGTGGCAGGTGCGGGATGGCATGGCGGAAGCCATGGCCACGCAGCAACCGGCGTCCGGATTTGATGTCAGTTTGCTGATCGGCGATATGGAATATTTTTGCGCTGAAGTTGATCGAAGGCTGAAGGCGGCCTGGCCTGAGGCCAGCGTTTATGTGGGCGGGCACCTGGGGGACGGCAATCTGCATCTGGTGGCCAAGGCTGAAAATGTCGATCCGCAACCGAAGGATGCCATCGATACAATCGTCTATGACCTGGTCGGGGAACTGGGCGGGTCGGTTTCGGCGGAACATGGTATCGGCATGGCCAAAAAGGCTTACCTTTCCAAAAGCCGAAGTCCCGCTGAACTTGCCCTGATGCACACCCTGAAACAAGCCATGGACCCCAAGGGTTTGCTGAACCGGGGTCGTGTATTTGAAATGACGCCTTCCTGACCTTTTGAATAAAGACAGATGCAATGAACAATCAAAGCCATACCAGCAACGTTGTAAATATCTATGATGCCCATCCGATCAATGAAGGCCAGATTCTTGAAAAGATGAAACTGGACGGCGTCGACCTTGCCGCGTTGACAGAGGACATCCTGCAAAATTACGACATGGACCATTACGATGGTCTGGCTGCTATCGACAAGCTGGCCCAGTCCGCCGGGATCGAGGCTGGTAGCCATGTTCTCGATGTGGCGTCGGGCATGGGCGGTCCAGCACGCTACCTCGCACATAACTATGGCTGCCAGGTGACGGGGATCGACCTGACCACCAGCCGGGTTGAAGGTGCCCAACGTTTGACAGATATGTCCGGGCTGTCAGACAAGGTGAAATTTCAGACCGCGAATGCCCTGGAAAACCCTTATCCCGATCAAACATTTGACGTGGTCATTGGCCAGGAAGCCTGGTGCCATATTCCCGACAAGCCGCAACTGATCAAGGAATGTGTCCGGGTCACCAAAGTTGGCGGTTGTCTGGCCTTCACGGATATTCTGGAACGTGGCGGCTTAAGCCCGGAACATCGGGACGAGATCAGCCAGGGTTTGGGTTATAGCAAGCTTGGCACATTAAGCGACTACCAGGTATTTTTGGAACAGGCCGGTTGTGTGGTCGAAGAAGTAGAGGACCTGAGCGCGCGGTGGGCTGTCATCTTGCGCGAACGTTTGGAGATGTACAAAAGCCTGCGGCCTCAAACCATCGAAATGTTGGGCATCGAAGCGTTTGAGCGATGGGACCATGTTTATACTTTATATGTGGATCAAATCGAAAAAGGCCATCTTGGTGGGGGCCGCTTTCTGGCAAGAAGAGGTTGAGGGTGGGGATGGGGATTATCCGCTCTTGTTTGAATTGCCGGTATAGAACTTGACGCTAAACACGCCGTCACCCCGCACTTGATGCGGGGTCTGCGCCTGTGTTGTAAGGCACGATGCATCCCAATTTGGCCACCGCATGGACCCCGCATCAAGTGCGGGGTGACGGTGTAGATGATTTCACTGCCTGCGCTGACAATCAATCCAATCCCATCAATCCTGTTTCTGCGCAATCCAGTCGTGGTCGGGGTCGTTCTTGAAATGCCATTCACGTAAAGGTCCGGCCATGACGTTCAGGTAATAAAGGTCATAACCATGTGGTGTGCCGACCGGGTGATAGCCACGCGGTACCATGACCACATCGCCGTCTTCCACGGCCATGGTTTCATCCAGGCTGCGGTCGTCGGTGTAAACCCGCTGGAAGGCAAAACCCTGGGACGGGTTCAGGCGGTGATAATAGGTTTCCTCAAGGTTGGTTTCCTCAGGGGAATTATCTGTGTCATGTTTATGCGGCGGATAGCTGGACCAGTTACCGGCCGGGGTGACGACCTCAACCACCAGCAAACTGTCGGCGGGTTGGTCGTCTGGCAGGATGTTGCAGACATGACGCACATTTGTGCCCGTGCCGCGGGTCTCGCGGCTCATGTCGTCTGGCGCTATCAGGCGCACGGCGTGGTTGCCCTTGCCGGGTGCAGAACAGACGGCAAGCGTTAATTCCGATGTGGCTGTGACGCTGAAGTGACTGCTCGAGGGCACATAAACCGCATGCGGTGCCTGGCCATCAAACAAGGATGTGCGACCGCCAACACTATTAAAGCTTTCACCCCCGGCGTTGATGTCAGCGGAACCCAAAACTGTGACCAGACAAATCTCGCGGCTGTCTGTGTCGCGGGTAATGCTCATGCCGGGCCTCATTCGCAGAAGCTCAAACCCCACATGGGGCCAACCGGCAGATTCCGGGGTGATACATTGCACGGTGCCGTTGGCGTCGGGCTGTTGTGGTTTAACGAGCAGGCTGGTCATAAATTTACTCCTGAGCGGCGCTTGATGTGCGCGCATCGCGCCATGTTTGCAACAATTCACGATAGTTCCGGGCGATGCGGGCAGTGGCTTCGGCATCGGTGATGTCTTTGGCAAACCAGTCTTCGGCAGCGCTGTAAAAGAGGCTGCGACCAACGGCAAAACCTTTGCAGACGGGATAGGCAGCAGCAAGTTCAAAGCCCGCTCGCAATTCATCCATGGGTGCGTTCAGACCCAACATCAATACACCACGGCACCAGGGATCGCGGGCCTCGATCAGGGCGCTGATCTTTTCCCAGGTTTCCGTGGCCCTTGGCGGTGATAATTTCCACCAGTCGGGCATAATCCCGGCGTCGTAAAATTCACCCATAGCTGTCAACAAGGCTTGTTCCGGGTCCATACCGTTCTGTGGCGGAATAACTTCCAGCAACATATCATGACCGGTCGTCAGGCAAGCTTCATACAGGTTGGACACGGTCTGGATTTGCGCATCTTTCAGGGCTTGGTCGTCGTTGGGGTGGTAAGAGACCAGACACTTGGCCACATGGCTTTCGGGCCAGTCGTGCAAAGTCGCCGCGATATTTGGTCCACCTTCAAATTGCAGTGGACGGGAGCCGGGCAATTCAACCGGACGGGCCACCCACAATGTCCCGTCACTGGCCTGGGCCAGACTGTCGAAACCGTATTTGTCATCAATGATCACACCAAAGCCCGCAGAATTATCCGAGGCATTGCGGGCACCTTCGGCAATCAGGCGTTTGAACTGGCTGATGTCTTCCGGGGAAGCGCTGTTTTTCTCAGCGATTTCTTCAAACTGGCCGCGATGGTCAAAGGCAATGGCACATACTTCGCGCCATTGTTTTTTGCGATTGGTGGTGCGGTGGATGTGCGAAAGTTTTTTGTCGTGGCGCAGGCGAATTTCTGAACTGCCTTCTTCCAGAAAGATCTGCAATTCCTGCCAACTGGGAATGGCCGGTGCACAGCCGTGGCGTGATACAACGATGGCGCCACAGGCATTGCCAAACCGGCAGCAGGTTTCCCAATCTTCTCCAGCGACCCAGCCGCGCAGGAAGCCGGACATGAAACCGTCACCTGCGCCTAAGGTATTAAAGACCTCGATCTTGCGACCGGTTACGGTAATGCCTTTTTCCAGGTCATCAGGAATGACGTCCGGGAAAACAACGCAACCCATGGGTCCGCGTTTTACAACAATGGCGGCTTGCGAAAGCGCCCGGATATTTTTGACGGCTTGCAAAGTATTTGTTGAACCGCCCGCAATATGAATTTCTTCTTCCGTGCCGACGATCAGGTCACAATCGGCCAGGATTGTTTGCACGTGCGCCGTCACATCGGCGGATTCAACAAAGCGGCTTTCGCCATCGCCATGGGATGTCAGGCCCCAGGCAACGGGACGATAATCAATGTCGAGAACGACTTTGGTGCCGGCCTTTTTGGCTGCGGCCTGGGCCTTGCGGCTGGCCTCTTCGACGCCGGGTTGCGAAAAATGTGTGCCGGTCAGAACCAGGGCTTTGGCCGAGGCGATATAAGCCGGGTCAATATGCTCCCCGCTGAGCGCCATGTCGGCGCAGTTCTCGCGATAGAATATATGAGGTGAAGTTTGCAGATCGCGAATGCCCAGAATAACCAGGGCGCTCAAGCGTTCAGGGTCAGTTGTCACGTGGCTGATATCGACGCCTTCATCGATCAAGGTCTGGCGGATGAAGCTGCCCATTTGTTCGTCGCCGACGCGGGTAATCAAGGCGCTTTTCAGACCAAGACGGGAACAGCCGACAGAAATATTCGTGGCGCAACCACCAACATATTTGGCAAAGGACTGCATATCTTCCAGCCGTCCGCCGACCTGTTCGCCATAAAGATCAACGCTGGAGCGCCCCAGGCATATCACATCGAGAGTTCGGTCTTGCATCTTCAGGTCTTCCTGTATTTCCCGGAAAATATGATTCGATTCCGGGGGCGACTAGGTGAGTGATTTTTCGTTAAGAGATAGCGCTTGCCCCAGTCCAACAACAAGGGTCTGGGCAAGGCAAATGGGGGCAACAAGAGTGCGGAATGTCTGGTCCGAACCGTTCTTGATTTCGAAACTGACAGAACTGCGGGCGACCAGTGGACTTAAGGGGCTGTCGGTAATGGCAATCATCTTGCAGCCGGTATCGGACACTTCCGACATCAGGTCGACAACCGCGGGGGTATAGGGGGCAAAACTTATGGCAATGACCGCGTCATCAGGATCAACACGGGCGATCTGGTGGCGCAACATGCCCCCGGCCCCGTCGGCCAGCAGACAGCGAATCTCCAGACGTGACAGGGCATAGTGAAGATATTGGGCAACGGCATAAGAGCGCCCTTGGGCCAGCAAATGAATATCGCGGGCGTCGCGCAAAATCTCGACAGCCTGGGTCAGTTTGGCGGGCGGTGTGTTGCGGCGTAATTGATCCAGCGCCTCTATGCCAGTGCCGGAAAATTCATCAAGGATTGAGGCGATACCTTCGCGGCCTTCTGATTGCAAATTTTGAATGCGGTCGCGATAGCTTGAGGTGTCCTTCATCAGGCGGGCGCGGAACAGACGCTGTAAATCGCTGAAGCCGTCAAATTCAAAGGCTTTGGCAAAACGCACGATTGTTGACGGCTGCACATCGGCCTTCTCGGCCACATAGGTCACGGTTTCCATGGCCACCGTGTCCGGGTGTTCCAGCGCAAAACGGCCAAATTTCTGTAGCTGGCCGGGCAAGTTGTCGTATTTGCCGGTAATGGCTGTCTGCAAATCATCATAGGTCGTCGGCGCACTGGTCATCAGATTATAGCCTCATTGCTCAAATTCTGTTTTTTCATATGAACAGAATTTTCTATGCTTGACAAGATTGAAAATTTCTTATTATAGTATTTTAACGTAATTAAATATGACTATATAGCTTGATTTTGAAAGATATGGCCGCGGCGCTCAAGCCGCAGCCGCCAAAACAAAAATAATAACAAGAAGACCACAAACCAAGACAACCGAATTAAGACGATCGAAGACTTGAACATAAATGGAGGTAAATATGTTTAGCCCTAAAACGAAGCTTTCTTTTTCCAAAATCACCGCAGGCGTCGCTCTGACAGCTGTTTGCACAGTTCTTTCCGCAACAGCCGCCACAGCTGCTGGCAAGCCGATTGTTATTGGCCTGACATCTGACGCCAGTGGCCAGTACGCCAACTCAGGTGCATCTGATCGCCGTGGCATGAAAATGGCCATCGCCGAATACAACGCCAAGGGCGGTGTCCTTGGTCGTCAGATCAAAACTGTTCATATCGATACGGAAACAACCCCGGCCACTGGCTCACGTGTTGCAGAACGCATGATCAGCCGTGAAAAAGTTGGTTTCATGATCGGCGCTGTCAGCTCCGGTGTGGCCAACGCGATTTCGCAGGTTGCCCAGAAGTATGGCGTTGTTTACCTGAACACCAACTCAAGCTCACCCACCGAATCAGGCAAGAACTGCCATCGCGTAAAGTTTGTCTGGGATGGTAATGGCAAGAACTTTGCCCTCGCCGCCGTCAAAAACGCTGTAACCGCTTATGGTAAAGACTGGCTGCTGGTCACCAACGATTATGTCTGGGGTCACAACACGTCTAAAGCCACGCGCGGCCTGGCCGTTGCCAATGGTGCAAAAATTGTTGACGAAATCATGGTGCCACAGGGTACACGCGATTTCTCAACTGTTCTGCTGAAAGTCCAGCAAGCCAAACCATCCGTTGTTGCCGCCGCCGTTGGTGGTGATGATCAAAAAGCCATGCGCACCCAAATCGCTCAGCTTGGCCTTGGCGACAAGTTTGCATGGATCAACAACCAGCAGGACTGGCCTGATGTCTACGGCCTGCCCAAGAAAAACCTGTTCGGTGTCTTTGGCACAACCTGGTACTACAAGCTGGACCTGCCGGGCGTAAAAGAATTTGTTGCCAAATATCAGGCAGCTTATCCTGACACCAAAATGAAAGTTCCAGGCAACGTCTTCTACAATGGTTACATGGCCACCAAATCCTTGCTTCAGGCCATCGAAGCCGCAGGTACAACCAACAACCACGCTGTGATCAAGCAGTTGGAAAACCTGAAAGTGTCTGCCGCAGATCGCATGCAGCACCACGACGCCTGGATGAACCCAAAAACGCATCAGATGCAACAGACCGTCTATCTCGCAACCAGCAACCCTGCTGATAGTGCCAAAGACGATATGTTCAAGATCATGTCACAGTCAGCACCTTCTGCTGTTGCCGACATGAACGCTGAAGCAACCTGTAAGCTCGAAGCTCTGGCCGATACACCACAGCGCGAGTCCTGAGTCTCCCTGAACTGCCGCCCCCGGACTGTTACCCGGGGGCGGGTTTTTTCCCGACTCTTCATTTTTCTTTCTACACATTATTCCTGCGCGCCAAAGCGCTTTAAGTTCCGCTCAAAACGCTTCCGATTGTTTGAATGTTTTCGATCAGCTTGTTGCATGCTGATAATTTCACGCACCTAACGGACCCTGACAGCTGACCCATGGATATCATCCTTAATCTTTTGCCGCATTTGCTGAACGGCCTGGCCCTGGGCCTTCTGTTCGCCCTGATCGCCCTTGGCTTCATGCTGATTGTTGGTGTGATGGAGCTGATCAACCTGGCCCACGGCTCGCTGTTTGCGCTGGGTGCCTATGTGGCCATGACCATCATTGACCCCAATCTTTCCGGCTACGGGGCTTTTGGTGAATGGTATATGGGCCTGTCGCTTACCCTAAGATATATTATTGCCCTGGCATTTGCGCCGGTCATTGTTGCCTTTGTTGGCATGGGCCTGGAAATCTGCATGCGCCGAACCTATGGCAAAAAAGCTGAATATGGTTTGCTGTTAACCTATGGTGCCGCCCTGGTGCTGGAAGAAACCATTCGTATCACCTGGGGCTCCGCCGAACAGGTTCTGCAAATCCCCGACGCCATCAGTGGGGCCTTTATCGCTGGTGGCATGATATATTCCAACTATCGTTTTTTTGCCGCTGGATTTGGCCTCGTGCTGATCCTGGTGGTCTGGCTCTTCCTCGAAAAAACACCTTACGGTTCCATCATCAAGGCCGGTGCCCATGACAGCGAAATGGTCCGGGCACTTGGCGTGAACCTGACCCGCTTGCGCCTGTTGGTCTTTGGCCTGGGCGCGGGTCTGTCGGCCATTGCGGGCGTGGTGCTGACACCGATCTGGGGCCTGCGTCCGCATGTGGGTGTGGACGTCGTGATCCCGGCATTCTTGATCATTGTCCTGGGTGGCATTGGTAGTTTCTGGGGTGCCGTCATTGGCGGTATTCTGGTCGGTCTGACCGTTGGCATCGTCGGGGCCCTCGCCCCTGAATGGTCGCTGATGTCCATGTACATTTTGCTGATCATTGTGATTACCTTCCGCACCCGTGGTTTGCTCGGTAAAAAAAGCGCGCTGGAGAATTGATATGAGCACCTCCTTCGCCAAAAAAACGCCCTTCATCACCCGGCCCATGATCGTTTTGTTTCTGGCCCTGGGCACATTCCCTTTGTGGGGAACAAGTGTCGGTCTTTACGATTATCTGGGTGTGGAAATTGTCATCTGGATTATCTATGCCCTGGGCTTCAACCTGCTGCTGGGCTACACCGGCCTGCCGTCCTTTGGACATGGCGCGTTCTTCGGTGTTGGTGCCTATTCATATGGCCTGTTCCAGCTGAATGTTTTTGAAAGTGTTTGGCTGGCGGTGGCGGCAGGTGTTGTCGGCGGAGCCGTTGTTGCGGGCCTCGTGGCCTGTTTCATCTCCCATCGCCGGGGCATCTATTACGCTCTGATGACCATCGCCTTCGGGCAGGTTTGCTGGTTTGTTTCCATGAAATGGCACACCGTAACCGGTGGCGAGGATGGCTTGTTGAATGTCCATCGCGGCACGCTCAATTTGCTGGTGACGGACGCCAGTCTGAAAGACAACGCCGATCTCTTTTACTTTGCCTTTGCCGTCCTGGTAGCGGTTGTCTTGATCCTCTGGCGTCTGGTGCATTCGCCCTATGGCAAGGCCCTGCAGGCCATTCGTATGAACCAGATGCGGGCAGGCTTTGTCGGCTATAATGTCTGGCTGATCAAATGGTCGGTCTTCACTTTGTCCGGCGCCATTGCCGGTTTGGCAGGCGGTTTGTTCGCCATCGCGCAAGAATCAGCCTACCCCGATGTCATGAGCTTACATGCCTCTGGCTTTGTGGTGATGATGACCTTGATCGGCGGTGGATTTGTTAGTTTCTGGGGGCCGGTTATCGGGGCAATCGTCTTCTTCGTCGCGCGTGATTTTCTGGGCTCGATCACCGAAACCTGGCTCTTGTGGTACGGCCTGATGTTCATGGGAGTGATTATCTTCAAACCGGAAGGTATCGCCGGTGCCTTCCAGGATTTTGTTGCCAAGCGCCGGGCAAGGGTGGAGAACTGACATGGCTTTGTTCGAAGCGATCCATCTGCATAAACGTTTTGGCGACCAGGTCGTGCTGGAAGATATTTCCCTGACCTTTGAAGCGGGTCAGCTTAGCGGGATTATGGGGCCAAACGGCGCGGGGAAATCCACATGCTTCAACGTTCTCACCGGCCACTACAAACCAAACGCTGGCAAGGTGATGTTTGAAGGCAAGGATATTACCGGTCTGCCACCGCGTGTGATCGCGGGCATGGGCATCGCCCGGTCCTTCCAGCTCATGAACTTGTTTGACGAGTTTACGGTGATCGAAAACATTCTGGTCGCCCTGCCGGAATCCGTTGCGAAAAGCTTTAACATCGGCCACGACATCATGGGTAATTCATCGGCCACGGATCGTGCCGCTGACGTTCTGGCCAAAGTCGGCCTGACCGGGCGGGAGCTGGAGCTGGCGGGTAACCTGCCTTACGGCGAACGGCGCGCCCTGGAAATCGGCGTGGCCCTGGCGTCCGAGCCACGCTTGTTGTTCCTGGACGAACCAACTCAAGGGCTGGGCGCTGACGGCACAGCACGCCTTGAGGAGTTGATTGGTGAGCTGAAAAAAACCTATTCCATCGTTATCATTGAACATGACATGAAGTTCCTGTTTGGTCTGGCCGACACCATTTCGGTGATCCATTGGGGCCAGGTCATTGCACAAGGGTCACCTGATCAGCTGCGCGACAACGAATGGGTGCGCGCCTCAAAGATCGGAGACGCCGCATGATGCTCGACATTCAGAATATCGAAACCTGGTATGGTGAAACCCAAGCCTTGTTTGGTGCGTCGCTAAATATTGCAGAAGGCGAAGTGGTTGCCTTGTTGGGACCCAATGGTGCGGGCAAGACCACAACTTTACGCTCGATCCTGGGTCTCTCGCCTGCCCGCAGGGGTACAATCGCTTTTGATGGCAAGGATATTACCAGTACGGCCACGCATGTGATTGCCAATGCCGGTGTGGGTTGGGTGCCGGATGACCGGCGCATCTTTCCCACCCTGAAGGTCAAAACCAATCTGGCCCTGGGCAAGAAAAAAACCCGCTTCCGGTCCTGGTCGGAAAGTGAGATGTTTGAAATTTTTTCCGCCCTGGAATATCTCATGGACCGGGATTGTGAAAATCTTTCCGGCGGTGAGATGCAAATGGTGGCGATCAGCCGCGCATTGTTGGGCTCACCTGGCCTGGTGTTGTTTGACGAACCCTCTCAAGGCCTCGCCCCCAAGGTCGTGCAAGACGTCATGAAAACCATTACCCGCCTTAAAAACGAAGGGATTTCGGTGCTGGTCGTCGAACAAAATGCCATGAGCGCCCTGGAAGTTTGCGACCGGGTCTATGTTATGGATCATGGCCGCATCGTCCACGAAGGCGGGGCGGCACAACTTCTTGAAGACGAAGCCCTGCGCAAGCAGTTGTTGGGGATTTAGCCATGACGACACCCACGCAGGCACCCATGCTTGAAGTCAAAGGTCTGAAGAAAATCTACCAGCGCGGCTTCATCAAGCGCCAGGAAACCTTCCGCCTGGAAGCCGACTTCACCATCGACAAGCCTCAGGTTGTGGGTGTCATGGGGCCAAATGGCTCCGGCAAGACAACCATGTTTGAACTGATCACCGGCAGCAACCAGCCCACAGCGGGCGAAGTTCTGTGTGCCGGGCAAAACATTCATAATGTGAAATACCGCCAGCGCGACCGCCTGGCGATCCATTATCACCAATCCTATCAGGTGCGCCATTTCAGCAAAACCAAACCGTCATTTCTGATGGAAAATCCGGTCTCGGATTATCCCATGATCCATCTGTTTGACGAGCCGCAGTTCAACACGCAAGACGGCTATATCGGCTTTATGCTGGAATTTTTCAAGAAGTTGCGGGCCGAAGGTCGCCTGGTCTTTCTGTGCGTGCATCCGAACGAGCCTTTTCACACCAAAATCATGCGCGAAGCCTGCGATCAATATATCTTTGTGCAAAAAGGTTCCGTGTCACGGGCAGGGACCTATGATGAATTGCTTGAGGTCGACGGCGTGCGGGATTATCTCGGCGCGTTGGCTGCATACTGACCAACAGGATCTAGAATATGCAAAGCCTTGAAGGGAAAATTGCTTTGGTAACCGGCGCCGCCGGGGTGCTGGGCGGCGCCGTGACACGGGGCTTTGTTGCCAAGGGCGTCAAAGTAGCCATGGTTGATTTGGACACAGACCGGCTGGATGCTTTATCTGACGACCTGGGCGACGGCGTCATGTCTGTGCCCATGGACGTCAGCTCAGATGATGCCATCACGCAAGGCCTGGCCGATATTCAGCTGGCCTGGGGTGATCCTGATATTCTGGTCAACAATGCCGGTATTCTAACCAACAATAAATCCGCAGAAACAAGCATTGATGAATGGCGCAAGGTGATGTCGGTGAACCTGGACGGGGCCTTTTACCTGGCTCGTCGCTGCCTGCCCGCCATGAAAGAAAAAGCCTGGGGCCGGGTCATCAACATCTGTTCGTTGGCCGCCAAAACCGGTGGCCTGACGGCGGGGACCGCCTACACCACTTCCAAGGGCGGCATGTCGGCTTTAACTTTTTCTCTGGCTCGCGAAGTGGCGGGCGATGGCGTGACCGTTAATGGCATTGCGCCGGCCTATATCAAAACACCCATGGTGATGGAGCAACTGACTGAAGAGCAACGTCAGAAGCTGCTGAAAGATATTCCTGTCGGTCGCTTTTGCGAGGCGGAAGAAGTGTCTCATGTGGTTGAATTCCTGGCCTCACCCTTATCCGGTTTCATTACTGGCGAAGTCGTCGATATCAACGGCGGCCTGCATCTCGATTAACAAAGGTTATGCACGTGACTGATCAAATTACCCCCAAGATCGATTTCAAAACTGAACTCACCGGCTTGTTTGATTTAACGGGCCAGGTGGCCTATGTGCCCGGCGGTTATGGCGGCATCGGGGAATGTATTGCCTGGGGCCTCGCGGTCGCAGGTGCAAAGGTTGTTGTCTCAGGCCGCAGTGCCGACAAGGCGGACAAGCTGGCAGCTGAACTACAAACCGCCGGTTATGAAGCCACAGGCCTTGCCGTTGATGTGCAATCCGTTGATCAGATCCACGCCTCTGTTGATGCGGTTGTCGAAAAATACGGGAAAATTGATATCTTGATGAACTGCGTCGGCATCCAGCGTGAACAGCCTTTGCTGGAAGTGACGGAAGAAGCCTATGACGAAGTTTATGAAGTTAACCTGAAGGCTTCCATGTTTCTGGCCCAAGCCGCTGGCAAACACCAGGTGGCTGCGGGCAATGGTGGCAAACAAGTGCATTTGCTGTCCGTGCGCTCGCAATTGGGTCTGCGCGGCAGGGGCTATTCAGCTTATTGCTCGACCAAGGGCGGTCAGGTGATGATGATCAAACAACACGCCATGGAACTGGCCCCGCACGGTATCACGGTAAATGGTGTGGCGCCGACTTTTGTCTTTACGGAAATGATCCGCCACGTGATGGAAAATGACGAATTTCGCCAGGGCCTGCTGGACCGCATTCCCCTTGGTCGCATCGCCGACCCCAAGGACATCACCGGCCCCGCTTTGTTCTTTTGCGCACCTGCGTCTGGTTTTGTCACCGGTCAAACCATGTATGTCGACGGCGGCATTACCGCCAGCCAATAACTGAAATCTGCTGACCTGACGACAAAGCCGTTGTAGGATTGGCCCTGTACTGAATATGCAAACGGGGCTTGTCCTGGAAAACTATGTCACCAGATTTCTGTCCGGCTTGCGGGACCGCGGCAATATTGAAGAGATGTTCGACCTGCTGCCGGACATCTATTTCTATATCAAGGATCGCAATTGCCGCTGGGTCATGTGCAATAACGCCTGTCTGCGACTGCTGAATTTTCGCGACCAGTCAGAAGTTTATGGCGCCACCGAAGCGGACTTTTATCCACCCAGTATTGCCGAGATGATTTACCAGGATGACCGCGACGTCATCGACAATAACCGGCGCATTATTAACCGCACGGAATTGATCATTGCTGAAACCGGGCATCTGACCTGGGTTTCAACCAACAAACTGCCGCTGGTTGGAAATGACGGTCTGGTCGCGGGGCTGATGGGCACCACTCGAATACTCAGTCGCTCAGACCAATTACCCGAAGACTATCAGCCCTTTCGGGCAGTCATTGATCACATTCAGGCAAATGTGGCAGATAAAATCGATGTGACGGAACTGGCGAAAATCGCCTGCCTGTCCGACAGCCATTTCAGGAAACGTTTCCGGGCACAGTTTCGCTTGTCTCCTCAGGAATTTATTTTGCGCACCCGCCTGCAGGCCGCTTCCAAGATGTTGATTTCAACAGACAGTCCGTTGATTACAGTGGCTCTTGCTTGTGGCTTCAGTGACCAGAGCTATTTCACTCGCCAGTTCGGCAAGTTTTTTGAACAATCGCCGAAACGCTACCGCGCGACCTGGGGGCAGAAGTAAGGTGAAGTTTTTGTAGCTCCAAATCATGTGCCTCCAGGGACGTGTGAAAATCAGGAAAGCGATTACCAACAAACACTCCGTCATCCCGCACCTGATGCGGGATCCATGCCTTTGTCTGAAGGGTTCCCTGTAAATCAGATGCGTAGACCCCGCATCAAGTGCGGGCTGACGGAGAGAGTTAACTATTAGCCAGCTAAATCACCTTAATCAGCGAATAGTTATAAAACTCCCGCGACTCGCAAAAGCCACGCCTGATATTTGGCGATAGTCTTGAACTTCAAATCAGCTATTGCCGGAGGATTTTGTGGCCAGTTTTGAACATAAGGGATGCGTCGTTCATTACGATGTGCAGGGCGAAGGACCAGACCTGTTGTTCATGCACGGGCTCACGGCGGATCGTCGTCAGTCAATTGACGCCCTGGACCAATTGAGCGGATATCGACTGATCACGGTCGATATGCCGGGCCATGGCGACACGAAATTACCTGCTGAACCGGGTGCTGGAAACACCCTTGAAGATATTGTGAGTTTTGCAGCCTTTGGCGAACTTGCGGCAGCACTTCTGGATCACCTGGGCGTAAAAAAAGCCATTGCAGGTGGCATATCCATGGGATCAGGTATTGCCCTGCGCCTGGCTGCTGATCGCCCTGATCTGGTTTCAGCATTGTTGCTGGTGCGTCCGGCCTGGCTGGACCGGCCTGGGCGTCCGCATCTTGGCGTCATCGAAGACATCGGTAACTGGATCGCCGAACTGGGCGCGGATGGTGCCGCCAAGCGATTGCTTACACACCCACTTCATGTGGCAGCATCGTCAGACAACCCTTCCTGTGCGGCCTCATTGGAGGGCGCCACGGCACGTCCCCAGGCCGTTGAGGCGGCGAAGGTGCTGCCGATCATGGTTGCGGATCAGCCTTTCGCCCGCATCGGGGAATTACAAAATCTGGCGATCCCGGCACTTGTTATCGGTAACAATGCTGACCCCCTGCATCCTGCCATGATTGCCCGCGAGATCAGCGGCGCACTGGCAAATTCAGATTACTTTCATGCCCCACCAAAATATCTTGAACCCGATGCCCACAAGGCCGCGGTCAGTCAACGCATTGCAGAATTTCTGGAGGCTAACCGCTAATCGGCTTTCACTTCCATCCTCAATATAAATCAGGAGAAAATCATCATGATTACCAAACGCATCTCAACCAAACAAATCCTCGCCAACCTGAAAGCCAAGGTCGACAACCACGAGCCCATCATGATCGCCAGTGCGGGCAGTGGCCTGGTGGCCAAATTGCTGGAGCGCTCCGGCACGGATTGCATCAATACATTTTCCGGCGCGCGTTTGCGGGCCAACGGCATGGGCACCATGTCCATGATGTGGCCGATCCTGGACAGCAACAAACAAACGATGACCTATACCCGTGAAGACATCATGCCCGCCCTGGAAGGCAAAGCCTTTGTCTGCGCCTGCCTGAATGCGAACGATCCCCTGAAAGACATGCGCATGGTTTTGCAGGATTGTAAGGACATGGGTGTAAACTCGGTATCCAATATTGGCCCGTCCATTTCCTATGTGGACAAGGACAGTGAAATCTTTAACGTTCTGACCAGTACCGGCGTCACCTTGCAAAACGAAATTGACATGCTGAAGCTGGCCCGTGAAGAAATGGATATGGTTTCCATCGGTCTCGCCTTTACCAAAGAAGACAGCCTGGCCATCGTCGAAGGTGCCCGCCCGCATATCTTCTGCTATCACGCTGGCACGACCAAAGGTGGCCTGACAGGTTATGACAATGGCTCCACCATTGAAGAAACTGCGGCTGAATCAGAAGACGTCTACGCCGCCGTTCGCAAGATCGACCCGAACGTGATTTTGGTCGGTCACGGGGCCGCCATGGAAACACCGGAAGATGCCCAATACATGTTGGACAACACCTCCGGTCATGGTTTCTGGACTGGCTCATCAACCGAACGTATTCCGATCGAACGCGCCGTTACTGCCGCTGCCGATGAATTCACAGCTTTGAAGTTCTCAAAATAATCCCCATTCAAACTTGAACAGGAGACACGTCATGTCAAAAACAATCGCCATCTTGGCGACCCTGGATACCAAGGGCGCGGAATGTACTTATCTGCGGGACGAGATCAACCGTATGGGCGGCAAGGCTATGTTGATCGACATTGGCGTTGTCGGAGATGCAGACGTGCCCGCTGATATCAGCAATGCTGATGTGGCGGCAAAGGGCGGTACGGAACTATCGATTCTCCGCGATAAACCGTCGCGGGAAACCGCATCAGAAGTCATGGTACGCGGTGCCACCGATACCATGTTGGGCCTGATCGCTGACGGTAAAGTGGACGGCATCATCAGCCTGGGCGGCACACAAGGCACCAACAATTGTTGCCAGGTCATGCAGGCCCTGCCTTACGGTTTTCCAAAAGTCATGTTGTCGACCATGGCGTCGGGCGATACCTCGGGTTATGTGGGGATCAAGGATATCACGATGATGTTCTCGGTCAGTGATATCCTCGGCTTGAACCCGTTCTTCCGGCGCATTTTGTCCAACGCCGCCGGGGCCGTTGTGGGTATGGCGGATGCTGCCATCAAGATCGAATTTGATGCCAGCAGGCCCGTTGTTGGCATCACCAATCTGGGTGTGCTGACGCAAGGCTCCATGCATGCCATCGAATTGCTGGCCGCGCGTGGCTATGAAGCCATTGTCTTTCATGCCGTGGGGGCCGGTGGCCGGGCCATGGAACAATTAATGAAAGAAGGCTTCATCACGGCTGTCTTTGATTATGCCCTGGGTGATATTACGGATGCCCTGTTTGGTGGTATTCGGGCGGCTGATGAAAATCGCCTGACCGTTGCAGGCAAGCTTGGTATTCCGCAAGTCGTGGTGCCTGGTGGTGTGGACCATATCGGCATCATGCTGGATACGCCCAATACGGTGCCAGACGAATATAAAGATCGTGCGCACAGCTTCCACAATCCGGTTATTTTTGTCCCCCGCACGACGGGTGCTGAACTGGTGCGTATGATGGAAGAAATCCGTGACCGTTTACAGGACGCCAAAACCAATACGGTTTTCATTCTGCCCACAAAAGGCCTCAGCAGCTATTCAGTTGCCGGCGGTGATCTCTATGATCTGGAAAGTGATATGGTTTTTCATCAGGCCGTTCGCGATCTGATACCCGATTTTATCCCCCTGATCGAAATTGAAGCAGGGGCAGAAGATCTGGCGTTTGTTGAACGCTGTATCGACGAGCTGGTTAATTTGATCGAAAACAACAAGGCGTAAAAAGACGATGCAATCCCGTTGGAATGATAAAGACGCAGCCAAGGCCAAAACCGATCTTGATATGCGGGCCTATACCTCCCGCCTGATTGGTCAGGACACAGCCCTGGTGCTGCATGGCGGCGGCAATACTTCGGTCAAGTCGACCCACACAGACCGTTTTGGCGATGTCATGGATATCATTTGGGTCAAAGCCAGTGGCTTTGATCTGGCGGCCATGGGACCGGAAGGTTTTACCGCCCTTGATTTACCTCGGGTATTAAAGCTGGCCGGGTTAGAGGCCCTCAGTGATCCCGACATGGTCAATGAAGTTCTCTGTGCCCGCCTCGATGCAACAGCCGCGGCGGCTTCTATCGAAGCCATCGTGCATGCCTTGATCCCTTTTAAATATGTTGATCATTCCCACGCCGATGCCATCCTGACGATCTCCAACACGCCAGGTGGAAACGACAAGTTCCTGGAAATTTATGGCGACCGGGTTTTGATGTTGCCTTACATCAAACCAGGGTTTGATTTGGCCATCCAGTTCAGGGACGCCCTCGCCAAAACAGACCTTTCAAAGTACGACGCTGTGATTTCAGAAAACCACGGCGTCTTTACCTTCGATGAAGACGCACAAAAATCATATGAAAAAATGATTGCTGTGGTCGACGAAGCCGAGGCTTGGCTGCGTCAGAAATATGGCACGGCGACCTGGGCCGAACCAGGTGCTAATGATCCTGTGGCCGTGGCTGCCACTCGCAAGGGTGTTAGTGACCTGGCAGGCGCGCCTGTTATTTCCCGCAAAGCAAAATCGATTGACCCTTTGAAGTTTGCCCGCTTTGGTGCCTTGTTGCGCAAGGGCACGCTGACACCGGAACATGTTATTCACAATAAACCCTATCCGGCTTTGTTAGGTGCAGATGCTACGGACGGCCTGGAAGCCTTTGCACAAGAATATACCGGCTATTTCCAGCGGGCAGATGACGCCAACCTGACCATGCTGGCACCCTTTCCCCATTGGGCCATTTTCGACGATGGCCGTTGTCGCAGCTACGGTCCCAACCTTAAACGCGCCTCGATTTCTGCTGACGTGGCGGATACGACCCTGGAGGCTATGTTTTACGCCGACCAAATCGGTGACTGGCAGGGGTTGGGTGAACAGGACCTGCGCGACCTTGAATATTGGGAACTGGAACAGGCCAAACTGAAACGCCAGAAACCGGCATCTGAACTGACCGGAAAAATCGCTGTGGTCAGTGGCGCAGCGGCTGGTATTGGCCAAGCCTGTGCCCAGGTATTATTCGAAAAAGGTGCCGTGGTCATTGGTCTGGATATCGATCCCTCCATTGCACAAACCATGTCAAAGCCTGGTTTCGAAGGTGTTGTGCTCGATTTAACGGATGAAGCTGCTGTGGCGGACGCGTTGGCAAATATTGTCGATACGTACGGTGGCCTCGATATTGTGGTTTCCAACGCCGGCATCTTTCGCACGGGGGCAAAAATTGAAACCTTGGCGGACGAAGACTGGGATGCCATATTGGCCGTCAATCTCAGCTCCCACCGGAAACTGATCAAACGGGCCGTGCCCTATTTGCGTCATGGTGTTAATCCAGGGATTGTTGTGATCGGCTCGCGCAATGTCACCGCACCAGGTGCCGGGGCGGCGGCCTATTCGGTTTCCAAGGCGGGCCTGACCCAATTGATGCGGGTGGCAGCATTGGAGCTGGCCCCGGAAGGTGTAACAGTGAATGCGGTGCATCCGGATGCTGTCTTTGACACCAATTTGTGGACGCCGGAAGCCCTTGCCACCTCGGCTGCCCGTTATGGCCTAACTGTCGAGGAGTATAAAACACGCAATCTATTGAAGGCAGAAATCAAATCGCGCGACGTGGCCATGGCTGTGGCCGCCTTTGTCGATGGCACCTTACCGGCCACAACGGGCGCCCAATTGCCTGTCGACGGCGGCAACGACCGCGTTATCTGAGCAAGCCTTGATGACTGATAGCAAAGCCTTGTATCTGGGATTGGACCTTGGCACATCAGGTGTGCGGGCGGTTTGCATTGATGGCCAGGGCCAAACAGTGGCCGAGGCCGATGGGGGCTTTGTCGATGATGACGATGCCCGTGATCCAGGTGGTTGGCAGGCGGCCATATTTGGATTGCTGGATGATTTGGCCAGGCAAATAAAACTCGACCGGGTCGTGGGTTTATCCGTAGACGGCACATCCGGCACAGTTCTATTATGTGATGACGCTGGACAAGCCCTGTCGCCGTCAAAATTCTATGACGAGGCACCTTCCATTGAGGCGACTAATCAACTGATGGATATTATGCTGGAAGATGGCGCAACTGTGCCCCCGTCTTTGGGCCGCGTTCTGGATTTATGGTGGCAAGACAAGCCCGCAGAATTTAACATTGTTCACCAGGCTGACTGGATCGCAGGCATGTTCTGCGGCCGCTTTGATTTCAGCGATCAAAATAATGCCCTGAAAACCGGATTTGACCCGTCCACAAACAGATGGTCTTTTGACACGCGCTTTCTGCCATTTTCGGATGCGGCCATGCCCAGGATTTTGCCACCGGCTACATCAGCTGGACGGTTAAGCAAACTTGCCAGTCAGGTCTTCGGCTTGTCACCTGATTGCCAGGTCTATGCGGGAACCACGGATGGTACCGCCGGGTTTATTGCCGCCAGTGGCCTCGATCTTCTGGAACCTGGAACGGCTGTCACGACGCTGGGTACGACCCTCGTGATCAAGTCGGTCTCGCCGATGCGGGTGGATGTTTCGAACTTTGGCATCTACAGCCACCGGCTTTTTGACAACTGGATTGCCGGTGGGGCCAGCAACACAGGTGGTGGGGCGCTGTTGCGCCATTTCACGGTTGAGGAAATGGTCGAGCTTTCTACACAGATTGATCCCGATGTTGAAACCGGCCTCGATTTTTATCCATTGGTCTCAAAAGGAGAGCGCTTTCCCGTCAATGATCCTGAATTGGCAGATCGCACATCACCCCGACCGGATGATCCGGCTTTGTTCCTGGCTGGCCTGCTTGAATCCATTGCCCGTATCGAAAAACGCGGTTTCGATTTAATGCAAGCTTATGGCGTGCCATATCCGACCCTGGTCAAAACCGTCGGTGGCGGCAGTCGGAACGATGTTTGGCTAAAAATCCGGGAACGGGTGTTGGGGGCAAAAGTGATTGCTGCGGAAATGACCGAGCCCGCCTATGGTGCCGCCCTCATCGCCCTGCGAGGTGTGCGGGCACAATGACAAATATCGTCGACGGAATTTTGGCTATCGCCGATCAATATGACAGTTTTGTGTTTGATCAGTTCGGGGTCCTGCACGACGGTAAACACCTTTATCCAAATGCGATTGAAGTTTTGAAATTTCTGAAAAGCCGGCATAACAAAATTCTGGTTCTCAGCAACAGCGGCCGAAGTGCCGCGGCCAATTTTGCCCGCCTTGCGTCCTTCGGTATTGATGCGGGCCAAATTGACGCCATTTTGACATCCGGAGACACCGCAAAAGCTCACCGTTTGCCACATTATGTCCTTGAGAAGGGCGTAAAATGCTACCCGATTTCCAGTCCAAATGAGGCCCCGGACAGCCTGATTTCGGCGGTCAAAAATCTACAAATCGTCGACAATATCGCTGATTGTGATTTTGTCTATTTATCCGGTATGCCCGAAGGTCTGGCCGATACCTGGGCCACAGAATTGTTGCCGAACCTTGTCGCTGCGGGCGTTCCCTTACTTTGTTCCAATCCCGATTTTGTGGCACCAGGTGGTGCAACCAGCCCCGGCACCATTGCCAGGGCTTATGAAGAAGCGGGTGGCGCTGTGGAACGGGTTGGCAAGCCGTATCCACTTATTTATGAAGTTGTGAAACAGCGCCTGAAAAAGCTTGATTGCAGCAAGACCTTGTTCGTTGGGGATTCCTATCACCACGATATTTTTGGTGCCCACACTGCAGGATTTGACAGTTTTCTTGTTCTGACCGGTGTGCACGAAGCCCTGTTTCAGAATGTCGAAATCTTGCCCGCCTTTCAGGCCCAATTGTTCCAGGATGGTATTTCGCCAACCTGGATTTCGCGCACTCTTTGATGATCAGGAAATTTCCTAAATGACTGGTATTCCCAAGGATTTCAGAAATATTTCGCAAGCTGTCGGTGCGGATGCCTTGCTGATCCAGGGTGCCGGGGGCAACTCCTCGATCAAGATTGATGCGAACCTGATGTGGGTAAAGGCGTCTGGTAAATGGTTGCAACATGCAGGTGACGACGACGTTTTTGTGGCTGTTGACCAGGCCATGATCAATCAAAATATTGCTGATGGAATAACAGACCCGGTGGCAGGGGCGAGCCTGCCCGTTGGACCTGTCGGCCTGCGTCCTTCCATTGAAACAACCCTGCATTCGCTGATGCAGCACCGGGTTGTTTTCCACACCCATTCCATCAATACCATCGTGCATGCCGTGCAGAAAAATGCAGCAGACATCCTGACGCCAAAACTGGCCGGTTTGCGATGGGGGTTCGTGCCCTATTCCCAACCCGGCCTGCCGCTGACCCGCCTGGTTGCAGATATTCTGGCGTCCCAGCCTTGTGATGTTCTGGTGATCCAGAACCATGGTCTGGTCGTGGGTGGTGACAGTGCTGAACAAGCCCTTGCCTTGATGAATGATGTTGAGAGCCGACTGAAAACCGAAGCCGCAGCGATGAAGCAGCCAACAGTCAAAGCCTTGCTGGAAGCCAGTTCGGGCACAGAATCTGTGGTTGCAGAATCAGATATCGTGCACCAGCTGGCACTGCATCCAAGTGGCTTTGATCAGGCATGTGCCGGATCGTTGTATCCCGACCACGTTGTTTTTCTCGGCAGCGGAATTGCTGGTGTGCAAAGCGCCGATGAGCTTGCTGCCTGGTGCCGGGTTCTGTCCGACGATCCGTTGAGACCAAAGGCGATTGCCTTGAAAGGGGCAGGTGTTCTGCATTCCAAATCTCTGTCCGCTGGTGGCCTTGAGATGTTAAAAGCCCTGGCCGAAGTTTCTCGCCGTGCGCCCGCGTCGAGTGATATTCGCTATCTGTCCGATAAGGAAGAAAAAGAATTGGTGAACTGGGACGCGGAAAAATACCGTCAGACTTTGTCAGCCCTTAACCCGCAACAACTTATCCCATAAGCTATTGCCAGACTTGGTTGCAGTGAAGCAGAGAGCAGGCATAGCGTGAAACTTGATATCGAGAAACTTCAGCAAGCAGTAGATGCGGCTGATCTACGTGTATTGTTAATGGTGATGTTTCAGATGTCAGGCGACCGGCGCTGGCTGGAGGCGCCCTATCGGCCCAAACGCGACGTCAAACTGATTGCTGATGAGGCTGCCGGTTTTCCCGATCACATTCAGGCTGAAATCAAGGCGGCGGCAGTTCAAGTGTTGTCGAAGGAAAAGCCAGAGATCGCCATCGAGGCACCCGATGATACGTTAATGATCGAAATGATGAGCATCTGCCTGAGCGAGGCTGTGCCATCCGAATATGCGCCAATGATGCGCGAGCAGATGGGATTTTCCTCTGCTGGTCCAGATCAAGACGGCGCCGTATCCACCGACAAAAACAAACGACCTGTCGTTATTGTCGGTGCTGGTGTCAGCGGGATCGCTCTTGGATTTCGCCTGAAGAAGCTCGGAATATCTTACATTATTGTTGAGCGAAACGACGAAGTCGGTGGCACCTGGTATGAAAATGTTTATCCCGGCTGTGCTGTCGATACGCCCAATCATGCTTATTCCTTTTCCTTTGGCAGCCGTTATCCCTGGAGCCGGAATTTCTCACCCCGGGCCGAGATACAGGATTATCTAGAAAGCGTTACAGACGAGCTGGGCATCCGCCCGACGATCCGCTTTGGCACAATGCTGACGAAGGCTACGTGGGATGATGAGGCTTCTTGCTGGCAAGTAACGCTTGAAACGCTTACGGGTGAAGAACAGCTTGAAGCCTGTGCCGTGGTTAGTGCCATTGGTCAGCTCAGCCAGGTATCCATGCCGGTGCTGGAGGGCGCGGACGATTATCAGGGCAACAAATTTCACACAGCCCGTTGGCCTGCCGGAACAGACCTGAAGGATAAGCATGTCGCGATCATTGGGACCGGCGCTTCGGCCATGCAAATCGTACCCGAGATTGTAGATGATGTTGCTTCACTGAGTATCTATCAACGCAGCGCCCAGTGGGTGCGACCTATTCCACGCTATCAGGATGCGATACCTGAAGGTGCTCAGTGGCTGCTGAAAAATATTCCGCTTTATGCCAGCTGGTACCGCTTCACCATGTTGTGGCGCTATGGTGACGGCTTGCTGCCCTCATTGCGTATTGATCCGGATTGGCCGCATCCGGAACGTTCGCTCAACAGAGCCAACGACCGCCACCGCGTGGACATGACAAACCATATGGAACGCGAACTGGACGGTCGACCCGACTTGTTCGATAAGTGCCTGCCGACCTATCCGCCCTATGGCAAACGAATTTTACTGGACAACAGTTGGTTCAAGTCACTGCGCAAGGACAATGTCGAACTGATCACCACGGGCATTGATCATTTTGATGAAACAGGCATTGAAACAAGCGATGGCCAGCATCGCGCGGCAGATGTCGTCATCTATTCAACGGGCTTCAAGATAACCGAGATGGCGTCGCGCCTGAACATTTCTGGCGCTAAGGGACTGCGTCTGGAAGGTGTCTGGGCAGATGAAAACCCCACCGCTTATCTCGGTATCACAGTGCCGGATTTCCCCAACCTGTTTTGCATGCAAGGGCCGAATACGGGCCTCGGGCACGGTGGCAGTGCCATCTTTCAGGCGGAATGCCAGGCCAACTATATTGCTGCATGCCTTGAAAAAATCGCCAAAGATGACCTGGTCGCAATTGATGTCAAACCGGAACCTTTGGCCGACTATGTGCGCAAGGTAGATGCCGAACATGAACAGATGATCTGGTCCCACCCCGGCATGTCGACCTATTACCGCAACAAGGCCGGGCGGGTCTTTTCAGTTATGCCCTGGCGGCTGGTTGATTATTGGGCCATGACCCGAACGCCGGATTTTGATGATTATGATTTGATCTCAAAGGACGCTGGATGATTAGTTGCTGAGCTTGTCCCAAACCGGTTCCATGACAGCGCACAGTTCGCTGAATATTTCATAGCGCTGTTGATAGGTAGTCTGATTGTCGAGGTTCGGCGTATAGCGCCGGTCAGGCTTTGACATCACAGCAGCCCCGGCGGATAGATCAGGGAAGATAGACAAGCCAACACCAGCAGCAATGGCGGCTCCCTTCGCACCTGTTTCATCACAATCAGAAACAGTAATTTCCACATTCAGAATATCAGCAAACATTTGTGGCCAGACCGGACTGCGAGCGGCCCCTCCGGCAAGGCTTGCGCTGTCAAAACTGACGCCCGCTTTGCGCAGTTTCTGAATATGTTGCAAATGGCCAAAGGCGACACCTTCATAGATCGCATGGATCATATGGGCGCGTGTGTGCCAACCGCCGACGCCATAAAACCCGGCCCGTGCAGAACTGTTATCACCGGACCCATATATGAAGGGATGAAAGATCGGAAGGCCCTTGTTCAGCTCAACGCTGGATACCAGGTCGTTGCAATGAGCAAATACGGCTTCTTCTTCCATCGGTGTTTCAGTTTTGCCTAAAAACTCCTGGACCATCCACGCCAGATTAGTTGCCGAGGTTGCGCTGGCTTCCACTTCAATAAAGCGACCTTTTGACATAGCGACTGCCATAAAGATCGATGGGTCTTTGACAGGGCGGTTAACGACGACCTGATTAATGCTCCAGGTGCCTGCCACGATTGAAGCTTGATCTAGCGATGTGGAGCCTGCACCGAGGGCGCTGGCGACAATATCGAACAGACCCCCGACCATGGGTGTACCAGCGATCAAACCGGTGATGGTCGCCGCTTCAGGTGTTATTTCACCGACAACATTCGTTGAATCATTAAGAGGCGGCAGCATGTCCCGGCAATCTTCCAGGCCATACAGAGCCAGAAGTTCGGGGTCATATTCCAGTTCGGGCAGGCGGAGCAGGCCGCAGCCACTCATGTCCGAATAGTCGCTGGCAATGTTACCGGTTAGACGAAAAGCTAAATAGTCCTTGCATAAAAAGGCGGTGCCAATGCGCTCGAAAATATCCGGGTCATGTTTTTTGATCCAGGCCAGCAAGGTTGCGGTTTGCGAGGGCCAGGGCTTTTGCAGGCAAATGTCATAGATTTTCCCGGCTCGGCCATCGGCGGTGAAATCACTGACGGTTTCGATGGCCCGGCTGTCGAGAGACTGAATGCCCAGCAAGGGTGCCTTTTGTTTGTCGAGAAGATAAAGACCATTGCCATGACCACTACAGCCGACGCCGAGAATTTGAGCGGGGTCAATGTTTGATTGCGCGATGCAGGTCTTGATGGCTTCGCTGGCTTGTTGCCAGAGATCGGGAAGGGACCGCTCTACATATCCAGGTTTTGGGTACCAGGAAACGCCAGGGCAAGCGTGGGCCGCGATCTGTTGTCCCTCCGTATCGAACAGTACCGCCTTGGTCACTGTGTTCCCGGCATCCAGTCCCAGCAAATATGATCCCATACTCAGTTGCCCTTGTTTTTCGGCGATTCAGGACGCTTCGTACAAGGCCCAGGCGTCGTCACCTGTGGCCCCGTCGTGGATCATGGCCATCAGCGATTTGACGACACGTGACGGGCTGTCATGTTGATAGATGTTGCGGCCATAGACCATACCCATAGCACCTTGTTCCATTAAGGCATGGGATTTTTGGAAAACGATTTTCAGGTCATCCTTGCCACCACCGCGGACCAGTACCGGACAGCGAGCAGCCTCGATGACCTTGTGAAAATCGGCAGCTTCACTGGTCGGGTCTGCCTTGATGATGTCGGCTCCCATTTCACGGGCCAGTCGCACCAGGGTGACGATGTCTTCTGTGTTGCCGTCCACCATATATCCACCGCGTTCGGAATTGGCCTGCATCACCAGAGGTTCGATCATCAACGGCATATGGTATTTTTCACATTCGTTGCGGATTTTAGAAATGTTTTTTACGCATTGGCGAAAAAGATCGGGCTCGTCCGGCAGCATAAACAGATTAATCACGACGCAGGCCGCATCCATTTGCAGGGCCGCCAGAATGGGGTCCTCGGCATTTTGCATCAGCGACCACATGACACGATGAGCCACCTTGTTATAGGGGTTGCCCATGTCGGTACGCATGACCAGGGCCGGTTTATTCTTGCCATCCATATTTTGCAGGATGTCGGACTGGCCATAATTCATCTGAATGGCATCCGGCCCGGCATCAACAAGTTGGCCGACAACCTTCTCAATATCTTCCAGTCCGTCAAGGAAAGAAGGTTCATTGCAAACACCGTGATCAATGGCAACATCCAGGCATCTGCCTTTGCCAAACAGGCGGTTCATACGGACTTTTTTGGCGAGGTACATATTCTATCCTAAGCGTTGGTGCATTGTCGTGAAGGTGTTGAAAAGGTGACGGCGTGAAAGGATGCCAGCCGGTTGAGAAATTCGCTGCGGGCGGTTTCGATCTGCAGCGTAGACCACCCCCGCGCCTGAGCCAGAATTTGCAGAACCTCGTCGACGAGATCGGATGACAGGTTGCCGGAAATTCCCATAGCGGTCCGCCTCAGTAATATGTCTTCCAGGGTAACAACTTGTTCCTGTTCGATGATATGCAAAAGTTCGCGCTGGCTGTAGGACGGATCACTGGCAAGCAGGTGGTCTTCGCCCTGTTGCATAAACCTGATCAGGTCTTCGGTTGCCGTGCCATAACGCATCGCCAGTGTTCGCAACCGTGTTTCACCCAAACCACTGTTGCGTGCCAGATCGTTTATCCAGCTGTCGAAAGCACCTTTGTCTTTGGCGAAGCCCTTGCCTCCACCAATGGCGACGTCGAATGTGCTGCATTGGCGTGATTTGTTCAGGGTGCCAAGAATCTGATCTGTGACCTGCGCGCCAAATGCCCGGAATGTGGTCCATTTGCCGCCGATCATACACAGGACCGGGAATGGCCGACCTGGGGTTTCCGGCAAGGTGCGGCAGACGTGATCACGGGAAATACCACCCGTGACCGATGCGTCGCTGTGGATCAGTGGGCGCACTCCAGAAAAGGTATAGAGAATTTCTTCTTGTTTGATGGTGATGTCGGGAAATACAAAGGCAAGCGATTGCAAGATATAATCGCGTTCATCTTCTTCACAGCGCACGTCCGTAGGGTCGTCAATCTTGATGTCCGTTGATCCCACCAGGACATTGCCGAAATAGGGAAAGAGAATACAGATACGGCCATCCTGATTTTCGTAATAAACCATCTGTCCGCCCGTGGCCTTCAGCAGATCATCATTTCGAATGATCAGGTGTGATCCCTTGGTACCGCCGACCATCTTGCTGACCGGGTTGATGTCATCACCTTGCAGGGCATCATTGGTCAAATTGATCCAGGCCCCTGTGGCGTTGACCACGATTGTTGGTTGAACCGGCAGTTCCTCACCGGTGATCTGATCCTTCAGGGTAACCGTGCCGTCTTTAGTATTTGCAACCGAAACATAGTTGATCGCAGCAGCGCCGGTGTTTGTTTGATCAGCATCCATGATCATTTCCAAGCCCAGACGTTCCGGATAAGTCACCCAGACATCATAATATGTTGCGCTGCATTTCACCTCAGGATGAAAATCGGGCCATTGCCGGAAGGTTTCTTTTTTATTGTGAAATCGATGAATCGGTGTTTCCCGCCGGGTACGGGTGAAAAAATCGTACAGCGACAAACCCAGCTTGATGACAAGGGCACCGCGTTTGCCAGGGCGGTCCGTCAACCGCAGAAACTGCAGCAGCCCGTTCAAAATGCCTGATGAATAATCGAAAATGGGGATCGTTGTGGCCAGGGGAAAGACGTAATGGGGTGCGTTGCGTAGCAGGGCATTGCGTTCCTCCAAAGACTCCCGAACCAGTTTGAAATCGCCTTGTTCCAGATAACGCAACCCGCCATGGATCATCCGCGAAAGGGCGGCACTGGCCCCACTGCAAAAATCGTTGCGCTCCACCAGCAAGACATCGACGCCCTGCAACACCAGGTCGCGATAAAGACCAATGCCGTTGATGCCACCACCAACGATCAGGACCGAAGGTTTTTTAAGTTCCTTCAAGTCCTGAAGCTGTTTTTCTCGCGTCTGGTTTGCCACGTTGAATGATTCCCGACAAAACGTCCTCTCAGGCGTCCATGTCCTTGAGATAACGATCAACAGCTGCGCCGGTTTTGGCAATCTGTTCTTCGCTCAGGCTCAAGCGACCGGCCGCCGCATTTTCAGATGCCTGGCTTGGGTTCCGGGCACCACACAGGGAATAGGTAATACCTGGTTGTGAAACTGTCCAGGCGATAACCAATTGGGCCAGTGTTGCCTCCAGATCATCAGCGATGGGGCGAATTTCATCAAACAGGGAGGCAATTTTTTCGCGGTTTGCCATGCTGAAGCGCGGATTACCGATACGCAGGTCGTCGCCATTGAACGTCCTGTCCGGCCCGATTTTGCCAGACAACAAGCCAAGTGCAAGAGAAGAATAACTGAGGGTCGAAACGCCATGTTCAGCACACATGGGCAGCAAGGTTGTCTCGATATCCCGGTCCAGCATGCTGTATTTTTCCTGGATGGCGTCAACGGGTCCGGCTGCAACATAGGCAGCAAGATCATCCGGGGTGGCATTGCTGATGCCAATCGCCCGAATTTTGCCCTCCGCTTTCAACTCAAGCAAAGTGCCCATGGTTTCTGCAACAGGCGTAGTCGGGTCCTGCCAGTGCGTAATGTAGAGGTCAATGTAATCTGTACGCAGACGCTTGAGGCTTTGCTCCAGCTCATAACGAATTGAGTCTGCGCCCAGATGGCGGTGAACCGGCTTGCCGTCATTGTCGAAGAAGTGGTTGCCTTGTTGCGTATGCCAGACCAGGCCACATTTGGTTGCCAGCACAACGTCGTCCCGACGGCCTTCAATAGCTTTGCCAACAATCTCTTCCGAGCGACCCAGGCCATAGGCTGGTGCTGTATCGATCAGGGAGACGCCGTTGTCGAGGGCGGCGTTGATGGCCTTGATTGAAAGTTTTTCGTCCGTGCCGCCCCAGCGCCACCCTCCAATTGCCCACGTACCAAGACCAACGACAGATGCCTCGATATCTGAATGGCCCAGCTTACGGCTTGAGACATTGGTGTTTTCCATAACGGCCGTATCAGTCATTAGATTTCCTTGTTGTATTCATCCAGAATTTTCTAGCCAATAAATAGTATTTATTTGGCCTGGAAACAATACCTTTTATCTCAGCGGAGTGCCCGAAAATTAGCCTTTTCACGTATTTCGAACACTCGGAAGCCCAATGCCGGTTGCCGCAAAGCCGCCATCTACATTCAAGGTGTGACCGTTAATGTAACTGGCCTTGTCGCTGGACAGGAAAAACACAGCTTCAGCCAGTTCTTCTTCGGTTCCATAGCGGTTCAGAGGGATCGCATCATGATAATCAGCCCTGATATCCGGCGTGTGCACTTCCTTCGCCATGGCTGTATCCACGGGCCCAGGGGATACAGCATTGACCCTGATGCCGTAATTGCCAAGTTCTGCCGCCTGTTGCTTGGTCAAATGCATCAAGGCAGCCTTGCTGGTGCCATAGGCCACCCGCAGCATTGAAGCCCGGGTGCCGGAAATGGACGTAATGTTGACGATACTGCCGCCGCCATTTGCCCTCATCGTCGGAATGCAAGCCTGACTGCAGATAAAGGGCCCGTTCAGGTTTACGGCCAATACCCTGGACCATTCCTCAAAACTTGTGTCGACAACGGGTTTAAATACAGCAATACCGGCATTATTCACCAGGGCATCAATACGGCCGAATTTGGCCAGGGACGCCTCGACGGCTGCTGCGACCTGATCGGGGTCGGAAACATCGCATTCAACGGCCAGCGTATTGTCAGCAGCACCGAGGGCATCTCTGGCTTGTACCTGCGTTTCGCCATCAATATCCAGCATGACGACCTGCCAGCCTTCACTGAGAAATTTCTTCGCGGTCGCGAGACCAATGCCGCGTGCTGCACCGGTAACCAAGGCGACTTTAGACATAAGAACTCTCCAGGTAGGTCAATCTTAGGGAATAGCCATTTTGACCCATGAGAGACGGGGAGGGAATGCCTTTGCCGGAATTCCACCAACAGAAAACGGCTGCTGTCACAAGACAGCAGCCGTTTAAGATGGTTATTCCAAAAAGAGAATTATTCCACGACAAAAGTCGGATCAAGCTGAATAGCCTTTGAGATGTTGTGAAAATTCGGAGACGTGGCCATGACCATGTCATGAATTTCCCGGAATTTTTCTTCGCTGGCATCTCCCTTGATGGTCACAGTATATTCAAGACTGTCATAGCCAGGCGAAACATTTGGATCGAGACCCAAAAAGCCTCGAAGATCGATATCACCCTCGGTGGTAATTTCCAGCTTGTCGATACGAATGTCGTTCAAGGCGCACAAAGCCGTATATCCGACAATCATGCAGGCGTTTAACGCTGAAATCAGATACTCTTGCGGATTGGCAAACTGATTGCTGCCGCCCAATTCATCTGGCTCGTCGATATCGATGGTGAAATCGCGGGCGACTTTTTCACCGCCAATTGAATAGGCGGATACTTTGGACTGACTGTGTGTCTGACCCTGCCAGGCACTGGTCACCTGCCAATGGGTTTGGCCTTTTGCAGGGTTTTCTGAAACCTGTTGCGCCAGCGCCTGTACAGCATCGACATTGATGCCGTTGACAATGTTCGGTACGTCTGCGGTTGCGACTGCGGACATAATCTGTCTCCTGTAATGTTAGAAGTTTGAAAGAAAGTCCCGGCCCCTCTGTGTCGAGGGACCGGCCTTTGTCATTTAATGCCAGCCAGCGCTGATTGAATGCGCTTGCCCTGTTCAGCGGTAATCAGACTGCTGAGTACTTTGCCAAAGTGTGGGTGCTGGGCACCGGAAAAAATGTACTGCCAGCGGTAAGCCGCCAGTATGCCGGCTTCAACAGCGACAACTTCTTCTGCGGGCACGTTTCTGCCACAGGCCTTGGCAAAGTATTGTGTGTCTGCCGAGGCTTGGCCCTGCAAGATACCGTCAACAGCACCGACGAGTTCGATGAACTCAGTAACGCCCTTGTCGCGTTCCTCTGCTGTCACGCCTGCATCATGCCGAATGAACTCAAGCTCGTCGATAATCGCGTGCTGGCTTTCTTCTTTCCAGTGAAAGAGAAAAACATCCTTGTACAGGGGAGAAAGCGTGTCATTGGGATCAATACTTTCGCGATAATGCGACTGGGTAAATAATTCAATGTCCAGCGTCAGTGCCAGCACGGCCCAGGTTCCCTTACTTAAAACCGCCCGGGCGACATCGTTGGGATCGGGCGCAAAAGAGTATCCTTCCGGCATAACTTCATCGCACAACTGATCGATCTGGCGAAACAGTTCCTGATGCTTCAGTTCTTCCTGGCTGAAACGGACCAGGGCTTCCATGGCCACCTGGTCACCCAGGACATGATCCTGTCCGACCTCAAGCATCTTGGCATTGATAAAGCGTTCAACAAGGCCAAACACATTGGCATAGGTCCGCCCCTGGATCTGGCTGACGAACCGTTTTTCGTCAGCTGTCAGGGATGTCATCTCCTCGACTTGTGAAAGGCCGTCCGGCAAAAACCGGTGGTCCGTGTCAAACTTTCGGCCCCGAATGACATCAGCCTGGATATCCCAGTTGACGCGCTGCGACGCTGAAATGCATCGGGCGAAACGCTCGGTGGTCTGGTCGGCTACAACAAAGTTCATAATTCCCTCGTTCTGTATTGATCGAATTGCTGGTTGATCTCCTGTCGCCCCAAAGTAGGTGTCCCCATTGGATAAAGAGAAAATAGAGAGAGCTTGTTTCAGGTGAACGTCGCTAATTCCTGAAAAGAGTTTCAATTGTTTCATTCGCGCATGGTGGCGACAATTTCGAAAAAACTGCTGTATATATAAGGAGTGGAATTTGAAAGTGACGGCTTGGAAGCTGTATTAGTCCGTGCGATGCGGAAGCAGGTGCCGGGCTGGTGGGGGATCAACGAATGACGGGGACGGTCGATAACGTACCGATGGATCAGGGCATGTTGCAGGCTCTGGCAAACGCACCAGTGATTTTTTATTGCTCAGCAGTGGCAGATTATACTGACGTGGAATTCGTCAGTTCCAATGCCGCAATAATCTTGCATTGCGATCCTCGCGATTATCAAATTGATCCAGGGTGTTTATTCCAGCAGATGCATGATGAGGACCGACCAGCTTATGAAGCCGCCGTTCGGCACCTTCTTAACGATAAAACTGGATGTATTGAATACCGTCTTCGCGATGGCAGAGGCGAGTTGATCTGGTTCAGAGACCAACTTGCCTTGATTGATGTCGAATCGGAAACTGCGACCTCGTATTCTGGTTGTCTGGTTGATATCAGTGCTGAAGTTGCCCTGCGCAGCAAAGCTGAAGATGCAGAACTGGCTTTGCAAGACATGACCCAGGACTATACCGATGCCATCGATAGTTTGGTAAGTGGTTTTTGCCTGATGTCAAAAGATGGTTTGATCATTGCTATCAACAACCCTCTCGCCGAGGTCGCCGGGCACGATTGCGCCTGGTTCATTGGTCACCCTTTTCGTCGCCTCATCGATGCGGTCATGTCGAAATTTATCCTTTTTGAAGGTGAGCCGGTCGAGCAAACCGAAGAATGGGCGGATCACATTGCAAAGACGATGGCGGCGGGCACTGGCAAATCCGTTGAAGTGAAAATGACCACAGGCGAATGGGTGTTGATCACCCTGGATGCAACTTCGCTGGGGTGGCAATCGGCGGTCAGCACAGACATATCGTTGCAAAAACGCGTCGAAGAAGAATTGCGGGAAAGTGAAGTGCATTTTCGCACGCTGGTTGAAAACCATCCCTTGCCTGCCATATTGGTCGACTATGAAACAGGGCGGGTTGTGTACGAAAGTCCGGCAGCGTCACGCCTGTTTGGTCGTGATGAAAACAGTACCGAGGCTTTCCACGTTCAGGAATTATATGCAAACCCTGATGACCGGCATGACTTTATCCGGGCGCTTAAGGAAACGGGTGAGCTCAGGGACTACCCCATTCATTATCGCCGTCAGGATGGTTCGACCTACTGGATTTCCTGCAACTCAAAGCTGGTCAATATGAATGGCCGTGACATGCACATCACCAGCATCATGGACTTGTCCGAACAGTTGGAAAGAGAGGGGGCGCTCAAGAAAGCGAACGATGTTCTCGAAGATGCCATTGAGGCCTTGTCCGAGGGTTTTGCCCTGTTTGACGAGGAGTCCAAACTGATAACCTGTAACAGTCAGTATCTGGAATTCAATACGACGGGTCGTGAAAATCTTGTACCGGGTGCCAGCTATGAAGATCTGATCAGGGCTGGTTCAGATAGCGGTGACTATTACGCAAACGGGGAAAAGCTGGCAGCCTTTTTTGCCTTGCATTATGACGCCGACGGCAACCGTGTTCCCGTGCGAAACTTCGAATTTCGCCTGCAAAAAGATAAACGATGGTTGCTCTATTCCTGTCTTCCCACCAGGCAAAACGGATTTGTAATAACCCTGACGGACATCACACGCAGCAAGGCCATGGAAATAGCGTTGCGTGATAGCGAAGAATCAGTCCGTCAAATTCTGGAAGCCTCACCGACACCCATCGCCGTTAGTCGGAGAGAAGACAGTGTCGTCTTGTACGAAAGTCCGAAGTCCAGGGAGCTGTTTCAACGCAGCAGTGTTGGGCCAGGTATTGTGGTGACAGATTTCTGGGTCCAGCCGTCGGAACGGGCACGTATTTGGAAGAAGCTCGAGGCCGAGGGTGAAGTCAACGATCAGGAAGTTGAATTCCTGAAAGTTGACGGGACGGCTTTCTGGGCTTCGTTCTCTGCCAAGTTGATTTCCTACCAGGACAAGCAGTTGATTGTCTCAACTGTATTTGACCAAACTGAATCCAGGGCCTTGCAGGAAGAGATGGCTCGCCAGCGAGAGGTTTTACATGTGAGCGAAAAAATGTCAGCTATGGGCGAATTGCTGGCCAGTGTATCGCATGAACTGAATAATCCCCTCTCCGTCGTTGTCGGCCAGACATTGTTGTTAGAGGAAACGGCGGATGACCCAAAAGTTGCTGCCCGGGCAGAAAAGATCGGTAAGGCGGCAGACCGTTGTGCCCGCATCGTGAAAACTTTTCTGGCGATGGCACGCCAGGAAACAGGTGAACGACAGCATGCGGATGCGAATAACATGATTGATCTGGCGCTGGAGTTAACAGGCTATTCCTTAAGAGGCGCAAACATAGAGATATCGACAAATCTGTCGACAGCCTTGCCAAAGGTGCACGTTAATCCGGATCAGATTACACAAGTGCTGACCAACCTTGTTGTGAATGCTGAACATGCCTTGCGGCAAAAAGATGATGGTCGGCGCGTGAGAATCACCAGCGGTTATAGCGACGGTAGCGACCATGTCGTCATCAAGGTCAAGGATAATGGTCCGGGTGTGCCAAATGAAATTCGGCGCCGGATATTTGAACCTTTTTTCACCACCAAGGAAGTTGGTGAAGGAACTGGTATTGGTCTGGCGCTTTGCCACAGATTGATCGAAGCCAACGGCGGTAAAATCAAACTGTTCAGTCAGCCCGGTCGCGGTGCAAGCTTTACCATTCGCTTACCCGTAGGCCTTAACATGATCGAGGAAGTTGACAGGGCTTCAAACGCCAGACCAGACAGCCAGGTTTTATCCGTCCTGATTGTTGACGACGAGCCAGAAGTTGCCGAACTGTTCGCGGAGATATTACAGCTGGATGGTCACAGCACCGAGATTGCGAACAACGGACATCTTGCTCTTGAGGCTCTCGAGAAATCAGAATTCCAGATCATTCTGAGTGACCTCAGGATGCCCGATTATGATGGACCCTGGTTGTTTGAAAAATTGCAGGACCAATACCCGGACCTTGTTTCCAGGACGGCCTTTGTGACCGGAGACACATTAAGCAGTGATATCGCCATGTTTTTAAAAAATGCCGGGCGGCCCCACATTGAAAAGCCGATTACACCAAGAGAAGTCAGAAGTCTGGTTTCCTTGTTATTGGTGCCATGATTGCCGCAATTCGTTCGAATCGTTGCTGAAAAGGCCAAAACTGAAACAATTGAAACAATAAAGCGCGAATTATGACGCCATCCTGAAATCGGGCCCGTCTATGTTTTAGCCGTTGCCAACGAAGGCAGCGGGGATCAGGATCAGGACCAGGGGAATGAGGACAGGTCATGTTTATTTATGTGAACGGCAAGGAAACAGAAATCGGCACCATTAGTGGTTCCGCTTATGCGCGCGAATTTGATCAGGAGCAGGTTTTTGGAACCAGCTCTTCGCTCAGAACGACCTGGGCACGGCGTCGCAATAATATTGATGTTTACCTTGAGGCCTTTGATACTGCATCCCGGTTCATTTGGACAAAGGTCCAGGCGGCACGCGACTCCCGTCAGGCCCGCAGCGCTGTCAGATCGTTCCAACATCTGGATGATCGCACATTGAGCGACATTGGCCTGTCTCGGGCTGAAGTTGGCTTGATGACGAGCGGCCCAACGATTGAGCCAGAATCAGGTCGGGAAAATCGCGAGTCAGTGAAGCGACGCCATGTTTATCACAACAGCCTGTTTGATGGTCTCGCTTCTTGATGTCAGAATACGGCCTTACAAACTCTAGCCAGATTGGCTCGCAAAATTCGCAATTCAGGGCAGCGAATGCCTTGCGTACCGGAGATATAGGCATGACCAGGAAAGATCATATTGTTGTCGTCGATGATGAGCAGGACCTTCGCGATACCCTGCAGGAATATCTTGAGCTCAAGGGGTTTCGCGTCACGCCGGCAACCGGGGGTGCGGGGTTGCGTGAAATCATGGCGCTTGGGGAACCTGTCGATCTGGTTATTCTGGATATCGCCATGCCCGGGGACGATGGCCTGACGCTGGCTCGTTATTTGCGGGAAACCTCGGACGTGGCCATCATTTTCCAAACCGCAGCGGGTGAAGTCATAGACCGGATCGTTGGCCTGGAAGTGGGTGCAGATGACTATCTGGCCAAACCGGTCGACATGCGAGAGCTCTATGCCAGGGTTAAATCTATCCTGCGTCGGATGCGGACAAACTCAGCGACATCAGAGAATTCCCAGGATAAACAGCAGGTGCGTTTCGGCACCTGTTTTTTCGATGTGCATGGCCGTTGCCTGTTTGATGCCAGCGGTGAAGAAATTGCGATCACTGCGATGGAGTATGATCTGATGCGGGCCTTTGTTGAGCGCCCGAACAGAGTGCTCAGCCGTGATCAATTGATGGAACTGGCCCACAACAAGAACTGGGACCCCTTTGACCGATCAATCGATATCAGAATTGCCCGCCTGCGTCGTAAAATTGAACGCGATCCCGGCAAGCCCCAGGCCATCAAAACTGTAAGGGGCGTCGGCTATACTTATGTGCCATGATCCAGGCAATATTTGTGCTTATTCAGCCATTACTTGGAGAAATTAAAATCAATATAAAGTATAGAGTAACGTTAACTTAGGTTAATTTATTTGTTCAGCTCATTGCTGTTTTAATTACTGGCTATGCCAAGAATAAGGTCTATATTGTCGGGTGATATTATCAGTCATAGCCGGGGGCCGCGATGACACTTTCTGCAGAAGCAGATCAACCGACGCAGAATGCCGCAGTTGTCGACACCGAGCAGCGCGTTGTTCAGGATGTAGACAGGGATTCGATTCACACCCTGCCACTCAGTGTCATACCGTTCCAGGCAAAAAGCCTGGGCAGCACGCGTATGATCAAGAACTCCAGGCTCGAAAGTGTTATTGAATTGTTTGATGGTGGGAAAAGTGGCAGTGGCCAGTTACCGGTTAGTGCCATTCGACAGGTCTACACCAACATCAGCTCGGATGACGTCAAGATGTTGACTGAGCTTTCAAAACTACATTCCTACGACGTTTACAGTTTGCGCATCCAGTTGCGCAAGCTTGGGATTAAAGTCGACGATCACGAACATCTTAAACTCTCCGCCGCCAAACAGGTTCAATTACAACGCTACATGGCAGCCTTTACTCAAAGGGTTATCATTGAGGTCTTTGGCGGCGATGACAGCGTGCGCAACTATGATGATGTGGTGGCACTTTTCCGCCATCCGGATAAAAGCCTGGCGATCGCCAAACTCAAGATGATGTCAGAAAAACTGGGCATCGGCCTGGAGGAAGTACCGGTCTTCCTGGAAGACTTTGGCGACATATATCTTTCCATCGCCTATTTCCGTGAGTGCTGGGAGTCTGTTCAGTCGGCGTTCAGTGACTTTTGTTACTCGGTTGATGACATTATGGAAAACCGGACGCTGAAGCAGGATAGAAACTTGATGAAAACCTGCGATGCCGTCTGCGACAAATTCAGCAACATGAACACGGGCGCCTCGGACAGGTTTCATAATTTTGAAAACCAGACGGCCAAGATGTGGGATAATCTGGATTCAAAACGTTTCAAGTGGTTCAAGAAAGTGGTTCAGGAAAATCACACGGAAATTGGCGGTGCCTTGTGCAATCTGTCGGTCAAGATGAACGCCTGGAACAAAAAGTTTCCACACCAAAATTCAGGTGGTCCCATAAAACGCGCTGAATTTATTCGTGTGACCATGCAACAAGGTCTTTGACCACGCAGACCTTTGTGAAATTTCCCAATAACACAAGTTTGATTCAATCAACTTCTGTTGATTATGAAGTCGCACTTTGTTGGTGATAGCATCCCCGGAATGAGAATTGTCCGCAGGGGCAATCGGACCGCTGACAGGGGGAAAAGATGAAATCAGGACAATATTTTGCTGCGGCCTTAGCCGTGGTTATGCTGGTGGCTGTGGGGTCCGCAAATGCCAAAACATTTCGCTGGGCGGCACAAGGCGATGCAGCCACAATGGATCCACACGGTATTTCGGCTGGCCTGACACTTGGATTTTTGGGAAATATTTATGACGGCCTGGTTCGCCGGGCAGGCGATTTGTCTTTGGAACCTGCCTTGGCAACGCGGTGGTCTGCAACCGGGCCGACGACCTGGCGGTTCAAATTACGTGAAGGCGTCAAATTCCATGATGGCTCGGATTTCACCTCTGACGATGTTGTCTTTTCCTGGCAGCGCGCCGCTGCAAAAAGCTCAGGTGTGCGGGCGATTATTGGTTCGATCAAGGACGTCAAAACGGCAGGAAAATATGCGGTCGATATTACGACGGGCAAGCCCGATCCACTGCTGCCTCAGTCCATCGCCAACTGGTTTATTGTCTCGCGTGCCTGGTCAGTAAAAAATGGCGCAGCTGATGCCGCCAGTCCGGCGCAAAAGAAAGAAGGCTATGCGACCAATCATACCAACGGCACTGGTCCGTTTCACCTGATAAGTCGGGAGGCCGGTGTCAAAACGGTTTTGCAGCCATACACAGGCTGGTGGGACAAGGCTGGGCATAATGTAACTGAAGCCGTATTTCGACCGGTAAAAAGTGCGGCCACACGTGTCGCGGCTTTGCTGTCAGGTGAGTTGGATCTGATCTATCCGGTCCCTGTTCAGGATGCCGGGCGGGTCGCCGACACAGCCGGTTTCAAGATGCTCACCGGCACCGAACTTCGGACGATATTTATTGGTATGGATGTCACTCGGGACGAACTTTTGCATTCAACTGTTAAAGGCAAAAACCCTTTCAAGGACATAAAAGTTCGCCAGGCGCTTTATCATGCGATTGATGTTGATGCGATCCGAGAAAAAGTTATGCGCGGAACCTCGACGCCTGCCGGCCTCTTGATTGGCCCCGGCATTAATGGTTTCAAACAAGCCATGAACGGGCGTCTTGCCTATGATCCGGCCAAGGCAAAATCCTTGTTGGCAGATGCGGGCTATGGGCAAGGCTTCGGTGTGGGTATGGATTGCACCAATGACAGGTACGTAAATGATGCAGCCATTTGTACTGCTGTTGTTTCCATGTTGGCCAGGATTGGCGTCAAGGTGCAGCTGAACGCCGATTCCAAATCAAGAATATTTGCCAAATACAAAGCCCGTGATACCAGTTTGTATCTTCTTGGCTGGACAGCTGGCACCTACGACGCTCATCACATCATGCGGTTCCTTTTATCAAAGCCAAACCCTGAGCGGAAACTGGGCAGCTGGAATTTCGGTGGTTACTGGAATGCCCGAATTGATGTTTTGCGGGATCAGATTGCTGTGGAAGTGGACAAGGCCAAACGCCAGGCAATGATCGACGAAGTTCACACGATATTCAGGGCTGAACTTCCCTACATTCCCCTGCATCAACAAGCACTATCCTGGGGTGTTCGAAGCAATGTTGATTTGATTCAACGGGCCGACAATTTCTTCCAGTTGAGGTGGGTGACTATCAAATAAGTGAGGATCGATTTACGGACCAGCCGCGGATCACATGATCCGTGGCTTTTCTGTTATGGCCTCCACAGCAGCGGATGCCGCTTTATCGGGTGCCAGCGTCAGATCCCAGTTGCGCGCGATCAATCGCCGTCCATTGAAACCACCTGACTGATCAGAACACAGCCACAGGGCAGGCTCCCGCATGATATCAGGCGGCAACAGGTTTCCATCTGCCCCCTTCCTGTTGGGGGTGTCTGGTAGCAAGGCTGTGTCTGAGGCCCCACCCGGTAACAGCACATTCACAGTCACGCCACTGCCTTCCAGTTCCTGTGCCCAGGCTTTGCTGCAGGCTTCGATGGCCGTTTTGGACGGGCCGTAAGGTGAATAGCCACCCCGCACCATTGTGATGTTACTTGTGGATATATTGATGATCCGACCAAATTGTTGTTCCAGAAAAATTGGCGTGACAGCCTTTGACATCAAAAAAGTACCGTTAATGTTGATGTCCATAATTGCTCGCCAGGCATCCACATCGGCTTGCCAGAATTTGGTTGGAACGGTGTTAAATGTCTCGGAGATCAGGCGCATGCCGCGTCCGGCATTGTTGATCAAGGCATGGACGCCACCAAATTTCTGGCGGGCCTGTTCAACGACATTTTGACAGTCAGCCCAGTTGGCGACATCGGCTTGCAAGGCAAGCACGCCACCACCGCCGTTGATGGCTTTGGCGTCGGCTTCTGTTTGTGCCCGGCTCTGGCTGTCAGAAACACTTGTAATGACGACGTTCGCACCTTGCTCAACCAAGGCCAGGGCCATTTCCCGGCCCAGCCCTTGACCGCCACCGGTAACGATAACTGTCCTGTCCCTGAGAGATGGGTATGAAGATGTTGCCGTCATTGGCTCGCCTGTATTCCTTCAAGTGATCTGGTTCAACAGTCTCGAAACAATTGTCCCAGATGTTTTAGATTGTCTTGGATGCCAGCCGCCCGCAAGGTTGCCCACATGGTCGCCTGGTTACTGGTGATAACCGGTTTTCCCAACTGATCTTCCAGTTGTTCGATAATTCCGAAGGTTGGAAAGTCAGTACAACTGATTAACAAGGCCTCTGCGTCCGGTTTGTCGACAGAAATCGCCAGTTCAATGATACGTTCTTTCGGAACGCGGTGGATCAGGGGATATTCAGATGGCCCGTTGGCCCCAAGCCCAAGACCCTCGATGGCGAGGACGTCAATATTTTGCTCGTTGAGAAATCCGACTTCATGGTCATTCAGTCGCTGATCATAGGGTGTTGCCACGGATACAAGTTTGAGGTTCAAGGCCTCCAGGGCGTCAACAATAGCCGCGGCCGTCGTGACGCAAGGCAGGTCAACTTCCGCTGACATACGTTCAGCCAGGGCATGTCGCGGTGAAATCATGGATCCGGCTGTGCAGCCATAGGCGATAGCTGCGACGCCTGCCGGGCTGAGGCTACGGACCGCACCGGCCAGATCCCGATGCAGGGCATCTTTACCTTCTTTGGACGTCGTATCCGTGTGCAAAGCCATTCGCGCTGCATGCACACTGACGCCCTCAGGCACAGCACTGTTCCACTCGGCTTCATTGACCGTATTGGTTGGCGGCACAATGACGCCGATTTTCGCCCGCCAACCATATGTCGGTGCTGTCATGGAGGCCTGTTCCTCAGGTGATTTCCGCAGCCCGCTCATCTTCAGGTGATTTCCGCTGCTCGCTCCAGGGCGTCAAACATGTTGTTGCGGCTGAGGAAGGCGGCTGCCTGGACAGGATCGGCGATCATCTTGTTGAGATTATCAATATGCTCAAGACGCTGCTCTTGCGTCATTTGCTCGATATTCTTTTTGTTCTGGATCGTTTGATTCTGAATGAAATCGATTGTCACGTCACGGCGTTGGCGTTCATACAAATCCAGCAAGTCTTCACTGGCACTATTTTGCAAAATGTCGATGATCTTTGGACAGAGATTAAAAACATCGTGCAGACCACCGTTCATGCCCATGCCACCCAGGGGATTGTTCAGGTGCGCGGCATCACCGGCAATCAATACATTGCCCTTGCGGTATTGTTTGGCAACGCGCTGGTGAATGTTATAAAGCGTTGTGTGTACGATGTTATAAGGAGCGTCGGATTTGACAAGGCGCTGCATACGCTCTTCAAGATTAGCGGCATCCACCAGTTCATCCTCGGTCGTGCCTTCTTTCGTCGGGAACAAGACCCGCCAGAAGCCAGGTACGCGAAGGATTGTGCACCATTCTTCCGAATCGGAAATATAGTTTACATGGCTCAGGTTTGGCAGGTGGTCCTCAAAAGGAAAATCCGTGGAAACCACAAGGAACAGTTCAGGATAGGTGAACCCTTCCATCTCAATATCCATTTCCTTGCGGACCACACTGCGCGAGCCATCCGACCCGATCAGATAACGGGCTGTAATTATTTCTTCGCCCTCTGGCCCATCAACTGTTACGGCCACATGATCGCTGTGATCAACAACAGATCTGAGCGTCGTCGAGAAACGCAAATCCGCATTGCCGGTTTCTTCCAACATGGGTTTGATGGTTCGGGTCAGCTTGTATTGTTCGCACTGAAGCCGATAGGGGTGTTTGGTAATATCGGACAGGACGCCAAGGTCGAATTCGGCGTAGGCACCAGACGTGCGGTCACGATATTGATATTTCGAGGCGATCAGACCTTGCGGCAACAGTTTTTCCGTCACGCCCAGGTCATCCAGCATATCAAGAGAGGGCGGGTGAAATGTTGAGGCGCGTAAATCCTCAATCAAGGAAGCCTCAGATTCGAGAACAGTAACCTTGATGCCTGCCTGGGCAAGGATCAGCGCTGCCGTGCAGCCAACCGGACCTGCACCAGCGATAATAACGTGATTGTTGATGTCCATATTGATAAGTGTCTTTTGTCTGAAGGTAATTGTTTGGATGTTCGTGGGGCTCGGTGAGAAGCGGCCTAGTGACGCTCCATCAGCCAGCCTTTGCCGACAAACTGATCTTTGACACCAATTGCCCGCAAAGCGTGCCAGATGCAGGCGACATTAATCGGGATCACAGGTTTGCCCAGCATTTTTTCGATTGTCGGGAACAAGTCGGAGTTCGACATGTTGGTGCCGACCTGAACAATAGCGTCAACATCGTCGCCATCCATTTCATTGACCACCAGGTTCAAGACATCTTTCTGGGGTGTGTGGGCGATGGAATTGGCTGTGTCACAACGTAAACCAATATTGTGTTTGACGTTAAAACCGGACTCGGTGAAGAACTTCAAAACCTGTTCGTCACCGATCGGCTGATAGGGCGAGACCACCGAAATGTTTTTGACATTGAACTGTTTCAGGGCGCTGCGAATGGCATCTGCCCCTGTCGTCAAACTCATTTCATCGGGCATATGTTCCCGTAGGCGGGCCGAAAACTCATCATTTCCGGAGAGGCCGCCCCAAAAGGTTTCTGCCGACATGCCCATCATGATGTTGGTGGGCTCAGCCGTCATGATGTCGCGCATGGCGCCGGGGATTGTCAGTCGAATGGCTTCAATGAAAGCCAGAAAAGCGTTATCGCTGGTCAGATCCTTGTGCTCGATGAAGAAGCGGGCGAAGTGCCAGGATATGCCTTCAGGGATGAACCGCTGGCAATCATATTCGACACCAATGTTGGTGGAAGGAATAACAACGCCAATTCGGCCGCGCGCGCCGATCCATGGGTCCTGGGGTTTGGTCAAGGTGACTTCTTCTGACATAAACGACTTCTCCTGAAAGAAAGTTTTTTGATTCCCAAAAAGACCGACAGGCGGACTTGTCAGGGTTTGATTTGGTTAATGTAATTAATGGCTTCGTTTTCATCGACGACATCCGCATATTTAGCGCTCATGTCGAACAGGTTGGCTTCGTGGGGGCGGTGGTCGCGGTCACCACAGGCATCACTCACGACAATCGGGACAAAGCCATAACATAGCGTATCCAGGCAAGACGCCCGTACACAGCCGCTGGTCGTCAGTCCCGTGATTAGCAGGGTATCGATGCCCTTGGCGGTTAATGTTGCGGCCAGTGTCGTGCCAAAAAAAGCACTTGGATATTGTTTGGTGACAATCAGTTCATCGTCTTCAGGCACCAGGCCCTCCGGGAAATCACCCAAGGGGCTGCCTTCATCAAAGACGGACAAGGCCGGGACTTTTTCATAGAATCTGCCCCCGTCTAAACCACCTTTGGCATATTCAACGCGGGTCAAAATAACCGGCAACCCTGCCGCCCGAACGGCTTTACGAACCCTGAGGGCCGAAGCCAGGGCATCGTCTACGCCAGCATAGAGTGGGGCCTTTGGATCAAAATAGGCTTGGGCAAAATCAACCATCAAAAGCGCGGGTGACGTACCCCAGGTCATTTTGTGATGATATCCGGCGCGAGCGTAATTATCGTCCAGTGCTTCGCTCATTTTTTCGAACCTCCCGCTTTTTTGCCTCAGATATACTAGCGCTATCAAATATTAAATCTAGAGTAAGATGTATACAAAATGGACGTTGTTGGTTTCTGTGTCTATATATTTTACGGAATTCTTATAAAAAAATAGGAAAATAATTCGCATTTTTGTATACAGCAGGGCCTTAATAAATCTAGACTGGAACGAATCAAATCACAGGGAGAAAAATAATGAACAAAACTGTTTTTGGTGCAGCAATCACTGCACTTGTTATGGTCGCCGCACCTGCGCTTGCGCAAACGGTTGGCCTTGGGTCAACAACACGTGGCGGCACCAGCCAGATCGGCAAATCAATTTCCGCCGTGATTTCTGAAGTCTCCAAGCTTCAGATGCGTCCCCAGGAAATGGCGAACACCGCTGACTACATGCCATTAGTGAATGCCGGACAAATTGAATTCGGTATCGCCAACCAGGTGCAAACGTGGTTCGCCTACAATGGCAAAGGCATGTCTGAAGGCAAGCCGATGAAAAACCTTCGAATAGCTTCTGTGCTGATGCCGTTCCGCGCGGGCTGGATTGTTCCCCGCAGCTCCGGCATTACATCCATGAAAGGGATGAAGGGCAAGAAGATGCCCCAGTTCAAGTCGGGCACACTTGGTGACCATGTGCTGACAGCCTTCCTGGCCAATGCCGGCATGACATACGATGATGTCATTCCTGTCCCCGTACCAAACTTTCCCCGCATGTGGAACAGTTTCAAGCAGGGCTCAACCGATGGCACCCTCGTGGTCGTCGGCTCCAAAACCAACCGTGAAATGGACGCAACTGTAAAAGGCGGCATTCAGTTTATCTCCTTTGATGCTGACAAGCTGGACGTCATGCAAAAATGGATGCCGGGAATGGAGCTTTTTAAAGCATCACCATCACCAAAATTGCCGGGTGTTCTCAGCGATGTGAACGTCATGATGTATGACTATCTGTTTTTTGCGAATGACAAGACCAGTGACGCCCAGGTCTACGAAGCTGTGAAGGCCCTGTACAACAGTGAAGACAAATTGTTGGCTAGTGGCCCTTTCTGGAAGGGCTTTACGGGCAAACGCATGGCGAACCGTTCGGATCTCCCCTTCCACCCGGGTGCCATTAAATTTTACAAAGAGATGGGTATCTGGAAAGACTGATAAATGTCGATGATGTCTGATGATACGGCATCAACAGCCTGGAGCCGGTTTGATCAAAGGATCGAGCCGGCTCTTGCCGTTGTTGTCACCCTGTTGGTTATATTTTGGGCTTCGGGATTACCGCTTTTCATGGGCATTCGGGTCTATGCCGAGCAAGTCCTGGTGGCTATTCTGTCTTTTGCCTCTGCCATTTGTTTTCTGACACGCGATTTTCGCGGCAATAAACTTGAAGGTCGTTCCGTAATCGTAATGGATCGACTTCTGGCCTGGGCTGCTATTTCTTTTGGCTGCTTCCTCGCCTGGCGCTATCCGATTATTTCCGATGAAATTTTTTACCGCCCGGCCGAAGCCCTGACCATTGCCATCATTGGTTTGATTATTGTGCTTGAGGCTCTGCGACGGGCCATTGGCTACAGTTTACTGGTGGTGTTGGCCCTGGTTTGCTTATACGCGCTTTTTGCCGATCAGTTCACTGGTCCCCTACAGTCTCGCGCCATTCCGCTGCAACGCCTGGTGACTTTCATGGTCCTGGACAGCGCCGGTATGGCAGGCATCGCCTTGTTCATTGGCGCCACAATTGTACTGCCCTTCATTCTGTTTTCGCGCTTGTTGCTCAGCACTGGCGGTTCCGAATTCTTTTCTGACCTGTCCGCAGCCTTGATGGGGCGCTCGCGCGGTGGCTCCGCCAAAATCGCCATTGTCGCTTCCGGCTTTTTTGGCTCGATCTCCGGCAGTGCCGTATCCAACGTGGCCTCAACCGGTTCGATCACCATTCCCCTGATGAAAGATGGCGGCTACCAGCCAAAAACGGCGGGTGCCATCGAAGCTGCCGCATCAACCGGTGGCCAGTTGATGCCGCCGATTATGGGTGCCTCGGCCTTCCTGCTGGCGGAAACACTGCAAGTTCCCTACCGCGAAGTTGTGACTGCGGCGATTTTACCGGCTCTTTTATATTATCTCAGCCTGTTTGTATTTGCTGATCTGGAAGCCGGACGCGTGGGCATTGCGCCCGTCGACAAAAGCAAAATCCCTTCGCTGCTCGGTACTTTGCGCAAGGGCTGGTTTTTGCTGGCACCCTTTGGCCTGCTGGTCGTGGCGTTGTTTGAATATAACCAGCCGCCGGAAACCGCCGCCCTGATCGCCTTTGCCTTTTTGGCGCTGGTCTCCTTGTTCATCATGTATGGCGGGGGACGGGCGGGTTGGCGACTGTTTATGGGCGTGATCACGCAGACCGGGCGCGCCTCGGTCGAAATCGCTTTAATCTGCGCCGTTGCGGGCATGATCATTGGTCTGTTTTCACTGTCAGGCCTCAGCTTTGGCCTCGGGTTCTTTCTCGTCCAACTCGGCAAGACCAGCGTATTGCTGCTGTTGGCGACGACAGCCGTTGTCTGCATTATCCTGGGCATGGGCATGCCAACCGTCGGTGTTTACCTGTTGTTGGCAACCCTGGCCGCACCACCCCTGATCGAACTGGGCATCGAGCCCATGGCAGCGCACCTTTTTGTGCTTTATTTTGGCATGATGTCGATGATTACACCGCCGGTGGCCATCGCCGCCTTTGTGGCGGGGAATATGGCCGGTGCTCATCCCATGCAGACCGGTTTTGAAGCCGTTCGGGTTGCCTGGCCTGCCTATTTTGTGCCGTTCATCTTTGCCTTGTCACCGGGACTGTTGATGGCCGGTGGCTGGGCCGACAACCTGATGGCGGGGCTGGGCACGACCGGGGGTGTGTACCTCGCGACAATTGGACTGGTCGGCTTTTTTGTCAGACCACTGGCTCTGTGGCAGCGATTGCTTTTTGCCGTGGCAGGCCTGTCCCTGATGATGCCAGCACAACTGTTTGACGGCGTAAATATTATCAATATCGTTGGTTTGATGGTCGGCCTGACCCTGTTGGTTATCGAGAAACTTTCCGTCAAAACAGCAAAAAGCGAACTAAAATCGACGTTTTGACAGATTTTTCGGCAGTCATGAGGTAGAGTCCTTGTTGTAAACGGAACCGCTTCTGCTTCTCATGTTGGTGCCCACCTTGGGTTCGAGGCAATGTTGCGTTTCTATTCGTTCTGGAATCGCTCTACTGGATTTGATTTGATGACCAAGGGAGCCGTGCGAGGACTGTTGGTGCTGTTTTCAGCATCGGCGCTGATCGGGGCGTCGTGGTCCCCCCTGCGTGCACCTTCATCTTCCATGTTCAAAGAAACTGATCGGTATGGCTCCCCGGTTGTTTTCGTTTCGTTATCAAACCAAAATCTGAAAAAGATCGACCGGACTTATATTCCGCTCCCCGCTCTCAATCGTCTCAAAACGAATATCGCCATTCGATCGTCGGGCTCTGCCCCCATCGAACCGGCTGCCAAATCGTTGCCACATCTCACAGTACCCGACTCTTTTCATAACACCAACTCTATCAACGGTTTCCGAGGAATGTTTGGTTTGAATAAAGCCATCATATAGTCGCGGATTTCCAATTCAGACATTTTGACCATGGCTTTTCTGAAGGCATTGAGGCC
>JABIFY010000091.1 GCA_018650465.1 Alphaproteobacteria bacterium
ACGCTTCCCAAAAATGGACGATGCCACTGCAAAACTGGAATTTGACATTGTCCCAACTCTCAATCTATTTTGAAGGCAGATTAGACGACGTGTTGGATATTTAAACTATGCCAGTGACACGGAATTCTGAACACCCTCAAAACACTCTCCCGACACTGACACTATTTGAGAGAATATCCCCTCTGAACGTTTGATTGCCAATTCGCCTGCCACGGCAATTCGACTGAATTCTGCAGTCTTGGCTTCAATCCTCGCCAGAACATCTCTGTTTCTTGATGCTGTCAGGTCATGGCTTTCATATCGGGCAATGCCACTCTGTTCGAGTTTTTGTGCCAAGACTGAAACCGGTTGAAGCAAAAAATGCCAAATCCCGACAAATAGAACTGCCGAAACAAAGGCCACCACACCTCCTGTAACGAAAACAACCCGGCCCGGGTGCTCAAAGACCCCGGTGGTCGCGAGCAACAACACAAAAACAAATACCGCGACAGAGGTGGAAGCCAACAAAAGAAAAGTTTTGCCAAAAAGAGAAATATTTCCGAGGGGTGATTTCATTGATTTCAATTAACAGCATGACGTATTGAGGAATTGTTCATAATCATACCGCAACAGACAGTCTGTTTGCGATAGGCCGTAAAGCATTGTTGGTCAGGCACAGTCTGGGATGTCACTGCAGACAGCCTGCAAGTTACGCTCTTTCGGGAGAGAAACAATTACTGTGGTACCGACGTCAAGTTCACTTTCTATGATCAAGGTTCCTCCGTGGGCTTCAGCCAGAGTCCTGGCCAACGACAACCCCAGACCAGTGCCTTCATATGCGCGACTGAGTTTACTTTCAACCTGACCAAAGGGTGCCAGTGCCGTAGCAATATTTTCCGGTGAAATGCCAATGCCGTGATCCTCGACAAACATCATTACCTGCTCATCAGGGCCAATGCGAACACCGGCGACAACTTCGCTGCCATCGTGAGAGAATTTGACAGCATTGGAGATCAGGTTGAGCAGAATTTGTTTGATCTTGCGTTCGTCTGCATAGATTTTAAGTGGCGCCGAGGGCAGTTCCAGATGAATGCTGATCTTTCGAAGACGCGCCCGTCCACCAGCAATGTTTCGGCTCAGGAGAAAAGCTGGCAGCAAATTAAACTCTCCTTCAATAAGTTCTTGTTTGCCTGCTTCAATCTTTGAAAAGTCCAGGATGTCCTCGATCAGACCCAGTAGATGTTTGCCGCTTTCGAATATGTCATTGGAGTATTCAAGATAATGAGGCTGTTCAATTGGCCCTAACATCTCACCTTTGATTATTTCGGAAAAACCAATGATGGCATTCAGGGGCGTTCTCAATTCGTGCGTCATATTGGCCAGAAATTCGGTTTTTGACCGGTAGGCCACCTCAGCCGTTTCCTTGGCCTCAATCAAACGGGCTTCAAACTCTTTTTGCTGGGAAATATCCTCCATGACAACAAGGTAATGCGAAATTTCTTCTTCACTATCCCGGACCGGGCTAACGACGACATGCTGCCACTTCTTTTCTCCGTTCTTTGACTGGCTCAATATTTCGCCATTCCAGCTGTCATCTCCCATGATTGTCGTCCACAGACGACCCTCCAGGTGTGGATCAAGTACGGCCTTGAAATCCTGACCAATGAGTTCTTCCGAGGGGTATTCAAGGACTTCGCGGAACCGGGGATTAAAATACTGGATGCGATTCTCCGGATCGACCAGAACCATGGAAACCGGACTTTGGTCCATGGCTTGCGAGAGAATCCTGATCCGTTGCTGGACCGTCTTGTCCTCTCGACGCATCTGGTCAGCATCAATGAAGTTACGACGAAAGACATCAACACTCGTTGCCATCTCCCGGATTTCCAGCAGCATTTGATCGGGCCTTACGGCGACTTTGATATCACCTTTTGCAAGGTTGAGCATGTTTTGCCGCAAGGTCTCGAGTGGGTGGATCAATAGCCGCCTACTCAACCACCAAATCAAGACACCGATGGCTGCCACCATTAAACTGGATGTGACCGCGATAAGGATGAGGTTTGACATCATATCTTCGACCGAAGCACCCATGCGCCCAAAGCTGGCATCTCTCTGATAGTCGTATTCGGCCTTCAACTGCTTTACCGCGACGATCGCGTCATAAGTATCGGCGACGATTATCAAGTTATTGTCGATACTATCAGATCGTTCTCCGCCGGGGCGTGACAATGTGGTAACGGCTTGCCTGTAATTATCCAGTGCTCGCTTGATTGTCAGAAAAGCCTGTTTTTCGGCACGGCCTTCCGACGTTGATTTGTAGGTGGTTATTGACGTTTCAAAATCTTCGATATTTGAAAGGACGGCCTCAGCAGCTGCCTTGCCGGGGCGGCGTTGAAAAACCTGATAGCTGTTGGCAAGTTCAGCCAGGTCCAAACGCCGGGCAACAGAGTGCCTGACCATATAATGTTGTTCTACTACGCGCCATTGATCAACAACCTCTTGGCCTCCGCTCACATTGAACAAGGTAATACCAACGATTGAAAATGTCATAAATACGAGGAAAACAACAAATACGCGGCTAAGGGTCGCGATTCGCACGCCCTTTTCGCCAACGACTGACCGCAGAAACCCCTCCTGCCCTACATCGTCACCTTGTCCAGTCTCCGACGACATTACCCGATCAGCCGAAGTATTATCTAAAGCCGTTAGCATTGTGCCCCTTCAGTTCAAGTGATGATTCGCGGGCAAAAATCTGCTTCCGCTTTTCCACTCTCATGCTATTAAAGCAAACTATTGCAACTGGCGTATTTCAGACAAATGTCAAAATGTGTCAATTCCACAGGCCATGGCGATTCCATTCCAGACGGAAACGCCTCTGCCTTTGTAATCAGTGCTTGTTTTCGGGCATCTGGACGCGGACCCCCATTGTGGAGCCAGCGCCCTGAACCGCCCTGGAAGTGTCACTTCAGGTGTTTACGGAAATCCGGTTTTCTCTTTTCAGCAAAGGCGATGCCGCCTTCTTTTGATTCATCGGAATCGTAATACATTTTGAGGGCATACATCCCCATGCCGGCGATGCCACGAATGCTTTCGCTGTCCATGTTGAACGAACGTTTGGCAATCGCCAGCGCCGTGGGGCTTTTTTCCATGATTTCAGCGCACCAGCGATCTACTTCGGCATCCAGTTCATCATCGGGCACAACTGCGTTCACCAGACCCATGGCCAGTGCTTCCTTTGCCGGATAGCGGCGGCACATGTACCACATTTCGCGCGCCTTCTTTTCACCAACCACACGGGCCAGATAGGCGGTGCCAAATCCTGGATCAACCGAGCCCATTTTGGGGCCAACCTGGCCAAAAACGGCACTTTCCGACGCGATTGTAAAATCACAGATCGTGCACAGAACATTGCCGCCGCCAATGGCATAGCCTTGCACACGGGCGATGACCGGTTTGGGTACATCCCGCAAAATGCTGTGCAGGTCTTCCATGGGCAAACCGATGGTGCCGCGACCATCATAGTGGCTACCCTCATCACCCACCGACTGATCGCCACCGGTACAAAAGGCCTTGTCACCTGCCCCGGCGAGGACGATCACGCCGATGGCATCATCCCAGCCTGCCTTGTTAAGCGCGTGCACAAGTTCTTCGCAAGTCTGGCCGCGAAAGGCATTATATTTTTCGGGCCGGTTAATCGTGATCCGGGCCGCACCGTCTTTAACGTCGTAAAGGATGTCCTGATAGTCCATTTTAAAAATTCCCCTAGCCGTGCATCGTCAAACCACCGGAGACGCTAATGGTCTGACCGGTAATGAAAGCAGCATCATCACTGCTGAAGAAAAGAATGGCACCAGGCAGATCATCAGGCTGACCAATGCGGCCCAGTGGAATTGCCTTGGTGAAGGCACTGCGCAGCTTCTCGGGGTTTCCGGCGGCTTCCAGAAATCCGTCAAACATGGCGGTTTCGGTCAATCCAGGGCAAACAGTATTGAAAGTTAATCCCTGACGGGCATGTTCGCGGGCCAGGGTTTTGGTGAAGGCGATGATACCGCCTTTGCAAGCGGCATAAACAGATTCGCCGGATGAGCCCACACGACCAGCGTCGGAGGCAACGTTAACCACCCGGCCTGAACCGCGTTCCGCCATACCCGCGACAACAACATGGCTCATATTCAGGACACTCAGCAGATTGATGCCGATCAGTTTTTGCCAGAAATCCGGTTCGGTTTTCAGGAACGGTGTAAAACGATCCCAACCCGCATTGTTGACCAGAACGTCGATGGGCCCAAGAGAGTTTTCGGTATCCGCAACAGCCTTTTGCACAGCTTCGTAATCAGTCAAATCAACGACGACAGCCTCGGCGACACCGCCACTTTCCTTGATCTCCGCCGCTGCTGCTTCAGCAGCCTCTGCGTTCAAATCAAAAATAGCAACTTTGGCACCTTCATCAGCAAAACGACAACATGTTGCCTTACCAATTCCGCCAGCACCGCCTGTTACGATCACAACCTTGTCTTTTAGTCCACGCATGTTATCAGCCTTTTGAAATATGAAATTTGTCAGATTTTGCTTTGAATTTCCATTAATGTCAATATATTGTTATATTATTGAATTATTCCAGGAACCAGATATGACGTCTCAAACATGACCAAGGCACGAGAGCAGGCAACAGCGGATGAACTGGCCAACCGGATATTTTTCCGGCTTTATCAATGCGCCAATATGCTGCACAAAACCGGCACACGGGCCCTGGATGATTACGGCATTACGACCCAGCAGTGGGCAGTGTTGGGCGCCCTGTCACGCGATGATGCTGAAAATAGCCCAAATGACGGCGGCCCAAATGACGGCGGACTGAGCGTTGGGGATCTTGCCCGTGTTTTGATGGTCAGCCGACAAAACCTGACTGGTGTCCTTGCCCGACTTGAGAAACGAGGTCTGGTGGAAAAGTCAGTTGACCCCGGCGACGCGCGGTCCCGTCGCGTCCAGCTTAGTCATGAAGGCCGCAATCTTTGGCATGAGGCCTTGCTGCCCAAAATCTTCGGATATTACGAAGAGGCCCTTGAGGGGTTTTCAATCAACGAACGGGTATCAACCTTAAATGACTTCAATCGCTTGCTGGAAAACTTCAAGGTCCTGGATTTGGATGGATCTGGTGACGCGACTGAAACCGAAGGGAATTGATCTGGCTTATTTCAGTCGATCCGTAACCCGATCAAAGCCCAAGACCCGATTATTGTTGAGATAGATATAATTTTCATCCGACAGCACGGGCAGATTTGCCCCAAACCAGTGTCTGAAGATCAGCCGAAAAGTATTTACGGGTGTCATCGTCGCAGGCAATTTCTCCACACCCTTTTTTTCGGGTAAATAGATCGCATGAAAAATCGCCTGTTTTTCCAACAAGTCCTCGTCTGTCAGCGTCCGCCACTTCACAGGCGTTGTATCCATGCCAGCGGTGTGTTCATCCCCCGCCGTACTTGCGGGCCAGGGCCCCTCATCTGCTTGCAGGATGATGATCGACTGGCGGTTTGAACGGGCGCGAATGTCAGAGACCAAATCGAGCAATCTTTGATTGGTATATTCGACCTGATCAATATAGTTGTCGCGCCGACTGCGGGACCGGGCATCACTTTCGCTCAGGCAACTGCCATCAGCCCGCAGGACAAAGGGTGGATGCGGCATCAGGAAATGGGCAAACACAAAACGAGCAGGCCCCTCGTCTGCCGCCATGTTTTCGAGATGATCAAATTTGCGACTGGCTCGTTCGCATTGCAGTTGGCGGTAATCCATCTTGCGCCAACCTGCAGCCCCGGCCAGACCCCCTGGCAAGCTGTGCCCCCAGAGGAACCGCTCGAAGGTCGGCATCACATTCCAGCTGAAATTCCGGTCGGCATATTTGTTGACCGCCGTCGGAGTCCACCAGCTGCCCAGATGATCATATTTATAACCCAGCGACTTTAGCGCGCGCCAAACCTTGAAGTCCTCCAGCAAACGATAAAGCAGGATCCAGTCCGGTGTCTTGTCACCTGTTATTTTTGAGGCCTTGTCGAGATAGTCGAGGTTGAGCGTAGAGGCCAGGGAATGGGCGGTACGCTGGTAATTGGCGGTACTTTTATCCAGCACCTGAAAACCTTTGGACGTGAGAGCATCGAGAAAATTCTTGTTGTCAAAATTGTAATGCGACTTCAACACATCGGCCCTGGCATAACGGTCCAGCACGATATACCAGATATCCGGCTTCGCTCCGTCCGCCGGTGCTGTCAGAGCTGGTACGGGCCGGTTCATGGCGGTGACGGCTGCGGACTGAACCTTCAGGACTTGCCAGTTGTGCCAGCCGACCCCGAAAATGGGCACGGCAACAAACAGGATCGCAGCCGCATTCAAAGCCAGAGTAGCAGTGCGAAAATCGCTTTTGCTTCGCCGCACAAAATGCCAGACCAGGAACAAAAGAGTTATCCAGACCGTCGATACGATCCAGATATTGAAATCCTCGTCGAAAACAGCTTTCAGGGCATCTTCAAATCGTTGCAAAAACAGCGTCAAAACAACAATCAGGAATGTATGGATCGCCGCCCGTTGCCAGGTACCACTGATCATGCGGCTTGCGACCAGGACCAGCAACGCCAGGCCTTCAATGATAAGCAACGGCCAGACAGCCTCGGACAGGGGAACCTTGCTGACATTATTCAATAACAAGGCCAGCACGGGATGGGCCGCGAAGACAAAGGGATAGAGCGGCCAGGTACCAATTTTAGCCTGGCCAAGCATCAACGCGGTTCCGGTCGCCTGGAATAGCGCACCAGCCGTCGCCCGCTTTCTGAGACCTCAACATTACTGACAATGTCGGCCCGGCCCTGGATCGTCGTCAGGAAAGTCTCAATCGAATAGTCCGCAAATATATCTTCGCGCAGCGCCAACAGTCGCTGAACCATGGCATCTTCCTTTGGCACGAATTCGATAATGCCTTCAGGTGCACGGTCCATCAACCAGTTCAGCAAACGCGGCAAGGGAATATTCCGGGCAATCGCCAGATGATGCACAAAGGCCAGGGCCAACAAGGCGTCGCCCTTTGCCCGTGCGGCAAATCCAGCCCGTTCACCCTGGGCCCAACCTTGATCCGGTGAGGGATTGGAGGCATCAAAATGTAGAGGTAGAAAATTCAGTTTCTGCGCCCGGCTACGGGCAAAGGCGGCCTCCAGGGCACCAAAATCCACATCAAAACCAATCACTTGCCCTGCCCCCGCTTCCAGGGCAGCTATACTGTAATCGCCGGAATTACAGCCCAGATCAAGCACCAGATCAGGCTTGATGTCCGCGATCATTTCAGCAACCAACTGCTTCTTATGGTCCGCTTCGGATCGGGCATAACTGTTGTCTGTCGCATAACCCTGCCAGACCGTGGCACCGCCCGGTGGCTGCAAACCGTCGAGCCAACTGCGCAGCCCCTTCAACATGTTGACCAGTGAAGACTTGGGCAGCTGAGCTGATGACATGGCTTTGGTCACAGTACCCGACTCTTTTCATAACACCAACTCTATCAACGGTTTCCGAGGAATGTTTGGTTTGAATAAAGCCATCATATAGTCGCGGATTTCCAATTCAGACATTTTGACCATGGCTTTTCTGAAGGCATTGAGGCC
>JABIFY010000092.1 GCA_018650465.1 Alphaproteobacteria bacterium
AAAGCCATGGTCAAAATGTCTGAATTGGAAATCCGCGACTATATGATGGCTTTATTCAAACCAAACATTCCTCGGAAACCGTTGATAGAGTTGGTGTTATGAAAAGAGTCGGGTACTGTGGTCCGACAAATAATGTGATGGCATCATATCCGTAGTCAAACTGGCGAATATTGCCAATTTTTCGTGGGTTCAGACCACTTACTTCCTGTTTGTCGACCAGGTTAATTCCTATTTCAACAGGCATGTCTGAATTGGTGTCGGGGCCGCCAATAATCGTATAAAGACCCGTATTGTATCCTTCTCCCTGCGGGCACAGAAATTCTGGCGAGTGTGGCGCAAGCCAGTTGTAATAGTCATCAGGGCAAGGAGGCTTCTTCCGAGGTTCATCAAATATTCGGGCCACATAGGGGCGGCTAGTGTTCCATTGCATGACGACATGGTCGCCAGTCTTGAACTTGTTATCGTGACGACCGGCGAGTTCAAATTCGATAATGTCGTCCTTACAAAATATTGGGCATGCATAGTTTTCCTGCTCAACGTAAAAAGGCAATCCTGGTTCCTCGAACAAGCCAAACAGATTGATGCCTGTCATGGTGTAAGTCGTCAGAAATACTTGGCCAATCAAACTTGTCATGCCTTCGCCGAATAAAGAATATTCGTGCAGGTTGCCGATCTTCTTGAGGTGCACCCCGAAGATGTAGAGATCGGAATAATCCGTAACTTTCCGGCCATCCCGCATTGTGAATTCAGGATCAGGGCCGCCAAGGGTAAGATAGGGTGTCGCATATTTGTCATCATCACTTTCCGGGTTATCTTTCAGGCAACTGAGGGCGCTGACCGGAAAATATTTTGGTGATTTTTTGTTTTCTTCGCACAAGGTTGCGTACGGGGTTTCCAGAACTATCGTAAGGTAGGGATCGGGAATACGCATTTTCATCAGTACAAGATCGCCGACAGATATATTGTCAGTTTTGAAATCTCTAAAATTAAATTCGATTATATCGTGCAAACAAACTTCCGGGCAAAGATCGTTTTTGACTTCGACGATAACCATTAGATCTTTTTGTCTATGGTGTGGTGTAAAATAAAGGCCAGCCGCACAGGACAGCACAAGAAACAAACCCGGTTTCAGTCTCCGTTCTTCCAGTTTTTTCAAATCAAGCAGCAGCAATATCCATGACAGGTATTGCGCAATCCTGAACAATCGCCTGGCTGCATCGTGTGTCGGGTAATGGTTCGCAAATACATCGTAGGGCAGATTTGTAAACGTAAATATGGCGCCAAAATACAGCCCCATCAGTAACCCACCGAACAGCCACCGCTTACAGGTGATCTGATGCAAGCCCGGCACAATGATGAACACGGCCAGCTTGGCAGCGTATTTGATGCCGCGCCCGAGGGTCCAGTCCGGTGCCATGAACGGCAGTTTTGAGTTTAAGGTTTCCATGATCTCTATTATGCAGGGATCAGAGACGGTTTTTGTTTGATCGAGATGATTTTTTGATATGTGACAGGTTAGACATACGCCTGCTTGGCTTGTTAGAGACTTTCCCCATCACATCTTTTTGCACAATATATGTTTTTTACATAACTGCCAAGTATATCTGCCGATGCGGGTTGTTCTGCGAAATATGTAAATAATTATTTATTAACAATAAGTTATTTGTAAAATACAGGTGTGTATGTCATCTTCCAAAAATACCAATTATGTTATTTACGAAGACTTGGGGTGTTATAGGTCGTGGCCGATACCAGCTACTCAGACGCGCCGTCTTTAATGCGCTCGTTCCAGTCCTTGATCAGTTGGTCGGCGGCGACCAGTTCGTGGGGCAGCATTTCGGCGCGCAACTCACCCAGGAAACGTGTTGCCGTAGCATGGCCATTTTCTGAGGCCAACAGCCACCAGAAGTGGGCTTGCGGCAGGCTGGCACTGACACCGGCACCATCGCGGTATAATCCACCTACATAGAACTGGGCGTTGGCGTTGCCGTCATTGGCGGCGGGCTGCCAGTGTTCCAGGGCCTTGCCATAGTCACCCGCCTGATAGGCGTTCAAGCCAGCATCCAGTTGCACGGCAGGCGGCGGCGTGGCCGTTGCGAGTTGGATGGCGGCTTCTTCCTTTGCTTCAGCTTCTTCTGCCTGCTCTTTGGCTTGCTGCTTAGCGTCTTCTTTTGCCTGAAGTTTTTCTTCGATGCGTCGTTTGGCTTCTTCTTCGGCGGCACGTTGGGTAATTTCAGCCGCGCGACGGATCTCAGCCTGGGCCCGGATCGCTTCCAACTGCTCTTTCTTCAAGGCTTCGGCTGCCACACGCTTGCGCATCGCCCGACGTTCTTCCTCGGACTTGTTGGCCATGGCTGCTTTTGCAGCTTCTTCAACTTTTCGGTCTACTTCTGCCTGAGCTTCTTCTTCGGCCTTGCGCTTCGCAGCCTCAGCCGCGTCAGCAATCTTCTTTTCCTCAGCTTTACGTTTGGCTACTTTTTCAGCGCGTGCTTTTTCTTCGATCAAACGAAGTTTGTCGGCGGCGGCCTTTTCCTCTGCCAGACGTTTTTTCTCGGCCATTTGGCGGGCTTGCTCGTCAGCCTTGGCTTTGGCAGCTGCCTTTTCTTTGGCGATACGTTTTTCTTTGACCAGCTGTCTGGCATCTGCATCAGCTTTGGCTTTGATTTTCGCCAGTCGCTTTTCCTCGGCTACACGCTTCTTTTCAGCAAGGCGTTTTTCTTCTGCGTCGGCTTTAGCCTTTATTTCAGCGAGACGCTTCTCTTCAGCCAGGCGTTTTTCATCAGCCAGCTTTTCCCCCGCCAGACGCCGGGCCTTTTCTTCTGCCCGGGCTTTGTCCTCCGCGGCCTGTTTTTGTGCCGCCAACCTTCTGGCTTCGTCTTCAGCTTTCTGGCGTTCCAGTTTTTCCTTTTCGGCCAGGGCCTCTTTCAGGCGACTTTCGGCTTCGGTCTTCTGACGCGCCAGTTCTTCTGCATGGCGTCTTTCTTCGGCCAGCCTGGCCGCTTCTTCGGCCTTGCGTTTGGCCTGGGCTTCCTCAGCGGCCTTTTTCTCGGCCACCAGTTTTGCGGCGGCCAATTCTTTCGCCTTGTTTTGTTCGTCTTCAAGGCGCTGTTTTTGCTGCGCGAGTTCTTGCTCAGCCTTGCGGGTCGCCTCTTCAGCTTTTTTCTTTTCAGCCTCAAGTCGCTGTTTATCGACAGCCAGTTTTTCTGCCTTTTCTTCGGCGATGCGTTTGGCTTCCAGCTCGACGCGATTTCTCAGACGTTCATAAAGCTGTTCTGACTTGGCGCGGGCTTCTGACTGGACCTTGGTTTCTATTTCGCCAAGGATTTTGATCCGGCGGCGTTCCTCTGCCAGGTGTTGTTGTTCGGCGGCGATGCGGGCAACAATCTGGGCCCGGCTTGTGGTCCCGGGTTTGGCATTGGCTGACAGCATCTTGCGGCGTTCCTCAATCAGCACTTGTGCGATCTGCAAGCGGCGGGCTTCAGCCTTGTTTCGCTCCTCGCTCAGACGTAATGCTTCTTCTGACAATTTGCGGACCTGTTTGGCCAGTTCAACCTCTTCAGCGATCTTGCGGACAGTGGCAGCCAGTTGTTCCTGGTCGCGATGAATGTTCCGGGTCTGGGTTGCCAGGCGTTCCTTCTGATCGGCCATCTCGGCCAGGGTATCTTCCCGCAGCTTGTTCATTTCCGCCAGCACGTCCGCCTGAACCTTATTGGCGTCGGCCAGTATTTTTTCAGCCTCAGCCATCCGGGTCTTGCTGCTGGCTTCCAATTCATCGATACGGGATTTTGCTGCACTTGTATCCACCTTTTCACCGTCGACGGCCTTGATGCGAGTGGCCAGGTCCCGTCGGGCTTTTTCTGCTTCTGCTGTTCTTGCTTTTGAAGCCTCGAGAGCGGTATCGGCGGCTTCAAGTCGTGCGGCAAGCTCCTGGTTTTGTTGCTCCAGTTTGGCGCGCTCCCGCGCGAGATCCGCCTTGACCCGGCGGCGTGTGCTTTGTAAATCCTGGTCGGCCTTGGCACGGGTGGCGTCCAGTTCAGTGGTCGTTGCCGTTTTCAGTTGGCTGATCGCGGCTTCGCGTTCCTTTATGTTGCGGGCACGCCGGGCAATTTCCTCTTCGATGGCAACCCGGTCCTCCATTTTGATGCGCTCGGCAGAGGCTTCGTTGGCAATTTGTTCGGCCTGACGCACGGCGGCTCTGGAGCGGCGGTCCAGTTGCTCGATGGTCTTCTGTTCAGTCGCCAGGCGGTTAGCGGCCTCACGCACGCGATTTTCTGAATCGCGACGCCGGATTTCGGTTTCTTTTTCGGCGGTCTTCGCGGCTTCCTCGATCACAAGGGGGGAGGGCACAGCCCGTTGTTTGGCCAGGGCGCTGTCCAACAGGGCCTGTGCCTTGTCGGCTTCGCGGGTGGCATCGTTGGCGGCAAGTTGTGCGGCCTGGGCCTGTTTGCTGACGACATCGTTGCGGCCCTGTTCAACCTTCAGTTTTTCTTCGGCGTCGTTCCGTGTTTGCGCGGCCTGCTCTGCCAGGCGCTTGAGTTCAGTGCTTTTGGCTTGCGCCACCTGCAAGGCTTCTTCATGGGCCTGGCGTTCGCGGTCCAGGTCCTTGATGGCAATTTCTGCGGCTTCACGTTGACCAGCCAGTTTAGCGGCCTCGGCAATTTTTGCGGCGGCTGTATCCTGGGCTGCTTTTGTCGCGGCGCGCTCGATTTCCAGTTTGGCACTGGCGGCATCCGCTGTCTTTTGCGCGGCTTGGGTAATCTCTGCCTGCCGGTCTGAATTCAGTTTGGCGGCCGTTTGGGCGTCGCGCTGGGCGGTCTTTAGTTTCGCCTCAGCAGCCTTGCGCTCAATTTCCAGTCGGGCAGAGGTTTCTTCAGCTTCCTTGCGGGCGGCTTTGGCTGTGGCCAGCTCCTGCATATTGCGGGCGGCCTGTTCACGTGCCTTGTCGGCGGCCAACTGGTTTTGCTTTGCTTTTTTGGCGGCATTTTCGATGGATTTAGGCAAGGGCTTTGGTGCGGCGGTCAAAGCTGCCGGTTTGTCGCTGGCAGGCGGGGCGACACCTTTGGCAATCAGCTGCGAAAGCTTTTCCATGGATTTGCGGTGACCCTGGCGCGAGGCTTCATAAAACCAGCGCAGGGCCTCGACATCACTTTTGGCAACGCCGACACCGGATTCGAACAGCAGGCCCAGATTATACTGGGCGATGGCGTGGTTTTGCGTTGCCGCCTTGAAGAACCAGGTGGCGGCTTCCTTGGCATTCTTGTTGGTGCCCTGGCCGCGCAGATACATATTACCAAGATTGGCCTGGGCCCGGGCAAAGCCCTGCTCGGCTGATCGCTTGTACCACTTCAGCGCTTCGCCAAAATCCTTGGCCACACCCTGGCCCTTGCGATACATGTGGCCGACATTGCGTTGCGTCACCATGTCGCCGCCTTCGGCTTCGACCAGCCATTCTTTCAGCGCGGTTTTATAGTCCCCGTTTTCATAAGCCTTCAGGCCGGTCTGGAAATCAGCGAGGGCCGAAGAGGCCGTGAATGAAGCCGCGGCAGCCGTGGCTGTCAGAGCTGCAATCAGCACGGCCGTCCGTAAAATGCGAAAGCTGGTCATGGGGCGTGGCAGAACCTTTTCCGGATCAGGTTTGATTATTGGCATTTGCCAGGCAGCAACAATTTAACAATCTTCCTACTTAACAATCTTCCTACTTAACAATCTTCCAGGTACCGTCAGTTTGGCGGCAGGCTTCACCATAAGCTTCTTCCGTGCGGCCGCCGACCGTAATGGTTTGCTGATATTCCCGACAATAAACACCCTGGGCCGTCTGTCGAGCCGGTTGTGGCGTAATGGTACCGGAATTACCCGAGTCCGGATTGTTCCAGGTGCTGACCTGGCCGCTTGGATTATTTTCCAGGCTACCTTGCTGGGTTCTTTGCAATTCCAACAGATCAAGTTTGTCCAGTGACTTGCCAACGCTTGAGCCCGCCAGCGAACCCAACAAGGTGCCGACAGCGATGGCCGTCGTGCGCCCCTTGCCGCTGCCCAACTGGCTGCCAGCGATGGCACCGGCAGCAGCGCCCAGAATTGTGCCCAGCTTTTCCTTCTCGCCGGCACCTTCACAACCCGCCAGGGTCAGGGCAGCGATGCTGACGAATACAACTGCTAACTTTTTCATTTTCTTTATTCCCGAATTTGCTGTTCTGCCCGAAGACCGATAGCTGAATTAATCAATTTCCTGTCAGAAATTTACTACTGGATAATCGAGACCAAAATATGGCAATGATCATGCCAGAAACATATATGCAGGGTTTAGGGCGAATTATAACAAGCCTCAAAGATTATTGCAGCTTTCGTTTCAATTTTTGGCAACTTGATCAGGCGACTTGATCAACTGGACTGTTCCGGTCGACAAGCTGGCAGATCATTGATTAAGATAGCCTCAAATATTCAGCAGATTTCTAGGTTAATTCAACAATTTCAGCGCCATTTTGGGCCGGAGAAGAGACAATATGTCCGCGAAAAAGGACCCGTTTGAGACGTTTTCACAGTGGCTCGAAGAGGCCACAAAAAATGAACCGGACAACCCCACAGCTGTTGCTCTGGCGACTGCGGATGCAAGCGGTGCACCCTCCGTGCGGATGGTCTTGCTTAAAGGTTTTGATGAGCGCGGCTTTGTTTTTTACTCTAACACAGAAAGCCGCAAAGGGCGGGAGTTGGCTGAAAACCCCCGTGCAGCCTTGTGTTTCCACTGGAAGACCCTGGCCCGTCAGGTCCGAATCGAAGGGGCTGTTACGCCGGTATCTGATGAAGAAGCCGATGCATATTATGCCAGTCGCGCCCGCGACAGCCGCATCGGTGCCTGGGCCTCAAAACAATCCACAGCCATGTCCGGGCGCTTCGATCTTGAAGTAGCGGTCGCCAAGTACGCCGCCAAATACGCGATCGGCGACGTGCCTCGCCCGCCCTTTTGGTCAGGCTATCGAATTGCTGCGGAACGGCTGGAATTCTGGACTGACAAGCCTTTCCGCCTGCACGAACGCCTGATATACGAGCGCGATGGTGAGGGTTGGCGCAACCAGATTCTTTTCCCCTGAGACAGGTAATGATCGAATGAACGGGTTATGGCGGAATGAATGGGTAATCGTTGAATGAGCGCCGGGCCTGAAAACATATCCCACCGCGATGAACCGGTGCCAATCGGCGGTACCGGTGGTGTCGATCCCAAGTCCGCGCGGCTGATGAAACTGGCGACATATGCGTCGGTAGCTGTGGCGTCTTTGTTGATTGTCATCAAGGCCTGGGCTTGGCTGAAGTCAGATTCGGTTGCCCTGCTCAGTTCGCTGGTCGATTCAATCCTTGATGCCCTGGCATCCATCGTCAACCTGGTTGCCGTCCGCCACGCCCTGGAACCTGCAGATGCAGAGCACCGGTTTGGCCATGGCAAGGTCGAATCACTGGCAAGCCTGGCGCAAGCCGCGTTTATCGGTGGATCGTCAGTATTCCTTGTGTTTCAGGCGATTGAGCGGTTTATCCACCCGCAACCCGTCGAAAACAGCATCCTCGGTATTCTTGTCATGCTGGCGTCCATGGCGCTGACCCTGGTGCTGGTCCTGTTCCAGCGCCACGTGGTGAACAAGACCGGTTCAGTCGCGGTCTCAGCTGATTCCCTGCATTATCGAAGCGATTTGCTGGTAAATGCCGGTGTAATTCTGGCTCTGGTTGCCATCACCGTATTTGACTGGCGGATTGTGGATCCTTTGGTCGCGGTATTGGTAGCGGTTTATATCTTCCATGGCGCCTGGGAAATATTCCGCCAGTCTTACGACATGCTGATGGACCGCGAGTTTCCTGTCGAGGATCGGGAGAAGATCCTCGCAATCGTTCTGGCACACGAGGACGTGCACAGTTTGCATGACCTCAGAACAAGGTCGTCCGGCATAAATTCGTTCATCCAATTGCACGTGGAGGTTGACGGTGACATGCCGTTGACCAAGGCCCACGAAATTGCAGACGAACTGGAAATCAGTATTGGAGAAGCTTTCCCGGGAGCCGACGTGATTATTCATCAGGACCCGCATGGTATTTAAGACAATCGTCCCCACTATTATTAAACAGTGAAGTACTGTGTGATTTACGTGCAGCCGAACGCCGCAAAATAGCCACATAAACTATCGATGAACAGGAAGCCCGGAGGATGTCCATGAGTGAGCAAACCGTTTTGTCTGAGGGCAAAGTAAATGTTGAAGGTTTTTTTGATCCAGTAACGTCGACGGTTACCTATCTTGTTTCTGATCCGGCAACCGGGACCGGCGCAATTATCGACCCTGTCCTGGATTACGAGGCCCGAAGCGGGCGCACCTCGACTAGCAGTGCCGATAAGTTGATTGCCCACGTCAAGGAAAAAGATTTAAAAATCAAGTGGATACTGGAAACCCATGTCCACGCTGACCATCTGACAGCCTCACCTTACGTGCAAAAAGAACTCGGCGGCCAAACTGTCATCGGACGTTGCGTAACAATCGTGCAGCAAGCATTTGGTGACGCGTTTAATGCGGGTGGCACTTTCAAAAGAGATGGCTCGCAGTGGGACCGATTGGTCGGCGAGGGCGATGAATTAAACCTGGGTGACCAGGTGGTCAAAGTTATGGAAACACCCGGACACACGCCAGCCTGTGTATCCTATGTGTTTGCAGATGCTGTATTTGTTGGTGACACAGTCTTTATGCCAGATTACGGAACTGCACGGTGCGATTTCCCTGGCGGCGATGCGGATATCCTTTATTCATCCGTGCAGCGATTGATGGAGTTGCCCGACGATATGCGGATGTTCACCTGCCACGATTATGGCGGTGAAGGGCGCGACTTCGCCTGGGAAAGCAGCGTGGCACAACAACGCCGAGACAACGTTCATCTGGGTGGTGGAAAATCCAGACCTGATTTCGTTGCATTGCGGAAGGGACGTGATGCTGGTCTGAGCTTGCCTGAACTAATATTGCCATCAGTCCAGGTTAATATGAGAGCAGGAGAGTTCCCCGTACCAGAAGATAATGAAACATCTTACATCAAGATTCCCCTGAATATATTTTGACTTGCCTTCTGCGCCGCTAACTTACCGGCGCTGTGGCATGACGTCGCGGAAGACAAGGCGCATAAGGCCGGCAATTACATTGTGCGAAGATCGTGCTAAGTATAAAGAGAGAGACTGTTGGAACGTGTAAACGGGAGGCTGTAATGGCTACTAAAACAATCTTGGTTCCCATGAGTGGTTTGGCGGCAACACCTGCACCCCTGGACGCAGCACTTACAGTTGGCAACAGGTTAGGCGCACATATCGAAGCATTGCATGTTTCTATCGACCCTCGCGATTCTGTCGCTTATGTCGGTGAAGGCATGACCAGTGCAATGATCGAAGACGTGATGGCCAGCGCTGAGCAAGAAGCAAATGAACGTTTGAAACGCGCACGACAACGGTTTGAAGATTCGTGCAGTAAAAGTGGCGTTACGCAAAGTGACGACGCCGGCCCTGGTGACAAGGCAACGGCCAGCTTTACGAAAGTTGTGGGACGAGAGGAAGACTTTGTCGCCTCCAAAGGTCGTCTTGCAGACTTGATCGTTGCCGGGCGTTCGGACGATGCCGATGATTTATCTCCGTCTGCAACCCTGGAAACAGCCTTGATGGATACCGGGCGCCCGGTTTTGGTCGTGCCGCCTGGTGAGACTGCTGATCATCTTGGGACAACGATTGCAATTGCCTGGAATGGCAGTGTTGAAGCCGCCCGGGCGGTTAGTGCTGCGCTACATTTTCTTTGCGAAGCCGAAAAAGTAACTGTGCTGGAGGTCGAGGAAGCCGGCAAACACGGCCCCTCAGCAGAAGATGTTGTTCATTATCTGGCGATGCATGGTGTTACGGCCTCAAAACGTGATATCCGCGTAAAAGCAGGCTCGGTAGCAGAAAGCCTTATGTCTGCGGTTCGCGATGAAAACGCCGATTTGCTGGTGATGGGGGCTTATACCAGAAGCCGCTTAAGGCGCCTTATTTTTGGTGGTGTAACAGGCGATGTTCTGAAGAATTCGCCGGTTCCAGTCTTGCTGGCACATTGATGTAATTTGATTACTGAAGCTCTGTTCAGGGGGCAATTACTGAAGCTCTGTTCAAGGGGCATGGAAAGAATATTTGCTGATGGATAATGATAGACGCACGATCATCCTGACAGGGGCAAGCCGAGGAATTGGGCATGCGACGGTCAAACGGTTCAGTGCTGCTGGATGGCGGGTGATTACAGTCTCCCGGCAAGCCTTTTCAGAGAATTGCCCATGGGAAGCCGGGCCGGAAGATCATGTGGTAATGGACCTCTCCGACATGGAAAGCCTTGCCGCGGGTGTTCTGGCTTTGAAGGAACGGTTGAAGGGTGGGCCATTGCATGCACTGGTTAATAACGCAGCGATATCACCCAAAGGTCCGAATGGCGAACGCTTGAATTGTTTGAATTCAGAGATGATTTTGTGGCGTGATGTCTTTCACGTCAATTTCTATGCACCCATCGTTCTTGCCCGGGGTTTGTTCGAAGAACTAAAGGTTGGGCAAGGAAGCATCCTTAACGTGACGTCCATTGCTGGCAGCCGGGTTCACCCTTTTGCTGGTGCGGCTTATGCGACATCCAAGGCAGCACTTGCTTCCCTGACGCGAGAAATGGCCGCCGATTTTGGACCCTCAGGGGTTCGGGTCAATGCGATTTCCCCTGGTGAGATCGAGACAGCCATGATCGGGCCGGAATATCAGGCGCTGGCGGATGAGATTCCCATGCATCGGCTGGGTCGACCCGAAGAAGTGGCTTCAATGATCTATGTTTTGTGTTCAGACCAATCGTCTTACGTTAATGGCTCTGAAATTCACATCAATGGCGGGCAGCACGTTTAAGGCACTGCCCGCTGAGGTGAGAGAGGCCTAGTTCGCTGTTCGCAAACCGCTTGTGTGAACCCAGGCTTCAGTTTCGTCGAGGGCAATTGTCAAACGGTCAAACATTTCGTTGATTTGTGCTTCTGAAATAATCAACGGTGGGCAGAGACCAACACTATCTCCCATGGCGCGAACGATCAGGCCTTGATCCGAAGCCCGCGCGCTGATATAGGCGCCAACGCCCTGGCCTGGCTGGAAATTACGCCGGGCCGATTTATCGGCAATTAGTTCAACAGCACCCACAAGGCCAACACCGCGCGCTTCGCCAACCAGCGGATGATCGGACAGCGCTTTCAAACGGGCCTGGAAAACAGGTGATATGCGGGCCGCATGACCCATCACGTCACGTTCTTCCATGAGCTCAAGGTTCTTCAAGGCAACGGCAGCAGCGACCGGGTGCCCTGAATAGGTAAAGCCATGGGCAAACACACCGATGCGATTGCTTTCTTCCATAACGCCTTCATACATATCATTGTTGATGGCGACAGCTGAAATTGGCAAATAGGCTGACGACAGGGCTTTCGCCATCGTTATTGTGTCCGGCTTAAAGCCATAAGTCTGGCAGCCAAAAGGATTGCCGGTTCGACCGAAACCACAGATCACTTCGTCGTCAAGGAACAGAACGTCATGCTTCGCCAGTACAGCCTGGATTTTTTCGAAATATCCGGCGGGTGGGACGACAACACCGCCCGCACCCATAACAGGCTCGGCGATAAAGGCAGCGACTGTATCAGGCCCCTCGCTCATAATCATTTCATCAAGGTTGTTGGCGAGGCGAGCTGAATATTCCTCTTCTGATTCCCCGGCATTTGCACCGTGATAATAATGCGGACAATCCGTATGCAGGATGCGATCAATCGGCAGGTCAAAAGACCTGTGGTTGTTCGGCAGGCCCGTCAGGCTGGCGGATGCAATGGTGACCCCGTGATACGCGCGCTGACGAGAGATAATCTTTTTCTTTTCAGGTTTGCCGCGCGAATTGCTGTAATACCAAACCATTTTAATCAGGCTGTCATTGGCCTCGGAGCCCGAATTGGCAAAGAAAATTTTCGAATTTTCGATGGGCAGCATGTTTGTCAGGCGGTCCGCAAGATCAATAGCCGGCCCCGTCGATTTGCTGGCAAACATATGATAGTAGGGCAACTTCCGCATCTGCTCGGCAGCAGCCTCAACAAGTTCCTCAACACCGAACCCCAGAGCCGTACACCAGAGACCTGCCAGCCCTTCGATATATTCCTTGCCACTGTCATCGTAGACGTAGATGCCTTTTCCCCTTTCGATAATCATGGGGCCATTTTCGCGATGTACGGCAAGGTTGGTATAGGGGTGCAACACCGATGCGATATCACGTGCAGCTGGTGAATTGCCGAGGTCAGTCATTTGGTCGTCTCCAATATCAGGGGCGGGGCTATTTCGATTGGCTTCACGGCAAGTTAAGCCGAATCATGACGGGTGTGTCAAAGGGGTTTCAATACAGTTGGGGGCACAACCATTTCAATACTTATAACTATTAAATATATAATCTGGCAGGGCCAATGGTATGTAGAAAAAAGTAGAAAAACTTTTTTCAAAAATGATTTTTGAACTATGGCTCAAATAAAACTTTATCCATTATACTCATGAAGTTTAAGAGACCCTCACGCAGTATTAACTGTGAGGGCCCGTTTTTGGCTTGTGGATTTAGAGTTAATGTGTGGTTTGATCATGTCGATGTTAATCCGGAAATTAGTGGCAAGTTCCTTATACTGGCCGTTGGATTGACAATAGTGCCCGGATCCGAATTTACATGAAAAGTCCAATTGTTGTTTCTGAAGCAGATAGCGGGGCCAAATCTCTCAAGGGATTGCGAACGCGCTATATTTTTGTCCTGGCTGTCGTTGGTGTCCTTGCTCTCAGCAGTTATTTGCTTTTGGGAATCACACTGCAGCAACAGGACACTGCGGCTGCCGAGATCAATCTGGCTGGCCGACAGCGCATGTTATCCCAAAGGCTTGAATTGCTTCAGGTTCGTTTCCGTGAGGCCAAAAGTAGTGAGGTGGGCACGAAATCCCTTCTGGAGATGACCCGCATTGTTGATCTGATGGAAAAGACCCATATCGGTTTAACCAGGGGAGATGAACAAATCGGGCTATCTGCGCCGCGAAGTCAGGCCCTGAAGAAAATGTATTTTGGGCCTGATCTATTTGTCGATCGGGATGTGCGTAACTTTATTGAAGTTATGCGACTTTTTATTCAGGCAGCAGGAAGTGGCGCGGGTACAACCAACTCGGCATTAGGTGTTTCACCAACATCCTCTGTCGAATTGCTTTCGAATCTGGATAAAATTGTCTGGCAGTCCCAAAAGGAAAATGAGGAAAAAGTCGCGCAAATCCAGTTTCTACGACATCTCACGGTTATTGTGACGCTGGGTGTTTTGCTTTTTTCCGGGCTCTTGATATTTCGGCCAATGGTCGGCCGCATCCATCGAAATGTTGCCGAGCTCATTGCTGCAGAGGAACGTTTCCGATCAATTACGTTATCTTCTCGAATGGCGATGATTATTGGCGAAGGAGAAGAAGGACGGATCGCCGGTTGGAACCCGGCTGCAGAAGAAATGTTTGGCTACACGAGCAACGAAATTCTGGGTCATAAAATAACAAAATTGATTCCGGAACGACTTCGCAAGGCGCATAAAAACGGTTATGAAAAAGCCTGGCAGATCGGGGCGATTGCCGAAGGGGTGCAAGTCCATCAACTTAAAGGATTGCATAAAGATGGAAATGAATTTCCCATAGAACTGTCACTTGGCTCGTGGGAAAAGTCAGGCAAGGTATATTTCAGTGGTATCGTTACCGATATTTCTGAACGATTGAAATCGCAAGTTATGACCGACCGGCTTGGGCGCATAGTTGAAAACGCCACCAACGAATTTTTCCTCTTCGATGCCAAAACGTTAAAGTTTGTTTTTGCGAATTCAGGTGGCCTGAAAAACCTTGGTTATACTACTGACGAAATTCTGAAACTTGGTCCGGCGGATGTCGTTGCCGGCTTTGATGCTTCAGAATTCGGGACGTTTTCGGCCCCGCTGCGAACGGGTGAAAAGGACGTAATCCTTCTGTCAGAAAAAATGATCAAGGCAGACGGCAGTGTCTACAGCGCCGATGTGACTTTGCAGTACATGCAAAATGAAATGCCACCTCTATATCTGGTTGTCGTCAACGATGTTTCTGAAAGAGTTGCATTGGAACAATCTTTGCGGCGCTCCCAAAAGCTGGAAGCGGTCGGCCAGTTGGCCGGCGGAATTGCACATGATTTCAATAATCTGCTTGGTATCATTTTGGGCAATCTTGAAATGTTATCGCGAAAGTCCGAGCTGGATGAGCGAAATCAACGGCGTGTAGAAACGTCATTGAAGGCGACAAAGCGAGCGGCCGATCTGACGAAACAAATTTTGGGATTTTCTCGACTGGACCCAACCCATACTGAAGCCGTGATTGTGAACGATGTTATTCGAGGGATGCAAAGTCTGATTGAACAGTCCGCCGGGCGTAGTGTGACCATGGAGTTTGAGCTTCAGGAAGACCTTTGGCACAGCGAACTTGATCAAGGAGATCTTGAAGACGCGATCGTCAACCTTTGTGTAAATGCCGGTCACGCCATGCCCAACGGCGGCAAACTTATAATTGAAAGCAGAAATGTTGAGCTTGCCGGCGACGCGGATGGGCGTAGATACGATCCAGCAAAAGAATATGTTGCGTTGAGCATCAGCGACAACGGAGAAGGAATATCACGAGAAGATCAGGACAAGATTTTTGAACCCTTTTATACCACAAAAGAAAAAGGGCTGGGAACCGGCCTCGGCCTTGCCATGGTCTTTGGTTTTGTTCATCGGTCCAAAGGCGAAATTCAGGTTTATTCCGAGCTGGGACTTGGCACAACATTCACCATCTATTTGCCGCGTGTACAAGTGCAAGACGTTGCAGACGGCGAGTTGACGACAAACTCTACTGAAGACTTCAGCGGCACAGAGACGGTCCTGATCGTTGATGATGAGGCGGAGTTGGCGGAAGTGGGGGCAGAATATCTGCACGCAGTGGGCTATGAAGTGTTGACCGCAAACAGCGCCGAAGAGGCTTTACTGATGGTGCAACAACATACAGATATCGATCTGGTTTTTTCCGATGTTGTCATGCCAGGCGGTATGAACGGGTTCCAGCTGGCTGCTAATATTTTCCGGACAGGGCCAGGCGTAAAAGTAATTCTGACATCTGGCTTCGCCTGGGAAGGTGACAAAGCCATGCAATCCAGTGTGCAATTCGTGAAATATTGCATCCAGGGTATTGTTCGAAAACCTTATCGGGAAGCTGATGTCTTGCAGAGGGTTCGACAATCCCTGGATGGGCGTGATTTGATCGCATGGACGGATCAGCTGGATGTTGGCGTCCCATCATTGGATGAAGACCATCGTTTGTTGGCAGCCTTGATCAATCTTGCCAATATTTCGGTGACAAGGGTCGAACCAGACAAGAAGATTCTTGCCATTTTAAGCGACCTGACATCCGCTGTAGTATATCATTTTGATCGTGAAGAAATCGTTATGGACGTTCTCAATTTTGCGCAACGTGATGCGCATGTGACGGCACACAAAATGTTGTTGTCCGAGATGATGAAGTATGTCTCAAAGTATGAGGCTTCGAATGATGTTCAGGATGCGCAGAAAATTGTTGAAATTCTGAACAACTGGTTGCTCGACCATATTGGAGAAACAAGAAAAATCTATCCCGCACTGGCGAAGGGGCGAAATCAAGATATTCGAAGATCTCTTGAAGGTCTGGTGGGCTGACGATGAAGTGTTGTTTGTGATTGTTTTGAAAGAAACTGAGTTAATGTACTTATCCAGAAACCATAAACGGGCTGCGCAATGACCCGGTCCATTCTCGTTGTGGATGACGAACTGGGTATTTGTGAGTTTGTCCAGGATGTTGCACAAGACATGTCGTTCGATGTTGCCATAACGACAAGCGCATCAGAAATAGTCTCTGTGCAGTTCGATGCACTGGACGCCATTGTAATGGATTTGTCGATGCCAAATATGGATGGTATCGAATTGATCCGATATCTGGCAGAAAACGGATGTTCAGCAGCACTTATTTTGATGAGTGGCCTGGATAGTGGTGTTTTGGCAACAGCCGAACGTCTGGCCAGAGATCGGGGATTGACTGTTCTGGGGGCGATCACAAAGCCTATTGATATTCTGACCCTGGAAAAACTGCTGGAACTGGTGCCTTTGATCGACCGTCACCAGGAAGTATCAAATTCAGGTTCAATGGTCGACAAGAGCGATTTTTCTGTCCAAGAGCTTACTCAAGCAGTTTCGCAAGGGCAAATCAAACCCTGGTTTCAGCCACGAATAAACCTTGCAGATATGGCCTTTGTCGGGGTTGAAGCTCTTGCCAGATGGCAGCATCCGGTCAAGGGCATGATTCCGCCTGACAGATTTATTCCTCTGGCCGAGGAAAGCGGTTTAATTGATGAGTTGACTGTCAGCATGGTTGAACAATCCCTTGCCGAAGTTGCCCGTTGGCAAACCGAAAATTTGACTCTGGATGTGTCAATAAACTATTCCGCCCTCTCCCTGGCGGATCTGGGTTTGCCAGATTATTTGGCGGGCCTTGTGGCGGCCCGGGATTTGAAAGCTGATCGGGTAACGGTTGAAGTGACGGAAAGCTCGGTGCTGACTGAAATCCAGAACTCCCTTGATGTTCTCACTCGTTTGCGCATGAAAGGGTTTCAATTGTCCATTGACGATTTCGGAACCGGGTTTTCTTCCATGCAGCAATTGCAGAATATTCCCTTCACAGAACTGAAAATAGACCAGTCCTTTGTCAAAAGGGCCTTGAGCGACAAGGATGCCAAAGCGATTGTTGAAACGACGGTAGACTTGGGGCGTCGTCTGGTTATGTCGGTCATTGCTGAAGGGGTCGAAGACCTCGAGACACTTGAGCTATTGAAAAACTACCAGTGCAACCAGGTTCAAGGCTATTTCATTGCGAAGCCCATGCCTGGTAATCAAATTCTGGAATGGGCCACGATGTGGCCATCTGTAGCATCTGGTTACACGGGCTGACTTTAAGTCCCTTGCGGGCCTGAAATGTACCGGCTAATCTTTCGTCGAAAACCACTGGTCTCAATCGCATTTTAGCGGCAATATTCGCGTTCATGAGCCATGCTGGCAATGAACCGTTGAAGAAACTGACCCCCAAAGGAAGAGCAATGCTTGGAATAATGCAAGATCGGCCGATGCTGATCTCAACTCTGATTGATTACGCTGCCCAATATCACGGAGAGGGTGAAATAGTTTCGAGGACGGTTGAGGGACCGATCCACAGATATACATATACCGACGCGCAGAAACGTTCCAAACAACTGGCGAAGGCCTTACTGAAGCTTGACGTAAAACTGGGGGATCGGGTCGCAACCCTGGCGTGGAACGGATTTCGCCATTTCGAACTCTATTATGGTGTCTCTGGCCTGGGTGCAGTCTTGCACACGATTAATCCCCGCCTGTTCGCTGAGCAAATCATCTATATCGTCAATCATGCCGAAGACGATTACATCTTTACGGATCTTACTTTTGTACCGCTGCTGGAACAGGTTCAGGATCAGTTTGAGGGCGTGAAAGGCTTTGTCATCATGACAGACGAAGCCAATATGCCTGAAACGACTTTGAACAATGTATTGTGCTACGAAACCTTGATTGACGCTGAAGACGATGAATTTGAGTGGCCGACATTCGATGAGAATACGGCGTCTTCGCTATGTTACACATCCGGCACAACGGGCAACCCCAAAGGCGTGCTCTATTCACATCGCTCAACTGTCATCCACAGTTTCATTGTTTGTATGAAAGACACGCTCGGCCTGTCGAGTATGGAAACTGTGTTGCCGGTCGTGCCCATGTTTCACGCCAATTGCTGGGGTATCGCCTATGCGGCACCTATGTGTGGCGCCAAGCTGGTCTTTCCTGGCGCCGGGATGGATGGTGCCAGTGTTTATGAATTGTTGAACGACGAAAAAGTTACGATGACTGCCGGTGTGCCGACGGTCTGGCTAATGTTGCTCAATCACATGCGGGAAAACAAACTGACACTGGACACCGTTTCGCGTGTTGTGTGCGGTGGCTCCGCTGCCCCACGGGCAATGATTGAAGAATTTGAAGAAGCTCACGGTGCCGTTTTGATCCATGCCTGGGGCATGACAGAAATGAGCCCGATCGGCACTTGCGGTACGCTCAAGACCGGCATGGAAAATTATTCACCGAAAGAACGTTACGACGTTCAGGAAAAGCAGGGCCGGGGCATTTACGGCGTCGAAATGAAAATCATCGACGACGACAACGAGGAACAACCGAGAGACGGTGTCGCCTTTGGCAGGCTAATGGTTCGAGGCCCTGCCATTTGCTCTGGCTATTTCAAGGGTGACGGCGGTGACGTACTGGATGACGATGGCTGGTTTGACACTGGTGATGTGGCCAATATTAGTCCTCAAGGCTACATGCAAATTGTTGACCGTTCCAAGGACGTCATTAAAACCGGTGGCGAATGGATCAGTTCCATTGATCTTGAAAATACTGCTGTTGGCCATCCGGATGTGGTGGAAGCCTGTGTTATCGGTGTGTACCACCCCAAGTGGGACGAGCGGCCCTTGATGTTGATCATCAAATCAGCAGGCAGCGACCTTGATCGTGAAGGTGTGCTGGCTTATCTGGAAGACAAGATTGTTAAATGGTGGGCGCCCGATGACGTCGTCTTTGTTGACGAATTGCCTCATACAGCGACAGGCAAGTTGTTGAAATCAAAATTGCGGGAAGAATACAAGGACTACAAGCTCCCAACGGCTTGATCGTCTTAAACGGCACCTGAAAAAGCACGCCCTCTGCGAAAGTATTCGCAGAGGGCGTTTCTTTATCCGGGGCTATATTCTGATGATAATGAGGGAATGCCCTCGCTGCGGGCCTCTCCGGTTTCGGTCAAATGGATCAGATGAGAAAGAACTGACCTTTGTGCTGCCGGGTGCAAAAAGGCAGGCACATCTGCATACATGGTTTCCACCATTTCCGGGATACCGCGAATGCCATCTTTCAGACATTTCAGGATTTGGCTGTTTCGGGCATTTCGGTGCTCGATATAACTTCTGACAAAATCTTGTGGGTTTTCAATGGCCGGGCCGTGACAGGGGCGGTAAAGCACGTCGTCCCGGGGTAGCAATAGATCCAGGCTGCGCATATAGGCCTGCATGTCACCGTCCGGGGGTGCCACGATTGTCGTCGACCAGCCCATGACATGGTCACCGGTAAACACGGTCTTTTCTTCCCTCAAGGCAAAACAGATGTGGTTCGATGTGTGGCCAGGTGTATGCAAAGCTTCGAATGTCCAGCCATCGCCTTCGATAATATCCCCGTGGCGCAGTTTGTGATCCGGCTTGAAGTCGTGATCGGCGCCTTCCTCGACAATACCGCCGGCTTCTGGTCTGCCAGACCCATGCGGTCCAAACCCCCATGTTTGTGCACCTGTTCGTTCCTTTAAAGCGGCGGCAGCCGGGGAATGGTCCTTATGGGTATGGGTGACCAGAATATGACTAACGTTGCGCCCCTGCACGGCTTTCAGCGTAGCCTCAATATGATTTTCGAGATCGGGGCCGGGATCAATGATGGCAACATTCTTTTCGCCGACGATAAAAGTTCCCGTGCCCTTGAAGGTGAAGGGGCCTGAATTATCGGCAACAACCCGGCGCACCAGGGGGGACATTATCTGGGCGGCGCCATATTCAACATCGTCATCCCTGTTAAATGGTATCCCGTTACTCATGTGCATTTTCCTGGTTGGAGAAGTTTGAACTTAGGTATTATCTGGAGCATTTCCGGGTTTAACGGAAACGCAGCGTTGCCTCAAGTTAAAGGTTTGCGTCAAACATAACCGCAGAAATGATTCCGTTTAAGCCAGAATCACTCTAACTGTTGGGCACGAAGAAAAGCCCTTGTGTGAAATTCAGATTGAGCAGAAACATAAACATATTCAGTGCCAACCGGACAAGCATGACGGGCAAGGCAGCCAGTGGTCTTGCAAGTTTCACCCGCCGGATCATGGAGCATATGAGCTGTGCATGCCGGAACGTCATATTGGCTTCCATCAAAGGCGCTAACCGGACAGGCATTTAGACAAGGCCGGTCTTCACAACGATCACAGGGCGACGGCGCAGGTTCATTTGCTGGTAATTCCAGTTGTTGCTCAAATACCAAGGCTCCCCTGTAAGCATGCCAGAGGCCATAAGTCGGGTGGATGAGGGGACCGGTAGGAGACGGGTAAACGGGTTCTGCCCGTTGGGCCCACTTCTGAAAGGGTAACCAGGGCGGGCCACCAAACGGATAAAGCGCTTCGACCAGCCCGAAACCATCTGTTTGCAAAACAATCTGTCCCAGTATGCGTTTGGTCCAGCGGTCCAAAGGATTGATCGCATTGTCGAGATTTTCCGGACTGTCATGAAACTTATGCCACATGGCCGGGCCGGTGTTGCCAATAAGCACAACAGTTTTTGCGACCGATCCATTTGTAAGGGGGGGGACGGCGTCTTTGCTGCCTGGATAAAATCCACCGCGGCAAGAAAGAGAAAACGTCTCCAGCAATGAAGCCAATTGCGGAATAATCATGGAAACATCAATTTGCAGTCAGAGGAAGTACAATTATCAGGCCGGTAAACCTGAAATTCGAAGAAATCAACGTTGCGGCTGTATCTCAATTAAATCAAGCCTATATAGATCACAATGTACACACCTGTAGCGTCCGGCCTGCCGGGTTTATACTGTTGAGTTCGACTTGATGAATTCAACCAGGTGAATCAGAGCGGGCAATCGACATAAAATAATACCCGCTTGGGCAACATCCGGTATTTGTGCGGGGCAATTAGTGATAATGGTAAGAAATGAATTTATTGAATGATGCTGATATACGGGATTTGCAATCCTTCGATTCGCCCGAAGCCGCCATTTCGCGCATGGAAGAAATTTATGACGAAGGTTGCGAGCTTCTGAGGGCGCATTTCGACCGCTTTGCCGCGGGTGAACGCGGTTTTGAAAAGGTCGATGCCTGTTATCCCTATCTACGTATTGAAGTGCCTTCCGTATCGCAACAACAACGGGGTTCCTTGTCCTATGGCGCAGTGGCTGAGGCTGGTGTCTATGGCACCACGGTTACCAAGCCTTCCTTGTTTCGCAGCTATTATCTGGAGCAAATCGGCTTGCTACTGAAAAACCATGACGTGCCGATCCAGGTCGGTATTTCAAACCGGCAAATTCCCTTGACCTTTGCTATGGAATCCCTGACTTCGGATCTGAAAGCCGATGAAGTTTCTTTGTTGGCTGACATGTTTCATCTGCCGGACCTGGCTCGAATTGACGACCGGGTTGCTAATGGGACATATCGTGGGCAAGCAGGTGAGCCCCACCCCCTGTCGCTGTTTAGCGCGGAAAGAGTTGATCTCTCCCTGTCCAGGCTAAACCATTATACGGGAACGTCTCCTGAGCATTTTCAGGGATTTGTTTTATTTACGAACTATCAAAGATATGTGGACGAATTTGTTGAATATGGTCGTCAGGAAATTGAGACGGGCGATACCTTCAGAGCATTTGTCGAGCCGGGTAACGCAATTTCCTGTAACCCGCGTCTGACTGATTCTGCTTCTTCTGGTGAGCTCGCGACCAAGTTGCCGCAAATGCCCGCCTATCACCTTGTCAAAGACGGGCATATGGGTGTCACCCTGATCAATATTGGTGTTGGGCCATCGAACGCGAAAACGATTACGGATCATGTGGCTGTTTTGCGACCCCATTGCTGGCTGATGATCGGTCACTGTGGGGGCTTGCGCAGAAGTCAGCGTCTTGGTGATTATGTTTTGGCCCATGCCTATGGTCGGCTGGATAATGTCTTGAACAATGACCTGCCGCCAGAAATTCCGATACCTGCCATTGCCGAGATTCAAGTGGCCTTAAGTGCGGCCGTGGCCAAGGTCAGCGGTGATACAGCTGCCGATATGAAACAACATTTGCGGACCGGCACGGTCGTGACAACGGATGACCGGGATTGGGAATTACGCCACGATGCCTTGTCGACTTATTTCAACCAGACCAGAGCAATTGCCGTTGATATGGAGTCTGCCACAATAGCCGCCAACGGTTATCGCTTGCGGGTACCATACGGCACCTTGTTATGTGTTTCGGATAAACCCATGCATGGGGAAATCAAATTGCCTGGTATGGCCAATGCTTTTTACCAGGAACGGGTCAGTCAGCACTTCAAGATCGGGCTTGAGACGATCAGCATGTTGCGTGAAGAAGTTGATCAACGTGTCTTGCATTCACGCAAACTACGCAGCTTTGATGAACCGGCTTTTCGTTAGGGCAAACCCAGTTTAAACGGAACTGCTCTAATCGCTGAATATCTGGTAATTGGGCCCCGGACGTCCTATCTATGGTAGATGGGAAAGCGACACTTATATCTGGTTCTGGGCTTTGCCTTTTTTGGCATTGGCGTTGCCGGTGTCGTGCTGCCTGTTTTGCCGACCACGCCCTTTATGTTGCTGGCCCTGTGGGCCTTTTCCAATAGTTCTGAACGTTTTCATAACTGGCTGTATAACCATCCGAAATTTGGACCATCCTTGCAAAAATGGCGATCACATGGTGTTGTTCCCAGGCGCGCCAAGGTATCTGCATTAACCGTCATGGCGTGCAGCCTTACATTTTTGACGATGTTTACCGAAGTGCATTGGGCAGTCATGTTTTCAGCCGCAGCGCTCATGTTGATCGGTGCAACTTTCTTGATGACGCGACCCAGTCAGATTCCCGTCGAATATGATGATCCGACGGATCGTGTCCTTTAAATTTGGTGCAGACAGGTCTGGCTGGAAGCTGATTACCAGGTCGTTTTTTGCTTGATAACATCAACGGCTTTTTCAAAATTGAGCGGCTTTGACATATAATACCCTTGGCCATATTGGCAGCCCAGGGCCCTCAGCGTATCCATTTGGGCTTTTTCCTCGATGCCCTCGGCGACAATGTTTGTGCGCAGAGCAAGGGCCAGCTGGGCAATGCCATTTACCACACGAAGACTGTTTGTCGATTTGTCCATATTAACGACAAATGTGCGGTCAATCTTGATGGTGTCCAGCGGGAACTGGTGCAGATAACTCAGGCTTGAATATCCTGTACCAAAATCATCAAGCGCAATCGACGTGCCGAGGCTTTTCAACTTTTTCAAGGCCTCGGTCGCGTGGGCGAAGTTTTCCACCATCATTGTTTCGGTGATTTCCAGCTTGATGTTGGCTGGATTCACCCCGCTCGTGGAAATGATCTCCGCGAGGGTGTCAATTTCCTTCAGCTCCGACAGCTGTAGGCCCGAAACATTGACGCTCATGAACGGCGAGGGTTTATCAGGAAAGGCGGTGGCGAATTCTGCCATCAGGGTCTTGTGTTGTTCAAGCGATGTTTCCAATGCCCAGCGACCCAATTCAACGATGTAACCGGTCTCTTCTGCCAGAGGAATGAATTCAACAGGTGAGATGAAGGTGCCGTCTGCCTTTTGCCAGCGCATCAAGGCTTCAAAGCCGGCAAGGTGGCCGTCATCCAACGAGACGATCGGCTGGAAATGCATTTCGAATTCGTTGTTCGCAAGGGCCTGCCGCATATCTTTTTCAATATTGATACGACTGAAAGCCAGATCCCTGATTTCGTCGAGCGATGCATCCGTGCCATTGTTGGGAAGTTCTTTGCCAACCAGCAAATGCTGTGTTTCTCGAAATCGATTGAGGATGACCCGAATGATCAGGTTCATCATCGGATTATCTGAGCGCAGGTTTCCCATGTAACGGGCTCGCTGAATGACAATAACATCCGTTTTTTGGGAGGCCCGAACGGAGGCAGAACGTGGAGCGTCATCAATCATCGACATTTCGCCGAAGATTTCACCAGCGCCAAGTGTTGCGATAACAACTTCCTTGCCGTCCTGAATATTGGAGATTTCAACTTCTCCATTCTCAATCATATAAGCGTTTCGCCCCTGATCACCGATTCGGAATATTTCGTCACCAGCAGCAAAAGATTTTGAATAGATCATGTCGGACATTCAGGCGTACCCCGGTAATGAACAATGTTGAACTCGAACTTGCAAATCTTAACAGTTAATAGTTAAGAGATGATATGAGTAATTAACATTGTGAATTTCAACCCGGCCCCACGTCCCGAATGCAATGTTCTGCGTGGCTGACAATGACTGACAATGACTGCCAATGACTAGCCCGTGGGCGTCAGTTGGTGTCAGTGGGCTCTTTCAATACAAAAATCAACAACATCAACCAGCGCTTGCTGTTCTTCACCTGCCGGGAAAAATCCGAGGGCATCGCGGGCTTTTGCGCCATAATGACGTGCGCGTTCAACCGTGTCTGCAAGGGCGCCATGTTTTTCCAGAAGCGCCATGGCCGTTTCCAGGTCACCTTCCTGTTGATCCAGCTCTTCCAGTGTTTTGATCCAGAAAGCTCGCTCTTGGTCGTCGCCTCTGCGAAAGGCGAGGATGATCGGCAATGTAATTTTGCCTTCGCGAAAATCATCGCCGACTGTTTTGCCCAAGGTCGCCTGTTTTGCAGAAAAATCAAGCACATCGTCAATCAACTGAAAAGTAATGCCGATGTTCCTGCCATATGATTCCAGCGCTTCTTCTTCTGCCTTTGGCCGGTCGGCGACAACAGCGCCGATACGGCACGCAGCCGAGAACAATGCTGCCGTTTTATTGCTGATAACTTCAAGATAGGCATCTTCTGAAGTTGAGGTGTCGTTGGATGTTACCAACTGCTGAACTTCACCTTCTGCAATAACAGCTGAAGCCGTTGATAAAATATCCAGGACCTTCAATGAGCCATCCTTGACCATCAACTGAAAGGCGCGGCTGAACAGAAAATCCCCGACCAGGACGCTGGCCTGATTGCCCCACAAGGCATTGGCTGTGGCATTGCCGCGACGTAAATCACTTTCATCGACAACATCATCATGCAGCAGCGTGGCGGTATGAATGAATTCTACGCAGGCCGCTAGCTGGATGTGACGCTCACCGGAATACCCACACATATGGGCACTGGCCAGTGTCATTAACGGGCGCAGGCGCTTGCCGCCGGAAGCAACAAGATGTCCGGCAAGTTCAGGGATCAGGGGAACGCGGCTCGACATGCGGTCGACGATGACCCTGTTGACCTTGGACAGGTCGTCAGCCACCAATGACTGGAGTTTCTTCAGGGATGCCTTTTTTGCGCTATCGCTTTTGGTTCCCAGTGGTACAACAACACCCACAAAACCACCTTTCGTGACAATGGACTATTTCATTTAAAGAATAAGGTGGGGGTTGAACGGCGGTCAAGCACCTGCCCGAAAAATTCACCTATATCGTTGATTTTGCGACGATTTGGCGCAATCGTAGAGCATTATGATTGAAGTCCTGCGCACTAGAGTGTTTTAATTCTGATTGAAACACTTGATGCTGCAACCCGTTGCAAAGTATGGAATATATGAAACGAGGCGATTCCGATAAGATCGGAATCGCTTTAATGACGTTGTCTTGCTTTCGTTCGTTTCGGCATTGCTGGAGGACGCGGATATTGACGCCCTGGTCTTCGATACACATGCGTCAGTTATGGAGGGTAGCCTTGGTGTCTTGCCGCGGCGTATTATGGTTGCCGATAGCGACCAGTATTACGCGCGGAAGGTGATTGAGCAGGCAATGGACGATCGTGGTGTCAAAAACTGAACATACTGTTCTGGACGGAAGTCTGGTCCTGAACCAGCCAGCTACGGGCTACAGGGCTGCAATTGATCCGGTCTTGTTGGCCGCATCAGTGGTTGCCCGTGCCGGTGACAGGATACTTGACCTCGGGACCGGCATTGGAACGGCGGCCTTGTGCCTGGCCCAACGGTGTCCTGACGTTCAAATCGTCGGACTGGAATTGCAAAGTGAGCTGGCCGGGCTTGCCCGCGAAAATGCAGAGCAGAATAAACTGTGTGCGTTAGTGAATATCCTGGAAGGGGACATCAATTGCCCACCTGCGTCCCTTGGCGACGCAACATTTGACCAGGTTATCGCCAATCCGCCCTTTTATCGGGCTGATCAGGCGCAGGTGTCGCCAAATCAGATCAAGGCTGTGGCAAATGTGGAAGGGGCTGGAGGGCTTGAAGCCTGGGTTGTTTCCGCCCGCCAGTTTTTGAAGGAAGGCGGCATTTTGACAATTATTCATACCGCTGACCGCCTGGCGGACCTTGTAGATGTGGTAGGAAATTATCAATTTGGCAGTGTCGAAATAATGCCTTTCTGGCCGAAGCAAGGACGTCCGGCCAAACGCGTAATTGTACGTTGTCGCAAAGGTGGCAAGGGCGCAACTGTCCTGCATGGCGGGCTGGTCTTGCACAATGCTGACGGTGGTTTCACGCGCGAAGCTGACAAAATCCTTAAAGAGTCCGTCAGTCTGGATTTTTGATAAAAATCCCTTTTTTTGAAAAACCGCGATGAGGCAACGCTGCGCTTCCGTGAGACCCGGAAACGCTCTAGAATTCACCCATGGAAATAAACTTAACAAATTGGCTAACCTGGCTACCGTTTGATCGGTTTCGCAGTCCCCGCCCGGTTGTGGCCGTTATTCGTTTGTCTGGCGTTATTGGTCAGGGCGGGCGATTTCAGCAGGGATTGAATATTCATGCCCTGGGCAGCAGCCTGGAAACCGCTTTCAAGACCAGCGGACTAACAGCGGTGGCACTTGCCATCAATTCTCCTGGTGGTGCCCCGGCTCAATCCAATTTGATCTATGCGCGTATTCGTGCGCTGGCCGCTGAAAAGGAAATGCCCGTTCTTGCATTCGCTGAAGATGTTGCGGCTTCGGGCGGTTATTGGCTGGCTTGTGCGGCAGATGAAATCTATGCGGATGTTAATTCAATTGTAGGCTCAATCGGTGTCGTCTCGGCCGGGTTTGGCTTTCAGGACATGCTGGAGAAAGTTGGTGTTGAGCGCCGCATTCATGCTCAAGGTGATCGCAAGGCCATGCTGGACCCCTTCGAGCCGGAGCGAGAATCTGATGTTAAGCGCTTGCTGGCGATCCAGAAAAATATCCACGACAATTTCAAGAACCTGGTCAGGGAACGGCGGGGCGAGCGAGTGAAAATCAGCGACCGCAAACTCTTTTCCGGTGATATTTGGACGGGGCGTGAAGCTCTGGATGCCGGTCTGATTGATGGCCTTGGCGAAATGCGCGAAATTTTGCACCAGAAATACGGTGATGACGTAAAAATCCGCGAGGTCGGCAGAAAGTCATCTTTCCTGAAAAGACTGATCGGACGCGGCAGTGCCTCAGCGCCAGACCTGAATTTTGAGAACCCCTTGGGAAACCTGCCCGGCCAATTGCTGACAGCAATTGAAGACCGGGCATTCTGGTCTCGTTTTGGTCTCTAGATTTTAATAACCGGACAAGGTCGCAAAACGATCCCGGTGCCAGGCGGATGAACCAAAGGTATGTTCTGCCACCCGGGCCCGCTTGAGATAAAGACCGGAATCATGTTCATCCGTCATGCCAATGCCACCATGCATTTGCACACCTTCACTGGAGATCAGGTGCATGGCATCGCCAACCTTTGCCTTGGCAAAACTGGCCATGGCAGGCATATCATCGCGGCCTTCATCAACAGCTGTCAGTGCTTCCATAACGACTGAATTGCAGATTTCCAGTTCGCCAAACATCTTTACGGCACGATGCTGCAAAGCCTGAAATGTGCCAATGGGTTGGCCAAACTGATGGCGCTCCTTCAGATATTCCAGTGTAAATTCAAAGACTTGTTGGGCAGCGCCCAGCATCTCGGCGGCCAGGGCGATCCGGCCACGGTCAAGCACAGCATCCAGTATATCGGCACCTTTATCCTGCGTCCCCAGCAAGTCACCCGCATCCAGACGAACATTGCCAAATTTGACATTGGAAGCATTTCGATTGTCGACCATGGAAAGGGCCTCAATCTCGACACCGTCTGAATCAGCCGCCACGACAAATAATGAAATGCCATCGCGGTCTGTGCCTTTGCCAGATGTCCGGGCGGAGACGATCAGTTGATTGGCAACGTGGCCATCCAGAACCTGGCATTTGTTACCGTTCAGCACCCAACCGTCACCATCGGCCGTAGCCGTTGTTTCGACGCCATATGGAGCGTGATGGGCACCTTCCTCTGCCGCCAGGGCCAACAGGCATTTGCCCTCGGCAATCGCGGGCAAGAAAGTTGATTTCTGTTCATCCGATCCACCCAACATCAAGGCTGAGCTACCCAGCACGATGGTGGACACCAGGGGTGATGGCAACAAAGTGCGCCCGGTTTCCTCCAGCACAACGCCCAAGCCCTGAAAGCCAAAGTCGGCACCGCCAAATTCTTCCGGAATAATCACGCCAGCCCAGCCAAGTTCGGCCATTTCTGTCCACAGGGCCTTGTCAAATCCATCGGCGTTTTCTTCGTCCCGGATTTTGCGGAAGGCACTGACAGGTCCCTTGTCACTGACAAAGTCACGCGCGGAATCGCGCAACATGTTTTGTTCTTCGTTTAAGATCATCGCCATGAAACTGTTCCTGAACTACTGATGGTCGCGCAGGCCAAGAACCTGCTTGGCGACAACATTGGTGTTAATCTCCGAAGTGCCACCTTCGATGGAGTTGCCTTTTGAGCGCAGCCACTGGCGGGTCGCCGCAATTTCATCTTCGCTGAAGCTATCGCCTGACCAGCCCAAACCCTGGGCCCCCATGGCTTCAACGGTCAGCTCGCAACGATCCTGATTGATTTTGGCACCATAGGATTTAAACAAAGATGACGCGGCACTGGGACCGGACCCCTGCGTCGCTTCCAAGGCAACCCGCTTCAGAGTCAGCTGGAAGCCAAGGTCTTCCATACGATGGGTCACAATGCGTTCCCGCAGGCTGGCGTCGGCCAGTTTGCCGTCGTCGTTTGTGCCGACATAATTACGGGCAACAAATTCAAGTGGCACGGGTTCTGAACCTGTGACGGCACCAAAATTGGAAATCGACGTACGCTCGTGCTGCAACAATCGTTTGGCAATGGTCCAGCCCGCGTTCAGCTTGCCAACCAAATGAGATTGCGGCACCCGTACATCTCTAAAGAATGTTTCACAGAACGGGGATGATCCAGAGATCAGTTTGATCGGCCGGGTCTCTACTCCCTCTGTTTCCATATCAAACAGAATGAAACTGATACCTTCATGTTTGACCGATGTGTCTGTGCGGACCAGGCAGAATATCCAGTCAGCCTGATCAGCATAGGATGTCCAAACCTTCTGCCCATTGATCACATAGTCATCACCATCTGGCACAGCGCGGGTTTGCAAGCCGGCAAGGTCGGAACCTGCACCCGGTTCGGAATAACCCTGACACCAACGGATTTCACCGCGAACGATTTGCGGCAGGAATTTCAGTTTCTGTTCTTCACTGGCAAACTCCAGCAAGGCTGGGCCCAACATCCAGAGACCAAAGCTGAACAAAGCCGGTCGCGCGTTGATGCGTTTCAACTCGCTTTGCAGGATCATGTTTTGATCCTTGCTTAAGCCCCCGCCACCGTATTCGGTGGGCCAAACAGGGGCCGTCCAACCGCGCGCCGACATGCGTTCCAACCAGATTTTGGAATCAGGATTGGGGAATTGTGCGTTGCGGCCACCCCAGACAATTTCATTTTCGCTCATGGGCTCACGCATGGAGGCCGGGCAATTTTTCTCAAGCCAATCGCGCGTTTCCTGGCGGAACTGTTCCTGATCAGTCATCATTCAAACTTTCTATTTTGTGGCTTCAGCAGCTTGTTGCAAAAACTTTTGTGTCTGGTCCGAAGCACCGTTCATTTCACGCAAGGAAGACAGATCAGAAATCTGATCCCAGTTCTGCGCAACATCGTCGGCGCTCGCACCAGCAGAAATATGCATGCCTTCCGATTCCTGGATGGCTGCGATGGCGAAGCTGCCAGCACCCGCACATAGAATGTTCCGGGTTGGTGCCTGGTCTGATGCCAGATAGACAACGCCAGCGGTGACGCTTTCGGGCTGCAAAAGACCGTGGAATTCAGCGGGAATGATGTCCTTTGTCATTCGGGTCAAGGCCACAGGTGCGATGGTGTTGACGAAGATGTTGTTCTTGCGACCTTCCAGCACCAGCGTATTCATGAAGCCAACGACGCCCATTTTGGCAGCGCCATAGTTCGCCTGGCCAAAGTTGCCATATAGTCCGCTGGCAGATGTTGTCATGACAATGCGGCCATAATTCTGCTCACGCATGACCGCCCAAACAGCCTTGGTGCAATTGACGGAGCCGATCAGGTGGACATCAACAACAACCTGGAAATCAGCAACTTCCATTTTGTTGAACGACTTGTCGCGCAAGATTCCGGCGTTATTGATCAGAACATCAATCCGGCCCCAGGCATCCATCACTAATGCAACCATGGCGTTGACACTGTCCAGTTTCGTGACGTCTGTCCCGTCTGCCATGGCTGTACCGCCAGAGGCTTCGATTTCAGCAACAACTGCATTTGCAGCCGCACTGGAACCACCACTGCCATCCACTGCACCGCCAAAGTCGTTTACAACGACCTTGGCGCCACGTGCAGCAAGTTCCAGGGCGTGACTGCGGCCAAGACCGCCGCCAGCACCCGTGACAATCGCAACTTGACCGTCAAAACTTATTGTCATTCTATATAGCCCCTACTAAAGCGAGTCCGGTTTTACCCGAATTGCCTCGTTTCATTTTATCGTTGCTTTTCAATGCCTCGTCGTAATCCCGTGTTTCAGAACAAGGCTGAAACACTTAGAGGATTTCGAACAGGCCAGCGGCACCCATGCCACCACCAACACACATTGTGATGACGGCGTATTTGACGCCTCGACGCTTGCCTTCGATCAAGGCGTGCCCGGTCATGCGGGCACCGCTCATGCCATAGGGATGACCGATGGAGATCGAGCCACCATTGACGTTCAGGTTTTCATCCGGAATGCCCAACTTGTCACGGCAATACAGAACCTGCACAGCAAATGCTTCGTTCAGTTCCCACAGGCCAATGTCATCCATTTTCAGGCCATTGCGTTCCAGAAGCTTTGGAATGGCGTACACAGGACCGATGCCCATTTCATCAGGCTCGCAACCAGCGACGGCCATGCCACGATAGATGCCCAAAGGCTCAAGGCCTTTTTGTTCGGCCAATTTGGCGTTCATGACAACTGATGCCGAGGCACCATCCGACAACTGACTGGCGTTGCCCGCGGTAATGACCTTGTCTTCGCCCAGGACAGGCTTCAGGGATTGCAGGCCTTCAAGGGTTGTGCTGGCCCGATTACATTCGTCGCCTGTGACGGTGACTTCGTGAATGGAAACCTCTTTGGTCTCCTTGTTCATTTTGCCCCATTGGGCTGTGACTGGAACGATCTCATCGTCAAACTTGCCTGCTTCCTGGGCGGCAGCGGTACGTTGCTGGCTTTGCAGGCTGTAGGCATCCTGATCTTCGCGGCTGATACCATAGCGCGATGCGACAGTTTCAGCTGTGTTCAGCATATTCATGTAAATATTCGGAGCGATTTCCAGCAAAGCCGGATCAGCAGCGCGGTACGTGTTCATATGTTCGTTCTGCACCAGGCTGATGGAATCAAGTCCACCGCCAACGGCAATCGGCATGCCGTCATCACTGACTTGTTTGGACGCCGTTGCAATGGCCATCAAACCAGATGAACATTGACGATCCATGGTCATGCCAGAGACGGTTACCGGACAGCCAGCACGCAGGGCGATCTGACGGGCGACGTTGCCGCCTGTGCTACCTTGCTGCAAGGCTGCACCCATGATGACGTCATCAACTTCACCGGCTTCAATGCCAGCGCGCTGAATAGCGGCAGAAACAGCATGACTGCCCAGGGTCGGGCCTTCGGTATTATTGAACGAACCTCTGAACGCTTTTCCGATGGGGGTGCGGGCGGTTGATACGATTACGGCTTCAGCCATGGGGTCTCTCCTGAAATTGATAAAGGGGGATTGTTTGATTATTGATGTGTGACTAACGGTGTTGTTCAGCGACCCTTAAAGACGGGCGGGCGTTTTTCTACAAAAGCTTTGGCTGCTTCCTGATGATCTTCCGTCATGCCGCTGCGGGAATGATGTAAGGCTTCCATATCCAGCATATCTCTTAAAGGCGCGCCACCTTCTGCGGCATTCAGATTACGTTTCATATAACGATAGGCGATCCGGGGACCCGCAGCCAGCCCTTCGGCAAGTCCCAGCGCTTCGGCCTCATATTCTGCGTCAGGAAATACATGATTGACCATGCCCAAGGTCAAGGCTTCGTCCGCCATCACAAGTGCCGCTGTATAATAAAGTTCGCGCGCCTTGGCGGTACCAACCAGGTGGGTCAGGTAATAACTGCCACCGAAGTCACCAGAATAGCCAACTTTGGCAAAAGCCGTTGTGAATTTAGCCGATGCGGCAGCAATGCGCATGTCGCAGGAAAGTGCCAAGGAAAGCCCGGCACCGGCTGCGGCGCCACCGACCATGGCAATAGTTGGCTTCGGCATTTCATGCAGCAGGCGGGATGTTTCCATTACGGCCCGCAATTGCTGGGTTTTTGCTTCAAGAGATTCAGCCTCAAATTCCTCGCCTGCGGCCATGGCCTTGACGTCACCGCCAGCACAAAAGGCACCACCGGCACCGGTGAGCACGACACAACCGATGGACTCATCAGCCGACAGACGGCCCAGTTTTTCCAGCATGGACAACAGCATTTCTGTGCTCATGGCGTTGCGCCGATCCGGGCGGTTCATGGTCAGGATGGCAACACCACCGCGAATTTCTTCCAATAGATGGTCGGTCATTTTTTGTTCCTTATTTGTCGTGAAGCCGGGCGAGGCCTTCCTGGGTGACGGATGCAATCAGGATGCCCTCCCTGGAATAGATTTCGCCGCGATTAAAACCTCTGGCCCCGGAAGCACTGGGGCTGTCCTGGGCGTAGAGCATCCACTCGTCTGCCTTGAAGGCGCGATGAAACCACATGGCATGATCCAGGCTGGCCATTTGAATATTCTGGGTGAGGAACCCCAAACCGTGGGGTCCAAGACTGGTTTCCAACAACGACATGTCCGAGGCATAAGCCAAAACACATTTGTGGATGCTCGGATCATCCGGCAGTTCATGGCGCGCCTTGAACCAGACGTTTTTGGCGGCGTCCCGGATGGGTGGGTCGGTTGGATCGTGTGGATTAACCGGGCGTATTTCCACAGGACGTTCCCGTGAATACCAGGCCCTGTATTTCTCAGGGATTTTATCCATTATATCGGCACGAAGATCTTGTTCCGACTTCAGATCTTCCGGCATGGGCACGTCCGGCATTGTACTTTGATGATCAAGGCCTTCTTCTGAAATCTGATAAGACACAGACATGCTGAAGATGGCTTTGCCGTGTTGGATGCCGTTTACCCGACGGGTGGTGAAGCTTTTGCCATCCCTGATCCGGTCGACGTCATATATAATGGGTATTTCCGGATCGCCTGGCCGCAAGAAATAGCCATGCAGGGAATGGGCCTCCCGATCTTCAACAGTTCTTGAAGCCGCGACCAGTGCCTGGCCCAGAACCTGGCCACCAAAAACACGAACCATTCGTTCCTTGGGGCTAAAGCCACGAAACAGGTTTACTTCGATCTGTTCAAGGTCAAGCAGTCCAACCAGCTGGTCGAGTGGATCAGTCATTCAAAGGGCGTCCTTTATCAACTGTTTTTCCAGTAAGGTTCCCGCAGTTCACGTTTGAGAATCTTGCCGATCGTGCTGCGCGGCAGTGTTTCTACAAACTCGATGCCCGACAACCGTTGTGCCTTGCCCAGTTTACTATTTGCCCAGGCCGTCAAATCCTCTGCCGATGCCTTGGCACCGGGTTCCGCAACAACCAGACCAAGCGGTGTTTCGCCCCACTGATCGGACGGAATACCAATGACCGCAATATCAGCAACATCCGGATGATCGGTCAGAACGGCTTCCAGATCGGCGGCATAGATATTAAAGCCGCCAGAAATGATCATATCCTTGATTCGATCCAGCAGGAACAAAAAGCCGTCTTCGTCAAACCGGCCCATGTCGCCTGTGCGGAAAAACGTAATACCCTCAGGGGATTGCCACAGCATATCATCTGTCAGGTCCTGGCGTTTGTAATATCCGGCCATCATACCCTGCGACCGTCCGACAACTTCACCGATTTCACCTTGCGCCAATTCATTGCCTTCAGCGTCGATAAGTCTGATGTCAGCGGTTTCAGCCGGCACGCCAACAGATTCCAGCTTGGTTGGAAAATCCGTGCAACTCAGGATCGTTGATCCGCCGCCTTCTGTCAGGCCATAGATTTCCAGCATCTTGCCGGGCCAGCGGGCGACGATCTGTTGTTTGATGCCAATACGTAGCGGTGCACTTGTGGAAAACTTCAGCTCGTACGAAGACAGGTCGGTTTTGTCGAAATCTTCGTGGTCAAGCACACGCTGGTACTGAACCGGGACCAGCATGGCAGTGTTCACTTTTTCGGCTTCCGACAAACGAAGGAACTCATCGGCTTTGAACTTTTCCATCAAAACAACGGTTCCACCCCAGGCCAGCGTCGGTAGAGCCACGACCAGGGTGGTGTTTGAATAAAAAGGTGTCGACACCAGGGAAATGGTATTTTCATCGATGCCCGATACGCCAAAGCGTTCCACGTGGAATGCCCGCATGTCATGATTTTGCTGGATGCCTTTGGGTACGCCGGTAGTGCCCGACGAATAGATGATGTTGAAGCCGTAGTCGGGTTTTATTTCAATTTCAGGGTCGGCGTCATCAGCAGCATCCCGCCAGGCAGTGAAATTCTGCCAGCCATCGGCTTCAAAATCCGCAGCAATGAGACCGTTTTGTATCATGTTTGGGAAATTTTGTCCGTCAGAAGCTAGCAAATTACGCATGTTTTCTGAGATCATCAGCACCCTGGAATCGGAGTCATTGATCATCACTTCAAGCTGTTCAGCCGACGCCATACCCGACAAAGGAACAACACAAGCACCTGCTCTCAACGCGCCAACAAACATCTCCGCATAAGCCAGTGACGTCGACGCCAGCACGGCAACCTTGTCTTCAGGCTTGATCCCCATCCCGATCAAGGCGTTGGCGACCTGGTCAACATGACGGGCGAAATCCCTCCAGGAAGTCCGCTCACCTTTATAAATGATCGCCGGGTGATCACCACGCTCCCGGCCCATTCGGGCGATCTGGCCTGGAACGTCAGTGAATGCGGCGGCGCTGGAGCCATCCGTGGAAGCGTTGGATAAAGTCATCTATCGAGAATTCCTATAGGGCACGTCAGGAGGATCGCAAACGATCAATCGTAGTATATGCAGAAATATGTTCAAGGCTGCTTTGGATGTTGATCAAGGCTGGCCCGGGATGCTCAAGGGCTTGTTGCAAGACCGGACCAATTTCATCGCTGTCAGTAACGGTCAAACCCAGGGCGCCATAAGCTGTTGCCATCATTGCAAAATCTGGATTATTCAACACCGTTGCTGAGACCCGTCCCGGGAAATGTTTTTCCTGATGGGCTCTGATCGTGCCGTAAGCACCATTGTTCGACAGCAATATTTTTATCGGTAATTCATATTGTACTGCCGTGGCCATTTCATTTCCCGTCATCATGAAACCACCATCCCCCACCAGGCAAATGACTTGCCGGTGTGGTTGGCGCAAGGCAGCTGCAACGGCGGCAGGCACACCCATGCCCATGGCGCCAGCAACAGCGCCCAGCAGTGTGTGATCCTTGCCAAACATAAAGTGGCGATGAAGCCAACTGCCAAAGTTGCCGGCATCAGTAGCAATGACCGCGTCGTCGGCAATCTGTTTTTGTAGTTCCGCTATGACAAACCCAAAATCCAGCCCATCAGGGGCGGAAGACGCCGACCACTCTGAAAGCTTTTTGGCGTGACTATTCAGGCGTTTGATCCATTCCTTGCGGCCCGCTGGAGGCGCCGGAACTGTATGTACACCAAGGGCTTGAACGAACTCATTGCTTCGACAAATCAGGCCAAGCTCTGTCTCGTAAACCTTGCCCGGCACATAAGCGTCCGGGTAAATATGGACCAGAGGCTGGGCGGGTTCAGGGGCTTGAGGCAATACATAACCTTGTGTTGTTGCGTCGCCCAGGCGCGTGCCTAACGCAATGATCAGGTCCGCTTCTAACATGATATCGACTTGCGGTCGCGGAATGTTGTAACCCAGATAGCCACCGAAATTCGCATGATCATTCGGGAAAAGGTCCTGGTGTTTGAAGGAGGGAACAACAGATACGCCCCAGCTCTCCGCCATGGCCACAAGTTCTGGTTTCAGGCCAACGGTATCACCGCCAACAATAACAAGTGGACGAATGGAATTTGCAATTAGTTCAGCCACTTGCGCGACGTCATCCTGAACCGGTGCCGGTACAATAACTTGCTGCTGCGGTTCCAGTTTGGCTTCAACCTCATCATCAAGCATGTCTTCCGGCAAGACAATGACAACCGGCCCCTGAGTAGGGGTTTTGGAAATCCGCACGGCGGCGGCAATGACTTCAGGCAGAGTTTCCGGATCAGTGACGGTATGAACCCATTTTGCCATGTCTTCAAAAGTTGTTTCGTAATCAACTTCCTGGAAAGCGCCACGCCCCAAATCATCACGTGCGACCTGACCAACAAAGAGGATCAAAGGTGCCGCATCCTGTTCAGCCGTGTGGACGGCAATAGAAGCGTTTGTCGCCCCTGGACCCCGGCTGACAAAGGCGACGCCTGGCTCGCCGGTTAGTTTGGCATCAGCAACAGCCATAAAACCTGCACCACCTTCGTGACGGCAGGTAATAACATCAAAATTATTGGCAGATGCAATGGCGTCCAGGACAGGCAAATAGCTTTCGCCTGGCACGCAAAAACCCCTGTTCAGGTCATGATGTTGGAGGCAATCAATAAGAAGGTCGGCCGCGCGACGGGTCATGGCGTTCTTTGGGTAATCAAGGTGACAGGAAACATCAATTTTGATGTGGGGGGACCAGGATTGTACCCATGACAAGTCTGTTCAGCAATCACCTCTCACGCTGTTTCTCGCGCCGGACAAATAAAGCTGGCTAGACTGCGTAGGCCGGAGCTTGGGCAAGCAATGACATCGCCTGATCTCCCGACAGGGGGCGGCTGAACAAAAACCCTTGGAATTCATTACATTTCAGCGGCCGCAAGGCATCCAGTTGGGCAGGTTCTTCAATGCCTTCGGCCACAACTTTCAACCCGAGGTCCTTGGCCATGTTGACCATACCCTTTACCAGCAAAGCATCTTTGTGATTGTCGGGAATATTGCGGATAAAAGATTGATCTATCTTGACCGCGCCTATCGGTAGTTTGCGTACATAGTCAAGCGACGCATATCCGGCCCCAAAATCATCCAGGGCAAACTTCACGCCGATATCACGAAGACGCAGCATGGTGTTGACGACCTGATCTATATTATCAAGCCGTGTAGATTCAGTTACTTCTAGCTCCAGGTCGCCAGGTTCAACGCATGTGGCTTCCAGCAAACGTTCCACCATATCAGCAAAGGCTGGTTCAAGCAGTTGGCGGGGGGAAACGTTTACAGCGAGACCTCCTGGTTTGAGTCCGGTCTCTTTCCATTGGCGATGCGTTGCCAGCGCGTTGAACAGTACCCATTCCCCCAGTTCAGTGATCATCCCGGTTTCTTCGGCGACAGGGATAAATCGTTCGGGTTCAATCATCCCGAGATGGGGGTGGTGCCACCGAACCAGAGCTTCGCAGCCCTTGATCCGACCACTGACGGTATCGATACGAGGTTGATAATGCACAGAAAGTTCGTCCCGGCGCAGGCCGTTGCGCAGAACTGTATACAAACCGGTCGCCAGAGATTGGCGGCTCACGCCTCGTCGCCGTTCAGCGGAAGCTGGTCTTTGAAAGGTGGTATCGTCACGCATATTTTCTGGTTCCTGTGCAGCCCTTGCGGACTTTGTTCTGCAGCACTATGGGCCAAGAGAGTTAACGGACAGTTGCTTAATGTGACATTATTTTGTGGCCCAGACCGGATGGTAAGGGGGCGTGTCTGTCGCGAATCCAGGACAAGATGTCCCGCCAGACGATTTTCGACTGCAAATCACGTAATAACATGTGAAATCCGTCCGGATATATGGCTTCAGTCCTGTTGTTTTTCAACATTTTCAGCAATTCCTGATGCGCGTGGCCAGGAATAAGCTGATCGTCACCGGCACCCAGAACAAGAGCATACTGGTCGATCTGGTTAGCGCCTTCCAGGGCTGCCCCCATCAGGTGCACCAGCCCGTATAACGTGTCGACACGAGTTGATTTGATTATCAGCGGATCACGGCCCAAGGCACGTAACATTGGAATATTGTCAGAAGGCTTGATCCGCAAGCCTTCGCCGGTCAGGAGATTGGCTGGCACCGTATGCGCGCCAAGCCACAGAATAAGCCGGTAAAACGGGTTCATGGTCCCGGGGCCCCAGACAGCAGGACCAACAAGGATAACGCCATCAACCGCTTTCAGCACAGCCTTCCGGTTTGGATCCCCAAGCGCCGTCAGAATAACTGCGGCCCCCATGCTGCTGCCCAGCAGATAAATTGGTAATTCCGGATGCCGATGATTTACGGCCCGGACTGCGTCGCCAAGGTCTGCAGCCATGGTCGGGGTGCTGGACCAGTATCCGGTATGCGGCGCTTGGCCAAAACCACGCTGATCATAAGCATATATCGTCAGCCCCTTGGCAGCCCACCAATCAGCGGGTTGTTCAAAGGCGCGGGAATAATCGTTAAATCCATGCAAGGCAATAACGACCGCTTTTGGGGTGCCGTTTTTTGCCGGCCACTGGCGGAGCGGCAGGCGAACCTGATCTGCTGTGACAAGCACTTGGGTATCAAGGCTTGGCAAGGCGATCCGGTCGCCGCCTGGATGATATTGCGGGGCGCATGCAGCCAGGTTTGTCAGGATGATCAAACTGGAGAAGAGCCGCATCTATATTCCCTGTTTCGTTTCTGCGCCATCGGCGATCAGAGTGAAAATCCTGGTTGCGAAACTGTGACCTGCCCGTCCAGATTTTTGCAGACAGTCAACATGCCATTTTGCGGCGCACCTTCAACATCCAGATTGGCAAAAACCAGATCACCAACGCGAAGCATATCGGAGGCCCGATCAAAGTGTCCACAGGCCAAAACCTGTTGAACGGAATCCTTCGAACGATAGTGCCAAAGTGTGAATCCATTCGCATATGATGTGAAACTTGAAGCGGCTCCTGGCCGGGTCCGGGTCATGTTTGGCGGCGAAGCCATCGTTGATACCACCCAGGCATTTGTCTTGCTGGAAACACGCCATGCGCCTGTTTATTATTTTGCCACGTCGGATGTGAAGGCCTCGGCCTTGTCCCCGACGGACCACAGCTCACATTGTCCCTTCAAGGGGGACGCCAGTTATTGGTCCCTCAAGGTTGGGGGCCAGGTCTCGGAAAATGCGGTCTGGAACTATCCAACCCCGCTGCCGGAAGTTCCACAACTCGCAAGTTTGATGGCATTTTACCCCGATCGGGTCGACAGCTGGTGGCTGGACGATGTAGAGATTGAGGTACCTGTGATCGCGGCTGACTATAAAGCCGCTTGATCAGCAGGCCCCATCAGCCAATTCCGGCCCCCCCCATCGTTAAAACTTTCCCATGATAATTCTTTCCCGCATTCGATCCGAACTGGCTTTTGTGTGCATCGATCCGCGCCTGCTGGCCTTTGGTTTTCTGGTGACCATGTGTTCGACGTTCGGGCAAACCTTTTTTATCTCGCTGTATGCCGATTACATCAAAGCGGATTTTTCACTTACGAATGGCGAGTTTGGCGCGGCTTATTCCATGGGCACCATCGCCAGTGCCGCAATTCTGACCTGGTCGGGGCATTGGATTGATCGTCTTGATTTACGGCTGTGGACAAAGATTGTCATCGGCGTGTTTATCCTGGCCTGCCTGACCATGGCCATGGCGCAGAATTTTGTCACCCTGGTCATCGCCATATTCCTGTTACGCCAGGCGGGACAGGGGCTGATGACACACACGGCCATGACCAGCCAGGCGCGATATCATGACAAGGCACGAGGGCGGGCTGTGGCCACCGCAGGCCTGGGCTTTCCGGCGGCGGAATCCTTTGTGCCGATGCTGGGCGTCTTGTTGGCCATTGCCATTGGCTGGCGTGAAACGTGGTTTCTGTATGCCGGCTTTATGATTGTCGGGCTATTACCTCTTGTCATGTGGTTGCTCAAAGGGCACGACCAGCGCCATGCGCAATATTTGCTGCGGGACGCAAAATCTGTGGCAGTCGACGAAGAAAAGGGCGGCCAAAAGTCTGATACCGGCGCAAGTTATATGCACAAGGTGCTTTCCCATTCCCGGCGGCATTGGCAGCGGCGCGAGGTGCTTCGCGATTATCGCTTTTATGTTCTTCTGCCGGTTATCCTGGCACCTTCCTTCATTTCAACAGGTTTGTTTTTTCATCAAAATCAGCTTGCCTCGGACAAGGGCTGGCTCTTGTTACAATGGGCTGGCACATTTCCGGCACTGGCAGTTGCATCTGTCGTGGGCGCAATTGTAGCGGGATTTGTGACGGACCGGATCGGCGCTGTCCGGTTGTTGCCTTATGTGTTACCGCCGCTTGGCCTGGCTTGTTTTGTTTTGTCTCAGTCCGATTCCATCTGGATCGCCTGGAGTTTCATGGCCTTATTGGGCGTGACAACGGGCACATTACAAACATTTTTCGGGGCCTTCTGGGCCGAGGCTTACGGCACCCGTCACCTGGGCGGGATACGCGCCCTGGCAACCGCTTTGATGGTGCTGTCCAGTGCCTTGTCGCCAGTGATCATGGGCCTGCTGATTGATGCCCATGTTTCCATGAATGTGATTGCCCTGGCTTGTGCGGCCTATTGCATCTTTGGCACGGCGGTTGCTGTTCTCTCCAGCCGGATATACCAAAAAACCTTGTAAACCTTGCTTGTCGGCACAAATGCCTTACATCAGCTTGTCGTTGACAATTATCAAGCTGGATAGGGTAAATGAAAGACGATACGGGCGGATATCCGCATGAAATTACCGTTGCGACTTTGGCCGCTGCACTGGAAGATATTGGTGGCCTCGATGCCACAAAAGTTACGCTGCTGGATGTACGTGAACAGGTCGAAGTACAAACCTGTGCCATGGCAGACTTCGTGCACATCCCCTTGATGGACGTACCGCGTGAGTTCGCGTCCTTGCCACGGGATCATGCACTTGTTGTTGTCTGCCACCACGGCATGCGCAGTGCCCAGGCCGTAGGCTTTTTACGCCAACAAGGTTTTGAAAATGCGATCAATCTGCAAGGCGGCATCGACGCCTGGGCCAGGCAGATCGACACCTCCATGCCGACCTACTAAGCCATCCCAAACAGATTAAACGTTGCCGCCAGCCTCGCTGTAGGCCATGGATAGTTCTGCGTCGTCTTCCGGCTCCAGAATTTGCTCCAGGGCGGGCAGAAATCCCATTTCTTCCTTTTGAATGTGGAAGACTTCACGCTCAACCAGTTCCAGTCCCTGGGCATGAAATGCTGACCAACTGGCATCATCAAATCCATTTTCCAAGGCGTCTTTGGCCTTCGCAAGTAAGGCTTCAGCCAGTGGTCTGATGATCTCGTGTTCTTCCTTCAGCATGGTTGGAATGCCAGGGTCAACATATTCTGAGAATGTGGGAAATAACCTGCTTTCTTCAAAGGCAAAATGCCCTTTGACATCTGCTTCCAGAACGGCAATCAGTCCCGTTAACAGGCTGCGCCAGGTTGGGTCATCTGCTGTGGGGACAGCGCTGGCACCCTGGCGGTTCAGATCAGTTTCCAGTTTTTCCAACATGGCGAGCGTCGCCACGTGATCGCGGTGCAGGGCCTTGGTAATACTCAACTCGAATTCAAACATTCTTCAATCCACTTTTGGGGACGTTAGTTTTCTGCTGCGGTCCGGTGATAGGTAAAAAAGCTTCGCAGCACTGAGAAACAGAACCAGGCAAAGCCAGCCGCACCGATAAATCCAACCAACCCGGCAACCCTCAATCCATCCGGTTGATCCAGCGCAATACTGGTTGCCCCCACAACAATGGCGAGGCCATGACAGATGGCATGCAGTTTCAGGGGGGAGCCTTGGGCCAATTCGGATAACCTTGGTGGTTTGTGATTTCGTTTCGACATATTCATTGCTGCCAAAAATGGCACAATCCGCTGCAACATGCCCTTGATGTAGGTCAAGAGCCAGCCAAACAGCAACACAAAGCCAAACAGGGCAGGTCCCTGATCACCGAGCAGGTCGAGCGCCAGGGCGAAGCCACAAATAATACTGAGCAACATCATGCCCCAGGCACCTTTAATCATGAAAAAGGAAAGTCCCAGCTTTTTACGCATGCCATTTTCCAGGCACCAGACCATGCCTTTAATATGAAGAGCTGCACCCGCCAGCCCGGCAACAGCGGCTAGGGCGATCAACTCAGGCAGGGCAAAATTCAATCCGGCAATCGTGCCCGCCAAGCCTGTCACCAACAGGGTGTAAGAAACCCAACCTTGCTTGCCTGGGGCATTTTGTGACAACGCAAACATTGGCACCAGAATGTTGCCAAACCCCACTGCCAGAAACCCCATAAACCCGCAGGCCGCCAGCACCATGTGCTGGGCCGCGACGCTCTCGTGATCCATCAGCCAGGCAAATTCAAAATCAAGTACCAGGGCAACCCCCAGTCCCAACAATCCAAATAATGCGGCCATGGAAATCCATGCATGGGCAACGGCCAGTTTCAAAGTTGTCGAACGCCACAGCAGGCTGGTGATGACATGCAGGAAGACCATCAAGGTCAAGGTTATTAATAACGCGCCACAAGACATCAAAAACTGATTGCTTAGAAAAAAACCTGACAACAAACACGCAAGTCCCGGCAGAAACAGCCAGATCAACAGTTTGGCGGGCAACAGGCTTTTGTGGCCAAGGCCGGTGGCGACAGGCAGCAGCTGGATTGCAGCACCTATGGCCGTTGCCACCATAACGCCCAATGTCAACAAATGCAGGACAGCCAACACAGGTCCCGGCCCGCCGGCGTAGGATGGAATGTCATCGGCAGTATAGATCACGCCCAGCCAGACACCTGCGTGACAAACCACCGCGACCAGAAAAAACACGAAGGGCAGCATGGGCGGCAACAGCCTTTGTTGCGCCCCCATCAAAATCATGCCCGGTAGCTGTGGCGCCTTTTTCATGCTGATAATCTTTTCAGGTGCAGTTCAATATTCCCGGGGGCTTCATTCAGATAATCCCAATCCCAGTCGATTTCATTAAGCTCCGGAAACAAATAAACCGGGTCTCTCTCCAGACTGACGATTACCTCCGTTGCATCCGGATTTGCTTCGATCCAGCCCATGATGGCGACAAAGGGACCGGGCGGCTCCATACCGATCGTATTGATACGAGGCCGTCCATCCTCACCGGTGCTGATTTGAGCTTCGATTGTCATTTTTTTGCCATTATTCTGATTTAGTACTGCAGCATTACGAGAGCATTTCTGACTTCGACGGAAACGCTGCGATGCGTATTGCTCATGCAGGACGCCTGATAGATATGTGGTGGCGATTCCGTCAAGACCGAAATCGCCATAGTTGGTGAAGCTGGAGAGATTGCCTTGCCTTTGGTCATGAAAGCACCATTTTCCAATGTACGATAGGCTGGATTTGACCGCCGGAATGAATCTTATTATACCTTCGCCCCGGATTGATCCGGTTTTGCACAAAATTTAAGATTTGTCGTGTAGATAGAGTGTCCAAATTCACAGGAATGTCGGGAGCCGCTCTTGCTTCCCATACAGATATTGATGTTACGGAGTTTTGAAATGCGTGCTTTTTTTACGGCCTTATTGCTATTGATCATTGCTGTCCCGCAAGCAATTGCCGGTGATTTTGAAGATGGCATGGAAGCCTACCGCGCCAAGGATTATGGGAAAGCCAGGATTTTGTGGCTGCCTTTGGCACAAGGTGGTCATACTTTTGCGATGAATAATGTCGGCATGATGTACAAAAAGGGCAACGGCGTTCCCCAGGACCACAAAAAGGCCGTAAAATATTTCAAACAATCATCTGATCAAGGGTTTAGCTTGGCCAGCTATAATCTGGCAGCCATGTATCAATCTGGAAAAGGCGTAAAGAAAAATCGGAAAGCTGCCTTTAAATGGATGCTCAAAGCTGCCGAGAAACGATTTGGCAAAGCGCAAATCAAGCTTGGACGATGGTACAAAATTGGCTTTGGTGTGAAAAAGAGCAAGGTCAAGGCGCTGGAATGGTTTTTGATCGCCGAAAATAACTCCAAGGGAAGACTTGCCGAGTTGGCCGCAAAGGAAATAAAAAAAGTGAAAACAATCCTTAGCGAAGCAGAAATTGCCAAGGCGACAGATGCTGCTGAGTCGTTTGTTCCAGCTTCCTGATCTTTGTTGCGCCTAAGCCGTCAAGCCGCCATCCACGACTATTTCGGTGCCGGTTACATATCTGGCTTCGTCTGAGGCCAAAAAAACGGCTGCCCAACCAACATCCCAGGCTGTTCCCATCTTGCCCGTCGGGCACATGGCATCTCTCATAGCGATCGTCTCGTCAATGTCGCCGGCACCATATTGGTCAGCAATCCGGTCCATGACCAGGGGTGTATTCATCAGACCCGGGACAATCGTGTTCGCACGGATACCTGCTGCGGCATATTGCCGGGCGACGGATTTGGAGAACTGGATCAAACCGGCTTTGGCAGTGGCGTAAGATACCATGTCGCGACCCAGATAGCTGGTGCCCGCAACTGATGAAACATTCAGAATGCTACCTTTACCCTGATTAACCATATGCGGCAGCGCATATTTACAGCCGAGAAAAGCTGTTTTCAGGTTCAAGTCCAGATTGCCTTGCCACTCAGAGACCGACATTTCGACTGGGCCACCGGGGATAGAGCCGCCAACATTGTTCATTAAAATGTCGATCTGGCCAAATTGATCGATGCAGGCCGCAACTACTTTTTCGATATCGCTTTCGTTGGTCGCATCAGCGGTCATTGTCTCGCAGGATCCGCCCTCCCGTTCGATGATTTTCCTGGTGTCAGCGACAGCATCGGCGCGCAAATCGACGGCAAAAACGCGGGCGCCTTCTCTGGCAAAAAGTGTGGCAGCGGTCTTGCCATTTCCCCAACCACCCAAATCACCGTCTGTGGCAGCCGTTGTGCCAACTGATCCAGCTCCAATGATCAATGCTGTTTTTCCGGCAAGACGTTCAGCCATTTACTTGTTTCCCCATTTTTGGTCACATTCTGTTAACTACGTTCTGATATGCACAAGTAGTGATATTTTAGAATAGCCACGAATCCAATATAGAATTCGACATTGGATTCCACAATGAGCGTGCGACCAGAAGCCAGGGGTGCGGACAGGATGTCTGACGAAGACGAAGTCATTGACGACGAAGCTGTTGCGGCGGAGTGGGAAGCCTCGATGTTGGCGGAAGCCGGCGGGGACGAAGAGGAAGGCGTGGACGACGACGCTGTTGCCGCCGAATGGGAAGCCCAGATGGCGGCCGAAGGCGGTGGCGATGAAGGTGGCGGTGATGACGATGCCATGGCCGAGGAGTGGGCCGCTATGGCCGACGGCGATGGTGATGGCGAAGATGAAGACGATGACATGGGGTCGACCCAGTCGACGCGTGTTCTTGACCAGGACGAAATCGACAGCCTGCTCGGCTTTGACAATGATGGTGACGGCGAGGAAGAAACTTCCGGCATCAAGGCGATCATCAACAGTGCGCTGGTTTCATACGAACGACTTCCCATGCTGGAGATCGTTTTTGACCGCCTGGTCCGGTTGATGTCGACGTCCTTGCGTAACTTTACCTCAGATAATGTTGAAGTTTCGCTGGATAACATCACGTCAATTCGATTTGGCGATTACCTCAATTCCATTCCCTTGCCAGCTATTCTCAGTGTATTCCGAGCGGTTGAATGGGATAACTTCGGTTTGATCGTTGTTGATTCAGCCATGATCTATTCGATTGTGGATGTGCTGCTTGGCGGACGTCGAGGCACTGCGGCTATGCGTGTTGAAGGTCGTCCATACACGACCATTGAACGAAACCTGGTTGAGCGCCTGGTGACCGTTGTGCTGGCCGATATGGGTGCGGCATTTGAGCCCCTTAGCCCTGTTAGCTTTAATTATGACCGCCTGGAAACCAATCCACGCTTTGCAACGGTTGCGCGACCTGCAAACGCGGCTATTTTGATCAAGCTTCGGGTTGATATGGAAGACCGCGGCGGTCGTTTGGAAATAATGTTGCCATACGCCACGCTTGAGCCCATTCGTGAATTGCTGTTGCAGCAGTTCATGGGCGAGAAATTTGGCCGGGATACAATCTGGGAAAGCCACCTGGCAACAGAGCTCTGGTCGACCGAAATCTCTATTGAAGCTGTGCTTGACGAACAAACAATGTCTTTGACAGATGTTATGAATTTTTCGGTTGGTGAAACCTTGATGTTGAACAGTGCGCCAGACGACCAGATTGAGTTGCGCTGCGGCGGCATTCCCCTGATGACCGGTAAGATGGGCCGGGTTGGGAATTCAATTTCAATTCGTGTGGACAATGGTATCGAATCGCGAAACTGAGTTTTTCACATGTGATCAAGCCACAAACCGCTCCTTCGCAGGGGCGGTTTTCTTTTGGAATCTGTCCAACTCCCCATTCTATCGAAAATGATATTAGGCTAATATTTGGTTCGGCTGGAGAAGCGGTCCTGTTGGCCAACGATACGCCTTATGGTCTGGCAGTCGCTGTATGGACGAAAAATTCTGCCCGGATGCATCGCCTGGGCCGCAAGATTGAAGCCTGTATTCAATGGATGAATTGTTGGTTCTTGCGGGATCTCAGGACGCCGTTCGGCGGTTCAAAACCATCCGGTATTGGTCGCGAGGGCGGCGTGCATTCACTGGAATTCTATACCGATTTGCGTAATATCTGCGTCAAGCTTTAGGAGCAACTGACGACATGACAACAACGAACGAAAGCATCGAAAAAGCGGCAGCCGCCATTCGCAAAGCCTACGATACTGGCGAGGCTTGTGCTCCCGTGCGAGAGTTTATTGGTGAGACGGATCTGGATGCAGCTTATGCAGTTCAGGAAATTAACACCAAACACTGGCTCGACACCGGCCGTCGACCTGTCGGGCGGAAAATTGGTCTGACGTCAAAAGTTGTGCAGACCCAATTGGGTGTGGATCAGCCTGACTACGGCATGCTCTATGCGGACATGGATGTCGGCGATAGTGAAGAAGTGGCTCTTGGTCGGGTCATTCAGCCACGGGTAGAAGCTGAAATATTTTTTGTTCTGGGCGATGACCTCGATGAAGAACAACTCACGACTGCCGATGTGATGAACGCCATTGACTACGCCGTTGCCGGAATTGAAATCGTTGGATCTCGCGTCGCTGAATGGAATATCCGCATTACCGATACGATTGCTGATAATGCGTCCTCCGGCCTGTTTGTGCTGGGCCAGCAACCTAAACTGATTTCCGAATTTGATTTGCGCTTGTGTGGCATGGTCATGGAACGCAAGGGTGAGCCGGTTTCCGTGGGGGCAGGTGCCGCATGTCTCGGCAGCCCGATCAACGCAACTTTGTGGCTGGCCAGAATGATGGCGAAGGTCGGTCGTCCCTTGATGCGTGGCGATATTGTTCTGTCTGGTGCCCTGGGCCCTATGGTGCCTGTCTCACCTGGAGATGTCGTTGAAGCACGGATAAGCGGGCTGGGTTCAGTTCGTGCCGTCTTTGCGCCTGAATAAACTTTAGGGAAACAAATTATGAAAGCCAAAGTGGCGATTATTGGTTCCGGAAATATTGGAACCGATTTGATGATCAAGATACAACGCATGTCGCAGGTGCTGGAAATGGCCGCAATGGTTGGTATTGATGCAGATTCGGATGGATTGAAACGAGCCACTGAAACGGGCGTCGCTACAACCTATAAAGGCCTTGAGGGACTGACGAAACTGGATTGTTATGCCGATATCAAAGTCGTGTTCGATGCAACATCTGCTGGTGCTCACAAGGCACATTCCGAGCGACTGATCGCGGATGGCAAGCAAGTCATTGACTTGACCCCGGCAGCAGTCGGTCCGTTTGTGGTACCGGTGGTCAATATGGACGAGCATCAAAATGAGCCAAATATGAACATGGTGACCTGCGGCGGCCAGGCGACAATCCCGATTGTTGCTGCTGTGCGACGGGTTGTGGATCGTGTGGTTTATGGTGAAATTGTCGCTTCTATTTCTTCAAAATCGGCAGGACCAGGTACCCGAGCAAATATTGATGAGTTTACAGTGACCACAGCCAAAGGCATTGAAACCGTGGGCGGTGCCGAAAGGGGCAAGGCGATTATTGTCATGAACCCGGCCGAGCCCCCGATGATCATGCGAGACACAGTGTACACCTTCAGCCAGGGTGGCAACGAAGACGCGATCCGGGATTCCATCCAGACTATGGTTGCTGAAGTTCAAAAATATGTTCCAGGGTATCGTTTGAAACAGGAAGTTCAGTTTGAACATTTTGGCGATAATCAAAAACTCAACATTCCTGATGTCGGTCAGACGGCTGGACTGAAAACAACGGTCTTTCTGGAGGTTGAAGGCGCTGCACACTATTTACCCGCCTATGCCGGAAATCTTGACATCATGACGTCATCTGCTTTGGCAACCGCTGAACGCTGGGTTGAAACCAAGCTTGATGAAAAGGCTGCCTGATCATGAATGCAACTCAAACGCCTGATAAAATATATATCCAGGATGTAACCCTGCGGGATGGGATGCATGCTGTGCGTCACCAGTTTGATCTGGACACAGTGCAGTCAATTTCGCGGGCGCTGGATGAAGCGCATGTGGATGCCATCGAGATTTGCCATGGCGACGGTTTAACGGGCACCTCCTTCAACTATGGTTTCGGCTCGCATTCTGACAATGACTGGATTGCCGCCGTTGCCGATGTCGTTGAACAGGCGAAGGTTACTGTTTTGCTGATCCCCGGGATCGGCACGATTGAAAACCTGAAATCGGCCTATGACGCCGGTGCCCGCAGTGTCCGTATTGCCACGCACTGCACCGAAGCTGATGTTTCGAAACAACATATTGAAGCGGCCCGCGAAATGGGTATGGATACGGTCGGATTTTTGATGATGGCCCATATGATTCCTGCACAGGAACTTTTAGCCCAGGCATTGTTGATGGAATCTTATGGTGCTGAATGTGTTTATGTAACCGACAGCGCCGGAGCCTTGTTGCAGGATGAAGTGGCGGAGCGAGTGCGAATTTTTCGGGATGCATTGAAGCCTGAAACGGGTATTGGTATCCATTGCCACCACAATCTTTCGCTTGGTGTCGCCAGCTCTGTGTCAGCTGTCCAGAATGGCGCGACAAGAGTTGATGCTTCGCTGGCCGGGAACGGGGCTGGTGCCGGCAATACACCGCTTGAAGTTCTGATTGCGGTATTCAATCGCATGGGTATCGAAAGTGGGTGTGATCTCTACAAATTGATGGATGCGGCGGATGATCTTGTTCGTCCATTACAAGATCGTCCTGTGCGGGTTGACCGTGAAAGTTTGTCGCTGGGGTATGCTGGAGTCTATTCCAGCTTCTTGCGTCATGCCGAAAATGCTTCTGAAACCTATGGCATTGATACCCGTGAAATGCTTGTAGAGCTGGGGCGTCGTCGCATGGTCGGTGGCCAGGAAGACATGATTGTCGATGTGGCACTGGACCTGGTGAAGAGCAGGCAAGAAGCGGGCGCTGAAAATTCTGAAGAGGCAACAACATGAGTAATCTTGGAAACCTGGCGGAAATTGTTGATGAAGCTGCGCGAACGGCAACTGCGGTACCGCAATTGACTATTGATACACCGGATTTGACGCCAGAAGACGGTTATGCCGTGCAGGCCCTCGCCATGGCGAGGCGCCTTTCACGTGGTGAAAAACGTGTTGGCGTGAAGATGGGCCTGACCAGTCGGGCCAAAATGATTCAGGTGAATGTGGAAGAGGTCATCTGGGGTCGCTTAACAGATGGCATGCGGGTCGAAGAAGGCGGTTTCACATCCATGTCGAAATATGTGCACCCCCGGGTGGAGCCTGAAATTGCTTTTTTGATGGGTGCGCCTCTGTCAGGGGATGTCAGTGCCGTTGAAGCTATGAACGCTGTGGAAGCTGTTGCGCCTGCCATGGAAATCATCGATAGCCGCTACAAGGATTTCAAATTTACCTGGGCAGATGTTGTTGCAGACAATTGTTCATCTTCCGGGTTTGTGATTGGGAATTGGTGTGCACCGGACAGCGATATCGCAAATGCGGGCATGGTCATGGAAATTGATGGGCAAGCCCGGCAAATCGGGTCCAGTGCTGCGATCCTGGGCAATCCGGTGCGGTCGCTGGTCGCGGCGGCCCGCATGGTGTCCCAATGGGGCGAACGTCTGGAAGCCGGGTACATTGTGATGGCAGGTGGGGCGACGGCCGCCGAACCTCTGGCTGCGGGCATGAGCATCCGGAATACAGTTCAGGGACTTGGCAGTGTGTCGTTTCAGGTAGAGGCCTGAGCAACAAGTATCACGCAGGCGCGATATCTGCGACAATATACCACGTCGTTGCCGGGGTCGTTTTCATTTTCAATAGATCGGTCTGATCAAAAGAGGCCGACATGACCCATACTGAACCGATGCGTGACATAGCCCATCTGGGCCATATCGAATTGCTCTCACCCAAGCCTGACGAAAGTTTCCGCTATTTCACAGAGCTGCTGGGCATGGAATGTGTGCACCGCGAGGGACAGTCAGTCTATTTGCGGGGGTACGGAGACAATGCTTCAACAACCTTGAAGTTATCCGAATCTGACAAGCCAGGTGTCGGCCATGTGGGTTGGCGTGCCATCAGCCCCCAGGCATTGGAACGCAGGGCGGCGGAGATTGAGAAAACCGGTCTTGGCCTTGGTTGGAGCAATGGGGACTTTGGCCATGGTCGCGCTTATCAGTTTTTTGATCCGGATGGACACAAGCAGGAAATTTACTACGAGGAAGACCGCTACATTGCACCGGATGACAAGCGATCAACCCTGAAAAATCTACCCATGAAATACCCCGGTCGCGGCGTCGGTGTGCGGCGGACAGACCATCTGGCCTTGCTTTGTAAAGACGTCGGACCCAATCGTGAATTCGCCCAGGAAAATCTGGGTTTGCAACTGCGTGAACAAGTGCTTTTCGACGAGGGTAAATTTGAAGTCGGCTCGTGGATGAGTTCAACTGCCGTTCATCATGAAATGGCTTATGTTGCCGATGTCAAAGGCTTGAGCGGTCGATTGCATCATGTTTCGTTCTGGGTCGATAATCGAGAAGATGTGTTGCGGGCGGCCGATATCCTTATGGAAAATGGAATCGAAATCGAGGCAGGGCCATCGCGTCATAATAATTCCCAGGCCTTCTATCTCTATTCCTTTGAACCCGGTGGCAACCGCATCGAAATCTACTCAAGCGGGTTTTTGGTTTTTGCACCAGACTGGCAACCTGTCATCTGGAACGAACAAGAACGCGGTACAGGCGTTTATTGGGGCGCAGCCTTGCCGGACAGTTTTTTGAATTATGGAACACCAGACCCGGAAACACATGGATTGCCGACCCCAGCCAGCGATATACCCGGCGTTGATCCGCTGTAAATACTGTCTGGACTATTCTGGAAGGTCAGCCAGGGCATCTCTGATTTCTTGTAGATTGCAGGGCTTGCGAATAATCGGAATGATGCCCCCAAATCTTCCTGGGTTTGTTCCATATTTTCATTACTATTCAAGGCCTTGATGCCGCGCTGCGTTTTCAAAAGAGCCGCACAGACCAAACCAAATGATAATCTATTTTATCGACAAAGCATTGTTGCTCGCAGGATGAGTGCCGGATACTCTTGAATAGCTAATTCCCCAATAATTTCCTTCCGAAATACAAAATGAAAATCCATATACATCAAATCTCCGTTGAGTGGGGCGATTGTGACCCTGCCGGCATTGTATTTTATCCGAACTATTACCGCTGGATGGACGAAGCAACCTTTCATTTGTTTGACAGTGCAGGTTACGGTTGGACGGAAATTCGAGAAAAATTTGGCCCCCCCGGATTACCTTTGGTAGCCACACATGCGGAATATCGCATTCCAGGCTTTTTTGGTGACAAAATGAGTATCGAAGTCGGCGTTTCCGAATGGGGAACCAAATCACTAACTGTGTCCCACCGCTTTATGAAAGACGGCAAGCTGGCAGTTGAAGGTTGGGAAAAGCGCATCTGGAGCGAGGGTGATCCGGGGGCCGGCAAAAAAATTGTAACGGCTCCCATCCCCGAAGAAGTGAAGGTCGCGCTGAGTTAAACCGGATCATTGAATCAAGGACAGGAATTATGACCAGTGGAGTAGTCGCAAGCGCAATCGTGCCCCATACACCTCGCATGGGCGTTGAGGAATCCGCACCGGATTTTGTCCGTCCACTTATCCAGGGACAACGCGATCTTGGTGAAGAACTACGCGCGCTCAAACCAGATGTAATTGTCTTGCAGTCCAGCCACTGGGTCAGCACATTTAATTGGTACGTGACTGTTAACAAAATCCATGAAGGTGTTTGCATCGCCGACGAAGCACCAGACCTTATTCCCGGCTCCCCTTACAAATACGATGGTGATCCAGAATTCGGACAGGCCGTTGTCGATGCGCTCAAAGGGGCAGGCCTGGCTGTTGGTTTGATGGATTCACCCCATTTCAAATGGGATTATGCCTCATATGTGCCGCTGCATTATCTCGACCCGGAAGCAACGATCCCGGTCGTCTTGCTGCCATCCGTCATATGTTCTGATCTGAATGAAAACATCAGGGTTGGTGGACTTGTACATGAGGCCGCAGTCAAGGAGGGCAAAAAAGTTGTTTACCTGGGCAGTTGCGCCCTCGCTCACAAAGTTGTCCGTGGGCCCCATTTGTGGCCATCACAGGAGCATATGGATACAGATAAAAAGCTGATTTCCATGTTCTGTGACGGCGAAATAGATGCGTTGATTGATTGGCTGCCTGCTTATGCTCACGATGTTGTCACCGAAATGGGGGGGCGACCCCTTGCCGGGATGTTGGGGGCAACTGCTGCCATGGCCGGGGATACTGGTCGTGTCCGTGGCAAACAATGGGGTCCCTACGGACAAAGTTCCGGATCTGGCAATGCCAGCATTTGTGTTTTGCCAGCAGACTAATTCGTAAATAATACAGAACGGAATTTAACCATGGGTGCTGAACGGTCTTTTGCCAAGGAAGTACAACAACTTCGCGCGGGCGAGGGGGAGGTATTTTTTGGCGAAGGCATCCTCGCTGTTACCAAAGGTTTGCTGCAGTCAGGTGTGGCCTATGTTGGCGGCTATCAAGGAGCACCTGTTTCACATTTGATTGATGTGCTGGTAGATGCCGAAGACTTGATGACTGAACTGGGTATGCATGTAGAAACCTGCGCCAGTGAAGCGGCGGCAGCCGCCTTGCTGGGCGCATCAATTAATTATCCTTTACGCGGTGCCGTGACCTGGAAGTCCATCGTAGGTACCAACGTTGCGGCTGATGGCTTGTCCAATCTGTGCTCACCGGGGGTCATGGGCGGGGCATTGATTGTTGTTGGCGAGGATTACGGTGAAGGCGCCAGCATCATCCAGGAGCGTACCCTCGCCATGGCCATGAAGTCGACGATCTGGCTTTTTGATCCCAGACCGGATTTGCAGAATATCGTCGACATGGTGGAGCAATCATTCGAGCTATCCGAAGCCTCCAATACGCCTGTGATGATGCAGCTACGTATCAGGTCCTGCCATGTCCAGGGAGAATTCATAGCCAAAAATAATCGCGCACCGAAAGTTGGCACCAAAAACCGTTTCACCGATCCGGCGGTGTTTGACTATGACCGTCTGGCGCATCCACCCGTGACCTTCAGTCATGAAAAGCTGAAAGTCTCTGCCCGCTTGCCGGCCGCACAGCGCTACATCGTTGAACATGGCCTGAATGAACTGATCGAAGGTGAGCAAAAATCGGTCGGCATCATCGTCCAGGGAGGGATTTACAATATCCTCATGCGACGCTTGCAGGTCATGGGGTTAGCCGATGCTTTCGGAAACAGCAAGATACCCGTGTTGGTGTTGAATGTGACCCATCCGCTGGTGCCGGATCAGATAACGGATTTCTGTGCCGGTAAAAATGCTGTTCTGATGGTCGAGGAAGGCAATCCCGAATTTATGGAACATCAGGTTAGCTCCCTGCTGCGCAAGGCTGACCTTTCAACCAAACTACACGGTAAGGACATCCTGCCGGCGGCTGGCGAATATACAGCTGATGTTTTGCAGCAGGGGCTGGTTTCATTTTTCGAGCTGGCCATGCCGACGGGCATTCACAAGTCCCATATACAGGACCTGGTCGCTCGTAGCGATGATGCGCGCATGGGCGGTAAGGTAGCCCTTGGTCAGCCATCACCGCCCAGACCTCCCCAGTTCTGCACGGGTTGCCCGGAACGCCCGGTTTTTTCGGCGATCAAGATCATCGAGCAGGAAACAGGGAAGGTGCATATCGCGGCTGATATCGGCTGTCACGCCTTTGCGACCTTTGAACCATTTTCCATGGGGAATTCCATTCTTGGTTACGGCATGTCGCTGGCCAGTGCCGCCGCAGTTGCCCCTTTTCAGGAACGGCGCTCTATATCCATTATGGGGGATGGTGGCTTTTGGCATAACGGCCTGACCAGCGGTGTCGTCAGCACCATGTTGAACGCTGGTGATTCTATTCTGATCATCATGCAGAACGGCTATACGTCTGCGACCGGCCAGCAATTTATCCCCAACAGTGCCGCCGGCCGTCACAAGGAGCCGCCGGGTATGGACATCGCCAAGACATTGAAAGGGTTGGGTGTTCCGTGGATGAAGACGATCCGGACATATTCTGTATCTGTAATGGTCGATACTTTGCGGGAAGCTTTGACGACGGACGTACCGGGCCTGAAGGTCATTATCGCCGATGGTGAATGTCAGCTTGCGCGGCAACGACGACTGCGGGGTGAAAATGCCGGAAAACTGGAACGGGGCGAACGCGTTGTCACGCCGCGATTTGGCATCGATGATGAAATTTGCTCAGGCGATCATTCCTGCATTCGACTTTCAGGTTGCCCCAGTCTTGGTATCAAGGACAATCCAAATCCGCTCAAATCTGATCCGGTCGCGACGATTGAGCCCACATGCGTTGGCTGTGGAATGTGCGGTGAAGTCTCCCACGCAGCAACGCTTTGCCCTTCCTTTTACCAAATCGAAAAAGTGACCAATCCAGGAGTTTTCGAGAATATGCTTGCAACCGTTCGACGCGGCGCAATCGGATTTTTGGGAGGCGGAGCGTGATGGAACTAAGTACTGTTCGCCCGATTACCCTTTTGATTGCAGCCATGGGCGGCGAAGGTGGTGGTGTGTTAACCAGCTGGATCGTCAACGCCGCGAGAAGCTGCGGTTTGCCGGTTCAAGCAACCTCCATCCCCGGAGTGGCCCAGCGCACAGGTGCAACCACATATTATATAGAAATTTGGCCAGAGGTCTTGTCTGTGGGGGCCACAAAACCGGTGCTGGCATTGGCCCCGGCCATTGGTGAAATAGATATTCTGGCGGCAACAGAATATGTTGAAACGGGTCGCATGATCGAAGCAGGCTATGTCACGCCTGATCGCACGACCTTGATTGCGTCAAATCATCGTGTTTTCACTACGCATGAAAAACTGGCGATGGGGGATGGTCGTGCAGATGTCGCGCCGATAAAAAAAGCCATTAAAGAGCGCGCGAAAAGAGCCGTTGTCGTCGATATGCGCGAAGCCTCAAGCAAAAGTGGCGCGGTGATCAATGCCGTTATGCTGGGGGCCATATGCGGTGCCGGTGTCTTGCCAATTACTAGAAATGTTTTTGAAGATGGCATTCAGGCTGAAGGCAAGGCTGTTGAAGCAAACCTGCGGGGCTTTAAAGCCGGACTTGACGCAGCCACAACCCGCGCAAATTCCGATGAAGTTACTGAGGCTTCGGTCGCCGTCCATTCTGCGCTGTCGCATGCGATCAGCAATGATTTTCCTCTGGCGGCGCATCAAACCCTGATACATGCGACTACTCGACTGATTGATTATCAGGATATCGCTTATGCGACAGCCTATCTCGAAAAACTGAAGCCTTTCGCGCAAGGTGATCAGGAACTTTTAGTCAGTGTCGGCCGAAATCTCGCCGTCCGGATGGCCTATGAGGATGTTTACCGTGTTGCCCAGGTGAAAGCCCACCCAGACCGCCTGATGCGAATCAGGAAGGAAGCTCGCGCTCAAACCGGTGAGCCAATCAAGGTCAGGGAATTCTTCAAACCGCGACTATCTGAAATCAGTGATGCCTTGCCCGCAGGGCTGGGGCGTTGGCTTCAATCCCTGGCAGAGCGCAATCCTGGACTTGCGCAAAAATCGTGGCCCATGTTGATCGAAACAACCTCTGTTTCGGGATATCTGCGAATTCGGGTTTTGTCAGGATTGAGACGCATCCGTCGGTCGACCCTTCGTTTCAAAACAGAAGAACAAGCGATCACGAACTGGTTGGCGTACGTTGGCAAAGCCATGGAGACAAGTCACAAGGCTGCCATGCAAGTCTCGGAATGTTCCAGTTTGATCAAAGGGTATGGCGATACCCACAAGCGCGGCGTTAGAAGCTATAGTGCCATCATGAATCAACTCGTTGTGCCTGCCGTTACGGGCGACAAGTTTACTGACCAATTGGCCGCAGATATTTATGCCGCCAGAACGGCAGCTTTGGCTGATCCGGAAGGCAAAAACCTGATGGCAGTTCTGGAAGGTATGGCGGCATGACGGGCACGACAACGAACCTCGACACCGGTGAAATGATGGCTCTTTATGCCAGCGGCGACTTGTCTCCAGTGACAGTTGCTGAGGATCTGTTTGTGAGTATCGAAAAACAGGAACCGGTTCTGAATGCTTTCCAGGTGCTGGACCAGGAAGCCGCCCTGTCACAGGCACGTGCCAGTGAAGCACGATGGCACCGCGGTAAACCGATGGGCGATCTTGATGGTGTGCCGGTCAGTATCAAGGAACTGATCCTGACAAAAGGCTGGCCAACCCGGCAAGGGTCGCTGACGACGGACGCTGATCAGGCCTGGGATGTTGATGCGCCTGCCGTTGCCCGGTTACGTGAAGCAGGGGCTGTATTGTTTGGAAAAACTACTTCTCCTGAATTTGGCTGGAAGGGAATAACAGACAGTCCTTTAAGTGGCGTCACCCGAAACCCGTGGAACCCGGATTATTCCCCTGGAGGTTCCAGTGGCGGGGCAGGAGCTGCCGTCGCTGCCGGTCTCGGGCCCCTGGCCCTGGGGACAGATGGCGGCGGTTCGATACGAATACCTGCCAGTTATTGCGGTTTGTTCGGCATTAAACCGACATTCGGCCGGGTGCCTTCCTGGCCTCAGGACAGTGCTTATTCGACATTGGTCAGCAGTGGCCCTCTGTCGCGTAACGTTGCTGACGCGGCCCGCATGTTGAATGTCATTACACGACCGGATTATCGCGACTGGTATGCCTTGCCGCCGGAAAAAGTGGACTACCTCGATCAACTGTCACGTCGCGTAAAGGGTTTACGTATTGGATACAGTCCATCTCTGGGCGGGGCCAAAGTGACGCCAGAAGTTGCCGGGATTGTTGCAAAAGCCATTGATACCTTCGCTGATCTGGGTGCTCACGTTGAGATCGTCGACGACATCATTGAGCCCTTGCGCCCCAGGTTTGAAGACTATTGGGTTGCCGGATTTGCAGCTATTTATCGCAATGTACCGGTTGGCATGCGGGATCACCTGGACCCTGGTTTCAGGAAACTTGCCGAACGAGGTTTATCAGTTGATCTGGAAGGGTATTACAAGGGACTTGCGGCGAGGGTAACGCTGGCAGAAGAATTCAGCCGTTTTTACGAAAATCATGATTTGTTAATGACCCCGACCATGCCATCCACTGCGCCCAAAGCCGATGTTATCTACCATTCCGAAACATTCGATCGCTGGAATGATGCGGTTCCATATACCGTCCCGTTCAACCTGACAGGGTTGCCCGCAGCTTCCGTTCCGGCTGGACTTGATTCAAGGCAACTCCCTGTCGGCCTGCAAATTGTTGGCCCCAGGTTTGCCGAGTTTCGCATTTTGGCGGCAGCCGCCGCTTTTGAGCAGGTCAGACCATTTCCGACACTGCTGAAACCAGGCAACGACTGATAGCAGTCAGACATGCCTGCTACGGCAGAGCATAATATTGAATTGCAAAGCCAACAGGTCATTCTGCTATTGTTTGTAACGCCAAATAGATAGAATTGTTACAAATTGACTTAAAAATGACATTCTTCTGAAACAATTGCTGCTGATACTCGTATCAGGATTTGTGACTGTCAGTGTAGTCAACGTGATGGTGGTGCAATTCATGTTGATCAATTGGAATTTGGTGCAAGAAGGGAACCGTTCGTGCTGCAAGCCAAATCAAGAGTTCTTTATGTGGAGGACTACCAATACCTTGGGATTTTGTTCCAGAAGGTCATGGCCCGTCTTGGCCTCGATATAGATTTGGCAGCAACGGGACGTGAAGGCCTTGAGAAATTTAACGACAATCCCTACGACGTTGTTGTCCTGGACTACCACTTGCCGGATATGACCGGAATTGATATTGCCCGCGAGCTATTGGAGAACAATCCTGATCAGGCCGTTGTTTTGGTAACGGGTCGCGGTGACGAGCAAACCGCTGTAAATGCTCTCAGTTTGGGTATCGCTGAATATCTGGTCAAAGACAACCAAAATATCTTTCTTGAAAAGCTGCCTGAAGTTGTCAAGAAATTATTGCTGGAAGGCGAAAAACGGCGGGAAAAAGAAGAACAAAGTGCTGCCTTGCGAGAAAGTGAAGCACGTTACCGTGCATTGTTCGAAAGTTCACTTCAAGGCATCGTCGTTCACGCGAATTACCAACCCCTGTTTGCCAATCAAGCATTCGCAAGCATGCACGGATATGCTGATGCAGTAGAGATATGTACTCTCGAAAGCATCCTGTCCCTGTTGCCGGACGATGAACGAGAAGCATATAAAAAGGCAACCACCTCTGTGGCCTTGGGGAGCGAGCAAACCTGGGATCATGATCATCGGGGTGTGCGCAAGGACGGCGGAACTGTTTGGTTGGATATTCGCGGGCAACAGATCCAGTGGGAAGGCAATTCTGCCATGCAGATTGTCGCAGTTGATACGACGGCGCGAAGGGAAGCGCAGTTCGAACTGGAGCAACGTGAAGCCCGCTTGCGAGAAAGCGAAGCCATGTTGCAAGCCATTCAGGAAAACTTGCCTGCGGCTCTCAATATCAAGGAAGAAGACGGGCGCTTCACCTATGTAAACAAACAATTCAGATTGCGTTACAAGGAAAAAACAGAAAATGCGATTGGCCTCACTGCTTTCGATCTGTTTGATTCTGAAACTGCAAAGATAATTCAGGCGCATGATGCAAAGCTTCTGCGGGATGGCAACGTATCAAGTGAAGAAGTAGAAATGACCTGGCCAGACGGCAGGCCGCTTTTCGTCGAGAATATCAAGTTCCCTGTAATCTTCGGTGGCAAAAGATTTATTGGAACGATCAGTCTGGATATCACCAGGCAAAAAGAAGCATTTTTGGACCTGCAGCGAAGTGAAAAACTACTTCAAGAGTCGGAAAACTATCTTCACGAACTTATCCAGACTGCCAATGCACCGATCATTTCACTGGACAGTGAATTCCATATTACGGACTGGAACAAGGCAGCTGAAAACATCACTGGTTATGAAAAAAGTGAGGTCCTGCAGAGCAATTTTGTTGAGCGTCTTGTCACCGAAGATATGCAACAACAAGTCAAGGAAATGCTGGTTGACAACCTTGGGGACTCCCACACCAATAATGCAAAGATTACACTGCGCACAAAATTTGGTGAGTATGCAACTGTCTTGTTCAGTACCTCTGCGCGTCGCGGTGAAGATAACAAAATTGCAGGCTTGGTCTGTATTGGACAAGATGTCACCTTGCTGATGCAAGCTCAGGACCAACTATCGCAATCCCAAAAAATGGAAGCAGTGGGCCAGCTGACTGGCGGCATTGCACATGATTTTAATAATCTGCTGCAGATTATTTCCGGTGCCACAACCATGCTGGAAGAACTGCATGGTAAAGAAAGCACACTAAGTAAATGGATTCGCCAAATTGAAGAAGCTGTGGACCGCGGTGGAAGTTTGACTTCTCAGCTTCTGGCTTTCTCGCGACAGCAAAACCTTAGCCCGACTGTTGTGCGGCCCGGCAAAGTGATTTCTGAAATAGAGGCATTGCTACAACGAACACTTGGTGAAGATATTCATTGGAATATTCTTGTGTCAGGCGTTACACCTCTGGTCAATGTTGACGCGCATGCCTTGCAAAATGCCATCATCAATCTCTGCGTAAACTCCAGGGCCGCGATGCCCGCTGGTGGGGAGTTGTCAATCAAGGTTGCCGAGACGGAAATTGCGGAAGATGAAGTGGTCGATGATGATATTGTTGCCGCTGGATCGTTTGTTGAGATTTCAGTTTCTGACAATGGTGAGGGTATGACGCCGGAGATTCTTGAAAATGCGATCAATCCATTTTTCTCAACCAAGCCTGTCGGTGAAGGAACCGGACTTGGTTTGAGCATGGTCTACGGCTTTAGCCGCCAATCAGGTGGCTTGACCAGGATTGACAGTAAAGTTGGCGTCGGCACGCGTGTCAGCATATTGTTGCCGGTTACGAAATCGGCGGTCGATGACGACGCGACACCTGATTTGATCGCCGGGAACGATCCGGAACAATCGTCACAGCAACCTGAGGTCGTCGTAATTTCCGGACCAATTCTTGTTGTTGAAGACAATAAAGAGGTCAGGGATACAACCTGCGCCATGCTTGAGGTGTTTGGCTACGAATTTGTTGAAGCTGAAAATGCCAGCAATGCCTTGGAGATTCTTTCTCAGCGGCCAGACATAAATACGGTTTTCAGCGATGTTGTGATGCCAGGCGGCATGAGTGGATTTGACCTTGCCAAAAAGCTGGGAGAATCGGGTCGAAAGTACAATGTGTTGCTGACGTCAGGCTATCCCGACAAATTGAGCCACGGAAATTCGATTGTCGACCATTCCATTCAAATGATTGCCAAGCCCTTCTCGATAGCAGACCTTGAAACGGCGCTGGGCAATTTAGTCAGGAGCTAAAGCGTTTTCTAAGATCTATCTGGAACGCCTGTTGCTCTTGATCTGTTGAAAAACCCAGATATTCCATACATTTATTGTTGATGTCGGTTTATTTGCTGGTCCCGTTGTCAGCAGGTGGTTTTTCGTGGGAAAACACAGGTTCTGAATATAGAAGAGGATGCAGGTAGTATGCTGATCAACGGAAATTGGACCGAAGCCCCTGAAGGCGCTTTGTTTGACGTTATTAACCCGGCAAATGGAGACGTGGTGGGGCAAGTGCCGGATGGTAATGCAGCATCTGCCCGATCCGCCATTGAAGCGGCTGCGGCTGCCTTTGGTTCCTGGTCAAAAACTACTGCACATGCCAGATCTGCAATCCTTTACAAGGCCTGGCAACTGATGCTGGAGCGCAAGGAGGACCTGGCCCGGACGATGACGCTGGAGCAGGGAAAACCGCTGCGTGCGGCGACGACCGAAGTTCAGTATGCAGCTGATTTTCTGCTTTGGTTCGCCGAAGAAGCAAAGCGAAGCTATGGGGAAACCATCCCCTCGGCCCGGGCCGATCAACGCTTTATTGTATCTCATTATCCGGTTGGTGTGGTTGCCGCGATTACGCCGTGGAATTACCCCGTTTCCATGATTACCCGAAAAGTGGGCCCGGCGTTGGCTGCGGGCTGTACCGTTGTATTAAAACCGGCTGAGGCCACACCGCTGTGTGCAATCAAGGTTTTCGAAATATTGACAGAAGCTGGCCTGCCTGACGGTGTCATCAACCTTGTAACAACAAGCAATCCAGCACCGGTGGGCGAAGAATTTGTTTCCAACCCCCTGGTGCGGAAACTCACCTTCACCGGCTCGACCGCTGTCGGCAAGATGCTGGCTGGCAAAGCTGCCGGCAACATGAAGCGTGTGTCCTGTGAATTGGGCGGCCATGCGCCGTTTCTGGTATTTGATGACGCTGACCCGGTACACGCGGCCAAGGGCGTGCAGTTGGTGAAATTTCTGAACACCGGCCAGGCTTGCATCAGTCCTAACCGTATATTTGTGCACCAGTCCAAAGTCGATGCCTTTGTCGATACCCTGCAATCGCGGGTCGCGAACATGAAGGCGGGCTCAGGCATGGAAGATGGTGTGACCATCGGACCACTTGTTGATGAGCGCGCCGTTGCCAAGGTTTCTGCCCAGGTCGATGATGCCGTCGCCAAGGGAGCTGAAGTCGTTTGCGGCGGTAATCGGTTGCTTTCCAACGGACTGGAAAAAGGATTCTTTTATGCACCAACGGTGCTTAGGGGTGTGACGCCGGACATGTTGATCTACCGCGAGGAAACTTTTGGACCGGTCGCCCCGATCATCACCTTTGACGATGATCAGGAAGCGCTGAAAATGGCAAATGATACAAATTATGGCCTCGCGGCTTATGTTTACACACGCGATATCTCACGCGCCATGCGCATGTTTGAAGCGCTGGAATTTGGCATTATCGGGGTGAACGATATTAACCCCAGCGCCGCATCGGCACCGTTTGGCGGCATGAAGGACAGTGGTCTTGGCCGCGAGGGCAGTCGTGAAGGTATGGCTGAATATCTTGAAACCAAACTGGGTGGCTTCGCGATTTAGGAATTGGTTAAAAACGGACTTGTAATTTGCGATAATAAATACTATTTATTAATTGAAGTTTCTAATAAATAGTATTTTTGGAAATATGTAACCACAGTATTCCGGCCTTTTCTGACACAGGCAAACGCCTTGAAAACCGGTGCAAAACAAGGACCGTTGATATGAAATCCATTGGTTTCACCCACTCTCTTGCCGTTGACGAAGCGCAAAGCCTGTTTGAATTTGATACGCCAGATCCCGTAGCGGTTGGCCGCGACTTACTGGTTGATGTCAAAGCTGTTTCCGTTAATCCGGCTGATGCCAAACGACGCCTTCGCACAGCCGTTGATGCCCCGCACGAAACCCCGCTGGTGTTGGGTTACGACGCTGTTGGTGTTGTGGCGGCGATTGGATCGGACGTATCAAACTTTGCTGTTGGCGATGAGGTCTGGTACGCCGGAGATGCAAACCGCCCCGGCAGCAACGCCCAGCGCCAACTGGTCGACGAGCGTGTCGTGGGCCGCAAGCCGTCGAACCTTTCCTGGGCCGAAGCCGCGGCCATGCCGCTGACCGGACTGACATCGTTCGAGATGTTATTTGACCGCTTCGGTATTGCCGAAAGCAGCGGCAAGGGCAAATCCTTGTTGGTCATCGGCGGTGCCGGTGGTGTGGGATCGCTGACAATCCAGTTGGCCCGCAAACTGACAGACCTGACGGTAATCGCCACCGCGTCAAGGCCGGAAACCGCAGAATGGTGCCGGGAAATGGGCGCCCATGAAATTGTTGATCACCGTGATCTGGTCGCTGAGGTTCAGGGCAAAGGCTTTGAAACCGTTGAATATATTGCCAATTACGCCGACACCTCGCAGCACTGGGACGCCATGTCGACGCTGGTAGCACCGCAAGGCAAGCTGGGCTGCATCGTTGAAACCGACGATCTGATCGATGTCACCAGTCTGCAAGGAAAATCGGCTTCCCTGCATTGGGAATTGATGTTTACCCGTTCCATGTTTGGCACCGATGATGTGGCCCGCCAGCACGATATTCTGAACCGTATCGCGGATCTGGTGGAGAGTGGCGATATCCGTTCGACCCTGCGCCAAACTTTGAACGGTTTTTCGGCCGATGTGCTGAAAGACGGGCACCGGATCATCGAAACCGGCCAGGTATTCGGCAAGCTGGTCATCGAATACTGAAGCGAATATCAAGCCTGATTCCATAAGGAAAAGCGGCGGCATTTTGTAGCAATTGAGACCCTTTTTGGGATCATTTTGTCGCAAATGCTGCCGTTTTTTATGGATTCAGGACGTTATTTCAGGTGTGAAACGCTTTCGGTGCCAGGCCCAGGCATCAGTGACAATCGTCTCGATATCGCTGCGCACAGCTTGCCAGGAAAGTAATTTATACGCTAATGACGGATCGGCCACCAGGCGGGGTGGATCACCGGCACGTCTGGCTGCATCGGTCGTTGGAATTGTTGACCCCGTCACCCGACTGGCGGCATCGATCACTTCGCGCACTGAGGCACCCGTGCCGGTCCCGAGATTAAGCGCCAGGGATTTTCCGTCTTTCAGTAAATGATCGAGCGCCGCTACATGGGCCCGGGCCAAATCCGAGACGTGAATATAATCACGCACGGCGGTGCCGTCGGCGGTTGCATAATCATTGCCAAAAATCCGGATCCCGTCTCGTCTACCCAGGGCCGCATCCAGGATGATTGGAATGAGATGGGTTTCAGGATTGTGATGTTCACCGATTTCTTCATCCGGGTCTGCTCCCGCCGCGTTGAAATACCGCAAACAGGCCGAGCGCAAGCCGTGGTCCACGCCGGACGCCTGGATCATTTCTTCACAGGCAAGCTTGGTTTCGCCATAGGGGTTGCCAGGCTTTTTGCCGGCGGCTTCGTCAATCAGATCGACGTCCGGTTCGCCAAAGATTGCGGCGGTTGATGAAAACACCAGGGGCGGAACGTTGCCAGAGAATTCAGATGTCGTCATGGCGTCCAGCAAATTCCGGGTGCCACCACAATTAACTTGTTTGTACAAATCCGGTTGTTCTACCGATTGGCCCACCAGCGAGAGGGCGGCAAAGTGCATCACGGCGATGGGCCGGGTTTGTGCGACAGCATCTTTTAAGGCGACCGCATCCCGCACGTCGCCCTCGATGACCGGTCCCCAGCGAACAAAGTCCCGATGGCCGGTGCTGAAATTATCAAACACGACGGGCGCATAACCTGCCTTGGCCAATGCCTTGGCGCAATGGCTGCCGACATACCCGGCCCCGCCGGTGACAAGAATATTTTTTTGTTCCTGTTTCGTCATTTGCCGTGATCATAGGGCGGTAATTGAGACCTGACGAGGCGGCAAAAGACAAATATCTTGACTCCCAAATACCGTTTGCATACTAATGATTAATACATTGACTGGGAGGGAAGTTCTGTTGCGTTATTTCCTGCCGGATACGGTTGCTGAGGCGACCGCCGGACTAGCTGAAAAAAATTATCGGATCGTTGCGGGCGGCACGGATTTTTACCCCGCCCTGGCTGATCAGCCTGTGCGCGACGACGTCATGGATATTTCCGGCCTGCAAGCTTTGCGCGGCATCGCCCGGGAAACCAAACACACCCGCATTGGTGCCCTTGCCACCTGGACAGATATTGCCCGGGCGGAGCTGCCAAATAAATTCCGCGGCCTGCAACTGGCGGCGCGTGAAGTGGGGGCTTTGCAAATACAGAATGTGGCGACCGTTGCAGGCAATCTTTGCAATGCCTCGCCCGCGGCGGACGGCGTGCCGCCCCTGTTGACCCTGAATGCGCAAGTCGAAATCTCCGCTGCGAACGGCCAGCGTGTTTTACCGCTGGATCAGTTCATCCTTGGCAACAGGCGCACGGCGCTGGAGCCAAATGAAATGCTGACCGCCATTTTGATCCCGAATGATGCAGAAGCGGCAAACAGTCATTTTATGAAACTGGGCTCCCGGCAATATCTGGTTATCTCCTACGTCATGGTGGCGACTTTGCTGGAAGCAGACGATTCCGGCATTATCACCCAGGCCCGGGTTTCGGTTGGCGCCTGTTCCGAGGTGGCGTGCCGTCTTGCCGATCTTGAAGCGGCACTCGTTGGGCAACCCTTGACAACGACCAGTGCTGTCGTGCGGCCCGACCATCTGTCCATCCTTGCGCCCATCGATGATATTCGGGCGTCGGCTGATTATCGCCTGGCGGCAGCGTTGGAATATACCAGGCGCAGCCTTTCGGCCTGTACGGAGGGTCTGTTATGACATCACCTGGTACGAGTGGGTCTGTCGACTTTTCCCTGAACGGAAAACCGGTTTCAGTTTCCGTTGATCCCACGCGTCGGCTGTCACAAGTGCTGCGCGAAGACCTTGGTCAGACCGGCACCAAAATAGGTTGTAATGCGGGCGACTGCGGGGCCTGTACGGTGTTGGCCGATGGCCTTTCGGTTTGTGCCTGCATGGTACCTGTCGGGCGGTTGCAGGGTGCGCAAATCCAGACCGTGGAGGGATTGGCTGAAGCGGGCATTCCCAATCGACTGCAAAAAGCATTTTTGCATTTTGGCGCCGCCCAGTGTGGCATTTGTACGCCGGGTATGTTGATGGCGGCCACCGCATTGCTGGCGGAAAACGCCCGTCCCGATGAAGCCCAGGTAAAAGACGCGCTGGGCGGTGTGCTTTGCCGCTGTACAGGATATCGCAAGATCATCCAGGCGGTGATGGCTGCCCATGATTTTGATGCCGAACCTTTGCGGGCTGAAACCGGCACGGCAGTGGGCACTCGCCTTAACCGGCTTGATGGTGAAGAAAAGGTTCTCGGCACAGATTTGTTTGGTGATGACGTTGCTGGACAAGGTGCACTCGTCCTCAAGGTTATTCGCTCACCTTATCATCGGGCGTCATTTTCCTTCGGGGATACAGGCGGGTTACTGGTGACAACACCTGGCCTGATCAAAATCCTGACCGCCAGCGATATTCCGGGCAGAAATTTACATGGCGTTATTCCGGATACTGTCGATCAACCAGTCTTTGCCGTGGCTGAAACCCGTTTCAAGGGCGAGGCGATTGCTGCCGTGGTTGGGGATGCCGACGCCGTGGACAAGTTTGATGTGTCGGACTTTCCCGTGACCTGGACGGAACGACCCGCGTACCTGACGCCGGAAAAGGCTTTGGCTGACAATGCACCCCTGATACATGCCAACCGGCCCGGAAATATCCTGATGAACGGCATCGTGCAGCGCGGTGATCTGGCGGCCGGCTTCGCGCACAAAGACGCCACGATTGCCGAAGGCGATTTCATCACCGGCTTTGTTGAGCACGGTTATATTGAACCGGAAGCGGGCCTGGCCCAACGTGTGGGCGACCGACTTGAAATGCATGTTTGCACCCAGTCGCCCTATATGGATCGCGATGACACGGCAGCTATTCTTGGTATCGCCAAAGAAGATGTGCGCATCATACCGACGGCGGTTGGCGGTGGCTTTGGCAGCAAGCTTGATCTCTCGGTCCAGCCCTATATCGCACTGGCCGCCTGGTTGCTGGATCGCCCTGTGCGCATGACCTACAGCCGCCAGGAAACCATGATGTCGACAACCAAACGACATCCTTCAGCCATCAAGGCCAGAATCTCTGCAGACAAACAGGGCAAGCTGTTATCCATGGATTTCAACGGCGTGTTCAACACCGGGGCCTATGCTTCGTGGGGACCGACGGTTGGCAATCGGGTGCCGGTACATGCCTCGGGTCCTTATATATATGATGCCTATCGCGCCCGCAGTCAGGCGGTGCATACCCATTGCGTGCCGTCCGGTGCCTTCCGGGGATTTGGTGTGCCGCAATCTTCCATTGTGCAGGAAACCCTGTTTGATGAACTGGCGGACAAGCTGGCCATTGATCGGCTGGACTTTCGTTTGCGCAACGCCCTGGTGAACGGTGCAACGACGGTTTGTGGCCAGGTCTTCAGCGAAGGTGTGGGCATCAAGGATTGCCTGCAAAGTCTGAAACCCCATTGGGACCGGGCCTTGTCTGAAGCTGATGGTTTCAATGCCGCATCAGATGGCAGCTTGCGACGCGGTGTGGGTGTGGCGGGCATGTGGTACGGCTGTGGCAACACGTCGCTGCCCAATCCGTCGACCATCAAGGTTGCCATTCGCAATGATGGCCAGGTGGTTCTGTTCCAGGGTGCTGTGGATGTGGGGCAGGGGGCCAACACCGTTATCACACAAATCTGTGCTGATGCCGCAGGCCTGGACATCCTCAATTTTTCTCTTGTCTATGGTGATACCGATCTAACGGCGGACGCGGGTAAAACCTCAGCCTCACGCCAAACCTTTATCAGTGGCAAGGCGTCATACCTCGCGGGCCAGGATTTGCGCAAAAAAATCCTGCGTATGGTCAATGCCAGTGAAGATGCGCGCCTCGCCATTAATGGCAGCAAAATTACCGCCATCGATACAGCCGGGCGAAATGATATCGATCTGGCTGCCTTGCCGGCGGATGAAGATGGATTTGTCTTTACTGGTGAAGGAACCTTTGATCCACCTACCGTGGCCCTCGATGAAAATGGCCAGGGTGAACCCTATGCGGTTTTTGGATATGGCGCACATATGATGGAACTGGAAGTCGATACCCGCCTGGGCACGGTACGCTTGATCAAGCTGACGGCCGCCCATGATGTGGGCAAAGCCATTAACCCAACCCTGATTGAAGGCCAGATCGAAGGCGGTGCAGCCCAGGGACTGGGCCTCGCTCTGATGGAAGAATTTGTGCCGGGCCGCACCGAAAATCTGCACGATTATTTGATTCCGACCATTGGCGATGTGCCCGAGGTGGAATCGATCCTTGTTGAAGTGCCCAACGCACATGGTCCTTACGGGGCCAAAGGCATAGGTGAACAAGTTCTGATCCCGACTGCGCCAGCCATCCTCAATGCCATCCGACATGCCACGGGTGCGGTTTTACGGGATATGCCCGCAACGCCAGAAAAAGTGCGCAATGCAGTTTTGCGGGCGAAAGGGAATTAGTGATGCCAGATGACAAAGAAGACCTCGTCGTTTGTGATGCCTGCCCGGTACGTTGTCGCATCAAACAAGGCCGCCCCGGTGCGTGCGATCGATATGCAAATGTTGATGGCCTGCTGACCCGCGTTGACCCGCTAACCGTGGTTGAACGGGCCGAAACCCACGGCACACCCCTGGTGCCTTTCCTGAAAAATGATCAGGAATGGAGCGGTGATCTGGTGCAGTCTGAAAACACCTTTGTCACTGCTGTGGGTGCTGGCACCACCTATCCCGACTATAAACCGGCCCCTTTCATAGTCTCCAGCGAGGTGGACGGTGTGGATATGGTGACCGTGGTCACAGAAGGCATCTACAGCTACTGCGGCGTCAAGATCAAGGTCGATACAGATCGCCACCTGGGCCATGAAGCCGCCTCAGTACGGGTCGACGGCGAAGTCGTTGGCCATGTCACGACAGGTGAATACGGATCACAAATGATGTCCCTCGGCGGTGTTGCCCATCTGACCGGCGGCAGTAAAAAAGAAGGCCGCGTGACCTGTCAGACCCTGATGGATTTGTGCAATTGCAAGCCGGTCAAGCTGACGATTGATGACGGCGTGTCGATCATTGTTGAGGCCGGCAAGGCCCCGATCATTGATGACGTGACGGAGGAACGCATGCGCGTTGGTTGTGGCTCCGCCGCAATCGGTATGTTCGCCATGCAGTGGCAGCCCCTGGTCGACGAAGTCGTTGTGGTAGATGATCACATCACCGGCGTGATGTCAGAACACGAAGCCGGAAAAGTTCTGGATGTACCGCCCACGGGTATTTCCATCAACGGCCGTCGCTCGACCCCCGGTCGCTATTTCAAGGTCGCCGAACCAGGTACGGGTTGGGGTGGTACAGATATCAGCGATCCCCTGTCGATCCTCAACGACTTTAAGCCAGCAGATGCCAAACCAGGCACAACCCTGTTGATGGTCTCGACCACCGGCGAACATTATGCTTATTTTGTGCTGGACGATAATCTGAAACCTGTCGAAGAACCCTTGCCGGATGTCTTGATGGCCTCGGTCGAACGGGTGCGGGAAAATTGTGAACCGGCATTATGTTCTGTGTTGTTCATTGGCGGTGCCGGTGGCTCGCTTCGGGCAGGCGTTACCGAAAATCCCGTCAAGCTGACCATGTCCGTGAAGGACGCCTTGACCAATGTTACCAGCGGCGGAGCGGAAACCTTTGTCTGGCCTGGCGGGGGCATTACCTACATGGTCGACGTGACGCGCATGCCTGAAAATTCCTTTGGTTATGTCCCCACACCGGCCATCGTCGCCCCCATCGAATTTTCCATGCGTCTTGAAGATTACGCGGCCCTGGGTGGCCATATGGAGTCGATTGTGCCTTTGGCCGAGGTGCTAAAGGATCCGAACCTTCGTCCTGTGGAACAGGGCGAAAGTTCCTGGCCCATGGAAAAGAGCCAGTATAAATGGCCAGATGAGCAAAAAGACGAGCGCAAAGATGAATAGCGCTTTTGCCCGCATTTTGCCCGACGGCAAACGCCTGCATTTGCAGCAAGGCCCCATTGATCTGGTGATCGATGCAGATGGCGATGAGGCTGAAGTTGCCTTGGCTTTTGAGCAGGCGATGCGGGCCTTCGAGCCTGTGTTGACGGATTTGGTAGCGGAATTGGAAGTGTTGCGGAAGGTCCTGGCGCCACACTCCTCTACCGTCATGCGCGGGCTTGACCCGCGTACCCACGCCTTCGGGGAACAGGTCTGCCAGAAGGCGAATTTCCTGAGTTCTGCATCATCCTCAAATGACCAGAGTTCTGCGCCTGAAGATAAATGCCGTCAAGACGTGGGTACCCGTGTCAAGCACGGGCATGACGGACGTGGGGTGCAGTTTTACGATCCGAATAAATCCAATCCTGTCGCGAACATCATGACATCCGCCGCAGCCAACTTCGCAGCCCACAACGTCAGCCCCATGATCGCCGTCGCCGGGTCCGTCGCCGACTACATCCTGGATAAAATGCTGGCAGGGCGAACGCTGAATCGAGTCTACGTCAATAACGGTGGCGATATATCACTGTATCTGAACGACGGCCACAGCTTTGATATCGGTATCGTCGACCGGGTTGATGCACCCGAAATTTCCGCCACGGCTCATATCACATCCAATGACACCGTTCGTGGCGTCGCGACCAGCGGCTGGAGAGGACGCAGTTTCTCGCTTGGTGTGGCTGACGCGGTAACCGTCCTTGCCCCGACGGCGGCTCTGGCAGACGCTGCCGCAACTCTGATCGCCAATGAAGTTGATCCCGGCCCTTGTTTTGAAATTTCCCGCACGCCGGCCCATGACCTGGACCCCGACAGTGACCTCGGCGCACGACTGGTGACAACCGATGTCCAGCCTTTGTCGGCCCGGCAAAAAGACCTGGCCCTGCAACGCGGTCAGGACCTGGCCCGGACTTTTGTTCGGGACGGTTTGATCACGGCTGCTGCCTTGTCCCTGCAGGGCAGTACGCGCATGGCCGGGGACCTCAATCCCAAAATTAGTCTCAATAACAACGTTGCCCCAAACAATCCTGATCCGGAGAAAAAATATGCCCGCGGTTGAACTCAGAAAACAAATCATATCCGTCGAGGAAACCTGGCACGAAGGTGGCCCGGTTGCACAAACACCCAACCGCCGGGCCAGTGGCATGATCATCATCAAAAATCCCTTCGCCGGAAAATATGTGGAAGATATCCAGCCTTTCATTGAAGATCTGAAACCCTTTGGTCTGGCCCTGGCGACTGCTGTGCTGGATGCTCTGGGTGGCGATGGTTCTGCCATTGAAGGTTATGGCAAGGGTGCCATCATCGGCGAGGCCGGAGAGCTGGAGCATGGTGCCCTGTGGCATCCCGCCGGTGGTTATGCCATGCGGGCCCTGTTGGATGGCACCAAGGCCATTGTTGCCTCAACCAAAAAAGTTGGTGGGGTCGGGGCCCGGCTGGATGTACCGATCACCCATACCAATGCATCTTATGTGCGCAGTCATTTTGATGCCATGGAAGTGGGCTGCAATGATGCGCCGCGCGCCAACGAGCTGGCCTACATACTGGTCATGAGCACCGGACCCCGCGTCCACAGCCGGTCTGGCGGTCTGGAAGTAGCCGACGTTAAAGGAGAGGATGGATTAAAATGACTACTGCAATAATTCGCAAGATCATCACTGTTGTCGACGAAACTCACATTGAAATGGGCAAGGCCATCTCGCCCGCAACCCGGCGGGCTGCGGCCATCGCCGTCATCGCCAACCCCTTTGCGGGCAGCTATACGGAAGACCTCGATCCTCTGATGGAAATCGGTGCGGAGCTGGGCGGTATATTGGGCGCGCGCGCCGTTGAGGCTTTGGGGATCACGCCGGAGCAGGCCGAGAGCTATGGCAAAGCGGCCATCGTTGGTGAAAATGGTGAGTTGGAACATGCAGCTGCAATTTTACATCCCAAACTGGGTGCCCCCTTGCGCAAGGCCGTCGAAAAGGGTGCTGCTCTGGTGCCTTCTGCCAAGAAGATGGGCGGTCCTGGTACGCCCATGGATGTGCCCCTCGGTCACAAGGAAGCCGCCTATGTGCGCAGCCATTTCGATGCCATGGAAGTGCGCGTCAATGATGCCCCGCGGGCCAATGAAATTCTGGTCGCCGTTTGTGTCACGGACAGCGGGCGGCCTTTGCCAAGGGTCGGTGGTCTGACCCATGAAGATGCCGAAGGCAAAGACGGCTTGCGCTAGGCTGGACCCCGAATATGCAATTCATCCATAACAGCTGGTACGTGGCAGGTTGGTCGAAAGAGTTCACGCGTGAGCTAAGCAAAGCCACGATCCTTGGCGAAAACATCGTCTTCTACCGCACTGAAGCCGGCACCGTTACGGCCCTGGAAGATCGTTGTCCGCATAAACTGTTGCCTTTGTCCGAAGGTCGGTTGATCGGTGATGATTTGCAGTGCGGTTATCACGGCGTGACCTTTGGCTGCGACGGTAAATGTGTGCGGGTGCCGGGCCAATCAGTGCTGCCTAAAAGCGCCTGGGTGCGCCACTTCCCCACGTTCGAGCGTCACAATATTGTCTGGATCTGGATGGGTGATGAGGGCAAAGCGGATGAAAGTCTGGTCTTTGATTTGCCGGAACTTTCCAGTCCTGACTATGCGCCGCACCAGGGCAATCCGCTGCCTTATGCCTCAAACTATCTGAATGTGGCCGACAATCTGTGCGACCCGGCCCATGTCAGTTTCGTGCACCCGACAACGCTGGGCAATCCTGAGATGGAGGATTTGCCTATTGATTCCGAAATGACGGGGGATGGCACAGTGATTACCTCGCGCTGGACCCGCGATACCCCGCCTGTGGGTGTGTTTCAGGGACTGTCGGGCTTTGGCGTGAATTTCCGGGGCAACGTAGATCGCTGGCAATATTACATCATGAATGTGCCGTGTGTGGCCGTGATCGATTTTGGCAGTGCTGAGGTCTCGCAAGAAATAACTTATGACCGACGGGCGGAAGGTGTGCATATATATGCCATTCATTTTCTGACGCCCGTGGACGAGTTCCGCACGATTGATCGTTGGATGCATGTGCGAAATTTTGCTCTGCAGGACAAAGCCGTCGGTGGTGCCATGAATGATCTTTTTAATGTGGCCTTCGCCGAAGATAAAGTTATCCTCGAGGCGATCCAGATTGAGGAACGCCGCCCCAGATCAGCTGAGCAAGAACAACGACGGCCCTTGCGCATTGCTATCGACAAGGGATCAAACCTCTATCGTCGTCGTATTGATGAGTTGATCAAACAGGAACAGGTGAATGACTGAAGATCGGAAAGGCTACGCCCTGGACGATCAGGTCGGGTTTATCCTGCGCGAAGTTGGCCAGCGCCACAGCACGATTTTTGCGGGCAAGATGATTGAGCGCCTCACGCCCACCCAGTTTGCCGCCATGGCCAAGCTGATCGAGGTCGGTGATTGTTCGCAAAATCAACTGGGCCGCCACACAGCGATGGATGTGGCCACGATCAAGGGCGTTGTGGATCGTTTGGCCAAGCGCGGATTTGTGGACAGTCATGCCGACGACAAAGACGCCCGCCGCCGTATCGTTTGCCTGACCGATACGGGTCGCGATGTGGCCTTGCGGGCCATCCAGGTTGCGGGAGACATCACCCGGGAAACATTGAAACCCTTGTCAGAAGCCGGGCAAAAACAGCTGCTGAAGCTGTTGAGGGAATTACGTTAATCGGGCATTCTGGCCCAAATCAAAATAGCATGACAGGGAAGTAATATAATGAAAACACGTGCAGCCATCGCCACCCAGGCCGGAAAACCGCTTGTTATTGAAGAAGTCGATCTGGACGGACCACAGCCCGGCGAGGTTCTGGTTGAAATCAAGGCGACAGGCGTTTGTCACACGGATGCTTTCACCCTGTCTGGCGATGATCCGGAAGGGGCCTTTCCGGCGATCCTGGGTCACGAAGGGGCCGGTATTGTGCGGGAAATTGGCAAAGGCGTAACTTCCGTGGAAGTGGGCGATCATGTGATCCCGCTTTACACGCCCGAGTGCCGGGAATGCGAATACTGCCTCAATCACAAGACCAATCTTTGTCAGTGCATTCGGGAAACCCAGGGTGCGGGGGTCATGCCCGATGGCTCCAGCCGCTTTTCCCTGAACGGCAAAAAAATCCTGCATTATATGGGCTGTTCTACCTTTTCGAATTTTACCGTGTTGCCGGAAATTGCCGTCGCCAAGGTGCGTAAAGACGCGCCGTTTGAACAAATTTGTTATATCGGTTGCGGTGTCACAACCGGCGTCGGGGCCGTCGCCCTGGATGCCAAGGTCGAGCCCGGCTCCAACGTCGTGGTCTTTGGCCTCGGCGGCATTGGCCTGAATGTGGTGCAGGGTGCGCGCATGGTGGGGGCCAACAAGATTATCGGCGTCGATCTGAATGATGGCCGGGTGGAGTTGGCGAAAAAATTCGGCATGACCGACTTCATCAACCCCAGTGAATGCGACAATGTTGTCGAAGCCATCATGGATATGACCAATGGGGGTGCTGATTATTCCTTCGAATGTATCGGCAATACCATGACCATGCGTCAGGCCCTGGAATGCTGTCACAAGGGTTGGGGCGAAAGCATCATCATTGGCGTCGCTGGTGCCGGTCAGGAAATTTCCACGCGCCCGTTCCAGCTGGTTACCGGCCGGGTCTGGCGTGGTACAGCCTTTGGCGGCGCCCGTGGCCGGACTGATGTGCCAAAGATTGTCGACTGGTACATGGACGGCAAAATCAACATCGACGACTTGATCACCCACACCATGCCGTTGGATGAAATCAACAATGCTTTCGATCTGATGCACAAGGGCGAGTCAATTCGCTCTGTTGTTTTGTATTAGGAACGATTATTTTTGGCGACTACTCTGGGGGGAAAGAACAATGTCTAAACTTGTCATCAAAAATATCGGCCTGGTGCTCAGTGGCGATCTGGATAATCCGGTGTTGGATGCGGACACTATCGCCACAGAAGATGGCAAGATCACCGGCATTGGGGCTGAGAAAGACTTTGATCAGGAAGGGGCCACGGTCGTTGATGCCAAAGGCACGACTGTCACCCCCGGTCTGATCGACAGCCATGTGCACCCGGTCGCGGGCGACTGGACCCCACGTCAAAGCCAGCTCAACTGGATCGATTCAAGCTTGCATGGTGGCGTCACCACCATGATCTCGGCCGGCGAGGTGCACTATCCAGGACGGGCCAAGGATATCGTTGGCCTGAAAGCGCTGGCGATCACGGCGCAGCGAGCCTTTGATAATCTGCGCCCCTCGGGGGTCAAGGTGCATGCCGGTGCGCCGGTCATTGAACAGGGCATGGTCGAACAGGATTTCAAAGAGTTGGCCGAGGCTGGCGTAAAACTGCTGGGTGAAATTGGCCTGGGCAGCGTCAAGGCCGGGGCGGAGGCCAAACAGATGGTCACCTGGGCCCGAAAATATGGCATTCAAAGTACCATCCACACCGGTGGCCCTTCCATTCCAGGCTCTGGCCTGATCGACAAGGACGTGGTGCTGGAAGCTGATGCCGATATCATCGGCCACATCAATGGCGGGCACACGGCTTTGCCTGACGACCAGATCACCTGTCTTTGTGAAAGCTGCGGTCGTGGCATCGAAATCGTGCATAACGGCAACGAGCGCTCCGCTCTGCTGGCCCTGAATTGCGCTCGTGAACTGAAGCAGATGGAACGCGTTATCCTTGGCACGGACGGCCCGGCTGGTTCCGGTGTACAGCCCTTGGGAATTTTGCGTATGGTGTCCATGTTGTCAGCCCTGGGCCAGGTGCCCGCAGAAATCGCCCTGTGTTTTGCCACCGGCAATACGGCCCGCATGCGTGATCTGAATTGCGGCATTATCGAAGTCGGACGTGAGGCCGATTTTGTGATTATGGACCGGGCCCAGCATTCTCCGGCGGAAACCATTCTGGAGAGTATCCAGCTTGGTGATCTGCCGGGCGTCGGCATGACCATTATTGATGGTGTCATCCGCAGCGAACGCAGCCGCAATACCCCACCCGCCAACACCCTGCCCGAAGTAATCTAGCTATCTGTTATTAAACAATAAATCAAATATCTGGCGACAAGGCTTGAACCGGACCCGTAATCAGGTTTGAATCGTTCAAAATCCCTTTCCTTCGAAACCCACAGGACCCCGTCATGCGTAAACATTTGACCCTCAATCTTGCCACCCGCGACGCCAGCAGCAAAACTGTTGAAGGCGAAGACCTGGCCCGTGCCGGGCGCTGGTTGATCGCCCGCACGTTGCTGGACGAAGGTGCGGCGACCGTTGATCCCCTGTCGCCAGGTAACCCGCTGATTTTTTCTGCCGGTCCGTTTGCAGGCACCAACTTCTCCAATGCCAACCGTTTGTCTGTAGGCTGCAAAAGCCCGCTGACCGGTGGCATCAAGGAAGCGAACTCTGGTGGTACATTCGCTTACGCCATGGGCCAGAACGAAATGTCCGGCATTACCTTCTGCGAGGCTTCGGACGATTGGGTTGTCATCCACATCAACAAAGAAGGCGATGTAACTTACGATGATGCCACGCCTTACATGGGCAAAAGCAACTTCGAAGCCGCCGATATGCTGATCGAAAAATACGGCAAGAAAATCTCCTATGCCCTGTGCGGTCCCGTCGGCGAATACCAGGGCCTGATGTCGGCCATCGCTTTCCCCGATCCTGAAGGTGGCCCAACCCGCTTTGCCGCCCGTGGTGGCGTGGGCGCCGTGATGGGCAGCAAAAAGGTCAAGGCTGTGATCATCGAACAGATCAAGATGCCAACCTTTGTGGACCGTAAAAAGGTCATGAGCCACGTCAAGGACTATGGTGCCAAACTGGGCGAGGAAGCCGCTATTCAAACTTTTGCTGATTACGGCACCGCCATTGTGGCCGACCTCACCAACAAGATCGGCGGGCTGCCGGTGAACAATTTCAGCAAGGGCCAGCAGGTCAACTCCAAGGAACAAACCTTCGAGATGGGCGGCACCTTTATTCACGACCTGAACAAATCCCGTGGCGGCGAAACGACCCACGCCTGCATGCCGGGCTGCTTGATCCGTTGCAGCAATAACTTTCATGGTGAAGACGGCGAATCCATTACCGCCCCGCTGGAATATGAAACCATCGGCTTGATGGGTACCAACTGTGGTCTGACCCACCCCGACCAGGTGGCGCGGGTCAACCAGGTGGCCAATGATTTGGGCATCGATACCATCGAAATCGGTTGCACCATCGGCGTACTGATGGAAGCAGGCGAGGGCGAATTTGGTGACGAAGCCTTTATGATGCAGGTGCTGGAAGATATCCGCGCTGGCAATGAAAAGGGCAAACTATATGCGCAAGGCACCCAGCGGGTCGGCGAACATTTTAACGTCAAACGCATTCCCGCCATCAAGAAACAAGGCATCAGTGCCTATGACCCGCGTGTGATCGAGGTCACAGGTATGAGCATGATGTTAACCGCCCAGGGCGCGGATCATACGGCCGGAAACATGCCGGGCTATCCTTGCAAAGACAAGACCACCGAAGACCTGATGGCCGTCAGCATGGACAGCCAAATGAACTGCGCCGCCGCCGACAGCCTCGGCCTGTGCATCTTTGGTCGCTCGGTGACCGAAACCAATTCCCAGCTGATCGTCGATGCCATCAACGCCGCCTTTGGCACCAGCCTGGAGCCATCCTTCGTGCCGAAACTGGGCACTGCCGCCCTGAAACTGGAAGACGAGTTCAACCGCGCCGCTGGCTTCACCGCAGCCGACGACGAACTGCCTGACTTCTTCAACACCGAAGCGCTTGCCCCCACCGGCAAAACCAACCGCCACCAGGTGGGCGACCTGCATACCTTCCGCGAAAACTGGTGGAATTAAGGCTGCGAACACGGCACGCGAACAAGGCACGCAATTTAGATATCCGAATTAGATATCCGAATTAGATATCCAAACTACGGGGGCATGACCTGATTTTCTTCAAATCAGGATCGTGCCCCTTAATTCGCCACACCGTACGATCAGACCTGGCCGATCAGACCGGGCCACAATTGTTATTTTGGGTTAATCTTGTCTTTGCGTCTTATCCCCGCGTTTGGGGTAAATAAAGGCTGATGGTGGTTCCTTTTCCGACTTCGCTGTCGACCGTAATGTGGCCCATGGATTGTTTTATGAAGCCGTAGACCATACTGAGGCCAAGGCCGGTGCCGACGCCGGATATTTTGGTCGTGAAAAAGGGTTCGAACACTTTTTCAAGAACATCGGGGGGCATGCCTGTGCCTGTGTCGATCACTTTGACTTCAACATAGTCACCAGGCACCACCTCATCATTTTCTGCGGCGAAGACTTGATCAAGGATAACATTGGCCGTTTTGATGGTCAGGGTGCCGCCGTGGGGCATAGCGTCACGCGCGTTGATAGACAGGTTGAGCAAGGCGTCTTCAAATTGGTGCGGGTCGATTTCTGCCTGGGCCAATTCCTCGCCGCACATGGTTGAAAGCGAAATTGTTTCTCCCAGGGTTCGTTGCAGCATTTCTTCAAAGCCCTGAACCATTTCATTGATGTCTGTCGCCTGAGGTGACAGGGTTTTCTTCCGGGAAAATACCAGTAAACGGCTGGTCAGGGACGAGCCTCGATCAACGGCATTGATGATCGCATTTATGCTAAATAACGCATCCTTGTCCTCACCCACCTTGTCCGACAACATTTCGGCATTGCCGACCATGACACTCAGCAGATTGTTGAAGTCGTGGGCAATTCCCCCGGTGAGTTGTCCAACAGCTTCCATCTTCTGGGCATGGCGAAGTTGCTCTTCCAGCAAGTTGGACCTGGTCAGATCTGTGGCGATAGTGCCAATCCCCTTGATCTCTCCATCGTCGCCATAGACCGGAAATTTGAGATTGCTAATCGAGTGCATTTTCCCGTCGGCGAATTTCGCGGATACTTCACGTTCAATCACTTGTCGGGTCGTCAGCATTTCTAGATCCTGGTCGATAAAGGCATCCGAGAGCTCGACAGGGAAGAGATCGTTTGATCGTTTGCCAATGACATCTTTTGACATCAGGCCATACCAGGCTTCGAAAGTTTTGTTGACCATCAGGAAACGGCCATCGCGATCTTTCAGATGAATAGAAACTGGTGAGTTTTCGATTACACTTTCAAAAAGCTGCTCTGTCTGCCGCTTTTCCAATTCGGATTTTACGCGTTCCGTAACGTCGGTGTAGCTGATGACAAAGCCACCGGAATCTGTTTTCTGAAGCATAGCTTCGTAGCCAAATTTATTTTTAACCACAAGATTTGTCTGAATCGTGGCATCAAAATCAAGGATACCCAGTCGCTCACGGGACATTTGTTCCGGGTCGCCGTCACCATAATCTCCCCGGTCAGCAAGAAATTTGGTGACATCACCTACCGGCAATCCCACGTAAAGAAATTTTTCCGGAAACTGAAGAATTTCTTCGTATTTAGCATTCCAGATGACCAGCCTGTGGTCACTGTCGAACATGGCGACGCCCTGGGCTATATGTTTGAGGACATCTGTCAGATGCCTGGAATTATCGCTCAAAATGCTAACCTGATAAATATGCTTGGAATCAAAATATAAAAAGCGGAAAATATTGTCATGGGCAATACTATAAATATAGCACTGTCAGTTCGTAATTCCAGTGAACTTGAAACAGAGTAAACGTGAATGTTATCGCGGATTTGTTCTGCATACGGGTTTAAAAAATTGGAGACATGTCCGGCAACATGCCCCTTGAGTTTTTTCCCCGGAATCGTGTTAGTGGCTGGAACTTCCGTCGTCTGAATTTGACGAAACGATCAGCCAAAATCTGAGAGACCAAAGACGACCCATTTGACTGTCACGCAGAATGAACACATTATTCCGTTCTTGTATTATTTGAGGTGAGCGTGCGCGTACTATATATCGAAGCCAAACCGTCAGATTGCGATGCCTTTCGACAAGCCGCCGATGCCATTGGCTTGATAGTCGACATCTTGCATAGCGGTCACGCAGGCCTCGAAGCCTGCGCAGATGGTCACTATGATATTGTCGCCATTGGCTGCCACCTGGTTGATATGCCAGGTCTGGATGTCGCCCGCCAAATCCTGAACCGAAATCCGGAACAACCTCTTTTCCTTGTAATCACCAAAGATCAACAATTGCAGGCCGTCGAGCTATTGGTGTTGGGCGTGATCAGCTTCGTGATCCACGAGGAGGGGCATCCCTGGCTTGGCATGCTGGAGGGGTATCTTGTCAATCTTCGTACCCGCTTTGCCAAACGAAGTGACCACCTGGAGGCCATGAAGGCATTAAGCAAGAGTGAACAACGACTGGGGGATTTTGCAGAATCCGGGTCAGATTGGTTGTGGGAGACCGACACACGCGGTGCTTTTGTCTGGGAATCTCTGCCGGCGGAAAGCAGGTCTGGCTCTATCGTCTCTGATGTTCTTGGCAAAACGCGTGAAGAACTTGCCCGGGGATTTGTTCGTCGCTGAGGAGTGGTCCGACTATCGCAGGGCCATTGCAGAACATACGGCCATTGTTGATTTCGAATACAGTTATGCAGGAACGGACGGCGGTATACGAACCGCGATGATCAACGGCAAACCGATGTTTGACGAAGCCGGAAACTTTCTTGGCCACCTGGGTGCTGCGTCAAATGTCACGGCGCGAAAACGCGCTGAAGATGAGCTGAACAAGGCTTTGGTTGATGCCGAACAGGCCAACCGTGCCAAGTCAGAATTCCTCGCCACAATGAGCCATGAGTTTCGCACCCCTCTGAATGCCATACTTGGCTTCAGTGAAATGCTGCGGGCCCAGTATATGGGACCACTGGGGGCAAAAAATTATGAAGAATATGCCAACGACATCCATCACAGCGGTGAACACCTGCTGGCCCTGATCAACGATATCCTGGATATTTCCGCCATTGAAGCCGGCAAACGAAGTATGTCTCCGGAAGATATCAATGTCGGTGACCTGGTTTCAGATTGCGTGCATAACATAGAGAAATTGGCGAGGGACAAGGGGGTTGAGGTGTTGCTCCACATTCCTGAGGGTTTGCCGGTTGTGCAAGCAGACAAACGATCCTTGATCCAGATTTGTTATAATATTCTCTCAAACGCCCTGAAATTTACGAACGAAGGCGGCAGTGTGCAAATCACTGCCGGCCAGCAGGGCAAAGAGATTCTTCTTCAGGTCGAAGACAGCGGCATCGGCATTTCAGCGTCCGATCTCGCCAACATCACCCAGCCCTTCTCCCAGGTAAATTCCGATCCCCATAATGTTCGCGAGGGGACAGGTCTGGGCCTCTCGATTGCCAAATCACTGATCGAAGCTCACGGGGGCAGACTGGATATCATCAGTGACATTGGGAAAGGCACGACGGTGAGCGTAAGCCTGCCCGTCAGTAGCACGTGAGATGGCGGCGCGTAAAATGGCCAGGCTCTGGATTTTCTTGCTGGGTTTGACCCTTGTTCCTGGCGGCGCCGGAACATCCTTTGCACAAAGCACATCTGTCACACAAAGCACATCTGTCACACAAAGCACATCTGTCACACAAAGCATTAAAATCCAGGAATGGACCGTGCCCTTTGAAAAAGGTCGCCCACGTGATCCCTCCGTGGCACCTGATGGTTCCGTCTGGTTTGTGGGACAGCAGAACCATTATCTCGCTCGCTTTGATCCAAAGTCGCAACGTTTTAGCCAGCTCAAACTGGATGACCAGGCAGGTCCCCACAACCTGATCGTGGGTCGGGATGGCATTGTCTGGTACGCCGGTAATCGCCAAGGCTATATCGGTCGCCATGATCCAAAAGGCGGGCACATTGACAAAATCAAGCTGCCACCCGCTGCCCGTGATCCCCACACACTGGTCTTTGACAAGAGCCAGCGTCACATATGGTTCACGGCACAATGGAGCAATCTGGTTGGTCGGCTGAATATCAAAACCCGGCACGTCGATCTGATGAAAGTGCCAACGCCTGATGCCCGGCCTTATGGCATTACTCTGGCGGCGGATGGAACAGTCTGGGTTGCCTTGCTGGGCAGTAACAAACTGGCCTCGGTAGATCCGGCCTCTCTTGAATTGACCGAACATCTTTTACCCGATCTCGATGCCGGACCGCGTCGCCTGATCGCGACCACAAATAATCAAATCTATTATGTCGATTATTCTCTGGCCGAACTGGGCCATCTGGACCCCGTATCCGGCAAAGTCCGACGATGGCCTACACCAGCCGGTGACGGTGCTGATTCCGGTGCTGGTTCTGGTTCGGGGCCTTATGCCATGGCCGTGGATGCCAAAAATCGCATCTGGTTCGTGGAAACAGGTGTGCAGCCTAACACGCTTGTGGGCTTCGATGTCAGTTCAGAGGAATTTGTTTCGGTGACGGCAATCCCGTCGGGTGCTGGCTCGGTCCGTCATATGGTTTATCACGCCCCGACGCACAGCCTCTGGTTCGGTACAGATCAAGGCACCCTGGCACAGGCCAGATTGCCTGAATAACTTGATCTAATCTGCGCCGCAGACGGGAAAGCGGGGCTCGATGCGCCAGCTTGATTGCGGCATGGTCTTCTTGAGATCGTGCAAATAACTGTCGACCTTGTTGGATTCGATTTCGACGACACAGAACCGGCTGTCGTCTTTGCGGACGATGTAGGTATTCAGATGATCTGGCGTATCCATGATAACCTCTTATATAACTTGTGTAACCGGGGCACTTCCGTTCAAGCCGGAGAGACCCTGTTCGCGGTTGATTCGTGTTTGCTTTTCAAAAACTTGAACCCACATGGTTAATAAATTGATACCAAAACGAAGCGTTTTAGGCTTCAGGGGTTGCCCGGAATCTTGCCTGCCCTAAAATTCAGTAAATTCAAATCAGGAGTACAAGATGGGACCCCTCAAGGGATTGAAGATTATCGAGATGGCCGGGATCGGTCCTGGACCGTTTTGTGCCATGTTGCTGGCGGATATGGGAGCTGATGTGATCCGCATTGACCGGCCCGGTGGTAGCAACGTATTGGGCCTGAGTTATGAAGTCATGAACCGCGGTCGGCGCTCCATCGCCCTTGATATGAAGAATCCGGATGATGTGGAAACCCTGCTTAAGCTGGTGGAAAAAGCCGACGCTTTGTTGGAAGGCTTGCGGCCAGGTGTCATGGAACGCCTGGGTGTGGGGCCGGATGTCTGCTTCGCCCGCAACGAACGCCTGGTCTATGGCCGCATGACGGGTTGGGGCCAGGAAGGTCCCATGTCGCAAGCTGCCGGACATGACATCAATTACATCGCCTTGACCGGCGCATTGCATGCCATTGGTACGGTGGATGAACCTGTCCCGCCCCTGAACCTGGTCGGTGATTTTGGTGGTGGGGCAATGTATCTGGCTTTTGGGCTGGTGAGCGGCATGTTGGAGGCAAAGACCTCTGGCAAAGGCCAGGTTGTGGATGCGGCCATGACCGACGGAGCTTCACATCTGATGACCATGATGTATAGCCTGCACGGGCTGGGCCGCTGGACTGATGATCGCGGCACCAACTTGCTCGACGGTGGTGCGCCCTTTTATGGTACGTTCAAATGTTCGGACGGCAAGTGGATTTCACTTGGCTCCATCGAACCACAATTCTATGCCTTGCTGCGGGAAAAAGCAGAAATCACGGACCCCATGTTTGACGACCAGCATAACAGGGAAAACTGGCCGGTCATGAAAGTAAAAATCGCTGAAATTATCGCGCAGAAAAGCCGTGATGAATGGTGTGCTATCATGGAAGGCAGCGACGTTTGTTTTGCCCCGGTTCTTGATTTGGCAGAAGCACCGGAACATGCCCACAACAAGGCGCGTGGGACTTTTGTCAAAAAAGATAACGTCATCCAACCCGGCCCGGCACCGCGCTTCAGTCGGACCAGTCCGGAACTGGACTTACCCCCACCGCAGCCCGGCCAACATCATGATGAAATACTGAAAGACTGGGGCGTTACCTGAAAGGGTGACGTTTTAACAAAAATCAGAACGGGAAGATAAAGATGGCATTTGAAAACTTGACGGCCCTGGTTGTAGACGATGACGAGAATCTCATTGAGGTCGCTAAACTGGCGTTAAATTCGCTTGGCATCAAGGAGGTCAGCCTGGCGGCTGATGGTCTTGAGGCCAAAGGCCTCGTCGAAGCCACAGACAAAGCCTTTGATATTGTCATTTGCGACTGGATGATGCCCAAACTGGACGGCCCCGGGTTTCTGACTTTCTTCCGCCAGGGAAATAAAGAGGCGCCGTTCATCATGCTGTCAGGCAAGTCATCCGAAGAGAGTTTTTCGGAGTTGTCGAGTAATCCCAAAGAATATTTCATGACCAAGCAAAGCTCTTTGAACGACATTATGCAAATGATTTCAAAGGTGTTGAAGGCATGACGTCATGTTTTTCCTTGTCTCTTGCTGATCTACTGGCCACATAAGACAAACAGATTGGGCTATTTCGTCGAGAACGATTGGTCCGTGTCAGCTAACGGGGGGAGATGATGTCAGAAAAAGAAGATGCTCAAGGTTCGGAAGATGATCACGCAGGTGTGCGCTTTCCACCGCCGTTCATCATTCTGTCCTTTCTGGTTGCCGGGATTATGGCGGACAGTCCCTGGGTGACAGGCAGTTTGGCGACATTGCCTGCCATGGTCATGGGCGGCCTGGTTTTTGCTCTGGGTGCCGTGCTGGCAAAAAGCTCAGTACCCCGGCATCGCAAGGCAGGCTCCAACGTCGAACCCTGGAAGCCGACTACAAAAATTATTTCTGACGGGGTTTACGGTCGCTCCCGCAATCCCATCTATCTGGCCCTGGTCCTTGGCTATATTGGTGTCGCCATTGCGGCCGGCAGTATCGCTGCCTTTGTCTCCCTGATCCCCTGCCTGCTGGTCATGCGCTATTACGTCATTGGTCGGGAAGAACGCTATTTGGAAGTCAAGTTCGGGGCCGACTATACCGACTATAAATCAAGGGTCCGGCGCTGGATCTAAGGCATCTCTCAATACAAACTATTGTCATGATCCTCGTTGACCAGGGCCTGAATATCGTTAAGTCTTTCCGGCAACTTGCCATGCGACTTGAGGGATTCAGCCAGAGTTGGCACGTCGCTGGTATCGGGCCAGGCATCGGGGCGCCACAGGCTTGAGCGCGTGATAGATTTGGCGCAATGCATAAAGGCTTCTTCCACACTGACGATCATGATCAGATCGGGTTGTTTGCCGCGGATCGCCATGTCGGCCTGCAGGGCGGCGTCCCGCACCAGGGTCGCTTTGCCTGTTACCCGCAAGGTATAGCCGTAACCGGGGATCAGGAATATCAGGCCAACTGCCGGATCAGACAACAGGTTTTCGTAGGAATCGATGCGTTGGTTGCCAAGACGATTGGGGATCGCCAGAGTTTTTTCGTCCAGCACCATAACAAAACCCGCGGGATCACCTCTGGGTGACATGGCAACCTTGTCATCACTGCCCCTGCTGGAAAGAACAATGAAAGGGCAGGCAGCGATAAATCGCTGGAAGAGGTCGTCGATATGATCGATTTTTTTGTCGGGCGCGAATGTGGGTTCGGGAATGATGTCGCGCAATTGTTCCCGGCTTGTGATGACCTCGTCGAAGCGATTGTTCATTTGACATTCTCCTGACCTTGCAGAGGCAACAGGATATTGAAAACGGCACCGCCTGTCTTCCTGTCGCTAACCGTAATGTCACCGCCATGGGCCCGCACGATGGTGCGTGAAATGGCGAGCCCCAGGCCAATACCACCGGTCTCGCGATTGCGGGAACTTTCAAGGCGCACGAAAGGTTCAAAAATGCGTTCCCGGTCTTCTGCTGAAATGCCAGGGCCGCTGTCTTCGATAGAAATACACAGGCCATCGCCCCGGGATGAAATGTCAACTTTGGCCTTGTCACCATAACGCACAGCATTTTCAACCAGGTTGCGGATCACCCGCTTCAGGGCATTGGGATGGCAGCTATAGGGCAGCCGATCCAGATCACTATCGAAATGGACGTCTTGCCCAAGATCAGACAAGTCGGCACATACGGCATCGACCAGGGCCAGCAGATCGACATTTCGTGTTTGTTCTTCTTCCGCGTCCTGTCGGGCAAACTCCAGGGTGGCATCGGTCAGGGCCTGCATTTCAGCAAGGGTTTCCAATATGCGGTCGCGGTTTTCCCCGTCTTCGATCATTTCAGCGCGAATACGCAGGGAGGTTATGGGTGTGCGCAGATCGTGGGTAATGGCCGCCAGCATCAAGGTGCGGTCGCGTACAAATCGGGTCAAACGATCCTGCATCTGATTGAAGGCCCGACTGGCCTTGCGAATATCTTCCGGGCCCTTTTCCGTCAGTTCCTTGACGTCTTCGCCGCGCCCCAGGCGTTCGGCATTGTCTGCCAGTTCTGCCAGCGGACGGGTGACGCGACGGACCATGAAGATCACAACTATCACCAACAGGACCGCCATAATGGCAATGGTCACCAGGGACGGGATGGCCACCGCCGGGCCGGTTGGTGGCACCCGGTTATAAACGTTTAGCCAGACATCGGCATCATTGGACCTTGTTTTGACAGAAATCGTCAGGCTGGAGACCGGTCCGCGATGGCGACGACCGAAATGCATACGGCGATTGCGGTCTTCCCGCCATGACTTGAACCAGCCTCTGTGCTGCGGCCAGGAATCAGCATCGTCGCGCATGTGATCATCGTCATCGTCGTCGTCGTCCTTATCCTTCCGGTCATCATCATCGTCATCCTTCCGGTCATCGTCGTCGTCGCGATCGTCATCATCGTCTTCCTGCACGGCGACCCTCACGACAGTCGCCTTGTCTGTCAGTGCCCCGATCAAACGGCGTTGCAAAAAGCGGTCAAATCCTTCGGCGTCTTCGTCTGGTTCGACCGCACTTGTCTTTTCCAGCTGAAAGCGCAGGCGTCGACTGGATGCGGCCTTGACGATGGTTTGATGCAGTTCCGGTTCAGACTTGTTCAGCAATTGGACCACGGAAGCCGTACGTGACAGCACCTCCTGCTGGGCCGAAAACAAAAAGGCAAGGCGGCGGTCATCACGCAAGATGATCAGGCTGGCAATTTGCGCGACGACCAAGGCCAGCAACAAAACCGTGATCAATTGACCGGCAAGACTTTTTGGCCAGTATTTTGTAACTGACCAGGTTTTAGTATTTGATGACTGCTTTGTCATTGCGGTTCAACGTCACACGTCAGCATGTAACCACCACCCCAGACGGTTTTGATCAGGGTGGGCTTTTTGGGGTCGTCTTCCAGTTTTTTTCGCAGGCGGCTGATCTGGTTATCGATGGCCCGGTCAAAGACTTTGGCACTGCGCCCACTGGTGATGTCCAGCAACTGCTCGCGGCTAAGGACCATTTTGGGGTGCTCCACAAAGGCGCTTAACAAATGAAACTCTGCTGTGCTAAGGGGAATGGCAATCTGGTCTTCGCCGATGGCTTCGCGCTGCCCGACGTCCAGCAGCCATTTACCAAAGCGTATCTTGGCTGTTTCGGTCGGGGTGCTACGCGGTGGCAGGCTGTGGGCCCGGCGCAAAACCGATTTGATACGGGCCAGCAGTTCCCGCGGACTGAAGGGCTTGGTCAGGTAATCATCTGCGCCCATTTCCAGACCCACGATGCGGTCGGTTTCTTCCGCCACAGCGGTCAGCAAAATAATCGGCAGGTCTGTTGTCTGGCGTAAATGCTGGCACAGGGATAAACCGTCTTCCCCAGGCATCATGATATCCAGCACCACCAGATCAAAGGCGCTGGCGGCGATTAACTTGCGGGCTTCGGCGGCGTCAACGGCGATGCTGGTGCGATAGTCATGTTGGGTGAGGTACTTACCCAGACTTTCGCGGATATCGCGGTGATCGTCGACGATCAAGATGTGATGTGCACTTTGCATGGCTGGACTATGCCCCTGAAATCCCGTCGGGTGAGAATAAAAGTGTATCAAACTGTCGCAAAAACAGAAGCTGCGACGGTTTGCGACAATTCAGTACTTTGGCTGACAAACTTTTGCGACATCTATGGCCTTAAATGTTTTTCAAGGACGGCAATCACGCTGATCTGCAAAAACGAGGTTTGATATGCAAAAGCGCACAAAAATTCTTCTTGGCACGACGACAGCTGCAATTATCCTGGCCGGGGCCGTTGGGGTCAGCGCTGCCCGCGATAGCCACAGAGGTGGCATGATGGGGCATAATGGCATGGGCGGTATGGGCATGCATGCCATGGCTGAAAAAATCTTTGACCGGTTTGATGCAAACGGCAACGGTGCCGTCAGCAAAGCCGAAGTCAAAAAATTTCCCCGATCTGAAATACAAAAACATGATGCCAACAAGGACGGCAAACTCAGCCTGGATGAATTTGAAGCCTTGTGGGTTGGTTATGTGCGGGAACGCATGGTGGACCATTTCCAGAAACTGGATGCCAACGGTGATGCCACTGTGACTGAAGATGAAATCGCCCGCCCGCTGAACAAGATGATGTCATGGCTGGACCGCAATGATGACGACACCCTGACCAAAGGCGAATTGCGCCACAAACGTTATGGAAAACACCGTCGCCACGACGACGATGATGATGACCGCAAGAAGGACTGATCGGTCTGATTGGTTTGAAGTTCCCCGGTGCGTCCGGTGCTGTCGAATTACCGGGCAGCACCGGAGGACCATACAACAGCGTTCATGACGGAGGCAAAAATGCAAATCAGGGATACAGCGAGCAATTATGGTTTTACGTCAATCTGGCTGCACTGGATCAGTGCTGGCCTGGTTGCCGTTCTATTTGTGTCCGGGAAAATCGTTGAAGACATGTCACGCGGTGCCGCCAAATGGGAATTGATGGCGGTGCATCAATCTCTGGGCATGTTGCTTTTCATTGTTGTTCTGGCGCGTTTGCTGTGGCGGCTGGGCCAGGGCTTCCCTGATCCTGTTGATAAACAAGGTTCAGTCTTGGCTAAACTGTCCCGCGCTTGGCACTGGATCCTCTTGGGATTTCTTATGTTGATCCCTGTTTCAGGCTATTTACTGGCTGAAACCGGCCTTCATGACCTGAACTTTTTTGGCCTGGTTGCTTTACCCGACGTGCTGGGCACGGATCGCGATATGCATGAATTTATTGAAGAAGTACATGAAACCCTGAGCAATTTGCTCCTGCCACTTGTTGCAGTACATGTTTTGGCTGCCCTGAAACATCATTATTTTGACCGGGACGGGACCTTAAAGCGTATGGTCAGTGCGGGGTACAAGGCATGAGCTGCCTGTATTAGGGGGTTCGGAGTGCGAAAAACCAAAAAAAATCAGTAGTTTAGAGCGACTCCAGTTTCGAAATTATCGAATTTCAGGAGGTTATTAGCGTCAAATCAATGCAATTTACGTGCTGGTTTTTACAAAAAGCTGACCCTCTCGGGGGATTCAAACCATTGACATCGCAGTGAATTTTATTGCATAAATCGATCCACGTGTTGCATTTGTTATGACTAACTTGAATAGCCGGTACGCCGATTAAGCTGGTTACCCGACAATGTGAGCGTTATCCTTTCCGCGCATTCACCTGATGCAGGGCGCGGATCAACACTCCTGTTAGAGGGAATTAAGACTATGCCTACTGGTACTGTAAAATGGTTCAACCCAACAAAGGGTTATGGTTTCATCGAGCCTGATGATGGCGGCAACGATGCTTTTGTTCATATTTCAGCTGTCGAACGCGCTGGTTTGAGCACGCTGAACGAAGGCCAAAAGGTTTCTTTCGAGCTTCAAGCTGGTCAGAACGGCAAATCTTCTGCTGAAAACCTTTCAGTCGTCGACTAAAGATTTCTGGTTCCACCTTTGACCTGATTGGACTTTCCGTCAGGTCAAAGGTGGCTCCAATTTACAAGATTTGAATGGGGGCGAAGTGGTTGCCTTTCGCCGTACGCTGGACTTTGTCCGGCTTTTTTTGTGCCTGAATTTGGTCAAAATTGCCAATTTGAGGAATGAATTCGTCAACGAAAACTCCGTCACCCCGCACTTGATGCGGGGTCCATGCATTGGATTTATCAGACATCACTAAGTTTATTCGCGCCGTGCCTGATCCGACCGCGTAGATGCCGGATCGGGTCCGGCATGACGGTGTGTTGTAGTGGCAGGTTTGCCATAAAATGGTGCCCTTGAATTTGCAGTGTATGCAGATGAAATTAAACCGGACACCCGTATGTTTGGCACGGGCATGACGAAGTTGGGGTTTTGATTTAGAGTCCTGTACGAGTTTCTTCAGGAGTGATTAATGATTTTTCCACCTCTGCCCGATGCCCATGGTCTGGCCGTTCTGGCTTTGATTGTACTTGCCCTTGTCTTGTTCACGCGGGAAAGCATTGCGCTTGAAACCTCGTCACTGGCGGTGTTGGTCATCCTCGTCGCCGGGTTTGAGTTGTTCCCCTATGCGGTTGGCGAAACCAACATACACGCCGTCGATTTTTTCAGCGGCTTTGGCCACGAAGCCATGGTCGCTGTCTGTGCCTTAATGATCGCGGGCCAGGCCCTGGTGCGGACAGGGGCCCTGGAACCTGTGGGCCGATCCCTGGCCGCCTTGTGGGCGATTAGTCCGGCACTTTCGCTGTTGCTGACACTGGTGGTCGGCGGGGCCCTGAGTGCGGTGGTTAATAACGTGCCCATTGTTGTGCTGCTGCTGCCAATTCTCAGCAGTATTTCCCTGCGCTCTGGTAAACCGGCTTCACGCATTTTGATGCCCATGGGTTTTGCCACCCTTGTGGGCGGCATGACCACGACAATTGGCACCTCGACCAATTTACTGGTGATTTCCATAGCGGCTGATATGGGCCTGCGCCGTTTCGGCATGTTTGACTTCTTTGTCCCTGCGGCCATCGCGGGAGGCTTAGGCATTTTGTACCTCTGGCTTTTGGCGCCACGTATGTTGCCTGGGCGCGAGCGCCCCATGGGTGATCTTTCACCGCGAATCTTTACGGGGCACCTGTTGGTCGATGAAGACAGTCTGGCCAACGGCAAAACCCTGTCGGAGATATTTGACGAAGTTGGCACCGCCATCAAGATCAGCGAAATTCGCCGTGCCGGTGGCCTGACCCTGAAGCCTTTGCCTGATGTCGTTTTGCTGCCCGGGGACCGCATCAGTGTACGCGACACGCCTGCCAGGTTGAAAGAGCTGGAAGACGTGCTGGGCACGCGCCTCTATACCGGCGAGACCCTGGTTGATGAAGAACATCCCTTGCTGGCGGAAGATCAACAAATTGCCGAAATTGTCATCACACAAGGTTCTTTGCTGGAAGGCCGCACCCTGACCCGGTCCCATTTTGTCGACCGCTTTCAGTTGATGACCCTGGCCTTGCACCGGGCCGGTGTGGAATTGCCAACCTTGAAAGAAGGCATTGCGGATGTGCGCCTGCGGGTAGGTGATGTTTTGCTGGTGCAGGGCAGTCTGGACCAGATTGCCACCGTCAGGAACAGTGGCGAGCTGTTGGTGCTGGATGCCACTGTTGCCCTGCCGCACACCAAAAAGGCACCACTGGCCTTGGGCATTATGGTGGGTATTGTGGCCATGGCGGCTCTGGGGCTGATGTCTATTGCGGTCAGTGCCGTTTGTGGTGTGTTCCTGTTGATCGCGACGCAATGCCTGAACTGGCGCGATGCTGCCCGGGCGCTCAGCACTCAGGTTATCCTGATTGTCGTGGCCAGTCTGGCCATGGGCACGGCTTTGGTGAAGACCGGCGGTGCTGATTATCTGGCACAGCTTTTTCTGGCCGTGGCGGGGGATGCATCACCGGTGGTCCTGCTCAGTGGATTGATGCTGGTCATGGCGGTGTTGACCAATATTGTTTCCAACAATGCCGCCGCCGTTATCGGTACACCCATCGCCATTGGCATCGCCCAGCAATTGTCACTGCCACCGGAACCTTTTGTGCTGGCCGTCTTGTTCGGTGCCAATATGAGTTACGCCACGCCCATGGCCTATAAAACCAATCTTTTGGTCATGAATGCCGGCGGCTATAAGTTCTCTGACTTCCTGCGGGTGGGTGTGCCTTTGACCTTCATTATCTGGCTCAGTTTATCGTGGCTGCTGCCGGTGTTGTATGGGTTGTTGTAGACCCGAATATCGTCACCCCGCACTTGATGCGGGGTCTACGCCTGTGTCGTGATGTTCGAGGTATCTCAGTTAGAATGCCGCATGGATCCCGCATCAAGTGCGGGATGACGGAGTGTTGGGGGGAGAGTCAGATAATAATAGTTGACCGCTCAGCCATAAATATCCCGCAGCTTCCGCTTGAAGATTTTCCCGGAATCATCGCGCGGTAATTCTTCCACGAATATTACCTGGCGCGGGATCATATAGGCAGCAATCCGCTCCCGCAGAAAATCATTTACCTGTGTCTGATCCATAACTACTCCCGGTTCCGGCAAGATGGCGGCTACGACTTGCTCGCCAAATTCTGCATGGGGCAAGCCAAAGACGGCGCAATCATGAATCCCCTTGTGATCAAACAGGGCCGCTTCGATTTCTGCTGGATAGATATTCACACCACCTGAAATCACCATGTCCTTTTTGCGGTCAGAAATATAAAGATAGCCGTCCGCATCCAGATAACCGATATCACCACAGGTAATCAGGCCGTCAATTTCAACATCGGCGCGGGCCTGGGGATTGCCCTGATAGGTGAAGTCCGGAATGGGATGCAGGCGGCCAAAAATCTCACCTGCTGTGCCGGTCGGACATTCATTTCCGTCTTCATCCAGAATGCGAATTGTGGCATCGGGCACGGCCTTGCCCACCGTACCCGGATGGGCAAGGGCATCTTCACTGGTGCAATAGGTAATTGCACCCGTTTCTGTGCCGCCGTAATATTCAAACAACACCGGTCCCCACCAGTTTATGATGGCGCCTTTGACATCGGGAGGGCAGGGGGCTCCGGCGATGACGATGTGTTTGAGGGAAGAAATATCATATTTCGCCCGCACATCATCCGGCAGTTTCAGCAGGCGGATCAGCATGGTCGGCACCATGAAGGAATGGCTGATTTTGTGTTCTTCGATCAGTCGCAAGGTATCTTGGGCATCAAAGCGCGGCGCGATAACAATTTCGCCGCCCACATAAAATGTCGACATGGCGGCCCGGTTGGGGGCGCTGTGATACATGGGCGCGGTCAGCAATAAACGCGCTTCGGGTACAAAGGAGCCATGATTGCCTTTGGTCGTCACCGCCGTCGCACCCAAGCGCTTGACGCCTTTGGGTTTGCCGGTCGTGCCCGATGTATAGATCATCGCTGACCGTGGTTGCGGCGGATCACCCTGCCATGATGCTTGAGCTGCGATCCAGTCATGCCAGTTCAGGGTGTCATCCAGGGCGGTGCAATCCGCTGTGTTCAGGCCAAAGGCTTCGATCAATTCAAGCGGTGTTTCAACGGCAACCACCGTGATGCCCTGCATCATGTCGGCGGCCATTTGCGGGGCCAGGGTGCGCCAGATATCGGCATGCACAACCAGGGCTTTTGCCCCGCTGTCAGCCAGGATGTGGGTCGCTTCATCGGCGGTGTAGTGCCAGTTCACCGGCGTCGCTGTCGCCTCCAGCATGGACGCTGCCAGGGTGGCCACAATGAAAGGAAAATCATTGCGCAGCATAATGGCGACCGTATCGCCAGGTGTTACGCCTGCTGCGGCAAAACCCGTCGCGGCCTGTCCGGCTTGTGCCCGAATTTGCGCGTGGCTGATTTCACGCGCACCACTGATCAGTTTCTTGGCATCTGTCATCGTTTGGCGTCAGCGTCCCTTGAATTCAGGTTTACGGCTTTCCGAAAAGGCCCGCACACCTTCTTCAAAATCTGCACTGTTGAAGGCCAGACTTTGAGAAGATGCTTCCAGTCGCAAGCTGTCTTCCAGCGTGCCGGTGCGGGCAGCTTCGATTTCCGCCTTGATCAAGCCCAAGGCCTTGGTCGGCCCGGACGCCAGGCGTTTGGCCAGTTTGCGGGCCTCATCCATCAAGTCCTCGTCTTCCACCACATTAAAAGCGAGGCCCCATTCATAGGCTGTGTCAGCATCAATGCTGCCGCCCAGCATGGCCAGGGCCGTGGTCCGGGCGGCACCAATTTTGTGGGTCAGGAAGGCAGAAGACCCGCCATCCAGAACGGCGCCGATTTTGGCAAAAGACAGATGAAATTTTGCTGACTGGGCCGCAATAATAAAATCTGAGGCCAGGGCAAGGCTGAACCCGGCACCGGCCGCCGCACCATTGACGGCGGCGATAATCGGCACAGGAATGTCACGCATCAAGCGGATCACCTGGTTGGTGCCAGCCTTGATCTGTCCTTCGATCAAGGGGCGACGTTCCAGTATGGTGCCAAGGTCAAGATCGGCACCAGTGCAAAATCCGCGACCACTGCCGGTCAGCAAAATTGCACGCACGGTCTGTTTGTCGGTTTCCGCCGTCAGTTCCCGCAGGATGCCGTTGCGCATGTCGTTGGACATGGCGTTTAACACTTCAGGCCGGTTCAAGGTCAGGGTCAGCACATCGCCGTCCCGGTCTACCAGGATGTCAGTCATTTAAGGTCCTTGGAATTTTGGTGAAATTGAAACTGATTAACCTTCAAACACTCCGTCACCCCGGACTTGATCCGGGGTCCATGCTTTTGAATACAGGTATTCCTCAAGACGAAAGCATGGATGCCGGATCAGGTCCGGCATGACGCTGTACCTAAAGCCCTAAACGCCCTCTTTGCCCACAATGGTTAGTGAACAAATGTTCTGGTGCGGGAAGCCGCCCAGATTGTGCGCCATGCCGATGGTCGGTTCTTCGCTGCGCTGGCGTTCACCGGCGCGGCCGTTCATTTGCAGGTACATTTCATAGATCATGCGCAAACCCGAGGCCCCGATGGGGTGGCCAAAGCACTTCAGGCCGCCATCGATCTGACAGGGGATTTCGCCGTCGGCATCAAAAAAGCCATCCATGATATCGTTCACGGCCCTGCCCTCATCCGAAATATACAGGTCTTCCATGGTCACCAGTTCGGTGATGGAGAAACAATCATGCACATCAAACAGGCTGACCTGTTTGCGCGGATTGTCGATCCCGGCTTCTTTATAGGCACGGGCCGCCGCGTGACGGGTGGTGGCAAAATAGCTGCCGTCCCAGGAATTGTGCTGGGCTTCGGTGCCGTTGGAACCAGACAACTGCATGGCCTTGATGGTGACCAGGTCTTTTTTGCCCATGGACTTGGCGATTTCAGGCGTGGTCACAATGGCGCACGCGGCACCATCACTGACACCGCAGCAATCAAATAACCCCAAGGGATCGGCAATCATTGGCGCGTTCATGACCTTGTCTTCGGTGATCTTGTTGCGCAGATGGGCCTTGGGGTTTTTCGAACCATTGTCATGGCTTTTGATGGAGACATGCGCCATGGCCCGCTTCAGGTCCTTGGCACTGACACCAAATTTGGACGTATAGGCGGTGGCCAACTGGGCGAATGATCCAGGGGCCGAGGCATTGGCCCAGAACATGTCGTTGACCGAACCCCGGTTGCGCTGGGGCAGGCCGCCATAGCCGGTGTCTTTCAGTTTTTCCACACCCATGGCGAGGGCGATATCGCAAGCGCCGGAGGCCACGGCGTATACCGCACCACGGAATGACTCTGATCCGGAAGCACAGTAGTTTTCCACCCGTGTGACCGGGATATAGGGCAGGCGCAAAGCCATGGACAACGGCACGGCGGACTTACCGACATGCTGTTCCTCAATACCGGTACCGAGCCAGGCGGCGTCGATCTGGCTTTTTTCAATGCCCGCATCGCCAATGGCTTCAACAAAGGCTTCGACCATCAGGTCTTCCGCATTGTCGTTCCAGCGTTCGCCAAAATTCGAACAACCCATGCCAAGGATCGCGACTTTATCTTTAATACCTGTTGCCATGATTATTCTCCCTTATTGGTTTTTTGGCTCGCCAGAGCTTCATCTGTTGGTGTCGCTTTCCAGAAATAGCGCCGGAAACCGCGATTGTTATCATAATCCTTGACCCTGAACATCATGCGCATGCTCATGCCGACCTGCAATTCAAAATCGGGGGCGATGTCGCAAATGTCATTCATCAAACGACCGCCGCCGTCAAACTGGATCATACCGTAATAGGACGGGGGATCCGGGCTGTAGGTCAGTTTATCAGCCGTATAAGAATTCAGGTGAGAAATCTTGTCGGCAAAGGGATGATCTTCCTGGGTGCCAACTTCCCCACAATCCGGGTTCACGCAGATATTGGATTTGGGAAATTGCGGCGTATCACACGCGGTACAAAGGCCACCAACAAAACGCTGGGCCATGTGCTTGTTGCGATACAAGGTCGTCAGGCCGGTGTTCTTGTCGGTTTCTGCCCGAATACCACGCTCCATATTGATCAGACCGTTGAAGGCGAGGAAGCGGTTGTAATTGGTCTCTTCGCGGCGACGGGCCAGATGGCCCGTAATACCTCGGCGAGCGGGATATGATGCCAGGGCATCGGTGGCTTCGAACAACAAGGCATCACAGCCCTGGCCAAAACCTGCCACCAGAATCTTGTCACCGGGTTTGGCGTGTTCCAGGGCATGAACCAGCATAACCACAGCGTGGGCGGCACCGATCTCACCGCAATTGGCTTGCAGGTTGTCGGCGACCGCATCACCGGGAATGCCGAGGTTCTTGGCCAACATGCCTGCAACCCGCGCCATGGCGACAGGGAAACAGAAAGTCGAGATATCTTCTGCTTTGACGCCGGTTTTTTCCAGCAAGGCATTAATCGCCGCCGGGGCAATTTTCAGATAACCCTCGTCCCTGATCCAGCGTTCTTCCCAGCCATAATCATAATTGTTGTTTTCATCACGATAGTGATCAACAAAGTCGACGGCTTCCGTATGGCTGCCCAGGTGTTTGGCAATCACATTTCCCTGGCCCAGCAACAAGGCCGCTGCACCATCGCCCGTTGTCATTTCCAGCGGACTGGCCGCTTTGGTGCGGCGCTTGTCTGATGTCACCAGAAGTGTCGTATTGTTTGCGGCAGCAGATGTTTGCAAGGCAATGCTTAAGCCTGACGTGCCCGCCCGTTGGGACGACCCTACATCCAGCGTCATGATGCCACTTTTCAAGGCCAACACGTCGGCGACGATGCCGGCGTTCTGACGATCCTGAAAGGGAAAGGTGGTTGAGGCCATATAGACCGCCGCGATGTCGTCGCGATCGAGGCCCGTCATGCAGTCGCGCGCGGCTTCCACGGACATGGTGACCGTGTCTTCGTCCCAGTTGGCCATGGCGCGCTCACCTTTGGCAAGCCCGCGCAAGCCCGGTGCAAACCAGGTGTGGGCCTTGGCGATTTCGCTGCGCTGTAGTCGGCTTTGCGGGATATATCCCCCATAAGCCAGAATACCGGTGTCCATATTACTCTCCCTACTTATTGATCATGTCTTTATTCAGGTCGCTGGATTGTCTTTGAGACGTCGAAAACTGCCGGTGGCTGATGCGATTAGTTTGTTATCGCCATCAACAATTTCGCCTTCGGCAAAAAAGATTGTTTTCCCGCCGCCAGTTACGCGTGCGTTGGCGCGCAGCAATGGGCCTTTCAACGGGCTTATGAAATTGCTGGTCAGGGTAATGGTCATGCACAGACGCCGACCTTCAGGCGGTGCCCGATAACAGCCACTCATGCCAAGGACATAATCCAGTCCGGCCAGCAGAACCCCGCCATGGGCAATGCCGAGACCATTCAGATGATCCCCTGTCATGTTCAACTCGGCTGAGGCCTTGCCGACTTCCCATTCCACCAGGCGGAAGCCGACCAGTTTGTTAAAGCCAACAGGTGTTGTCAAATCGAAGGTACTCAAATTTTATTCTCCGCCAGATAAGCTTTTCGCAATTCCGATTTCATGATCTTGTTGACACTGGACAATGGCATGGGTTCGGTGCGGATGGTCACAGCCCGCGGGCATTTATAATGCGCCAGACTTTCCCGACACCAGTCAATGATTTCCTGCTCAGCAACACTGGCCCCGGCAACAAGGGTAATGACCGCATGCACCGCTTCACCCCAATGTTCATCGGGCAGGCCGATGATGGCATTTTCGCTCACGGCCGGATGCAGGGACAGAACATTTTCGATTTCGATGGGATAGATGTTTTCACCGCCTGAAATGATCATATCCTTGATCCGCCCCGTCAGGAACAAAAACCCGTCCTCGTCGAAATAGCCACTGTCCCCGGTATGGAACCAGCCACCTCGCATGGCCTGGGCTGTCATTTCCGGACTGTTCAGATAGCCCTTCATGACGTGCGGGCCACGGGTCACGATTTCACCGGTTTCACCAGGTGCCAGGAAGTTGTCTTCTTCGTCGACGATTCGGGCGTCCACATGACCAACAACTTTGCCAACAGATTTCAGCTTGGTCGCCATCGGCCCATCCAGGGCGTGGTGATGGGTTCCCAGCACAGTGAGCAAAGGCGATGTTTCCGTCATGCCAAAACCCTGGCAGAATTCAGCATTGGGCAGAAGTTTCATGGCTTTTTGCATCAGCGCCACAGGCATGGGGGATGCGCCATAGGTAATCAGGCGGACCGACGTCAGGTCATGCTTGGCAAAATCGGGATGGGCGAGGAACATCGTCAGCATAGTTGGCACCATCTGGATGGTATCAACCTTGAATGCCGGGACCAGACGCAGCACTTCAGTTACTTCAAATTTCGGCAGGATAATTGTGTGGGCACCGAGGAAGGCCGCCCAGAACAGGCGGGCCCCTGCCGCCAGGTGAAACAGCGGGCCATACAGCATATGGGTTTCGCCTTCCAGAAAACCGTATGCCGCAATGCCGCCGATGGTATTGGCGAAGATGTTGGTGTGGCTCAGCATCACACCTTTGGACTGGCCTGTGGTGCCGCCCGTATAAAAGATCAACAATGTGTCATCGTCACTGCTGGACAGGCTGTCAAAATCAACCGATTCCGGGTCCGCCAGCAATACATCTTCCAGTGACAGCATGCCCTCCGGGGCGGGGCCATGCCCGGCGTGGATCAAGGTTTCGATGAAGGGGCAGTTTTCAGCAACTGCTTTGGCCTCATCAATAAAGCTGTCGTCAACGATTAGTACCTTTGGCCGGCAATCATTGGCGCAGGCAATCATCTCAGGCACGGCAAGCCGGTTGTTGATCGCCACCAGCGCGGCACCGATCCGCGAGGGCACAAAATAGCATTCGAAAAACCAATGGCTGTTCAATCCCAAAAATGCCACTTTGTCTTCAGGCCGGATACCAAGGCCATACAATCCGGCGGCCAACCCCTGACAACGGGTTTCGGTTTCCGCCCAGGTAAAGGTCTTGTCCTCGAACGTGAGAGACGGCTGGTCTCCCCAGTGCCAGGCTGCCTTGGTTAACGTATCAGCAAGGCGGATCATTAACCCCTACCTACCAACTCACGGCCGATGATTTCGCGCATGATTTCGCCGGTACCGCCTGCCAGGCGGGACTGGCGGCCATCGGCCCAGGCGCGAGCGATGGGGTATTCCCACATATAGCCATAGCCGCCAAACAGTTGCAGGCATTCGTCCAGCAATTCCATCATCAATTCTGACGACAGCATTTTGCACATGGCAGCATCATTGGCGTCCAGTTTGCCTTCCAGGTGCATGGCGATGCAGCGATCAACAAAGACGCGCATCATGGTCGATTTTGAATGCACTTCGGCCAGTTTAAATCGTGTGTTCTGAAACGAGGCAACTGTTTTACCAAAGGCCTGGCGGTCGCGCACATAGTCTACGGTCCATTCCAGTCCAGCCTCGATCACGGAGGCACAGCGAATGCCTTGCAACAGACGTTCCTGCGGTAGTTGTTCCATCAGCTGTACAAAGCCGTTGCCTTCGATGCCGACGATATTGCTGACGGGAACCCGCACTTCATCGAAGAACAATTCGGACGTGTCCTGGGCTTTCCAGCCGATCTTTTCCAGGTTGCGGCCCTTTTTGAATCCGGCCCGGTCGGCTTCCACAAGAATCAGGCTGACGCCCTTGGCCCGTTCGTCGGACGTACGGCAAGCGACAATAACGATATCAGCCGTCTGGCCATTGGTAATGAAAACCTTCTGTCCCGAAATCACATAATCATCGCCATCGCGCACTGCTTTGGTTTTTAGATTGGCGAGGTCCGAACCACCCGATGGATCGGTCATGGCGATGGCGCCGATAATTTCGCCCGTAACCATCTTCGGTAGCCATTTTTGTTTCAGGTCTTCCGAGGCATATTTCAACAGATAGGGGGCAACGATATCTGAATGCAAGGCAAAACCTGGTCCCATGGCACCGACACGGGCCAATTCTTCCAAGACAACGGCGCTGTATAAGAAATCTGCCGCCGGGCCGCCATATTCTTCAGGGATCGTGGCGCACAACAGGCCCTGTTCTCCGGCCTGCAACCAGGCTTCACGGCTGATCTGGCCGTCCTTTTCCCATTGTTCATGAAAAGGCGTAACCTTGTCGGCGATAAATTTGCGCACGGAATCGCGGAAGACTTCGTGGTCGCTGGAATAGAGGTCCCGTTCAAACATCTTGTTTGCCTGTCTTCTCGCTGTTTGTGAATTTGTGTTGACTGACGCAGATGCTAAGGTCATGGTAATTAATAAGCAAGCGTATTATCATCAAGCGTATCAATTTGAATGCGAGGCCTCGGCCTCAGGCAAAAATCGGGAGAACGAGATGTCGGAAGAAGGTTTGTTGGCTGGAAAAGTGGCCCTGGTCACGGGTGCTGGACGTGGCGTGGGCAAGGAAATTTCCCTGTTAATGGCGCAACACGGCGCAAAGGTTGTGGTCAACGATCTGGGCGGAACCGGTGCCGGTGAAGGCGAAGATACCGCCCCGGCCCAGGAAGTGGTCAATGAAATCAAGGCAAATGGTGGCGAAGCCGTTGCCAACTTTGATTCCGTCGCCGACTTCAAGGCCGCCCATGGCATGGTCGAACAGGCCCAGGATGAATTTGGTGGCCTGGATATCGTTGTCAACAATGCCGGTATCCTGCGCGACGCCATTTTCCACAAGATGACCGAAGAAGACTGGGATCAAGTGATTTCAGTTCACCTGAAGGGCGCGTTCAGCGTCAGTCGGGCTGCCGCCGACGTCTTCCGGGCGCAAGAATCCGGCCGCATGATCCACATGACCTCGACATCCGGTCTGATCGGTAACTTTGGCCAGTCCAACTATGCCGCCGCCAAGTTAGGCATTGCGGCCCTGTCCAAATCGATCGCCCTGGACATGGCACGTTATAATGTGACTTCCAACGCCATCGCACCTTTTGCCTGGTCGCGTTTGATTGGCACTATTCCGATCACAAACGAAGCCGAACGAGTTCGGATTGAACGCATGAAGCAAATGACCCCGGCTAAAATCGCCCCGGTTATTGTCGCCCTGTCCGCGGATGCCGCCCAGCACGTTACGGGCCAGATTTTTGCCGTACGTGGCAGCGAAGTTATGCTGATGGGGCAATCCCGACCCCTGCGCTCCATGGGTCGTCCCGATGGCTGGACACCGGAAACTGTGTTGGAGCATGTCTTTCCGGCCATGGAAACGGCGTTTTATGATCTCGACCGCTCCGGCGACATCTTTACCTGGGATCCGATTTAAGGGGCAATTCGATGGAATTCGATTACGACAAAATCAAGAACCGGCATTTTGATGATGTGGAACAAACCTATTCGGTGCGCGACAGCATCATCTATGCCTTGGGGTTGGGCTTTGGCCACGATCCCCTGGACGAAAGTCAGTTGCCGTTCCTGTTCGAAGAATCAGACTTCAACGCCGTGCCGACATTTTCGGTTGTCCTGGCGGGTCCCGGCTTCTGGGCACGTGAACCTGATACCGGCATTGTCTGGCAAAAAGTTTTGCATGGCGAACAAAAGATCGCCATTCACAAAACCTTGCCGCCGGCCGCCACCGTCATTGGCAAAACAAGGGTCACGGAAATTCTCGATAAAGGTGCCGACAAGGGTGCCTTGATCTATACGGATCGGGAATTGTTTGACAAAGCCACTGGCGATCATCTGGCGACCCTGACGTCGACGACGTTTGCCCGTGGCAATGGGGGCTTTGGTGGGGAAAGTGGGCCGCAGCCGCAGCCGCATGTCATTCCTGATCGGGAACCTGATGCGGTTTGCGATTTGCCAAGCCACGCCTCGGCTGCCTTGTTGTATCGTTTGTCTGGTGACTTGAATCCCCTGCATATTGATCCGACTGTCGCCAAGGGTGCCGGTTTCAAGGCCCCCATCCTGCACGGCTTGTGCAGTCTTGGCATGGCCGGGCACGCCGTACTGCGGACATATTGTGATTATGACGCCAGCCGTTTCAAAAGCCTGAAGCTGCGTTTCTCCAGCCCGGTCTACCCCGGGGAGACCATTCGCACAGAAATGTGGAAGGACGGCAATGTCATTTCCTTCCGCTCCCGGGTGATTGAACGGGACGTGGTTGTGCTGAATAACGGCTGTGTCGAGATCAGTTAACGGCAATCGGTATGGCGAATAATTCAGATAGAAATGTCCGACCGCCTCATGTTGTCTTTCATGACGTCGGGCGGTTCAGGGCGCAATTGTTTGACCGCCTGATCGCCCCCAATGGTCTGACCATGTCCCAGGCCTGGGTGCTGGCCCATTTATTTGAAGATGACGAACTGTCGCAAACTGAAATTGCCCGCCGTATGGAAGTCGGCACGGTGACTGTCGGTGGACTGGTCGACCGATTGGAAGCGGCAGGACTTGTCGAACGCCGCAGCGAGCCTACGGATCGCAGGGCCAAACGCGTCTGCCTGACCGAAGCGGCACGGCCTTTGGGGCGGGTCATGAAAAAGTGCGCCAATCAAGTCAACGAAGCCGCCTTTGCTGGACTACCCGATGATGTTATTGAACAGATGATGATAAATCTGGACGCCGTGCGCACCAACTTGCTGAAAGCCCTGCAGCAAGTCGGGCCTGCGGTGGATGAATAACCCTTTGGGGAGAATAGAATGCTCGATAAGAATCAGATCAGTGAAATCGCCCTTAAACTGAAGGAGGCCGAGGTCAAGCGTGAGCAGATCGGTCATATTACGCTGGCTTACCCCGAGATCACCATTGAAGATGCCTATGCGGTCCAGCGCGAACTGGTGGCCCTGAAATGTGCTGAAGGCCGCAAGATTGTTGGCCACAAAATTGGCCTGACCTCACGGGCTATGCAGATGTCCGTGGGCATTAACGAGCCGGACTACGGTGCGCTACTGGATGATATGGTTTTCGAAGAAGGCAGCGATATTCCCCATGACCGGTTTGTTGAACCGCGTCTGGAAGTCGAACTGGCTTTTATTTTAAAGGACCGTCTGGAAGGTCCCGGTGTGACCATCACGGATGTGCTGTCGGCCACCGATTACATCTTGCCGGCCCTGGAAATCATCGATGCCCGCATATTGCGCAACGATCCGGAAACGGGTGCATCGCGCAAGGTAATGGATACCATTTCAGATAATGCCTCTAACGCCGGTGTGGTTCTGGGGGGTCGTCCCGTCAAGGCGGATGCCATTGATCTGCGTTGGGTCTCGGCGTTGCTTTTTCAGAACGGCGTAATCGAAGAGACAGGCGTATCGGCCGGTGTGTTGAACCACCCCGCCAAAGGCGTCGCCTGGCTTGCCAACAAATATGCCGCCCACAAAATTGGCCTTGAACCTGGACAAATTATATTGTCCGGATCATTCACCCGCCCGGTTTTTGTCCATCCAGGCGATACCTTGCATGCAGATTATGGCCCTCTGGGATCAATTGCCTGCCGGTTTGTTTAAGGCTTAGATCTTCTCATCGACCTCTGTCAGTAATTTGTGCAACTGATCCATTTTTTTTGCCCCGATACGACTCTCGATGTCGAGATATTCTGCTTCGGACTGCTGTCCAATCTTTGCTACCAGGGCGGCGCCCTTTTTGCTGATTGACAGCAAAAAGGCGCGTTGATCGTCCTGTTCCATACGTCTTGAGATCAGGCCGCGCTGTTCCAACCCTTTGATGGTACGCGACAGGCTGGGTGGACTGAGCAAGGTTGATTTGGAAACATCAACCGCGCGTAATTCATTGGCTGAGGTCAGGGCGCGTAAAATTCTGAACTGTTGTTCGGTGATGTCATGGGCGCGCAAAATGGGACGAAAGCGGTTCATGACTGTATCGCGTGCCCGTAACAAAGCCATGGGGAGAGAACGACCATAGCCGCGAAAGGCAGGCTCGTTCTCCTTGCCGGTCATGCGGGGAACTCGTCCACGATCTTGTTCCGTAAGATACCCACGCCTTCGACTTCCACTTCAACGTTGTCACCGGGCTTGAGGTATTTGGGCGGATCAAAACGCGCACCGGCACCAGTGGGCGTGCCTGTGGCGATGATGTCGCCGGGGTGCAGTTCCGTGAATGTGGAAATGTAGTTGATCAGATAGGGGATGGGGAACATCATGCTGGCCGTGGTGTCGTCCTGGCGAACCTCGCCATTGACCCGCGTGGTGACCCGCAGGTTCAGCATATCAGGCATCTCGTCCATGGTCACAAACCACGGGCCCATGGCCCCGGAACGATCAAAGTTTTTGCCTTGTGTGACGTTAAATTTGGCGTGCCGAATCCAGTCCCGCAAGGTGCCTTCATTCATGATGGTCACCCCGGCCACATGGTCCAGCGCCTGGTCCTCGGCGATGCGGCGGCCGCCCTTGCCAATGACCAGAACGATTTCACCTTCGTAATCCAGCTGGTCAGATTCGGGCGGGCGGTGGATGTCTTCGCCCTGGGCCACCAGGGATTGTGGCGTACGCATGAACAGGGACGGAAAGCCTGGGTCCTGGCTGCCATCTTTGTATTCAGCGTTACGATTGGCGTAATTGACCCCCACACATATGGTCATGCGCGGATTGGGCACGGGACGCAGCAAGGTCACATCTGCGAGGTCATAATCAGCGTCTGCTGTTGATGCAGCTCCTTGCAATTCAGGCAAGGCATCAGCTTCCAGCACAGCCCGCATATCAGGAAAACGGTCTGCAAACTGTTTTGACAAGTCGATAACCCGATCATTGATGACCGTACCGTATCCGGCCTTGCCTGATTTTTCGAATGAAATGAATTTCACGTTGCTGTCTCCTGATTATTTTCTTGACCAAAGGTCTGTCTGAACGTTATTTAACATATCAACAGTTAACATATCAACTAAATTCTTGATATCGGGAGCATCGATTGCCACATTTCATCATCGAATATTCTGCCAATCTGGCAGACAAGGTTGATATTGGCGATGTCTTGTCGGCTGTCCAGGTGGCGGCCTTGAAGACAAAGGTTTTCCCTCTCGGCGGGTTGCGGGTCCGGGCCTTTCGCTGTGATGATTTTCTGGTCGCCGATGGCCATCCTGACAATTGTTACCTGCATATGACCCTGCGTATGGGACATGGCCGCGAGCCTGATGTCAAAAAGGCAGCCGGAGAAGCCGTCTTCGCCGCCTTGTGTGACAGCTTGGCTGATGCATATGACAAAAACGCCCTGGCCATTTCCTTCACCATTGATGAATTGGACCCGGTGCTGAATTTCAAGAAGAACAATCTACATGAAGTCGTGGCCGCACGGGCAGGAAGTAAGGATTAAACATGTCGACCCTGGATGAAAATCTCGCGAAAGCGCAAACATATCTTGATGGATATCGCGAGTCAGGTGTTGAAAACCTGATTGATGGCCAGTCATTACCAGCGTCGTCGGGGGATACGTTCGAGACCATATCACCGGTCGATCTCAAGCCGCTGGCCTCTGTGGCTCAAGGGACGGCCGCGGATATTGATCGCGCCGCCAAGGCCGCGACCAAAGCCTTTCCCGCCTGGGCCGCAATGCCGGGCAAGGAACGCAAGGCTATCTTGCATCGCATCGCCGATGCGATTGTTGAACGGGCCGAGGAAATCGCGTTTCTGGAAAGCCTGGATACGGGGCAGTCCATCCGCTTCATGGCCAAGGCTGCCTTGCGCGGGGCTGAAAACTTCCGGTTTTTTGCCGATCAGGCACCCGGTGCCCGCGACGGCAAGACGCTTCACGGCCCCAACCAGATGAATTTTACCACGCGCAAGCCCATTGGTCCGGTGGGCGTGATTACGCCCTGGAATACGCCTTTCATGCTCTCCACCTGGAAGATCGCACCGGCCCTGGCGGCGGGCTGTACAGTGGTGCATAAACCCGCGGAATTCTCCCCCATTACCGCGCGCCTGTTGGCCGATATTGCCCATGAGGCCGGTTTGCCACCAGGGGTCTGGAATGTGGTCAACGGTTTGGGCGAAGATGCGGGTCGTGCCCTGACAGAGCACCCCGACATCAAGGCCATTTCCTTTGTGGGCGAATCTCGCACGGGCCAGATGATCATGGCCCAGGGGGCGCCAACCCTGAAACGCGTGCATTTTGAACTTGGCGGCAAAAACCCCTGTATCGTCTTTGCCGATGCTGATCTGGAGCGTGCCCTGGATGCCGCCGTCTTCATGATCTATTCCCTGAACGGTGAACGCTGTACCTCCTCCAGCCGTTTGCTGGTCGAAGAAAGTATCTATGACGACTTTACCGCCAAGGTGGCAGCGCGGGCGGGCAATATTAAAGTCGGGCATCCGCTGGACCCCGATACTGTGGTTGGCCCCCTGATCCACCCGACCCACGAAGAAAAGGTGCTGTCCTACTTTGACGTCGCCCGTGAAGAAGGTGCCACGATTGCCACGGGTGGTGCCAAGGCTGACGACGCACCTGGTGGCGGTTGTTATGTCCAGCCGACTTTGTTTACCGGGGCCCGCAACGACATGCGCATCGCCCAGGAAGAAATTTTTGGCCCGGTGTTAACGGCCATCCCGTTCAAGGATGAGGCTGACGCCCTGGCCCTGGCCAATGATGTGGATTACGGCTTGTCAGCCTATCTCTGGACCAGCGATGTGACCCGCAGCCTGCGCTTTGCAGACGCGCTGGATGTGGGCATGATCTGGGTGAATTCAGAAAATATCCGCCACTTGCCATCGCCTTTTGGTGGTACCAAAGCCTCTGGCATTGGTCGGGATGGCGGCGATTATTCATTCGACTTCTATATGGAAACCAAAAACGTGGCGATTGCCACATCAGACCACAAAATCCCGAAACTGGGCGGCTGATCGCATAAGGAAAAGACCATGGGAAAACTGGCACTGGCCGCAAAGATTACACATGTACCGTCTATGTATTTGTCGGAACAACCCGGCAAAAATCATGGCTGCCGCGAGGCGGCGATTGAGGGGCATCGGGAGATATCCCGGCGCTGTCGTGATTTGGGTGTGGACACGATTGTGGTGCTGGATACGCACTGGCTGGTCAATGCAGGCTATCATGTGAATTGCTGCGAAACATTCGAAGGCACCTATACCAGCAATGAATTGCCACATTTCATCAAGGACATGTCTTATGAATATGATGGCAACCCGGCCCTGGGCCGGATCATTGCCGAGGTCGCGACCGTGGAAGGTGTTCCAACCCGCAGCCACGAAATAGACAGCCTTAATCTGGAATATGGCACCCTTGTGCCCATGCGTTACATGAACGAAGACCGCCATTTCAAGGTGGTTTCCATTCCGGCCTGGTGTGCCTGGCATGAACTGGATGACAGTCGTCTTTTTGGTGCAGCATTGTTGAAAGCCATCGAACAAAGCGACAGCACAGTGGCTGTCTTTGCCAGTGGTTCCCTGTCACACAGGTTTAATGACAATGGCAGCCCGGAAGAATCCATGCATCAGATCAGTGATGAATTCTATGCCCAGGTCGACCATCGCGTGGTGGAATTATGGAAAGCCGGTGACTTCAAGACTTTCTGTGCCATGTTGCCGACTTATGCCGATAAATGCGTCGGCGAAGGTGGCATGCATGACACGGCCATGTTGCTGGGTATGTTGGGTTGGGACAGTTACGACAAGGGTGTTGAAATTCTGACGGACTATTTCCCCAGTTCAGGTACCGGCCAGATCAACGCCATTTTTCCGCTCTAATTTTCCTCAACTATACAAGCGAGACCATCATGACCCGGACCATGAGCCAGCAGGAAATCGAAGCCTTCAATGCGGATGGTGTTGCCGTTCTGCGCGGCGCCATCAGCGATGGTTGGGTGGCGCGCATGAACAAAGTCATTGACCAGCAACTGGCAGCGCCCAGCAAGTGGGGCAACGACGCCAATCCAGGGGCCACGACCAACCGACATTTTTCGGACCGCTATCAGTGGCAACAGAACAGCGAAATCAATGCGTACATCCATGAAAGTGGCTGTGCCCAGCTTGCCGCCCAGGCCATGGGCAGTGAAACAGCCCGGTTTTATTTTGACCACCTGCTGGTCAAGGAACCGGGGACGGTTAATCCCACCCCCTGGCATCAGGACGTGCCTTACTGGCCTTTCCTGGGCTCGCAAATATGTTCGATCTGGCTGGCCCTGACGCCCTGTACGGTGGCCAGCAGTGCCATGGAATTTGTCCGGGGCTCCCATCTGGATGGCAAATATTATATGCCCGAAGCCTTCACCGGCGATGGGGATGCAAATGCCGGCTGGATGAATTCAGGCGACGGAGAAAAATGTCCCGACATCGCCGCAAACCGCGAAGATTACGATATCATCGGCTTTGACATGGAACCCGGTGACGCCGTGGTCTTTTCCGCCTGGACCCTGCACGGGGCAGGGGGGAATGCGTCATTGGAGACACGACGGGCTGCCATCTCAACGCGCTGGCTGGGCGACAATGCCGTCTGGCATCCCCATCCCGGTGCCGACCCGATTGTCACGCAGGATCATGTATCTGTTCAGCCAGGCCAGGCTCCGCTCGACGACAAAATGTTCCCGAAGGTCTGGCAAGCATGAGACCGGGTAAACGCCCCCTGAGTTGATCGGGGAGAATCCGGTTTAACCTGAGACGCTTCTACTTCATTTTTTGGCGCACACCTTGGGTTTCGGGAAATGCAAAGCTTCCGCGAGGTCCGAAAATGCTCTGGCACCGGACAGGTGCGTCAAACGACCGCAGAGACAATCGACCGCATGTCTTTTTGGGCTGCAAAATAACATTATCGTTCGCGAAGGACAGCACCTCCCGAGGGCCATGTTTCGCCGTACACTTTCGGTGGTGCCTGGACGGAGTATTAACCTTCTGAATTATTATTTTGGAGCTATCTAATGTCGGAAAATAACGAACAAAAAGGCGGCGTTTCACGCCGCGAGCTGCTGGGCAACACGACCAAGGTCGCAACGCTGGCAGGTATCGGTGCAGCCGCTGGTGTCGGCACCATGATCACGCCAGCCCAGGTGCGGGCTGCGTCAAAAAACCGGGCCGAAGTCGCTCCGGGTGACCTCGACGAATATTATGGCTTCTGGTCGGGTGGCCAGTCCGGTGAAGTGCGTGTCCTTGGCATGCCGTCCATGCGTGAACTCATGCGTATTCCGGTCTTCAACAGGGAAAGCGCCACAGGTTGGGGCCAGACCAACGAAAGCCTCAAGATCATGACGGAAGGTCAATTGCCGCATGAAAAAGAATTTCTGAAAGACAAGGGTGGCATTCATCACAACGGTGATACCCATCACCCGCATATGTCCTTTACCGATGGCACTTATGACGGTCGTTATGTCTTTATCAACGATAAGGCCAACACTCGTGTTGCTCGCATTCGCTGCGACATCATGAAGGTCGACAAGATGATTTCGATCCCGAACGCAGCCGATATTCACGGCCTGCGTCCGCAGAAATATCCGCGTACCGGTTATGTCTTCTGCAACGGCGAGCATCGCGTGCCTATGCCAAACGATGGTCGTGATCTGGAAAACGATAAAGAATATCACGCCGTCTTCAGTGCCATTGATGGCGACACCATGGAAGTGGCCTGGCAGGTCATGGTCGATGGTAACCTGGATAACGTTGATGCCGATTACCAGGGCAAATACGCCATTGCCAGTTGCTATAACAGTGAAGAAGGCCTGACTCTGGAAGACATGACGTCTGCAGAAGCTGACTGGGCTGTGATCTTTGACATCAAGGCCATTGAAGCTGGCGTTAAAGCCGGTGACTTCAAGACCTATGAAGGCAAGACACCTGTTCTGGATGGCCGCCACGGTTCGAAATATACCCGTTATGTGCCGATCCCCAACAGTCCGCACGGTGTGAACGCCACGCCTGACGGCAAATACATGATGATCAATGGTAAACTGTCTCCGACAGTTTCCATCATTGAAATGGCTAAAGTGCCAGACTTGTTCGCTGACAAGATCAAGCCACGTGGTGTGATCGTTGGTGAACCGGAATTGGGCCTTGGTCCGCTTCATACAGCCTTTGATGGTCGCGGCAATGCCTACACCACTTTGTTCCTCGACAGCCAGGTCTGTAAGTGGAACATCGAAAAGGCAATTCAGGCCTTTGCCGGTAAAAAAGTGAACCCGATCATGGAGAAGATCGACGTTCAATATCAGCCGGGTCACAACCATACGTCCATGGGTGAAACCAAGAATGCCGATGGTCAGTGGCTTATTTCATTGAACAAGTTTTCGAAAGATCGCTTTATCAATGTGGGGCCGCTGAAGCCTGAAAATGAACAGTTGATCGACATCTCCGGTGACAAGATGAAGATTGTGCATGATGGTCCGACCTTTGCGGAACCTCATGATTGCATGATCGTGCATCGCTCACTGGTTAACCCAAACAAGGTCTACGAACGTAACGATCCGATCTGGTCGGACGCACAGGCCTGGGCCGATAAAGATGGTGTTGATCTGGAAGATGCTGAACACGTCATTCGTGACGGCAACAATGTTCGTGTTTACATGACCTCTATTGCACCGAAGTTCAGCATGGAGAAATTCAAGGTCAAACAGGGTAATGAAGTGACGATCTTCGTTACCAATATGGATGATCTCGATGATCTGACCCACGGCTTCACGCTTGCCAACTATGGCGTTTGCATGGAAGTCGGACCACAGGCCACAGCATCCGTGACCTTCACGGCAGGTCTGCCAGGTGTTCACTGGTTCTATTGTCAGTGGTTCTGTCACGCACTCCACATGGAAATGCGCGGCCGGATGCTGGTCGAAAAAGCCTAAAGGCTGGAAGAAAGAAGGTAACCAGGTGGTGGTGGCACGCCAAAAGGGTATCAAGTGGATCAGGAGAGTGGGAGAAATTTCCGCTCTCCTGTTCCCGCTTGCCTTTGGCTCGTCGTTTATTGCGTCTGTTAATGCCGCTACCATCCAGGTTTCCGCCACTATTCAGGTTCCCGCCGTGGCCGGATCACTGGTTGCCGCTGTTGCGGCAGCCAGTTCTGGTGACGTCCTGGTTTTGGCGCCAGGCGTGCATCAAGGTCCAATTACAATTGAGCAACCCCTGACAATCACTGGCAGCCACAAATCTGTCATTGACGGGAAAGGTACGGGGTCAACGATTACAGTTGCTGCTGCCGATGTTGTTATCCGTGGCATTACCGTGCGCAATTCGGGTCGTGAACTGGCGACCATGGACAGTGGCATATTTATCAACAAATCAGGCCATCGTGCCTTGGTGGAAAACAATCACATATTCGACAATTTGTTTGGCGTTTATCTCTGGGGTCCCAAAGATGCCATTGCCCGCGGGAACCGCATCAGGGGCCTGCAAACGCGCCATGTGAACTCGCGCGGGAACGGCGTGTCAGTCTGGAATTCACCTGGATCAATTGTTGAGAACAACAAAATTCGTTTTGGTCGTGACGGCATTTTTTCCACGACCAGCAAAAGGAATATTTTCCGCAATAATGATTTCCGTCATACCCGCATCGCCATTCATTACATGTACACCAATAATTCCACTGTCACGGGGAATGTGTCTCAAGGTAATCATGTGGGCTTTGCCTTGATGTTTTCGAAAAAACTGAAGGTGACAGGGAACCACTCAATCGGCGACCGGGATCACGGTATCTTGTTGAATTACACCAATAATTCTGTCATTGAAGGTAATTTGGTCAAGGACGGCAAGGCAAAATGTGTCTTTATCTATAATTCCTCGAAAAATATTTTTCAGGGCAACCGTTTTGAAGGGTGCCAGATCGGTATTCACTTTACCGCCGGTTCGGAACGCAACCAGGTCACTGGCAACGCCTTTATCGCCAATGCAACGCAAGTTAAATATGTCGGGACCCGCGACATCGACTGGTCGTCAAACGGTCGCGGCAATTATTGGAGCGATAATCCGGCCTTCGACCTCGATGGCAACGGCATCGCTGACACACCCTACCGGCCCAACGATATGGTTGACCAGGTGGTCTGGGCCCATCCAGCCGCCAAACTGTTGCTGAACAGCCCTGGTATTCAGGTTCTGCGCTGGAGCCAGTCGCGCTTTCCGTCTTTGCATCCAGGTGGTGTGCTCGACAGTGCACCCTTGATGAAGCCAATTGAAATCGATATTAAAAAAGAAATTGAAATCAGCGCTAACCAAACTGGAAACAAGTCATGAGCGCGCCAAATCTTGAACTGAACAATGCCGCCAAAAACTATGATGGCTTGCAGGTCCTGCATGATGTCTCTTTCGCCGTGTCACCTGGCGAGGTTGTTGCGCTTGTTGGTCATAATGGCGCGGGCAAAACCACGATCATGAAATTATTATTGGGCTTGATCCGACCCACATCCGGCAGCGTCCAGGTGCTGGGCCACGATCCGGCTGGCAGCAACGCCGCACAGGCGCGTCTTGGCATGGGGTTTTTACCGGAAACAGTCTCTTTTCCCGCCAATATGACGGGCCAGGAAATCATGAATTTTTATGCCCGGCTGAAACGCCAGGACCGGCAAGACAATGAACGCTTGCTGGATATGGTTGGTCTGGGTGATGCCGCCTCGCGTCGGGTCAAAACATATTCCAAAGGTATGCGCCAACGCCTTGGTCTGGCCCAGGCATTAATTGGCTCGCCGCGTGTTTTGTTGCTGGATGAGCCCACCACAGGCCTCGATCCCACCTTAAGGCGCTCCTTTTACGACACCATCATGTCCCTGAAAGACCAGGGCGTAACTGTTTTGCTGGCCTCCCACGCCCTGAGTGAAATGGAAACCCGGGTGGACCGAATTGCCATCATGAACAACGGCCATCTGATGGCCGATGGCAGCATGGCGGAATTGCGCCAACGCGCCAGCTTGCCGGCCCGCATTCGCCTGACGACTGATGACGGGGCCGCCGGGCGTGCTGCTGAACATTTACAAGGCGCAGATATTCGTCACGTCAATGGACGTACGGTCGAGTTCGATTGTGCCTCGGAGGACAAGATGGAACTTGTCCGCCGGGTCACCGATATTGGTATTTCTATTGAGGATATGGAGATCGAATTACCTAATCTGGATCGCATCTATGAACTTTATCAGGATGTGGAAGGGATTTCATCATGAACGCCTTGTTCGCTATTGCAGGCCAGGAAATCCGTGACGGCTTTCGCAATAAATGGATCATGTCCATGACCTTGTTGCTGGCTGGGTTTGCCCTGACCCTGACGCTTTTGGGCAGTGCTCCCACGGGCACCGTCGGTACAAACTCCCTGTTGGTTACCGTCGTCAGCCTGTCCAGCCTGACCATTTTCCTGATCCCGTTGATCGCCCTGATGCTGTCCTATGACGCTGTCATTGGCGAAGTGGAACGCGGAACTTTGTTGCTGTTGTTGTCGTACCCCTTGGCGCGCTGGCATGCCATTGGCGGCAAGTTTTTGGGTCATCTGGCCGTGCTGGCCTTTGCGACTGTCGTGGGTTATGGCTCTGCCGGGGCTGTTCTGGTTGCCCAGGGTGTTGAAGCAGACAATGCCAACTGGTTTGCCTTTGCCGCCGTGATCGGATCGTCCGTGTTGTTGGGTGCGGCCTTCCTGGCTATTGGTTATCTGATCAGCACCATCGTCAAGGAACGCGCCACTGCCGCCGGAACTGCCGTCGCCGTCTGGTTAATGTTTGTGCTGATCTACGATATGGCGCTGTTGGGTTTGCTGGTGGCAGATGGTGGTAACAGTATCAGCGGATCGGTCTTTAACGCACTTCTATTAGCCAATCCGACAGATGCCTACCGACTGTTCAATCTGGCGGGCTTTGAAGGTATGGCCACATTTACCGGCACCATTGGTTTGTCTGCCAATGCCGAGTTTTCTCCGCTTTCCCTGCTGGGCGTACAATTCGGCTGGATTGTTGTGCCCCTGGGCCTGGCCACGTGGCTGTTCCAGCGCAAGGAAATCTAGCATGGTAAATTGTCTCAAAACTTCCGTTATTTTGCTGGGCCTGCTGGCCTTGACTGCTTGTGGCCCGGATGAAGTTGCCAAGTTACCAAAGCCGGTTGACCTGACCCTGGATGCCACAGGTCATTTCTGCAATATGACCATCCTCGATCACCCAGGCCCCAAGGCCCATGCCTTTGTCAAAGGCGGGACAGCACCTTTCTGGTTTACCTCGGCCCGTGATGCCCTGGCCTTTTCCATGCTGCCAGAATCTGCCAAAAGTGTTGCCGTGATTTATGTCACGGATATGGCGACCGTGATAAACTGGACAGATACTGCCGGAGCCAAGTGGATCGACGCCCGCAGGGCCTGGTATGTGATTGACAGTTCCAAACGTGGTGGCATGGGGGCTGCAGAAGCTGTGCCCTTTGGTAATCAGGTTGCGGCCACAAAATTCATGCAGGACTTTGGCGGTGAAGTAGTAACCTACTCAGAAGTGCCGCGCAGTTATGTTCTGGATGCCGATCAAACCTCCAGTCTTGATGCCGACCCTGAAGGAAAAACAAATTGACGATGCAAATCAATCGCCGCCGTTTCATCACCATTAGCGCCGCCGCCAGTGTGACAGCGGGCAGCATCGCCAATAGCCAAGCCTTTGCCGACGCTGCAACGGCGGCTCCCTGGCGCTGGCAGGGCACAGCACTGGGCGCCAAAGCCAGTTTGCTGCTGCACCATCCGGACAAAAAGGAAGCAGCTCGTATCGTCTCGGCCTGTGTTGCAGAAGTCAGCCGGCTGGAAAATATTTTCAGTCTGTACCGTGAAGGTTCGGCGCTTGTGCAATTGAACCAAAAAGGCTTCCTCGACTATCCACCCCTGGAACTGGTTCAGGCGCTGGCTGATTGTCGTCGCATCAGTGACATTTGTGGCGGTGCCTTTGATGTTTCTGTGCAGCCCTTATGGCAACTTTATGCCGGGCATTTCTCAAAAGCTGATCCAGACCCGGAAGGTCCTTCAGCCCAGGATATCGAGGCCGCCAGGAACCTTGTGGATTACCGGCACATCCTGATTAACCCGGACCGTATTGAACTTGCCAAACCCGGCATGGCCATCACGCTGAACGGCTTTGCTCAAGGCTATATAACCGACCGTGTGGCGGACCTCCTGCGCGCAGAAGGTCTGAAAAATGTTCTGGTTGATATGGGCGAAACAAGGGCCTTGGACGAACATCCCGACGCCAGACCCTGGCGCGTGGGCATTCGCGATCCAAAGGATAACCAAGGCACTGTGCGTACTCTTCAGGTGGAAAACCAGGCTACGGCCACGTCGGGTGGCTACGGTCAGACCTTCCACAGCAACAGTTCGCTACATCATTTATTCAACCCGCAAACCGGCAGTGCCAGTCAGCTTTATGCCAGTGTTACCGTGAAGGCGTCCCTGGCGGCGACAGCAGATGCCTTGTCCACGGCGCTGTCCTGTTTGCCATCTGAAAAAGTTGCTGATTGTCTGAAACAGGCCGGGGCCGAGGCTGCATATATTTTGCACCACGATGGAAGTTTTGAAGATATCCGCGCCTGATTTTTGATCAGGAAGACTTTTGCTCAGGAAGACGTTGATTAAAAAGTCAGTTCAGAAATGTGGACGGTCAAACCATCACGCAGGCGTTCCAGGCGTGCCACGCACTCACCGGCTTCTTCTTGGGCTGCGTCAACAATATCTTCACTGGCCGCATGGGCGGCGACGCTCATAAAGGCGTCAAATGCAGCTTCTGTTTCACGTAATGCTGCCCGCATAACAGCGGGAAGGTCGGTATGCAGTGGAATATCCGGCAAGGATGAGAGCTCTGCATTTTGGCCATTGAGGTCAGGAATTTCCGCCGCCAGATCGCGCAGCAAGGTGGCTGTCAGGTTATTTACCACGTTATTTGCCATGTCATCTGCCAAGGGATCAGCTTCTGTGGCCAGGTCCAGGTAACGTCGACGTAATGCTGTCTTCAAACGGGTCGTTGTTTCTTCGAAAGATGCCAGGGTGAGGGGGGTGTCACGTCCGACAATGGATTCCAGTCGAGCACGTTCATTCGTGCGCCAGGTCCGTTTCCGCTCCAGCCGCAGCAAGGCAATATGCTCCAGTTTTTTTGCGGCAATATTTTCTGATTGTTGTCGGACATCTTCTTGTTCGGCATTTGCGGCCAGGGCCGAAAAAAATTCGAAAGATTCTTTTTCATTCTTTACGGCCAGGTTCAGGGCTTGCCAGGGGGTCAACAGGACATCTGTCGCTGCCCGGCGCATTCTCTCGTCTCCGGCATTTGCCCGCAGGGAATCATCAGCATTTTCTGAAGTCTTGATGACGTCCGGATCGAGGCCAAGACTGGTGGCCCATTGTTCGGTTTCTGTCTCATAGCCCTGTTCGATTTCAACCAGACGTTTAAACATTTCGACCGCATCCGGGTTATGAAGTTTTTTCATTTCCGTTGCCAGGCGACAATAGGTCGCGGCAGCTGCACGTTCCAGAGAGGCCGCAAGATGCGCTAAACTCTCAAGCGTCAGATCGGTGGGTGGGTTCTGGATATCAAGAGTCATGTGTTGGCACCTTGTGTATACTGAATAGATCATAATCCAGGCGTTCCAGCCACCCATGAAACCTGTCATATGCTTTATTGTCCTGCGACTTTTTGCCCCGTCGGATGTGCCACTTAATTTGAGGATCTCGCTTTGAAAACCACCCTGTCCAGCCTGTTCAGACTGCGTACCCTGTTATCCGTGGCAGGACTTGTGCTGGCCTTGATGTTGCCAGGTGTTGCGGCTGATGTTTTGGCCGCCGACATTAACAAGTTTGCGGACAAATTTGATCTGGCAAAAATTTTCCCGGGTGCTGATCGACTTGGGCCAGAGGAGGGATCGCCACCATCTGCCCCGGCCTACAAAGGGGATGATCTTGTCGGCTATGTCTTTCTGAATTCAGCCGTGGTGAATGCCACCGGCTATTCCGGCAAACCCATTCACATCGTTGTCGGCGTGGATACCAAAGGGTTGATTACCGGTGCCCGTATGGTGAAACATTCCGAACCCATTGTGCTGGTCGGCATTCCTGTCAAAAAGGTGCACGACTTCATCGACAATTATATCGGCCTGAACGTGCTGGATATTGCCAAGACCGGCAAGGATGATCGCGAGCTGGATATCGTCAGTGGTGCCACGGTAACGGTGATGATCATTGATGACACCATTGTTCGCGCTGCTATTCGGGTGATGCGGGCACGGGGTATTGGTGGTCTGAAGGATCCCAGTGCCGACAAAAACCGGATCACCTACAGCGTACGCAAAAATCTCGATGAAAAACTGGATTGGATGACCATGCTCGGTGATGGCTCCGTTCGCCGTCGTCTGATTTCCGTTGCTGATGTTAATGCGGCCTTCGAAGGTGCCGGCAAGACAAAGGCCGCTGCGCGTCCGGAACCAGGTCCGGATGGTGATGCCTTTGTCGACTTCTATATTGCGAATGCGTCCATCCCGTCCATTGCGCACAGTCTGGTGGGTGATCAGGAATACAAGAATATGATGGCCGCCCTGAAGCCGGGCGAACACGCGATCCTGATGGCCGGGTCGGGGCGTTATTCCTTCAAGGGATCGGGTTATGTTCGCGGCGGTATTTTTGACCGCATCCAGTTAATCCAGGGTGATTACAGTGTCCGGTTCAGATCCAAGGCCCATAAACGCCTGGCTGATTTTGCCGCAGACGGTGCGCCGCATCTGGCTGAAACCGGCTTGTTTGTTATTCCTGCGGACAGTGGATTTGATCCGGCCCTGCCATGGCGAATCCAGCTATTGGTCCATCGCGCGATTGGTCCCATCAAAAAGGAATTTCTGACCTTTGATGTTGGCTATGTCACACCGCCAAAATATGTTGAAAAGCATCTACCCAAGATGGCCGCGTCTGTTTCAAATTCTGATGGGGGCAAGGCGGAAGCGGAGTCCACAAGACTAGGTGATCCATTGTGGGTTAAAATCTGGATTTCAAAGATCCCCGATATCATCATCCTGGGCCTGGGCCTGACTGTGTTGACCGCCATGTTCTTCTTCCAGGACTGGCTGGCCAAGAGACCCGTGCTGACAGACCGCCTGCGCATCGCTTTCCTGGTTTATACTGTGCTGTGGATCGGCTTTTACGCCCAGGCCCAGCTCTCCATCGTCAATGTTCTGACCTTCGCTGGTGCCATGATGCAAGGTTTCCACTGGGACTTCTTCTTGCTGGAACCGCTGATTTTCATTCTTTGGGGGTCGGTGGCGGCATCTCTGTTGTTTTGGGGGCGGGGGGTTTATTGCGGTTGGCTCTGTCCCTTTGGTGCCTTGCAGGAATTACTGAACCGGATTGCAAAGTTTTTCAAAATTCCCCAAATCACGGTGCCCTGGGCTTTGCATGAGCGGGCCTGGCCGCTGAAATATCTGATCTTCCTGGGATTGTTTGGGGTCTCGCTTGAATCCTTCGAACTGGCTGAACATCTGGCCGAGATTGAACCATTCAAGACAACCATCATTCTGGCGTTCCAGCGCAGTTGGCCCTTTGTGTTCTTTGCCGTCGGTATTCTGCTCGTAGGCCTGTTCATCGAACGCTTCTTCTGTCGCTATCTTTGTCCGTTGGGCGGCGCCCTTGGTATTCCAGGGCGGATGCGCATGAACGAATGGCTACGCCGTTATCGCGAATGCGGCAATCCCTGCCAGCGTTGTTCGCGTGAATGCATGGTCCAGGCGATCCATCCGGATGGCCATATCAATCCCAATGAATGCCTGCAGTGCCTGCATTGTCAGACCCTTTATTATGACGATCATAAATGTCCGCCGATGATTCAAAAGCGCCTGAAACGGGAACGTCGCCAGGCCCTGAGTTCAGGCAGCATGCGGTCTGAAAAGGCTTGATCAGGCCCGGGATGGCAATAACTGCGTATCCTATTTCTATTTGAAGCTTGTTGTGTGGTGATCAGGTAAGTAAGTTGACCGCCCGGCCAATCGCCTGTCCTGCCAAATTGACAGTTGGGCGGACAGTCAGCCGAGGCTGGCTCAATGATTGTTTGTGACGCTTACCTGAAAGAAGTAGTGCATGACCCGAGGCGTGAAGCGGCTGATCTGGATCGCCGCGAATTTTTTGCTCATATCCTTTGCGACGCGCATCGGTTTGGCCATGTTCAGTGGCGAAAGCTTTGGCTTTACCGAATGGCCTCGCTTCATCGTTGTCGGGTTGTTGTTTGATCTGACCGTTCTGCCCTGGTTCATGATCCCCTGGACGATTTATGATGCGGTAGTGCCGGAATGGCGCGAAGATCACCATATGCATAAATGGGAGCGGCGTTTCGCTTCTCTTGTTGGTTGCGGGTATCTGGTTTTGTTCTGCGTCGTGGCGACGTCTGAGTTCACATTCTGGGCTGAATTTGGCAACCGCTTTGACTTCATCGCCGTTGATTATCTGGTTTATACCCACGAAGTCATTGGTAATATTCGCGAAAGCTATCCGATTAATTTGTGGACCTCGATCATCGTCGCTGCTTGTCTGGTTTTAACCTGGGTCAGCTGGCCGCGTGGCAGCAGGGATATTCCCGCCCCCTGGCTGCGTCGCTGGAGCCGGGTCGTTGCAGCCGGTCTTGTCGCGGCTTTGGGCTTTGCCATTGTTGATCAGGAAACAGCTGAGTCAAAAACCAATGCCTTTGTATCGCAACTTTCCAACAATGGCTTTTACGCCTTGTTCCATGCCTATCGCCATAATGAACTGGATTACGAAAAATATTACCCAACCCTGAAAGCCGATGATCTGGATAGAGACATCAGAACACTGGTCCACCAGCCAGAGGCCAGTTTTGTTTCTGCCAGCGGTATTGAGCGCAAAATTACTGCCCGTGTCGCCAGGAAAGACATCAATGTCGTCTTGGTCTCGGTGGAAAGCCTGTCCGCTGACTATGTCGGGCGATTTGGTAACAAAGAAGGGCTGACCCCGGAACTGGATAAGCTGGCCGACAAAGGCCTGTGGTTTACCAAGCTTTATGCCACTGGCACCCGCACTGTACGCGGGCTGGAGGCGTTGAGCGTTGGCACACCACCGACGCCTGGCCAAAGCATTGTCCGCCGACCCAATAATGATGGTCTGGTCAATCTTGGCGCGACCCTGAAGGAAAAAGGCTGGGCACCCTGGTGGGTCTATGGTGGCTATGGCTTTTTTGACAATATGAATGCCTATTTTGCTGGCAACGGCTTCAAGGTTGCCGACCGCACTGATGTTGATAAAGAAGGCATCAAAGTGCATGCGGAAAATATCTGGGGCATCGCCGATGAAGATTTATACACCCTCGCCATGTCGCGCATGGATCGGGAACACGCCAAAGGTAAACGCTTTTTCGCCCATGTTATGACAACATCAAACCACCGGCCATATACCTTTCCGGAAAACCGGGTCGAACAGCCACAAAAGAAACGTGAAGGAGCGGTTCAATACACTGACTGGGCCATCGGTGATTTCTTGCGCCGGGCCGCTGAAAAACCCTGGTTCAAGAATACCTTGTTCATAATTGTTGCCGACCATACGGCCAAAGCCGCAGGCAAGACAGACCTGCCCCTGTCGCGCTATCACATCCCCATGGTCTGGTACGCACCGGACCTGATCGAGCCAGGTACCATGGACCGTCTGATGAGCCAAATCGACATTGGGCCAACGCTTCTGGGCTGGTTGGGTCTGGAATATTCCAGCCGCTTTTTCGGCTATGATATGGCGACCTTGAAGCCAGGGCGAGAGCGGGCCTTCATCAGTACCTATCAAAAGCTTGGTTATCTGAAAGGTGATCGGCTGGTTGTATTGAATGTGCGGCAGGATCCTGTGGTACAGTCAGGACTGACTCAAAACAAGGACCACGCTAACCGATTGACGGACGCGCAGTTGATCGACGAGGCAATATCCTGGTATCAGTCGGCTGCCTTGTATTTTCGTACAGGCCTGTTGAAAGAAGAGATCGCATCCGGTGATTAAGTTCGTTTCAAGTTCTGTTTGGAACGACTGCTGAGGCTTATCTGGCTCAGTCTGTCAGCAGCTCTTTCAGAATTTTCTCAAATTCCGGAATATCAAGCGGCTTGGTCAAGTAGGATGTGAATCCGAGCTGTTGGCCTTTTGCAACCTGGTGCGGCATGGCATCCGCACTTAATGCGATGACGGGGATATCTCTGGTGTCGGAATTTGACTTCAAGGCATCCAGGGCTTCAAAACCGTCCATGCCAGGCAAATTAATATCCATGACAATAATATCAGGTTGGATCTCAGCGACCTGGATCAGACCGGCTTCTGCTGTTTCAGCGATGTACAGCTGAGCATTTTTCTGTCGCTTGATCACCTGTTGCATGAGGGTGACATTGGCTTTGTTGTCTTCAACATAAAGCAATTTGAAAGTTTTGGTTGAAGGAAAACCGCGGGACACTTCCTGCCTTTCTACGATATTTGAATTCGCATTTGAATTCTTTGGCGTGCGTCGGATAATCCTGTGCCTGTCCAAAGGCACATCAATCCAGAAGGACGTGCCTTCACCCGTCTCGCTTGTATAGCCAATGTTGCCGTGCATCGCCTCTATCAGGCGCTTGCTGATTGCGAGACCAATACCCGTGCCTTCTGTTTCGCTGTTTTCCCAACCTAATCGGTTAAAGGGCTCAAAAACCTTTGTTGCGTCTTCCTCGGCCAAACCTGCTCCGGTATCCGTTACATAAATACGGCATATGGTACCGCGCAAGACCGTCTTGATCGTGACCTTGCCGGAAGGTCGGTTGTACTTGATCGCATTACTCAGCAGGTTCAGTAATATTTGCCGCAAGCGTGCCTCGTCGGCCCGCAGCAAAATTTCTTCAGTCGTTTCGGTCTGGATAGAAATTTCGTAACTTTCTGCCAAGGTGGAAATGCCGCCAAGGCAGCTGTCCAGAAGATCCAAAAAGGATATGGTTTCTGAATGAATTGTCATTTTGCCAGATTCGATTTGGGCAAGATCGAGCAATTCGTTTATGAGCTGCAGCAAGTGCTGCCCACTAGTTATAATCTGCTTAAGGCTGTCCGCCTGATCTTCGCTCAATGGTTGCTCTGGATCATCTGCCATGAGCTGACTGAAGCCCAGAATTGAATTCATGGGCGTGCGCAACTCGTGACTGATGCTGGAGAGAAAATCGGTTTTGGCCTTGTTGGCGGCCTCAGCACGTTCCCGCGCGGCAATCATCTCCTCTGCAATTCGATGTAGTTCTGAAATTTCAGTTGCGGCACCACGATAGCCGGCGAAATTCCCGTCTACATCAAAAACAGGTTTTCCATTGACCCGCGTCCAGCCGAACGATCCGTCTGGTTTCAAATAGGGGTATTCAAGGTTTTTGAAAGGTCTGTGTTCCTTCAAATCCTCCAAATGGCTTTTCCATTCAGGAGAGTCTTCGAATTGCCTGGACATAATTTCAGTTCGTTTTTTACCCAGGACACTTGAGCTTGGAACACCCGTTCTTTCTTCCATGGTTTCACTAAAAAAGGCATAGCGGTTTTGCGCGTCCGTTTCCCAGTACCAGTCGGTTGAAACATCGGCAATATCGCGAAATCGCTGTTCATTTTTCAGAACAGCGATTTCTGAGTTTTTCTTCTCGGTGATATCGGTGGCGATAGATGCTGTGCCAACATCGGGGATCTTGTGCTCATTGACCCGGAACCAGCGACCGTCCTGTCTTTCGATTTCCATCGGCGGTCCGGGATTGAGGTGGTGGTACAGGCGATTACGCAGCCACTCTTCCTCTCTGCCAACAGCCGGGGGCACCAATCCTGCCAAGACCATTGCCCGGTAATAATCTTCGCTTTTGACGCCAGGCTTGCAATGTTCAGCGACACCACTGTTAACGTCGCTAAACTTTTTATTGGAAACAATCAGTTTGTCTTCGTCGTCCCACAAAGAAAATGATTCATCCATATGATCAATGGCGACGGATAACAGATGTTGTGATCGTGTGGCGTCACGTTGCGCTTCAACCTCGCGGGTGACGAGCCGGCCAACACCGCGATAGCCTGTGAAATTTCTGTCTCTGTCGAATAAGGGAAACCCGTCGCTGCGCAGCCACACGGCGTCTCCTGACCCCCTGCGACGATAGACAAATTTCCTGAAGGGTTCGTGGCGCTGCATCATTGCCAGATGTTCCAGCCACTCTTCGTTCGATACATCGGGGGCCCCAAGTTCTTCCCGTGTTTTGCCATGATACCATAAAGCCGGAAGACCTGTCAGTTCTTCAACATTTCCCGATATATAGGTAAAGCGGAAATTTTCGTCCATTTCCCAGAGCCAGCCATCAACTGCCCTGGCGAAATCGATCAGGCGGTCACGCTCAATCGCCGACGGATCATCCCGATTATCTGTCATCTAAAAACAATTTGAACTGCATGTCGGTTAACACCTGTCTTATGGCCGGGTGGGACTTGACCCTTGGTCGCCGATAAAAAATGGTTCTAAATGTATTTGCTTCGAATTTGAGTCCGTAATTATCAATCTTGATGGTTAATGGAAGCAATATGAAGGGCTTTGTCGGCTTTGGGCAAAAATGATCCCGAGAAACTGTTGATGGCGAGCTGCTTGACCTGTTCTGAACTCAGGCCCAGCCCTTCGGTGGTGGCCAGATAATTTGCGTTCATATAGCCACCAAAATAGGCCGGGTCATCGGAATTAATGGTCACTGAAATACCCTTGTCGAGCATATTGCCAACGGGGCTGTCTTCTATTTTATCTATGACTTTCAGCGCTGTATTGGACAAGGGGCAAACTGTCAGGGTGAGATTGCGGTCGATAATGGCGGCGATCAGGTCCGGGTCTTCCATGGCGCGATTGCCGTGGTCAATCCGGTCGACACCAATATCGAAGATTGCCTCATGAACATAGGCTGGCGGCCCTTCTTCACCCGCATGCATACATAGTTTCAGACCGAGCTTTCGGCACTGGGCGAACAGGCGGGCGAATTTGCGAGGCGGGTGTCCGCTTTCGGAACTGTCCAGGCCAACGCCCGTAATTTGATCAAGCCAGGGCTCAGCCTGTTTCAGGGTTTCGAAGCCGTCTTCTTCGCTCAGGTGGCGCAAGAAACTCATGATCAGGCACCAGCTGATGCCATGAGTTTTTTCGCCATCTTCCAGTGCGGCGACAATGCCCTTGATAACGGTGTCAAAAGAAACACCGCGCGACGTGTGGCCTTGTGGATCGAAGAAGATTTCCACGTGACGCACATTGTCGACTGCACAGCGGTCAAGATAGGCCGTGGTCAGGTCGTAAAAGTCCTGTTCCACCCTGAGCACGTTCATGCCCTGGTAATAGATGTCGAGAAATTCCTGTAAATTGGAAAAGCGATAGGCTTGTCGCAATTCATCGACACTGGCATAGGGAATGTCGATGTTGTTGCGCGCCGCGATGCTGAACAGCAATTCAGGCTCCAGCGATCCTTCTATATGTAAATGAAGCTCAGCCTTGGGCAGCGCAGCGATCAGGTCTTTCATGAATATCGCCTTTTATTATTGTTCCAAAGCAAAATGTAGATCAATTATTCAAGCTGGCCAATGCTTTTGACAGGTCGTCAAAATGGTCAATGACCGCATCAGCCCCCAGCTCGCGTGCCGGGGTCACGGTGTAGCCAAATGAGACCAGCACCACGGGAACGCCGGCATTGCGGGCGCCTTCAACATCTGTGATGGAATCGCCGACCATGACGGCACCTGCCGCGTCGGCTCCCGCTTCGCGAATGGCGGTCCGGATGTGATCGCCATCGGGTTTGCAAACGGCCAATGAATCGCCGCCCAAAATGGCGCTGAAATAGGGTGTCAGATGTAGATCACTGATCAGCCGCCGGGCAAAGTGCGCTGTTTTGTTGGTACAAACAGCCATGGGCACTTTGGCGGCTGCCAGAGATTCAAGATTTTCAATCACACCGTCATAGATTGTTGTATTGTCACTGATGTGGTCAGCATAATGCACCATACCTGCCGCCAGCAGCCGATCCAGAACGGCTTCTTCCACCGGGCCACCGGATGCTTCGGCCCCCAGTTTGATCATTTGTCGCAAGCCCCCGCCGACCATGCCGCGCAAGGCTTGCAGGGTGACCGGCGCACGGTCAATCAGGGCCAGGGCGTGGTTGGTTGCTGGCAACAGATCGGGGGCACTATCGACAAGGGTGCCGTCCAGATCAAATACGACAGCGCTGGGTAGCGGGGCTTCGAATACGGGGAATGGCATGGCGGTCCTGGCTGATATAAATAGTCGTAAGATATGGTTGTAAAACGTGACTTGGCGGCGTGGCACAGGTGTGGCAAACAATGGGGCGAAAACCTGTTTTGCTTTGCCGAGTCAAAATGAATGGTTCTTTATTCATGGCAGAGTGTCCTGTGACAAGGCAAAACATGTATTTTGGGCCAAATTTTTACCTGAAATTGGTTTACGCCGCTTTTTGTCGAACTTGATAACCGAGGTTTCCTTGCCAACTGCATCTATAGATCTCGCCGCCGTCGTGCTGGCCGCCGGTCAAAGTACACGTATGAATTCTGCTGTCTCGAAAGTTCTGCATGAAATTGCGGGGGAGGCTTTGCTGGGCCACGTGCTGGCCGCTGTTGCCAGCCTTGATGCGTCTCCGGTCGTTGTTGTGGCCGGACGTGGCCAGGATGATGTGGCGGGGCTGGCGTCATCGCAAGGAGCCGAGGTCGCCATTCAGGATCCACCTTTGGGCACCGGACATGCCGTGTTGCAAGCCCGCGCAGCCCTGGAAGGCTTCGGCGGCGATATCATGGTTGTCTATGGCGATACCCCCCTGATACGCCCTGAAACCTTGCAGTTGCTGATCGACCGTCGTCATCAGGCCGATAACCCGGCCGTCGTCGTTTTTGGCTTTCGTCCCGCTGATCCGGCACTGTACGGCCGTCTGGTGCTTGATGACAGCGATCACCTCGCCCGCATCGTCGAAGCCCGCGATGCCAATGAGACCGAAAAAGCCATCAACTTGTGCAATGGCGGTGTCATGGTGCTGGATGGTGCAATCGCTTTTGATCTGCTGGCCAACCTTGGCAACGACAATGCCAAGGGTGAATATTACCTCACCGACATCATCGCCGAAGCCGCCAAAAACGGTCGGGTCTGTGCTGTGATTGAAGGGGATGAGCAGGAAATAATGGGCGTCGATCATCGCACGGCCCTGGCCGCTGCCGAGGCCACCTTGCAGGATCGCTTGCGAGCAAAGGTCCTGGCGGGGGGGGCCACCCTGGTTGATCCAGGCACGGTCTGGTTTTCTGCCGACACGGTCGTTGGACGCGATGTTTATATTGAACCCAATGTATTCTTTGGACCGGGCGTCGTGGTGCAGGATAATGTCACCATCAAGGGCTTCAGCCATATCGAAGGCGCTATCATTGGTGACGGGGCAGTCATTGGCCCCTTTGCCCGCCTGCGCCCCGGCACCGAACTTGCAGAAGATACCAAGGTCGGTAATTTTGTTGAAATCAAAAAAGCCAAAATTGAAGCCGGAGCCAAGGTCAATCATTTAAGTTATATCGGCGATGCCCGTGTGGGGATGAAAGCCAATATCGGCGCGGGGACCATCACCTGCAATTACGATGGTTTCAACAAGTCCCACACCGACATCGGGGCCGGGGCCTTCATCGGCTCGAACTCGGCTCTGGTGGCCCCGGTGAAAATCGGTGATGGCGCAACTGTGGGGGCGGGCAGTACCATCAGCAATGACGTGGCTGCTGATGACTTGACGGTCACACGTGCACCGCAAAAGAACATTGCCGGTGGGGCCGAGAGGTTGCGCAAACGCTATCGGTCAGAAAAAGAAGCCCGCCAAAACGACAACACGAAACAGGACAAATAATATGTGTGGCATTGTTGGTGTTATTGGTGAAAGCGATGTGGCTCCGCGCCTGATTGAAGGTTTACGGCGGCTGGAATATCGCGGCTATGACAGCGCCGGGATTGCCACCCTGGTCAACGGGCATATTGATCGCCGCCGGGCTGAAGGCAAACTGATCAATCTTGAGGTCCGTCAGGCGAGCGATCCGCTAAGCGGTGACGTCGGCATCGGCCATACCCGCTGGGCCACCCATGGCGTGCCCAACGAAGTCAACGCCCATCCCCATGCCACCAGTCGTGTGGCCCTGGTGCACAACGGCATCATCGAAAATTACAGGGAAATCCGGGTCGAGCTGACCAAGGCCGGCTGCAACTTTGCTTCCGACACCGACACGGAAGTCGTCGTGCAACTGATCTCACACTTAATGGCAGAAGGTGACGATCCGGTGGCCGCTACCGGCAAAGCCCTGAAGCGTCTCGAAGGGGCCTTTGCGTTGGCCATTATCTTTTCCGGCGAACATAACCTGATGATCGGTGCCCGTCGCGGCTCTCCTTTGGTTGTCGGCTGGGGCGATGGTGAGATGTATCTGGGCTCCGACGCCATGGCCCTGGCGGGTCTGTCGGATCGTGTGACATATTTGGAAGAAGGCGATTGGGCCATCCTCAATCGCACCGGGGCTGAAATCCGCACCGCAGAAGACGCGGTTGTCGAACGGGAGGTGAAACTCTCTTCGGTTTCTGGCGGCCTGGTAGGCAAGGGCAACCATCGCCATTTCATGTTGAAGGAAATCTATGAACAGCCCGCCGTCATCGGCGAGACCCTGAACACCTATTTCAATCCAGCCAGCCGCACCATTCAGATCCCCGAAGCGCCCTTTGATCTGGCGTCTGTACCAAAGGTCACCATCATCGCCTGTGGCACGTCCTTTTATGCCGCCATGATCGCCAAATACTGGTTTGAACAGGTTGCCGGTCTGGCCGTGGATATCGATATCGCCTCTGAATTCCGTTATCGCTCAGCGCCATTGGTGGAGGGTGGCCTGGCTTTGTTTATTTCCCAGTCGGGAGAAACCGCCGATACGCTTGCCGCCTTAAAATATGCCACGGAGCATGGCCAGCACACGGCAGTGATTGTCAATGTGCCGGAAAGTTCCATGGAGCGGACTGCGGATTATGTTCTGCCGACCCATGCCGGGCCAGAAATCGGTGTGGCCTCCACCAAGGCCTTTACCTGTCAGCTGGTGACGCTGGCCTGTTTTGTTATTGCCACGGCTGTGGCACGCGGGGCCATCGACAGTGCGGAAGAAGCGCGCTTGTCAGCTGCTATCGCCGAAGTGCCGTCACGCGCTGCCGAAGTTCTCAACCACGACGAACGCCTGCGCGATCTGGCTCAGGATATCTGTGAAGCCCGAGATATTTTGTATATCGGGCGCGGTGTCAGCTACCCCATCGCCCTCGAAGGCGCGCTCAAATTAAAAGAAATCTCCTACATCCACGCCGAAGGTTTTGCCGCCGGTGAACTGAAACACGGCCCCATCGCCTTGATCGATGAAAGCGTGCCCGTCATCGTTATCGCCCCCTCCGATAACCTTTTCGACAAAACCGCCTCCAACATGCAGGAAATCATGGCCCGTGGCGCCCGCGTGGTCTTCCTGTCTGATGATGCCGGCATCGCCAAACTCGGCGACGCCGCCGAAGCCAGCATCGCCCTGCCAGCCGTCGACCCTTTTGTGGCACCTATCCTCTATGCCATCCCGGTTCAGTTATTGGCCTACCACGTCGCCGTCGCCAAAGGCACGGACGTGGACCAGCCAAGGAACCTGGCGAAGTCGGTGACGGTGGAGTAGGGTATGTTGACCTTTTCGGTCAACAACAAAACCTTTCGCCCCGTATCAAACGTCGAAAACGGTGACGTGGGTGAAGGCACTGTCTTTCACTATTTCCAGGACGGCGACATCATCCAGGCGGATTATGCCGGTGGGGATGTGGTTATGGGCCATTTGGTGGGCAAGGTTTTGCCGTCGGGCCAGTTGCAGTTTGCCTATCATCATGTGAATGCGGCGGGCGAAGTTATGGCCGGGCAGTGTTTATCGACGCCTGAACTTTTGCCCGATGGCCGGTTGCGCTTTCATGAGGCGTGGCAATGGCTGACCGGGGATCGTTCAAAGGGCACCTCGGTGATTGAGGAAGTCTGAGACCAAAAAATCTGAAGCCAGCTGATCTGGAAATCTTTTGTTGGCTGGCGTAGGCTTTCTGAAATGAAAATTGCCTTCAGGAGAAGCCACTATGTCGACCCCCAAAACCCTGCTTGAAATGTCTGGTGCGAACATGGCACCGCCGTCCTGGGACGATGCAGTGCTGGTGCTGATTGATTGTCAGCAGGAATATGTCGATGGTGCCCTGGCTTTGCCGGGCGTGGCACCGGCCCTGAAGGAATGTGCGAAATTGCTGGATCTGGCGCGCGGTGCGGGCGCACCCGTCGTGCATGTGGTGCATCATGGGCCAGCGGGCGGTGGCATGTTTGATCCTGAGGGGCCCAGTGGTGCAGAAGCCGCCGAGGTCACACCGCTTTCAGGTGAAGCAATTGTCGCCAAGGGCCTGCCCAACAGTTTTGCCGGGACTGATCTGCACGCCGTGCTGGAAGCCACCGGGCGCACCAAACTGGTGCTGGCGGGCTTCATGACACATATGTGTATTTCCTCCACGGCCCGTGTTGCCATGGACCTTGGCTATTCAAATACCGTGGTCGACGTGGCTTGTGCCACCCGCGATTTGCCGGACGGGCAGGGCGGTGTGTTGGCAGCGGATGATCTGCACCGGGCGGCTTTGGTGGCCTTGTCCGACCGGTTTGCGGTGATCGTCAAGGATGCCAGTGTTTGGTCGTAAAAATACCTGTTCATAGATGTGCTTGGGGTTAATTACCGGGTCGCTCCACAAAAAAACGGCAAGGCCTCGGTTCTCCCGCGCCTTGCCGTTGATCTTTGGGCCGTTGATCTTTGCCTGAAAGGCCTCGTTGTCAGGCAGCCTTGATGTCGGCAAGGAAGCCTTCGATTTCACGGCGGAACTTGTCAAATTCACCAGCCAGTTCCTCGGCTGAATTTTGAACGTTTCCGGATGCTTCGCCGGTCTGTTCTGCACCACTCTTTACCTTGACAATGTTCTGGGAAACTTCGGTTGTGCCGCTTGCCGCTTCCTGAACACTCCGGCTGATCTCCGCGGTTGCAGCCCCTTGTTCTTCAACTGCTGAGGCAATGTTGGTAGCAATTTCATTCATCTCGGCGATGGTTGTTGAGATACCTTCAATTGCCGACACAGCCTCATTGGTCGATCCCTGGATGGCAGAAATCTGTACGCCAATGTCTTCCGTGGCCTTGGCCGTCTGGCTGGCAAGGTTCTTGACTTCCGAAGCCACCACAGCAAAACCCTTGCCGGCATCACCGGCACGGGCCGCTTCAATGGTGGCGTTCAGTGCAAGCAGGTTGGTTTGCTCGGCAATGTCATTGATCAGATCAATAACCTCGCCTATTTGGCGGGATCCTTCCGCCAGTTGCTGAATGGTATTATTCGTCGTGTTTGCAGCAACCACAGCCTTGCCCGAAATTTCAGCCGAGTGGCTCACCTGACGACTGATTTCGCCGATAGACGAGCTCAGTTCCTCAGATGCACTAGCGACGGTTTGCACGCTGACGCTGGCCTCTTCTGCAGCCGAAGCCACAGCGACACTTTCGGTTTCAGTATTTTTGGCGATATCCGACATAGACAGAGCCGAAGATTTCATTTGCTCTGATTGTGCCGCAACACTGCCAAGAGCCGTCTCCGCGACGTCCCCGAAATTGTTTGTCAGGGTTTCAATATGTGCCTGGCGCGTGGCCCGGGCTTCGTTGTCTGCGGCTTCGCGGTCACGCTCGGCCTGCTCCTGACGTTCACGTTCCACAGCGGCCTGTTTTTCTTCCTCTTCCAGACGAACCTTTTCGATGGCGTTCTGCTTGAAGACTTCAACAGCACGCGCCATGTCACCATTTTCGTCCGAACGTTCCAGCCCTGGGATATCAACTTCCAGATTGCCGTTGGTCAGTTCGTCCATGACATGAATGATGGCCTTGATTGGGCCAATGATGGAGCGGGCACTGACGATGCTGACGAATGCTGCAATGACAACCCCTGCCAGCAGCAAAATCCACAACTCGGTGACAAGTGTCGAGGCATCATCAGCCGCACCGACACCATCTTTGACCAGCAAACCCCGCTGGTTCGCAACCATACCGCCGGCCCGCGTGCCGTCGTCGGCCATCTCACCGGACAGGATTGTCAGCAGTTTGCCCGCTCTGGGGGCTGCTTCGGAAACCAGGGTGTAGTTCGCCATATTCCATTTCTTTGAACCGCGAATGGCAAACATCTTTGGTGGCAATGATGCAAAATCTTTTCTGGCTTTCACAATCTTGTTGAAAGAAGTCAGTTGGCCGGGCCGCAACAAGGATGCCGATTGACCGATTTCCTTAAAGGCCTTGTCGTTTCCTTTCCACAGCTTGTTGAAATTGGTGGCAAATTTCTTTTCGCCGGTTAGCAAATATGCGCGGATGTTGGCAAGTCCCAGTCCCAGACTGCCGCGAAAGTTTGCCATGGAGATCAAAAGGCGACGGCGATCAGCTGTCGGCTCAAATGTTGCTTCCTGGTTGATCATGGCGGTGATTTCTTTGGAGAGCACGGCGGCACGTGGTGCTGCATCGGTCACCAGCATTTTTGTCGCCGGTTGTTCTTCAGCGCTGTGGGCAATCTTTTCGGTCTTTTCTTGCGCCAGCTTGAATTCAGCCAAGGTCGTCTTGAAGATGTTCCAATTTTCAATATTGGCCGGAACGGTCCAGTTTTTCGAGTAGTTATCCATTTCAGCCGACGTTTTGGCAATGTCCTGCCAAACAGTGGCGCGTTGTTTTTTGAAGATTTCGTTCCCGGTCAGCATCCAGCCCCGCAATGCGGCGAGTGAGGAATTAATGTTGTTGACCATACCTGCACTGGCGGCTGCTGTTGGCATACGCAATTCAACAATGCGTTGGGTCGTGGACTGCATGCCGTTGACTTGCCACATTGTAATGGCAATAGCTGCGACGAGGATAACGACAATGACTGTGTAACCAGCGATGAGTCGCCCTCGAATGCCGATGCTGAATGACGGGGATTTCATATCTTGTTGCTCCACAATTTATTTGGTTCTCGCATAAAGTAGAATATTGGAAAGAGTGTATCAACACCCTGAGTTGATAAACCCAGTATCCAGACTTTGACGTTCTGGGTTAATAAATATTGAGGCCGGGCAATGAGTCAAATGTTTTAATGAATGTTAAAGTTGCCACTAATTTATGTAAAAATTTAGCGAACTTGTGTCAAAGGCGCTATTTTCTATTTCAAAAGTCTAATAAACGTCGCGAAGCTGAAAATACAACCATACCTGCCATTCAACGCCTGAAGCGGGGTTAATAAAATGCCCTGGTGGCTTGCGGCAATTGGTGAATAAGGCAGAATAAGAGAAATTTTGTCAGAGGAAAAAATTCATGAATCTTGAGAGCAAAGTCATTCTTGTGACCGGTGGCGGGCGTGGCCTGGGACAGGCCTATGCCCAGGCACTTGCGGCAGAGGGTGCCAAAGTGGTGGCTGGAGATATTCGCGATACAGGCGAAACGGTTGCTTCTGTTGAAGCCGCAGGTGGCGACATTTTGGGGCTTGATCTGGATGTCACGGACATGGCCAGTTGCCAGAATATGGCGGACAAAGCTGTCGAAAAATATGGCCGCATCGATGGCCTGGTTAATAACGCGGCCCTGTATGGGGACATCAGCGGCGGGCGCTTTAACGAATTGTCCGATGACCAGTGGGACCGGGTGATGGACGTCAACGTCAAGGGCATCTGGCAATGCTGCAAGGCCTGTGTCCCTGCCATGAAAGAGGCCGGTGGCGGCTCCATCATCAATATCTCTTCCCTGGCAGCGACCTATGGCATGCCTTACGCCATTGATTATGCAACTTCGAAGGCGGCCGTCATCGGCATGACCCGCAGCCTGGCGCGTGAGCTGGGGCGCAGCTGGATCAGGGTCAATGCTGTGGCCCCCAGTGCGGTGCTGACGGAAGGTACCAACGACTTTATGGGCGAGGTCAAGGACAAGGCCCTGGCTGTGATCGCCGGTAACCAAAGCCTGCAAGCCAACCTGACAACAGATGATATGACCGGCACGATTATTTATCTGGCATCGGATGCCAGCAAGTTTGTCACCGGCCAGACCATCATGGTCGATGGCGGCAGCGTGATGTTGTAGGGACCGCAACTGTGGAGAACCAGGCGGGGGAGAACCAGGCGGGGGAGAACCAGGCGGCAAACTGGCCCGACGACGTCTATGCAGTGTTCAAAAGCCAGGGCATTCAGCAACTGGTCTATGTGCCAGATGCTGGTCATGCCCGCCTGATCGAACTGGCCATTGCCGACCCGGACATGCAAGCCACGGCATTGACCACAGAAGAAGAAGGTATTGCCTTGCTGGCCGGAGCCTGGCTGGGAGGGCAGCGTGGTGTCTTGTTGATGCAATCCAGTGGCGTCGGTAACTGCATTAACATGCTCAGCCTGACCAACACCTGCCGCTTCCCCTTGCTGACCCTGGTGACCATGCGCGGCGAATGGGCCGAGTTTAATCCCTGGCAAGCCCCTATGAGCAAAGCCACGCAGTCCTCGCTGGAAAATATGGGTGTGCAATGCTTTCGCCTCGAAGATCAGGCAGAGGTCGCACAAACGGTCGACGCCGTGGCCACCCAGGTTTTTGCCGGTGATCAGGCCGCCGCAATTCTGTTGGGCCAGAAGCTGATCGGCAAGAAGGAGTGGTCGAGATGACGGATATGATCAGGCCCTTCGGCACCCTCGATCGGCGTGAGGTCGTCGCGGAATTACTGCGCGACCGCGAGGACTTGTTGTTGGTCACAGGCCTCGGCTCGCCCACTTACGATGCCGCCGCCGTGGAAGATCATCACGCCAACTTTTATCTTTGGGGGGCCATGGGTGGCGCGGCTTTAATGGGTCTCGGTCTGGCTTTGGCCCAACCATCGAGGCCGGTGCTGGTCATAACCGGAGATGGTGAACAACTCATGGGCCTGGGCGGTCTTGCGACCATTGCCGTAAAAAAACCGGCCAATCTCAGCATCGTCGTGCTGGACAATGGTCACTATGGCGAAACCGGTATGCAGACCAGCCATACAGGGTATGGCCTGAAATTACCGGAAGTCGCCACGGCCTGTGGTTTTGCTGAGAGTGTCGAAATCGAAGAGATGCCTGGCGTTGAACATTTGCGTGGCCAGCTTCATGGCAACGCGCCTGGTCCAAGGTTCGCCAGTGTACGCATCGCCCCAACCTCGCCCGAACGCATCCTGCCGTCGCGCGATGGTGTGCGTATCAAAAACCGTTTTCGCGATCATCTGGGCCCGTTTTAAAGCTCGTAGGCACAACTTCTATTCGACTTCCTTCAGGACCCAGTCACGAAAGGCGGCGATGCGTGGCACCTCTGCCTGGTCACTGGGGTAGACGACATAAAAATCGTAACTCTCCGGCGCCTCCAGGCCGCAAGGAATTTCCAGTCGACCGGCCTTAAGATGTTCGTCAACAAAAGCTTTGGGCACCAGGGCCACGCCCAGTCCGGAAATGGCCGCTTCGATGGCGACGGCACTGGATTCAAACTTTGATCCTTTTTCCGGATCGGGGTGTTTGATGCCGAGAGCGTTAAGCCAACTGCGCCATTGCCCCATTGTGGGCATAATGTGAATCAGCGGCGCGTGTTTGAGGCTCTCAGTATTGCTGAGAGCTTCGCCTTTGTCCGAAAGCAATCCAGGTTTGTAGACCGGCACCAGTTCTTCAGACATCAGAAAATGACTGGCCAGGCCAGACCAATGACCCGACCCGCTGCGGATCGCCATATCAATATCCGTGCGATGCAGGTCAACAAGGTCGGCGGACGAGCTCAGGCGGACTTCGATGTCAGGAAAGGCAAGCTGAAATCTGGCCAGGCGTGGCATCAGCCAGCCAATGGTCAAAGCCGGTGCGGCGCTGATGGTCAGGGGGTGGTTTTCGGATTGGCGCATCAACATGCCGGATGCATTGCTCAACTGTGTCAGGGCATCCTTCACCGGCGTCAGATATATCTTGCCCTCCGGGGTCAGGGCCACACCACGGCCCGGTCGATCAAACAGCGCCAGGCCCAGATAAGCTTCCAGTGATTTGATGGCATGGCTGATGGCCGAGGGCGTCAGGTTTAGCTCAAGGGCTGCTTCATTGAAACTGAGCAACCGCCCGGCAGCCTCAAATACGCGCAAGGTGTTCAGCGGGGGTAAAGTGTTCATGATATATCCAATACATGAAAATAATTCATGATATGCACGAAAATTGATCGTTTGAATATTCTGAGTTAAAGCAATAAATCCTTTATATCAACAGTTACAGAGAGCCAATCTACAATCAGGTGGTTTCGATTATCAAAGAAAATTCACTTGTTAAATGTTTGGCCAAACAGATAAAGGAATGAAAAATGAATATCTCGACCGCTGGTTCCGAAAGATACGATCTCGGCAATTTGAAGTATGATGCCAATGGATTTATCGATTATGACTACTACCAGGCACGTGGACGGAGATTGCAGGCAAGGTCCTTCGGCAGTTTTTTCCAGCAAGCAGGACGCTATCTGGCCAGGGATTATCTGGCGGGCTTCAGACGTTAAAGGGGGCGTCAGCCAAATCCGTACAGCTCAGCCGGATTGTCCACCAGGATCCGGTTTCGTGTGGCGTCGTCATCGGCCCAGTACAGCAGTAAATCCAGCAAATCGGCCTCATCATATTTGCCATGGTGATTGGGATGGGGCCAGTTGCTGGCCCACAGCATCCGTTCGGGCGCTGCCGCCACCAGGGCCCGGGCTGATGCATCCAGATCATCCCAGCGTGGTGCACCGTTCAACCCGGACTCGTAAGGCGCTGACAGTTTGACCCAGCAGTTACCCGCATCGATCAAGTGCAACAGGGCCTTGAACGAAGGATGGTCCAGGGGTACCGGATCCATAAATCGCCCCACATGATCGACCACCAGGGTGGCGGGCAGGCGGGAAAGCTGTTCGTGACGGTCGGCAAAATCCCGCCCGTTCATTTGCAGCTGAATATGCCAGCCATGTTCAGACACCTTGTGGGCCACTGGTTCCAAAGTTTCCCATGGCACAGCCGCCCCTGCCAACATGAAAAAACGGGCCCCACGCGCCCCGGCCGCCGTCAGCTTTTCCAGATCGAGGTCTGTTGTTGCCTCGTCGACCACAACAACCAACCTGCAATTATTGCCAAAGTCTTTGGCCATTTCCAGCTGACATGTGTTGTCCCGGCCATAGGTTGAGGGCTGCACAATCACCACACGTTCCAGCCCCAGCCTTTGCTGCAAAGCCTTGTAATCATCAGCACTGGCATCGGGCGGCGTGAAGGCGGCACTGGTGGCCGTCTCATACCGGGTCGCATCATAAAAATGCATATGGGTGTCACAAGCCCCTTTGGGCGTCTTCAGGTCAGGCAGGCGCAACATGTTTAATTCCCGGTCCAGATTGATCCATAGTCGATTACTGTCTCGATAAGTCGAATAGCGTCTCGATTATAGGCACGAATGATGGAATAATCCTGCTCAAATCATATCGGAATGCCCTGTCCCTTTATTTCTGAGGCCCCTGCCGTGACCGGATCAAAAGCTCTCGAGAAATGCGTCAATATTGAAGACCTGCGCCGACTGGCCAAGTCAAAACTCCCTGCGCCCATTTTCCACTTCGTTGATGGCGGGGCCGAGGAAGAAGTGACCATGCGCCGTAACATCAGCGCCTTTGATGATTATGAAATCGAAACCGAATATGCCGTTGACGTCAGCTCCATCGATACGTCGACCACGGTACTGGGTCAAAAAATTGACTGGCCGGTGATGACGGCACCCACCGGAACGGTTGGTCTGGTACGGGCCGGGGGCGAACTGGATGCGGTGCGGGCGGTGGCAAAGTCGGGCACCATTTACACCCTGTCCTGTATGGCCAATGTCACTCTCGAAGAAGCGGCAGCGGCATCGGACGGTCCCAAAATGTTTCAGGCCTATACCTTTCGCGACCGTGGCATCACTCGTGAGTTTCTGGCCCGCATGAAGGATGCCGGTTATGAGGCCTTGTGTTTGACCTATGATGTGCCGGTCATCGGTATGCGGGAACGCGATCAGAAAACCGGTATGAAAATGCCACCGCAATTTTCCCTGAAGGAGTTGTTCCAGTTTGCCATTCGGCCGGAGTGGGTTTGGCGATATCTCACCGGACCCAAATTCAGCATTGGCAATGTGGACAGGTACATGGGTGGCGATAGCAGCGATGTGTCGACGGTGATGAAATTTGTGAACAGTCAGTTTGATCCCAAGGCAACCTGGAAAGATGCAGAAGGCCTCATCGCCGACTGGGATGGGCCGGTTGCCATCAAGGGCATTATGACTGCCGCCGACACCGACCGCGCCCGCGATGTGGGTGCGACGGCGGTGATTGTTTCCAACCATGGCGGGCGGCAACTGGACGGTGCCCCGGCGGCAGTTGACCGACTGCAAACGGTCGTTGAAGCCAATGATGGTGCTATGGAAGTTATTCTGGACGGCGGCATCCGTCGTGGTCAGCACGTGGTCAAGGCACTGGGCATGGGCGCAGATGCTTGCATGATCGGGCGACCTTATTTGTATGGCATGGGGGCAGGTGGCGAGGCCGGTGTCAGCCGGGCCCTGACGATCTTGCGGGAACAGTTCGAGCGCTCCATGGCGCTCAGCGGTTTTGTCTCTGTCAGTGATATCAGTCGCGACCGAGTTACCCGGCGCTCTTAGCTAACAAGAATGCGGTATCCCACTCTGGGAAAATGAACACAGACTTGTCCCACCTGTGGATCTTCTCGCAACACCGCAATCGAATCCCTGTTCAGGATATGTAAACTGCCACTGACAACCGGGTCGCCGCCATCTTCATCTGGCGTAACACCAACGAGTTGCCCGCCTGATAATCCAAGAGGATCAGTGCTGTCGATATCCTGTTGGAATTCAGGTGAGGCGTCTTTGGCAATTTCCAGTGCCTCCGTCGAAGGCATCCCGGTGCTGCTGCCGTGGCCAATATCGCGCACCCGAATTTCCCAGGCCTCGAGTGCCGGGAATTCAGACAGAAACCCTGGACCGCCTCGCCAACGTCCGCGCAGGAACCAGACCAGGTAATAACAAAAGGCATCGGGCAAGCCTGGCTTGTCACCAAGGATGAAGGGACGACCGGTCTCCAGGCGCTGATTGATCCAACTGAACTGCGCGCGAACCTGTGATATCAGGTGTGGAATGTCCCGGGCGACAGCATGCAGGTCGACATTTTCCCCCAGATAAAGGCGGCTGCGATCACGGGCAAAATCCTCAGGGATGCTGTCCGCTGTTGCCGACAACACCAGTTTGATCATCGTTGTGAACAAGGGACCATCCGTCCAGCGGCTGATGCCCCAGCCAAGACCATCCGTATCACCTGGAAAAAAGGTCGGTTCAGGATAACGCCGTTCCAGCTCGCGCATGATGCCCTGGCTGTCGCAAAAAATATCTGCACCAAACTGCATGACGGGCGTGCGCCGATAGCCGCCGGTTAATGGCATCAAATCAGGTTTTGGCGGAATACGTGGAATCTCCACCGAACGCCAATCCAGGTTTTTGAAACCCATCCCCGTCCGTACTTTTTCAGCTACGGGCGATTGCGGGTAGTGATGGAAGATCAGTTCAGTCATGGGAATATGTATTTCTGAAGAAGTGGATAAAGCTGGTGCGAAAGCTGCTATGAGACAGCATTGGCTGTGCACTCTACTATCTGGTCCGAGACATGCAACCAGGGACAAGAGACTACGGATGCGAGGCAAATTTATTGCCACCTGAACGTCGACGGATCACCTTCCTTGCAGCCTTTGAGCGTGACTCTATCGTGAATAAATAATATTTATTCTTGCAAGTTTTACCAACTTTTTGTAGATATTGCTTTTCAGGTCAGGATCCGGTCCAGCATTTTGCTGGTGCCGGGACCCTGAATTTATTCACATCCGGAGATGAACAATGTCTGCAAAATCCATTCTGATGCTGGTTGGAGAGTTCAGCGAGGAGTACGAAATATTTGTCTTTCAGCAAGCCTTTGAAGCCGTTGGCCACAAGGTCGAAGTTGTCTGCCCAGAAACCAAGGCCGGATTTCAGTTGGCAACCAGCGTGCATGATTTTGGCCCGGACCTGATGACCTGGAGCGAGCACCGGGGTCACAACCAGGAAATCACCAAAGATTTTGATGCGGTCGATACGGCCGACTATGACGCGGTCTATGTGGCTGGTGGTCGCGGGCCTGAATATATCCGCACATATCCTCGTGTGCTGGAAATCCTGCGCGAATTTCATCGCGACGACAAACCTATTGCCTCGATCTGTCATGGTTTGCAGGTTTTGATCGCCGTACCGGAAATCATCGCCGGCAAAAAGGTGTCTGGCCTGTTCACGGTGGCGCCCGAGGTGGCCCTGACTGACGCAACCTATGTGCCCATTGGGCCAAAAGCTGCTTTAAGGGATGGCAAGCTCGTCACCGCCGAAGGCTGGACCGCACTCGCCGCCTTCATGCGGGAGTTCATGAATTTGCTGGGCACAGAAATTATTCACCACCCCGTTGGTGCTCTGGATCAGGCTGAGGCCGCTGAATAGGATTTTTAGCCAAAATTGATTTGAACGAGGCCGGAAATTCCGGCCTCGTTTGCTTTTAGGGCCCTGGTTATCGAGGAAATTTGAAGGAAATTGCCAAAATCTGGCGCCAGTGAACAATATTTTCTATGGATATCCAAATGACACTTAACCAAGATCAAGCCTTTGAAAACTATAATAGAATCAGCGCTTTTGGCATAAATAATCCTACTATATTTTGAAGAAAGTACGATTATATAATCTAAATAATCATACTTTTTAGTTGATTCTCGTTTTCTCCCTCTATACAGTCCCTGGCAGTTGAGGATCACCCAAGGGGGGGGACCATGTCGGAATTAAGCGTCACAGGACTAAAAAAGGCATTTGGCGATATCGTTGCGCTGGATGGTGTTGATCTTTCCGTCGACAAGGGCGAATTTTTCGCTTTGCTGGGGCCAAGTGCCAGTGGCAAAACCACAACCCTTCGTACTATTTGCGGCATCGAACGCGCTGATCAGGGTACAGTCATGTATCAGGGGCAGGACGTCACCCACGCTGAAGTCCGGGGGCGTGACATTGCCATGGTCTTCCAGACCTTCGCGCTATATCCCCATCTCTCCATTTTTGAAAATCTGGCCTATCCCTTGCGCCAGGCAGGTGTCACCCGCGACGAGATTAACCGTCGGGTTGGCGAAACCGCTGAAATGTTGCGCCTGACCCATACCTTGAAACGCAAGCCCGGTACGGCCAGCGGTGGCGAACAACAACGCATTGCCATTGGCCGCGCCCTGGTGCGCCGTCCTGGTCTGTTGTTGTTGGACGAGCCTTTAACAAATCTGGATGCCAAGCTGCGCAACGACACGCGCGCTGAATTCAAACGTCTGCACCGCGAACTGGGCATGACTGTTGTCTTTGCCACACCGGACGAGCTGGAAGCCCTCAGCATGGGCCAGCGCATTGGTTTGCTGACGGACGGCAAGATCGTTCAAACCGGCACGCCGGATGAACTCTACACCCAACCCAAGAACGCCTATGTGGCGTCAATGGTCGGATCACCCCGGGTCAATCTGATCAACGCAACACGGCGTGGCGCGGATGCCGCGCCTAGTGTGGAAACACCTTTTTTGTCGGCAGAAAAAGGCCCCTGGGCCGAGGCCCTGAAGGCCTTTCCTGTGGGCAGTGATTTGTATTTTGGTTTTCGTCCCAACGACATCCAGCCATTAGGTGATGGCCAGGTTGCAGGGGGGCCGTCTTTTACGGCCCGTGTGCATCTGACCGAGCCGCTGGGGGACATTGTAATTCTGGACCTCGAAGCAGGGGGGGCTGAACTGAAGATGGTTCTTCCCGAGGAACAGGCAGTCCGGTACAGCGTCGGTGACGAAGTACCGGTTTTCGTTCGAGTGGAGAACACACATGTGTTCGCTCGGGATACCGGCACAGCAATCCGCTAGGTCGGCAACATCAGACGGTGCGGTGGTGCCGTCTGATCTCCAAAACCAACAGGAGGAGGTTTCGATGAAAAGTAAATTCAGTATCGCAAGCGTCTTGGCTGCGAGTGTTGTTGCGGGCGCATTGACCGTCGCATCAGCGCCAGCAGTTTCCAAGGACATTGTTCTGAATATGGCAGGTCCGGACTGGGGTCCGACCCGTTTTTTGCAGGAATATTTTAACAAAACTTATAAAGCCAAATCTGGCAACAACGTGAAGTTGGTTTTTGACTTTATTCCATGGCCAAGTTTTTATGATCGTGTTGCCGCTTCTCTCACCTCGGGTGAAAAGAAGTATCAGATGATCATTTCTGACAGCCAGTGGATTGGTACCTTCATCGAAGGTGGCCACTTCATGAAGCTCAACAAATATATCGACGCAGACCCTGAGCTTCAGGCGATCATGAAAGACATCCATCCGGCCATGACGGAAAACTATTCGACTTATCCGCACAAGTCGAAGAACTATTATGGCTTCCCACAGTTCCCGGATACCAAAGTAACCTGGTTCCGCAATGACCTGTTCTGCCACGAGGGCGAGCGGGCTGACTTTAAAGCCAAGTTCGATCAAGTTTTGCCTTGCTCATATGACGAGTGGAAAAACACAGACTGGGATGTCTGGGCCAACGTTGGTAAATTCTTCCGTCGTGATAAAGGTGCCAAACTGGGTGATGGTGTTGCCGAAAATGATTTCTACGGCGTTGCCTACCAGGCTGGTAAAGTCGGTGACTTCTCCTCCATGCAAATTCTTGCCTTTATCTGGCAGCATGGTGGCGATATCTGGGACGAAGCCAATGCACCAAACGCACAAGCTGAAGGTGTTGTAAACTCGGCAGCTGCTGTCGAAGGCTTCCAGCATTATCTTGATATTCTGAAGTATGCGCCTCCGGTCCACAAAACTGGCCAGATGGGTATCTTCGCAATTCAGGAACTGTTCATGCAGGGCAAAGTTGCTGCCATCATCGACTGGGCCGGTGTTGCACCGCCTGCTTTGGATCCGAAAGTATCCAAATATGCAGACAAAACCGGTTTTGCCATGACACCGGGCTTGCGCAAATCTGACGGTTCTATCGACCGCACAGATAACATCGGTGGTCAGCCTTTTGTTTTGACAACATGGAACTCTGAAGAAGTCACCAAAGAGGCTTTGGAAGTTGTGAAGTGGTGGATGTCCAAAGACGTACAGATCGAGTTCTCCAAAAACGGTGGTGAGCCTGGTTTGATGAGTGTCATGAACATGCCTGAGTATAACGACTTCCTGCCATGGAACCGTGCTCATGCTGAACTGCTTCAGTATCAGAAAGATGTCTGGCACACACCAGAGATGTTCGAAATGCTGACACAACAGCAGGAAGAGTTCGACAAGGCAATCACAGGCCAAAAGACAGCCAAGGAAGCCATGGACGCCATTGCCAAGTTCCAGCAAGAGCTGCTGGTCGAAGTTGGCAAAATCAAATAATCGTTCGAAACGAACTGAACGATTAATTTAGGGAAAGGGAGAGGATCAATGAAGAGGGTGTTCAGAATTCCGTGTCACTGGCATAGTTTAAATATCCAACACGTCGTCTAATCTGCCTTCAAAATAGATTGAGAGTTGGGACAATGTCAAATTCCAGTTTTGCAGTGGCATCGTCCATTTTTGGGAAGC
>JABIFY010000093.1 GCA_018650465.1 Alphaproteobacteria bacterium
AAGCCTTGCACACCCTATATTTTCTGCTAAGTTCCGCCGACCGGAGAGTTGGCCGAGTGGCTGAAGGCGCTCCCCTGCTAAGGGAGTAAGGGCTAACGCCCTTCGAGGGTTCGAATCCCTCACTCTCCGCCAGAACCCTATATATTCTGCGGATTTTGGTGGCAAATTAATCTCAGTCCACCACTCAGTCCACCAAACCGTATTGATCGTCATTGGCGATGAATGGTGTTTGAGGCCCAAGATTTGAGAACTTGCGATGCCGGACTATCACGAACGTTGGCAACCCAGCCACCTACACCGCATCTACACCCTCACACGAAAATGTTGGAACGACTTCAGGTAGGCCATATCAACAACCATTATGTGCTTGTCCAGCCAGTCAACGAGGAACGAAACAAAATCCTGAGTATCAAAACTTTCAGGGTCTGCTGAAAACCTATCAACGTAACTTGTGAGATGTTTCTCCAAGGCCTTGTGGGCCGTAGCGTGATCGTCGAAATCACTGTAGCCGATTGACTGGAGCAAACTCTCTTCGCGACTGAAATGGTACGCGACATACTCCAGCAGGTCCTCCATCACTTTTCGCAAATCGCCTTCGTTTGCACCAGTTTCCGCACGGCGGTGGAGTTCATTCACCAACGCAAAAAGTCTTTCATGATCCTTGTCGATATCAGGCAAACCAGTTCGATATTTCTCTGACCACTCAATCGCTGTCACTGTTCTGTTTCCTCAACACGGTGCATATTTCTGCCTTTGCAGCATAGCCTAATTATTACACACCACCATCAGCGTCTGGTTCTTGGCAATCTTCGCAAGGTTCTTACTCGACACTGGTTCTGACTGGTTTGACCACTTGGTGGGTAGCCCGGCAGATGTCAGGAACTGTCTGACCGTTGATGCCTTGATGCCGAAATTGACGTTCTCTGGCAGTGAACCAATCACCTTGGCGACCTTAAGCTTGTTGAGTTGCGAAACGACAACGCCGACGATGTTTCCCTTGTCATCGTAGATCGGTCCGCCACTGTTCCCCGGCTGCACGGCGGCATCAATCTGAAACTGCCCACTGTCATCACCCATGCCACGTATGGCGCTGACCATGCCGCCAGTCACCTTGATCGTGTCGCTGAATATCTCGCCATAAGGATAACCCGACACCATTACCCGTTCGCCAAGTTCAACATCTTCAGAGCGCAACAGGCCATCTGACGACAGCGGCACATTCCGACTGGCGACTTTGATGCCCAGTTTGCGAATGAGTGACTTGGTGTCGGCTGACGCCAGCGTCGTGGAAGATATCTTCAGTAGCGCCAGATCGTTTCTCTTGTCGGTGTCCACGATCTCGGCGGCGACCTGCTTCTTGGCACTGTCGCCCACAGTGACGCTTAGGCATTTGCCAACGACATGTTGATTGGTAATGACATGGCCCAGTTTGGACACGAAGAACCCTGAACCTGATGTTGAAGATGACGGGGGTGGGGTGGATTTCTTGTCGGCAGCAACTTTGCGTTTGCGCTCAGCCTCGATGCGGTTTTGTTTTTCTGCCTCCCGCTCTTTTGCCAACTCAAGTTTTCGCTTTCGTTCTTCTTGCGTGAGGCGGACACGCTTTTTCTCAGCTTCTTGTTCAGATATTTCAGTACCGCTCCTGAATTTCTTTCCCGTCATCTCAGCACACTCACTGAGAGAAAGGCCTCTGCGTTCAGCTTCTCCAACATGGAGAGGCAAGGTTTGGTCCCATGATGCCCCTCTCACGCCAAAAGTTGTTGTCGCAACAGAGCATAAAGTTTGGGTGTTAATTAGAGATAGAGATAAAGAAGCAGGTGTAAATGTACTCGAACGACATGATGAAATAGCCAATGCCATCAGCATTAGGAACGGCAAAGCTACTAGGGGTTTGGCCTTCATCAAATAGCTCCTGCATCCATTCCGTCGTCAACAGAGGCACTATGTCTGCTCACTGTTGCTGCTGCGAACCAGATACCACCGAGGTGCAGACCGTTCAATAAATCAGTTCACAACCAACACTACCCACAATCACCTGAAGATCAAACCTCGTACTAATTACGTATATGCAGGGACTAGGGGCAATCGCCATACCCATGAAAACACTGGCAATAATCTCAGGCAAAGACGGCAGCGGTAAGACGACTGTAGCTGCCAAATAGAGGAATTATGATCATGCGTTTATTCATCATGACGCTGGCACTAGTGCTGGGCTTGCATTAGCCGCTGGCCGAACCATCCGCCGTCACAACACCCCTCAGACATGCTATAACAGCATTATGGTTGATATCGGCACAATGTACCGTTCGCAGTCAGAAGGCGCATATGGGCGGCCTTCACGGACCATCTGGAAGGTCGTTGCGATCAGTGAGGGCGCTGGGCGATACGCTCATGCCAGTCTGACTGATGCGGCGGACCCGCTGTCCACCAAGATGGTCGCAGTGAGCGCGTTGTACGACCCGGCTCACTATCGACCTGTCGAATAGCCAGCACCTACCCGACAAAGGAGGCCATCGGACAACGAAGCAGGGACATTGAAATCAACACAGTTCCACTGATCTGTGATGTTATCTGTATGATGGGCCAATACATCTGAGGGGACGAATATGCGAATTTTACCGATGACGTTGGCGCTGGCGTTTGGTTTGAGCCTGAATGCTCAAGTGAAGGCTGCGGAAAACCTGATGGACGGAATTACACTGCACCAAATCTGTGGTCCGTTTAAGGTACCGAAAAATAAATACAAACACGGACTTTGTGCCGGGTTTTTGGTTGCAATAGCTGACATTTATCAAAGTAACCCCA
>JABIFY010000094.1 GCA_018650465.1 Alphaproteobacteria bacterium
CAAAAATGGACGATGCCACTGCAAAACTGGAATTTGACATTGTCCCAACTCTCAATCTATTTTGAAGGCAGATTAGACGACGTGTTGGATATTTAAACTATGCCAGTGACACGGAATTCTGAACACCCTCCAAGGCGGTTCGAAAAGTTTTTCTAGATCAAACCCATGCTGGACAGCTTGGTTTGTAGCAAGGCCATCAATTCTTCAGGCGTTTGACCTTTGCGAATATAGTCTGCCGCGCCATTGGCAATACAGGCTTCAGCAACATTAGTATTGTCGTTTGCTGTCAACATAACCACGCGGGCACTGCTGTCGATGTTTCGAATGTCACTTAAGGCGTCGACTCCGTTTTTGACCGGCATTTCAATATCCAGCAAGGTCAGGTCCGGGGTTGTTTCCTTGAATTGAACAAAAGCTTCCTTGCCGTCGCCTGCTTGTGCAACGACCTCGCACCCAATGGCTTCCAGAACCATTTTCAGAACGGCTCTCATCATGGGCTCGTCGTCAACAATCAAAATACGACAACTCTTTTGTGTGTCACTCACTGTTCTGCCCTCAGGGAATATTGGTCTCGCTGGTCGATATTATAGCAGGTTGTCACCAGATTTGTTGGTTAAAGAAATTTGTCGCTTTAAATGACCGTCAGCCATTCATCTGTTGAGGCACGTTCCGTCTCAAGGCGATTAACCGCGTGGTCGGGATCGCTTTTGCCAATGGCCATACCACAAAACAGCATCCAGTCCTCTGAGACCTTCGTGAATTGGTCGACCGTCTTGTGGTGCAGTGACCAGGCCTCCTGAGCGCAGGTATTAAGACCGGCTTCCTGCACCAACAACATGAAGGTTTGCAAAAACATGCCGAGATCCGACCATTGTGGCTTGTTCATATGTCTTTCCACATGGCAAAAAATTGCGGCCGGGGCGCCAAAGAAGTTGAAATTTTCATTCATCCAGGCCACACGTTTGTCTTTGTCAGCCCGGCCAATATCCAGCAGGCCGTACATATCAATCGCCACTTTAAGCTGACGCGCGTGATAGGGGTCGCCAATTTTTTCGGGATACATCAGATATTGTGGATCGTCCATGGGGCCGGATTGTATCCGATCCTGCATCAGCGCCCGGAAGCGGGTCATGGCCGGACCATTAACAATCGATATGCGCCAGGGCTGAACATTGCCACCAGATGGCGAACGAGAGGCTTTTTCAAGCAGCTCGATCAGCAAGTCTGTTTCAACGGGTCTATCGAGAAAGGCCCGCACAGATTTGCGTTGTTTGATGGCTTCCGAAACGTTCATTTGGTGCTCCGCTCAATAAATAAGGATGTATCTGGATTAATTGACCTGTCTGTGCCGCGCCGTCAAGGATTGCCGGCACTTATTAGTCCTTGCCAGACCGTGATGAGGCCGTGGCACTGAAAAATGAAGACGTCATCCATCAGGGGATTGAAGTCGGCCAAGGTAACCCGGATAATCCCCTGACACGGGATGCCCGTCTCGATGATCCAGAAAATGCCTGCGACCTGATCGACAAACTGATCGCCAGACGCATTTGTTACAGGAACGGAATTTATGTCGACAACTGTTGAACCACAAAATGATGATGATGAAATTCAGTCTATTCGCGATGCTGTGCGCGCCTTGTGCATGGATTATCCCGGTGAATACTGGCGCGAAAAAGACCGCGAGCGCGCCTACCCAACCGAGTTCGTCCAGACTCTGACGGAAAAAGGTTTTCTGGCGGTTTTGATTCCGGAAGAATATGGCGGCAGTGGTCTGGGCATCAAAGCCGCCGCTGCCATCCTTGAAGAAATCCAGAGAAGCGGAGCCAATGGCGGTGGCTGTCATGCCCAGATGTACACCATGGGTACTTTGTTGCGGCACGGCAGCCAGGCGCAAAAAGAAAAGTGGTTGCCACAAATTGCCAGTGGTGCCCTGCGTCTGCAAGCCTTTGGTGTGACCGAACCAACCAGCGGCACGGACACCCTCAGCCTGCGAACCACAGCCACACGCAAGGGTGACAAGTTCATCGTCAACGGCCAAAAGGTCTGGACTTCGCGGGCAGAACATTCGGATTTGATGTTGTTGTTGGCCCGCACAACGCCCAAGGAAGACGTCGCCAAAAAGAGTTTGGGGCTATCAGTCTTTCTGGTGGATATGCGCGAAGCCGTGGGCAATGGCCTGACTATTCAGCCCCTGCGGGCCATGATCAATCATGCCGCGACGGAAGTGTTCTTTGACGATCTGGAAATTCCTGCGGACAGCCTGATCGGTGAAGTTGACCAGGGCTTTCGTTATATCCTGGATGGCATGAATGCCGAGCGCACCTTGATTGCCGCAGAATGTATCGGTGATGCCCGCTGGTTCATCGAAAAAGCCACGAATTATGCCAACGAACGCCATGTCTTTGGCAGGGCCATCGGGCAAAACCAGGGCATCCAGTTCCCCATCGCCAAGGCCTATGCCGCCACCGAAGCCGCTAACCTGATGGTCGACAAGGCCATCCGTTTGTTTGATGCAGGCGCGCCCGCCGGGGAGGCTGCCAACATGGCCAAAATGCTGGCCTCGGAAGCCGCCTGGGAAGCCGCCAATGTCTGTCTGCAGACCCATGGCGGTTTTGGCTTTGCCGAAGAATATGATGTGGAGCGTAAATTCCGCGAGACCCGGCTTTATCAAATCGCACCGATCTCGACCAACCTGATCCTGTCCTACATTGCCGAACATGTGCTGGGTCTGCCGCGGTCGTTCTGAACATCGAGGAATTTTTCGGGAGAAACCATGTGTCCAAAATAACGACAGATGATGGCGTCGAGCTCTATTACGAAGAAACCGGCAGTGGGCTGCCGATTGTCTTTGTGCATGAATTTGCCGGTGACTATCGCAGCTGGGAGCCTCAGGTTCGCCATTTCGCCCGGACGAACCGTTGTATTACTTTCAGTGCCCGCGGATTTTTGCCATCCGATGTACCCCAAGACCCGGACCAGTACAGTCAGGACCGGGCGCGGGATGATATCCTGGCCATCCTTGACGGTCTGAAAATTGATGCGGCCCACATCATTGGTTTGTCCATGGGGGGCTTTGCGGCTCTGCATTTTGGCCTGCACTATCCCGACCGCACCTTGTCGCTGGTGGTCGCAGGTTGTGGTTATGGTGCGGGGGAAGATACGCGGGAACAGTTCCGGCGAGAAACGACCCTGGCGGCCGACCAGATGGAAAGCCAGACCATGGATGTGTTTGGGGCCGCCTATGCCGTGGGACCAACGCGCGTGCAGTTCAAGAACAAGGACCCGCGCGGCTGGCAAGAGTTTGAAGCCCAACTCAGGGAACATTCAAGTCTGGGGTCGGCCAACACCATGCGCGGTGTACAGCGTAGCCGTCCGTCCCTTTATGATCTGGAGGAGGGACTGAGCGCCCTGACCGTGCCCATGTTGGTGCTCAACGGTGATGAAGATGATCCTTGCCTGGATGTCAGTCTGTACCTGAAACGCCAGGTCACGTCGTCGGCCCTGGTGCTGCTACCGCGCACCGGCCACACCTGCAATCTGGAAGAACCACAATTGTTCAACCAGGCGTGTGAAAATTTTATCCGCCAGGTGGACGGTGGCAGCTGGACATTGCGCGATGCACGATCCATCACAAAGGGCATTCTTTCGACAACGGACGACCCCTGATGACAGAAACAGGCGCACATCGACTAAAAAACCTGTTGGCTGCCCGCAAGGCGATGGTCATGCCGGGGGCCACCAATGCGCTGACCGGCCGCATCATTGCCGAGCAGGGCTTTGATGCGATCTATATTTCCGGCGCGGGCATCGCCAATACCCACCTGGGTTTGCCCGACATTGGCCTGGTCTCCTTAAAAGAAGTTGTCGATCATATCTCCCTGATGCGGGATGTGGTGGACCTGCCTTTGTTGGTGGATGGTGATACGGGCTTTGGCAATGCGGTCAATGTGGTGCGCACGGTAGAACAATTTGAGAAAGCAGGTGCCAGTGGTATCCAGCTGGAAGATCAGATCTCGCCTAAAAAATGTGGCCACTTTTCAGGCAAGGCCGTGATCACGACGGATGAAATGGTGCAAAAGATCAAGGCTGCCGCCGACAGCCGCCGTGATCAGGATTTCCAGATTGTGGCCCGCACGGATGCCGCAGCTATTCTTGGCCTGGAAGCGGCCCTGGACCGTGCGCAACACTATATTGAGGCTGGTGCCGATGCGACATTTATTGAAGCCCCGACTGCTGTGGAAGACCTCGCTCGCATCGCGGCTGAGCTGCCGGTACCACAAATCGCCAACATGGTGTTTGGCGGCAAAACGCCTTTGACCAGTCAGGCTGATCTGGAAACAATGGGCTTTGGCGCGGTGCTCTATGCCAATGCGGCCTTGCAGGTATCAATCAGCGCCATCGCCGATATGCTGACGGTTTTAAAGGAAACCGGCAGTCTTGATGGTGTGGCTGATCGGATTGCCTCTTTCGAAGAACGCCAGCGACTGGTAAACAAGGACAAATATGATGCCCTTGAGCAACGTTATGCCGTGACGGAGGGCGAACAGACAAAAGAGTAATCCCGATATCATGACGCAAGCTGAGATCAATCGCGACAAAGATGCGCCCTTAAAAGATGCTCCCTTAACTGATGATATCCGCCTGTTGGGGCGTTTGCTGGGCGATACGGTGCGGGATCAGCAGGGCCAGGCAACGTTTGATATTGTTGAATCTATTCGCCAGACGTCGGTGCGCTATCACCGGGAAGAAGACGTACCGGCCCGTGAAGAACTGGAAGAAATCCTCAAGGGCCTCGATCCGACCCTCGCCGTCGATGTGGTGCGCGCCTTCAGCCTGTTTTCCCATCTCGCCAATATTGCCGAAGACCAGCACCATATCCGGCGCACCCGCAGCCATGACCGGGCGGGCGATGCCCCCAGACCTGGCACCATCGCCAATGCCTTGATGAAAGCGACGGCCAAGGGCCTCGGCGCGGATGAGATTACATCCTTTTTCAGCACGGCCCAGGTAAGGCCCGTCTTGACCGCCCACCCTACGGAAGTTCGTCGCAAAAGCACCATGCGCCAGGAATTTGGTATTGCGGAATTATTGCGCCAGCTGGGCCAAAGCGATATCACACCGCTTGAACATGATGAACTGGAAGCGCAAATTCACCGCACCGTACTGGCCTTGTGGCAGACCGGCATGTTGCGCACCAGTCGTTTGCACGTGCTGGACGAAGTGAACAATGGCTTGTCTTATTATGACTACAGCTTTTTTACGCAAGTGCCCAAAATCTATCGCACAATTGAAGACAGCCTGGCTGATCTGTCGGGTGAGGTATCTTCCGCAACATTGCCGGATCAACTGGAGCCCTTTTTGCAGATTGGCAGCTGGATTGGTGGCGACCGGGATGGCAACCCATACGTGACGGCAGATGTCATGCGTAAAACCATTCGCCAACACGGATCTAAGGTTTTTGGCTTTTATTTCGAAGAACTGCACCAGCTGGGTGGCGAGCTGTCCATGTCCGATATTCTCGTCATGACTTCACCGGAATTGCTGGAGCTGGCAGCCAAGTCACCGGATCATTCCCCACACCGCGCACACGAGCCCTATCGCCGCGCGATCTCAGGTATCTATTGCCGTCTGGCGGCAACGGCAGCGGCGTTTGATTTGGCAGAACCGCCACGGCGGCCTGTTGGCCCTGCACCAGTTTATGAGACGCCGGAAGACTTCGCCGCTGATCTGGATATTTTACACAACACCTTGATGAGCAATCGCTCGGCCTATATCGCCGATGGTCGCTTGCGGGATTTGCGCCGGGCCGTGACCTGTTTTGGTTTTCACCTGACCAGCCTGGATATGCGCCAGGGGTCGGATACCAACGAAAAAGTCATTGCCGAGCTTTTCCGGGCCGTGGAACCGGATGTGGATTATCTTCAACTAAACGAAGACCAGCGCATTGAATTGTTGATATCAGAATTGACCTCTGGCCGGTCCCTGTTGCGTACAGGCTGGGCCTATGGCGAGGCCACAGCCGCCGAGCTGGAAATATTTCAGGCGGCTGCCACGGCGCGCGCGACCCTGGGCAAACGGGCGATCACCACGTCGATCATTTCCAATACCCAGTCGGTGTCGGATATCCTGGAACTGGCCGTGTTGCTAAAGCAAGTCGGCATGGTGACAGCGGACGGTGAGGCGGGCGTCAACATTGTGCCTTTGTTTGAAACCATTCCGGATTTGCGCAATTGCATTGAAATCATGGACCGTTTGTTGGCCTTGCCGGCCTATCGTCAGCTTGTTGATAGCCTTGGTGGGGCCCAGGAAATCATGCTGGGTTATTCCGACAGTAACAAGGATGGTGGCTATGTCACCTCAGGCTGGGAGCTTTATAAGGCCGAGACCGACTTGATCAAACTGTTTGCCAAACATGATATCAAGCTGCGTCTGTTTCATGGCCGTGGCGGCTCCATCGGTCGGGGCGGCGGGCCAAACTATGATGCCATCCTGGCCCAACCCGCCGGGGCTGTGCAGGGCCAGATGCGGGTCACGGAACAGGGTGAAATTATTTCCAGTAAATATTCCAATGCAGAACTGGGGCGACGCAATCTGGAGATCCTGGCTGCGGCCACACTGGAAGCCAGCCTGTTACATGATGACCAGTTTCAGCCACCTGCAACATATCTGGCCGCCATGGAAGATTTATCCGCCGGGGCCTATGCGGCTTATCGATCCCTGGTGTTTGAAACCGATGGCTTTGAAGATTATTTCTGGTCTTCAACGGTGATCAACGAAATTGCCACATTGAATATCGGCTCCCGCCCGCCATCACGACGCAAAACCCGCAAGGTCGAAGACCTTCGCGCCATCCCCTGGGTTTTCAGCTGGGCCCAGTGTCGTTTGATGCTGCCGGGCTGGTATGGTTTTGGCACGGCGGTGGAAAAGTGGCTGGCCGATCATCCCGACGATGGCATGACGTCTCTGCAAGATATGTATGCCAACTGGCCCTTCTTCCGCACTCAATTGTCAAACATGGATATGGTTTTGTCCAAAAGCAGCATCGCCATTGCCCGGCGCTATTCGCAATTGGTGCCGGATGAAAAATTACGTCGTGAAATATTCGGGCGTATCCGGGATGAGTGGCAAAAATCCATTGATGTCTTGCTGGAAATTTCCGGACAGGACCGATTGTTGCAGGCCAACCCCTTGCTGGAACGCTCTATCCACAACCGCTTTCCCTATCTTGATCCCCTGAACCATATTCAGGTCGAACTGATGAAAAAGTATCGCGAGGAGCCGGAGAACCCGAAAGTCCTGCGCGGCATTCAGCTGACAATTAACGGCATATCGGCGGGTCTGAGGAATAGTGGGTAGGGGATGTTCTGATAGTACGGAGAATCTTCTAACCCACACACGCCGTCACCCCGCACTTGATGCGGGGTCCATGCGGTCGTCCAAATGGGATGCATAGAACAATACGGCACAGGCGTAGACCCCGCATCAAGTGCGGGGTGACGGAGGGTGTGAAAGTTGTTTCCTGTTCCCGATGTGCCCTATGCCACTCGATCACCCTTTTTCACCGTCACCGCCCGGTTATCCACGGCGGGCAACATGCGGGCAGGATCGCGGGTGACCATGACATCGACAACACTGGGACGGTCGGTTTCCGCGAAGGCGGCGGTCAGGGCGGCTTCCAGCTGGTCGGGGCTTTCGACACGCACACCGTGACAGCCCATGGCCTCTGCGACCTTGGCGTAATTGGTTTCCGACAAATCCGATGACTGATAATTACCTTCGCCATACATCAGATGTTGCAGGGCCTTGACGTAGCCAGACGCGGCATTGTTCACAACGATGATGGTCACACCCAGTTTCATGCGTCGCGCAGTTTCCAACTCGCCCAATACCATGTTGAAGCCACCGTCGCCGGTCAGGCCGACAACAGTTGCATCTGGTGCGGCCAGTTGCGCGCCCATGGCGCCAGGCAAGCCATAACCGATGGAGGCAAAACCCCGGTCCGGGACAAAACTGCGCGTGGCCTTTTTGGTATTGAACAGCAACCCGCCCCAGTGGGCTGCAAAACCGCCATCGGCAATCAGGTAGCCATCTTCCGGCAATAACTTGTTCAGTTCGGTTATCAGACGCGCCATATGCACCGGGCTTTCGTCCGTATAAAGACGGTCGGATACATCTTCATGCCAGGCGGCCATGCGGGTGGGGATTTGTTGCAGATAATCCGCCCGTTTTTCCTTTTGCGCGGCTGCACCGTTGGCCATAAGTTGTGACAGGTCCTCAAGACCTGCCTTGGCATCGCCCCAAAGCTTCAAGGCGGGCTCGTAGGTCCTGCCCATTTCTTCGGCCACGATATCCAGGTGAATAACGGGCTTGCCTGCGGCGGGCACAGTATATCGTTTGGTGGCGATTTCGCCCAGTTTACAGCCCACGACCAACAGGCAGTCACTTTCTTCGATCAGCTGATTGGCGATGCGGTCATAACGCCCAAATAGTCCGGCATTCAAGGGGCTGGTACAGGCCACGGCACCCTTGCCGGTCAAGGTATGGGCTACAGGTATGCCGCAAGCCTCGGCCAGGTTAACCACGGCTTCGGTGGCCTGGGATATGTGTACACCGCCACCACACAGCATCAACGGGCGATCAGCGGCGGCAATCATTTCTGCGGCTTGTTGCGCGGCTGCTGCGTCAGGGCGACAACGCAGGGCCGGGGCTGATGTGTGGGCCAGATCAACCTCAAAATCACTTTCTTCAAAACCATAAAGCCCATGGGCGACATCTTCCGAGACATCAACAACCACGGGACCAGGTCTGCCGGACGTGGCTACGGCGAAGGCCCGACGCATGATTTCGGGAATACGCTGGATGGATTCCACACGCAGGATTTCCTTGCAGGCCGGGCGCAGGATGGCCATCTGATCGGTTTCCTGGGTCATGTTTTTGCCGGCATGATCCCGGTGGGCATCACCGATGATGACCACCAAAGGAGAACCTGCATTCAGGGCTTCCACCAAGCCAGTGACCAGATTTGTGGCCCCCGGCCCCAGGGTGGCGTCGGCCAGACCGACCCGGCCTGAGACCTTGGCATAGGCATCTGCGGCAAAGACGGCGCAGCGTTCGTCATTGATCAGGTTGTGGTTCAGACCCAGTCTGCGGGCGGCATCATAAAAAGGCAGTAATTGGAACCCGCCCATGCCAAACATGGGGCCGGCCTCATGGGCCAACAGCATACGCACCAGGGCTTCGCCGCCGGTCATCTCATTGTCAATCATCTGTGGAACTTCCTAGAGCGACACCGGATTTGCTGGAATCGCCTCGTTTTATATTTGCATTGCTTTGCAAAGGGTTACTTTCATCAGGTGTTTCAATCAAGATTGAAAACACTTTATTCAAACGTTTCTTGTGCGGCGGTCACAATCATTTCCGCTGTGACGCGCATCTTGTCTTCCAGATTGGGTGCATAGGCGATCAGGGAACGTGGTGCTCCAAGCCGCCGGACCGGACCTTTCAGGGAACTGGCGACCTGTTCGGCAACGGTGGCCACGATTTCCGCACCAAAGCCGCCGACAGCTACTGATTCGTGCGCCACAACCAGGCGTCCGGTTTTGCGCACACTGTCCAGCACCGCTGATTTGTCCCAGGGCCACAGGGAGCGCAAATCGATCACCTCGGCGTCGATGTTTTTGTCCGCCAGGGTGTCTGCGGCCTCAACAGCAAGGTTAGCCGTATTGGACCAACTGACAATGGTGACGTCCGCGCCGGTGCGGCGTGTGCTGGCTTCACCCAAAGTAATCTGATGATCAAAATCAACGTCACCCTCAAGGGCCCAGATATTTTTGTGTTCCAGATAAACCACCGGATCATCACAGGCGATGGCGGCTTTCAGCATGGAATAATTATCCTGTGGTGTGGCCGGGCACAACACGACCAGTCCGGGGATATGGACATACCAGCTTTCCAGGGATTGCGAATGCTGGGCAGCCGAAGATCGCCACAGGCCCATGGGTTTGCGAATGACCATGGGTGCGCGGGACTGGCCACCAAACATAAAGCGGGCCTTGGCGATCTGGTTGACCAGTTCGTCCGTGGCGCATAGGGCAAAATCGGCAAAACGCATTTCAACGACAGGCCGGGTGCCGACCATGGCCGCGCCAAAGGCTGCACCCATGATGGCGGCCTCGGATATGGGCGCATCGGAAATGCGGGCCTCGCCAAATTCTTCACGCAGACCTTTGTATTGGCCAAAGACGCCACCGCGTCCCAGGTCTTCGCCAACGCACCAGACGGTGGGGTCAGATTGCATGGACTGGCGGATCGCTTCCAGCGCAGCGTTGGCATAAGTCATGATGGTCATCAGTAGGCCTCCACGGCTGGGCTGCCCAGGTCCTGAACATCCAGAAAAACCGTATCATCATCAGGGAAGGGGGATGCCGCTGCCAGGCGCAAGGCTTCGATCATTTCCGCCTGGGCTTCGCCCCGGATGTCGGTCAATGCCTGTTCACTGATACCAGCCGTCAGCAAGATATCCCGTTGGCGGGCGATGGGATCGTTTTCTAACCTATGTTTCGCGGCTTCACCTTCAGGGCGATAGGCCGCTGGATCAAAAGACGTGTGCCCGGTTTGGCGATAGGTCACGGCATGCAGAAATTCCGGTTTGCCACCTGCCCTGAGGCGGGCGCATATTTCTGCCGCCACATCCGCCACGGCTTCGGCGTCGTTGCCGTCGACTTCGGTTGCCCGCAAGCCAAGGGCTGTGGCGCGTGCTGCGGGTCCGTCACCGCCGGTCATGCTGGATGTTTTTGTCGTGGCTGAGTACTGATTGTCTTCACAGACAAACAGGATGGGCAGATCGAATACCGTGGACCAGTTCAGGCCCTCAAGGAAGGGGCCGCGATTGATGGCGCCATCGCCAAAGATATCAACCACAATCCTGTCATCGCCCAACAATTTAATGGCGTGGGCCGCACCGGCGGCGATAGTAATGTTGGCCGAAACCACGCCATTGGCACCCAGCATGCCGACTTCAAAATCGGCAATATGCATGGAACCGCCCTTGCCGCCACAGCAGCCACCTTCGCGGCCCAGCAGTTCACGCATCATGGCGACAGACGAGGCCCCCTTGGCCAGCGTATGGCCATGGCCCCGGTGGGTGGACAGTATAATATCGTCTTTGTTCAGATTACTCATGACACCGGCAGCGACGCCTTCCTGACCGATGGAGGGATGAATTGCACCCAACACCAACTTGTCTCGCTCTGCTGCCAGACAGGCCTGTTCTTCGAAGGCGCGAATGCGTTCCATCACAGTCAGCAAGGCCAGACCACGGTCTGTATTAAAATTTTCAATTGTCATGATGTTTCCTCGGGGGGGCATAATTTGACGCGAATCTTTGTAATAGTTGAGAGATATTGAGCCGCCAAGTCAACATGCCTTAGGCGATATCCATAATAATGGAATTGCCTCGTCTCATATCTTTTATACATTTTAACTGGATACCGGCGTCAGGTGTTTCAATCAAGATTGAAAACACTTTATGATCCTCATATGAAAAAATCAGCTTTATTAATGGATACAATTACCGACGCCACGGACGAAGCCCGTGGCCATATCGTCATCAGTGGATCGCACGGCGGGCACTATCCGGCAGCGCTGGCATCCAGGGCGGGGATCAGGGCAGTCATATTCAATGACGCCGGGATCGGGCTTGAAGAAGCCGGGGTCGCCGGGGTGCTGTCTCTGGCGGATGTGGGTATGGCCGCAGCCGCCACTGATTGTCAGTCCTGTCGCATTGGCTCGGCCCAGGATGCCGTAGATCGCGGCCGGATCAGCGTTGTAAATGCAGTTGCCGCCCGGCTGGGGGTTGAACCCGGCATGTCCGTCGCCGATGCGCTGGATCGTTTGGCTGATGCCCCCACCCCCGACAATCAATTGCCACCCTATGCAGAGGCCCGCAGTTCCATCACGCTGGAGGGTACAAATACCGAAGTTTGGTTGTTGGATTCAGCCTCACTGGTCAAGCCGGAAGACGCGGGAAAGATTGTGATTACCGCTTCCCACGGTGCCCTGATCGGTGGCGACCCGACCCGTGCCCTGAAGGCTGATGCCAGAATCACGGTTTTTAATGATGCCGGGATCGGGATTGACGAAGTTGGTGTGACGCGCTTGCCGGCCCTCGATCAAAAGTCCCTTGCATGCGTGACGGTCGATTGCATGACCGCCCGCATTGGCGATGCGGCTTCAGCACTTGAAACCGGCATTATCTCGCGGGTCAATGAAACGGCAAAGGCCATGGGGGCTGAACCTGGCATGCCCCTCAAAGACTGGCTCTAGGCCATGGTGTTATCCGTCTTGGTCGTGGGGCATGGTTCCATCGCTGCCTGGGTGGCTGATCATGTGAAAGACGATCAAAACCTGCGCATTGATTACGTCTTGTGTCGACCGGGCAGGGAAGATGCCGCACGCGCCGCGATCCCGGGGGCTGAGGCGATCAGTGATGTTTCTCAGTTGGACAATGACGTTGTGGACGGTGACGTTGATTACGCCCTGGAATGTGCCGGTCATGGCGGTTTGGCGGCACATGGTCCTGGATTATTGGAGCGCGGGATTGATCTGGGGGTAATATCTATCGGGGCTTTTTCCGATCCGGACATCTCTTCGGCGCTTGAACAGGCCGCGAAAGCAAGCGAGGCGCAAATTGAATTATTGGGCGGGGCCATCGGGGCCATTGATGCCTTGGCCGCTGCCCGCCAAGGCGGCCTGGAAGAAGTCACTTATATCGGGCGCAAACCACCTGCGGGCTGGAAAGGCTCGGCCGCAGAAAACGTGCTCGATCTGGACGGATTGAACGATGCCGAGGTGCATTTTACAGGCTCGGCGCGAGAGGCGGCTCAGGCTTATCCCAAGAATGCCAACGTTGCGGCGACCGTGGCTCTGGCGGGTTTGGGCCTGGATCATACAAAAGTGACCCTTGTTGCCGATCCGGCGATGACCGGAAACAGACATGTGGTTGAAGCCAAGGGGGCCTTCGGCAGTTTCAGCTTTACCATTGATGGCAAGGCCTTGCCCGGCAATCCAAAATCATCGGCCTTGACCGCCATGTCGGCGGTGCGGGCTTTGCGCAATCGGGCGGCCTTGATCCGTATTTAGGAACGCTGGAAAGGGTCTCTGCTCTGGCGGGTGAGGGGTCCGGCTGATAAGGTATTGGCATAATTCAGCGGGGAAAATCCAGTGCGAACAACCTTGAACGGCAATGATGACGGAGCGGTTGCAGCGTGACGCGCTTTTCCGCCTGGAGTGTTTTCCGCAATGGATTGACCGGCCAAAAAGACTGGGACCGGCAATGGCGGGATGCCCAGCCTGAAAAACAATATGACATTGTTATTGTTGGCGGTGGCATACATGGTTTGGCCACGGCTTATTACCTGGCGAAAAATCACGGTCTGAAAAATATTGCTGTGCTGGAAAAGGGCTGGATTGGCGGCGGCAATGCGGGGCGCAACACAACGATTGTGCGCTCCAACTATTTCCGGCCGGGCAATCGTGAATTCTACGAACATTCCCTTAAATTATGGGAAAATCTCAGCCACGATCTGAACTATAATGTCATGTTCAGCCAACGCGGCCATGTCTCCTTGCTACACAGCCCCGGTGCTGTCGATGCGGCCGCCAGGGGTTACAACACCTTGCGTTTGACCGGATCGGATGCGGAAATCTGGCAGCTGGATCAACTGAAACAAGAAATCCCGCACCTGAACTACAGCGCCAATGCCCGCTTCCCCATTTTGGCGGCAGCCGTGCAACGACGCGCCGGTACGGCCCGGCATGATGCCGTGGTCTGGGGCTATGCCAGGGCAGCGGACAGCCATGGTGTTGATATTATTCAGAACTGCGAAGTCTCGGCTGTGCTGCTGGATCAGGGTCAGATCACTGCTCTGGAGACATCGCGCGGCAGGATCAAGGCGGGCAAAGTTGGGTTCTCCGTGGCCGGGAATACCTCGCGGCTGTGGGATATGGCAGGCCTTGGCACCTTGCCCATCGAATCCCACAAATTACAGGCTTTTGTTACCGAGCCCCTGAAACCCATCCTTGATCACGTGGTGGTCTTTGGCGTTGGCGGCACGCATTTTTATATGTCGCAATCAGACAAGGGCGGCCTGGTCTTTGGTGGCGATCTGGACTGGTATAAATCCTATGCCCAGCGCGGCAACCTGCCCATTGCCCAGGATGTGGCCGAGTGTGCCATATCCATCCTGCCGTGCCTTGGTCGGGTGCGTCTGTTGCGGCACTGGTCGGGTGTGTGTGACATGTCCATGGATGGCGCGCATTTTATCTGCAAGACGCCGCTGGATAATCTTTATCTCAATGCGGGCTGGAACTATGGCGGCTTCAAGGCCGGGCCGGGGGCGGGTTGGTATTTTGCCGACCTGATCGCCAATGACCGGCCACACGATGTTGTGGCAGATCACGATCTGAAACGGTTCGAACGCGGCGTCAATCTTGACGAACGCGGGGCCGGTCCTGACCCCAAGCTGCACGGATAGGAGAGGACCAGGATGATCCGCATACCCTGTCCTTATTGTGGCGAACGCGACCACAGCGAATTCACTTACGGTGGCGATGGCTCGATCACGTATCCGGCCCTCGATGCGCCCATGGCTGACTGGCTGGAGGCGGTGTTTGAGCGGGAAAATGTTCGAGGACTTCAGTTAGAGACCTGGCACCATGTCATGGGCTGTCGTATGTGGTTGCTGGTGGAACGCGATACCATGACCCATGAAATCCATTCCGTGCGCGCCGCCCATACAGGGCTAGCCGCCGTGCTGGAGGAAAAATCATGACGGCCCGGCGTCTGGACAAGGGTGGTCGTATTGACCGCAGCCACAGCCTGAAATTCAGCTGGGATGGCCGCAAGATCAGAGGCCATGCCGGTGATACGCTCGCCTCGGCCCTGCTGGCGAATAATGAACAGATCCTCGGGCGCAGTTTCAAATATCACCGCCCGCGCGGCATCATGTCGGCGGGTGTGGAAGAATCCGGTGCCATTGTCACTGTCGGCGAAGGCGCCCGGCGCGACGCCAACGTCAAGGCTACCACGCAAGAACTGTTCGATGGCCTGGTCGCCACAGGGCAAAACGCCTGGCCCAATGTGCGTCATGACGCAGGCGCGGTCTCGAACCTCTTCAGTCGCTTTCTGGTGGCCGGTTTTTATTACAAAACCTTCATGGGCCTGCCGCCGTTTGAGTGGGGCGAGGGTACCGGCTGGTGGATGCGCTATGAAAAAATCATTCGTCGCGCTGCGGGCATGGGCACGGCCTCGCGTGAGCCAGACCCTGACAATTACGAACATGCCCACGCCTTTTGCGATGTCCTGGTTGTGGGGGCCGGGCCAGCGGGACTGAACGCGGCCTTGACGGCGGCGCGGGCTGGTCTGGACGTCGTGCTGGTAGAACAGGATTTTGAGGCTGGCGGTGATTACCTCAACCAGGCATCTGATGGAAGCAGACTGTCGGAGCTGTTATCTGATCTTGAAACCGCCGGTGTACGTTTGATGACCCGCACGACGGCCTTCGGTCTTTATGATCATGGCACGGCCGGTTTGCTGGAACGGGTAACAAATCACCTGGCAAACCCATCACAGCATATGCCCCGCCAACGCTTCTGGACCTTAAGGGCGAAACAGACAATCCTTGCAACCGGCGCGCTGGAACGGCACGTGGTTTTTGGCAACAATGATCGTCCCGGTGTGATGACGGCGGCAGCGGCGCGGACCTACCTCAATCGCTTCGGTGTTTTGCCCGGCGAAAAAATCGTGATTTCAACCAACAATGACAGCGCCTATATCGTCGCCGTTGATTTGGCTGGCTCGGGTGCTGCCGTGCATTTGCTGGATGCACGATCTGATATTCATGCCGACCTCGCCGCCACTTTAAAAGGCAGCGACGTGCATCTGACATCCGGTGCCGCCGCCTTGAATGTGCGCGGCAATAAAGGCGTTTCCGGTCTGGAAACAGCTTTGTCCTCCGGGATGGGATGGCGACAGGGCGGGATCGAAGATTGTGACCTGGTGCTGGTCTCTGGTGGCTGGTCGCCCGTGGTCAACCTTGCGTCCCATCGAGGTGCCAAGCCGGTGTGGGATGGCAACAATTGCTGTTTCCTGCCGGGCCAAACGTCCGAGCCTGTTCATATGGCGGGCGCCGCGGCGGGCATCTGGCAAACAACGGCCTGTGAAGTTTCGGGCAAGGCTGCTGGTGCCGCCGCCGCCAATGCCTTGGGTAAATCCGTTGCCACGATTTCCATGTCCGGCAGTGCAGGTTGGGCCCATCCGATCTCGGCGCTTTATGAAGTAACAGTGCCAGGTAAAAAGCTGAAAAGCTTTGTTGATCCACAGCATGATGTTACGGCGGACGACGTGCGTCTTGCTCACCGCGAAGGGATGGTGTCAGTCGAGCACCTGAAACGCTATACGACACTTGGCATGGCCACGGACCAGGGCAAGATGGGCAATGTCATCGGTATGGCCCTGATGGCGGACGCCCTGGGCAAAGATATATCCGAGGTGGGCACCACCACATTCCGCCCGCCCTATACACCGGTTAGTCTGGGTGCCCTGACGGGTCGCAATTCGGGTGAACATTTCCGAGCCCTGCGCCGCACACCCATGGACAGATGGAACCGCGATCATGAGGCTACCATGACGGACGCTGGTTTGTGGCACCGCCCCTGGTATTTCGCCCGTCCTGGCGAGACCATTAAGGAAGCCTATATTCGCGAGACCACGACGGTACGCAACAGTGTTGGTCTTTGTGATGTGACGTCGCTGGGCAAGATCGCCGTGCAGGGGCCGGACGCCACAGAATTCCTCAATCGCATCTATACCAACCCCTTTGCCAAACTGGCCATCGGCAAGGCACGTTATGGCATTATGCTGCGCGACGATGGCATGGTGATGGACGACGGCACCACCTGGCGTTTGTCTGAAACAAATTATTTCATGACCACCACCACGGCCCACGCGGCCAAGGTCATGGTCTGGCTGGAAGAATTATTGCACCTGCGCTGGCCCGACTTAAAGGTGCATGTGACATCGGTGTCGGAACAATGGGCAGGCTGTGCGGTAGCGGGTCCAAAATCCCGCGATGTGCTGGCAGCCTGTGTGGAAGATGCGGACCTTGTCTCAAATGACAGCTTGCCTTTCATGGGTGTGGTTGAGGCCCGCCTGAAAAACGGCGTGCCCTGCCGGATCGCCCGCATCAGTTTTTCTGGCGAAATGGCCTCGGAAGTTTATGTGCCATCGGACTATGCCCCGGCCATGATGGATTTGTTATGGAAAGCGGCTGAGGTGCTGGATGGATGTCTTTATGGCATGGAAGCCCTGGGGGCGCTGCGCATTGAAAAGGGCCACGTCACGGGCGTGGAACTGGATGGCCGGGTCACCATCGAAGATGCCGGTCTTGGCAAGATGGCGTCCAACAAAAAAGATTACATCGGCAATGTCCTGCGCCAGCGCCCCGATATGATGCGCGAAGACCGCGCCCGCCTGGTGGGCATCTTCCCCAAGGATCGCAGCCAGACATTTAATGCCGGAACCATTCTATGTAAATCAGACGAAGTGTCCGGTCACGGTGAAGGCTGGATTACCGGCGTGACATATTCCCCGACCTTTGGACACTGGATCGGCATCGGTTTCATCAACGGTGGGCACAACGCCTGGCAGGATAAATCGGTAACTGTGGCGGACCCCGTGCGCCGTGAGAATGTCGATGTGGAAATTGTCTCGCCGCATATGTATGACCCGGATGGAGGACGCCATCTTGGCTGAAACAACCATGCCCCGCGCCTCGGCCCTGGAGGGTCACACAAAGCCTGGTCACTACGGCGCAGGCGATCAAACGGGAATCATTTTTGAAGAATGCCAGAACCTGGTTCTGTTTCAAATCGCTGCCTGGCCAGACAGTCTGTCACGCGTCAGCACACTCGCTGCCGAGATCGCGGGGGCCGCTGAAGCACCCGGACCGGGCAAGGCCATCGTCGGAGACAAGGCCACTTTGTTACGGATAGAGCCGTTGAAATTCTGGCTGTTGGGCACCGCAGCATCTGATCTGCGTGCAGAAGAAGGCGCGACGCTTGATCTTTCCCATTCCCGCACGCATTTGAAGGTTTCCGGACCTCATGCTGCGACGTTGTTGAACCGCTTCCTGCCGCTTGATTTTCGCGAGGCAGCATTCCCGACGGGTTCCGTCGCTTCCACAGCCTTTCATCATGTAGTTATCACCCTCTGGCGGTCCGGGGCGGGATATGAATTGTTCTTGCCGCGTGGATTTGCATTGTCCTTGTGGGAATTGTTGCGGGAAGGTGCTGCGCAATTTGGTTATGACATCGTGGCGACGGAGAGTGAACATGAATGAAACAACGACATCCCCACGCCAGATCGCGGTGATCGGTGCCGGATCCATTGGCATCAACTGCGCTTTGACCCTGCAACGAGACGGCCATGAGGTGGTCATGATTGACCCCCTGGCACCGGGGGAGGGTTGTTCATCGGGCAATGCCGGACTGTTGGCCCGCTCGTCGTTCATTCCACTGTCATCACCAGGCATGTTGTTTGATGTGCCGGGCATGTTGTTGAACCCCATGGGACCCTTGGCCATTCGCTGGTCCTATCTGCCAAAGCTGTTGCCGTGGCTGATCCGCTATATTCGCGCAGGACACGAAAAAAACCTGCAACCCACTGCCGATGCCCTGCAAAACCTGACGGATGCCTGCGTTGACCTTTATGCGGAGCTGGCCGCCGAGGCCGGAGAGCCAGACCTGGTCAAACGCAGTTCCTATCTGTATGTCTATGAAACGGACAAGGCTTTCACCAAGGACGCCTCAAGTTTTGCTCTGCGTCGCAAGATGAATATTGAGGTTCAGGAATTGGCAAGTTCGGAAATCCAGGCGACTGAACCATCGCTCTCTACAAACTATCGACATGCCTACCTGGTGCCGGACCATGGCTTTACACTTGATCCCCTGGCCCTGATGCGGGCCTTGGCCGCTATGTTTGAACGGCGCGGTGGCAAAGTGCGCCAGACATCTGTTCTGGATATGGAGATAACCGCGACGGGGCAAACGAAACTGTTCCTCGAAGATGGCGACATGCAAGTAGATCAGGTGGTGCTGGCGGCAGGCGCTTATTCGGGCAAGCTGGCCGCAAAACTGGGATCGCCCGTGCCGCTGGAAACTGAACGCGGCTATCACATCACCATCCCCGAACCTGGCCCCATGCCGTCCATGCCGGTGATGTCAGGGGAAGGAAAATTTCTGGCAACGCCTATGTCCGTGGGCTTACGCCTGGCAGGCACGGTCGAATTGGCCGGGGTTGATGCCGCCCCCAATTACGCCCGCGCCCGGACTTTGATCAAACACGGCCAACACATGTTCCCTGGCCTCAAGACCGATGATTACAGCGAATGGATGGGCCGGCGCCCAACTTTGCCCGACAGTCTGCCCGTCGTTGGCCGCTCACCCAAATTCGACAATGTGTTTTTTGCTTTCGGCCACCAGCACATCGGCCTGACCGCGGGACCAGAGACCGGCCGCATCATCGCCGATCTGGTCGCCGACCGGCATTCGAATATCGATTTGACGCCGTACCGGGCGGACCGGTTTTAATTTAAATAGTGCCATGCACTTATTAACCTTCGTTAAAAGGTGCATGGCACTATTTAACGTGGCACTATTTAACGAAGGGCTGACAGGTTTTAATCCACTAATCCGTCATGCGCGGGCTTGGCCCGCGTACCCACGTCTTCGGGAGACAGGTCTGTTGAAAAGTGGTTTGCCCCTGTCCTGCACTTTCCTCAAATAGCCAGAAATCTGTACTTGAAGCCAAATGCTTTCTAGACGTGGGTACCCGGATCAAGTCCGGGCATGACGAGATATTTCCCTTTTACGAATTACAGCGACGGCAAATTCAGGTCAAATTCCCTGGCGCAATCGATGGCGCTTTCATACCCGGCGTCCGCATGGCGCATGACGCCTGAGGCCGGGTCGTTCCACAACACCCGTTCAATACGGCGGGCGGCGTCCTCGGTGCCGTCGCAGACGATGACCATACCGGCATGTTGGGAATAACCCATACCGACGCCGCCACCGTGATGTATGGAAACCCAGGTGGCACCGGACGCCGTATTCAGCAAGGCATTCAACAAAGGCCAGTCGGAAACAGCGTCCGAGCCATCTTTCATAGCTTCGGTTTCGCGGTTGGGGCTGGCGACCGAGCCTGAATCAAGATGATCACGGCCAATCACAACAGGGGCTTTCAGCTCACCCGATTTGACCATTTCATTGAAGGCGAGGCCGAGGCGATGACGCTGGCCCAGACCAACCCAGCAAATGCGCGATGGCAAGCCCTGGAAATGAATGCGTTCCCGCGCCATGTCCAGCCAGTTATGCAGATGCGGATCATCGGGGATCAATTCTTTCACTTTGGCGTCGGTACGGTAGATATCTTCCGGGTCACCCGACAGGGCCACCCAGCGGAAGGGGCCAACCCCGCGACAGAACAAAGGCCGCACATAGGCTGGCACAAAGCCTGGAAAATCAAAGGCATCTGCGACGCCCATATCCTTGGCCACCTGGCGAATGTTATTGCCATAATCGACGGTCGGCACACCCATATGCATGAAATCCAGCATGGCCCGAACCTGGACGGCCATGGATTCTTTGGCGGCTTTTTCTACGGACTTGGGATCTTTTTCTTTTGCCGTTTGCCACTGGTCCAGGGTCCAGCCTGCAGGAAGGTACCCGTTCAAGGGGTCATGGGCCGAGGTTTGATCGGTGACAACATCGGGCCGCACACCCCGGCGCACCAGTTCCGGAAAAACTTCTGCGGCGTTGCCCAGCAAGCCAACGGAAACAGGTTTTTTATCGGCGCAAGATTGTTCGATTATGGCCAGGGCTTCATCAATCGTATCGGCGCGTCTGTCCAGATAGCCATTGCCAAGGCGGAAATCGATGCGGCTGGGTTGGCATTCCACCGCCAGCATGGAAGCCCCGGC
>JABIFY010000095.1 GCA_018650465.1 Alphaproteobacteria bacterium
AGCCAGTGACTTTCGCAAGGATATGGCACAGCAACTGGGTGAATTGCGGCAGGACATGCGCCACTACATGATGGCAATGCTCGGGTTCACTGGTGTGCTGGCGGCGATCATCGTTGCCTTCATTCAGTATCGCCTGAGCGGTGGCTGATCTGCCGTCACTCTTTGTCCAGGTAGGAGAAGGATCTCGCGGTGGCCATTGCGTTGACGCTGGCGACGGCACTGGGGGGTTGTGGGGGGTAGGTGATCCCTAACATGATCAACCAAGCGAATGGTCTTCACGATCTGTCCGCGGAAGACTCTCGCACAATGAACCAAGAACGGCGAGTGGCATCGTCAGCAGGTCCAGGCCTTCTTTTCACGGATCGATGATCTCCGGGACAAGGCTCTATTCAGTCTGCTCCACGGCTCCGGCCTACGAGTCAGCGAGGACCTGGGTTTCGACATCGAGGACTCATCCGGGTCCCCAACACATTGTGGTGCTGGAATCGTTCGGCTTTGATCGTCCACTGATAAGTCAGGCTCCTCCGCGGAATCTGTGGGTGAAAGAGCCTGAAATGCGGGGATTTTTGTAGAGGCGACCGAGGATAGCATAGGCGCATCATCCCCGGTATGTTGGGACAGTCGCCAAGACCGATCCCGACCTACCTTGCGAGGGAATGATGCGCGTGATCACGGTACTGAACCGGTGCACGGAGTTCAAGCGGTTTGTGTTGGAGGGCAGTCATCTTGACGGGCATGGCAGGCTCATGGTGGGTGTGAGGCCACGGCGGAACTCCAAGGCGGCGTGCGGCAGCTGTGGCCAGCTGTCACCGACATACGACACAGCCCCCGAGGCCCGGCAATTCGAGTTTGTTCCGCTGTGGGGATTCCCGGTCTTTCTGCGATATCGGATGCGCCGGGTATCGTGCAAGACGTGCGAGCGAGTGGTGGTGGAGAAAGTGCCTTGGAGCACGGGCAAGCACCACCTGACTGATATCTACCGCTGCTTTCTGGCACGGTGGGCGAGGAAGCTGTCGTGGACGGAAGTGGCGCGCTCTTTCCAGACCAGCTGGGACAAGGTCTACCATTCGGTCCAGTACGTCGTGGAGTATGGCCTGGCTCATCGCCGTCTCGACCAGGTCACCGCCCTCGGCGTGGACGAAATCCAGTTTGGCAAGGGCCATCAATACCTGACCCTGCTGTATCAGATCGACAGCCACCGCCGCCGGCTGTTGTGGATGGGAGAGAAGCGGACGAAGAAGACTTTGGACGACGGCTTTACCGCACTGGAGCAAGAGCATCAGCGCAAGCAAGAAGCAACCGGTGAGCAGGAGCCGACAAGCTTCCTGGGCCAGATTGCCATCATCTGCTCCGACATCTGGAAAGCCTATCTGACCGTCATCGGCCTCAGGTTGCCCGAAGCCGTCCACATCCTCGACCGCTTTCACATCATGCAGCACTTCAGCAAGGCGCTGGACAAGGTCCGTGCCGAAGAAACCCGTCGCCTCAAAGCAGAGGGCTACGATCCGGTGCTGAGCAAGAGCCGCTGGTGCTTCCTGAAGCGCCAGGAGAATCTCACCGACCAACAGGGCTTGAAGCTGGACGAGCTATTGCAGATGAACCTGCGCACCGTCAAAGCGTATCTGCTGAAGGAGGACTTCCAGCGCTTCTGGCACTATACCTACCCCGCATGGGCAGAGAAGTTTCTCCGTCGCTGGTGTTTCCGTACGATGCGCAGCAAGATTGAACCGATGAAAGACATTGCCAAGATGCTACGCCGCCATCAAGGCCCCATCCTCAACTGGTTTCGGGCCAAAAAGCAATTCAACAACGGCATCGTCGAGGGCCTCAATCTGAAATGGAATCTGACCGTGAGAAAAGCCTTCGGCTTCCGCACCTTCAACGCGCTCCAGATCGCTTCATTCCATCAACTCGGCGATCTACCCGTGCCACCTGCAACCCACGAATTCTACTGACGAGCCCGAAGAATAAGGTCGCCGAATACTGCCAGTAGGCCAGATTTTGGCCCCGGATTTGCTTTGCAGCACTGGTTGGCGCCATTTGATGGGGTGGGTGAAGAGTCCGTTGTCAGGCGCAACTTCGAAGAAGGAAGCTGCGCCGAAGCGCAGACTTCGAAGGAATAAGGTCGCCGAATACT
>JABIFY010000096.1 GCA_018650465.1 Alphaproteobacteria bacterium
CACATAGGCTGGCAGATCTCCGTCTTTGCTGTATCCCATCTTACGCAGCATAGTCAGCATAGCCATTCCTGATAGCGGTCGACCATGCCTGTTCCCGGCAAATACATATTCGTTAAGTCTCGGGACTGTTTCCAAGATCTCGATCATCTTGTCTGTAAGTGGGATACGGTGTTCTGTTCCAGCCTTCATACGGCTGGCAGGGATTGTCCAGGTCTTGTTCTCTAGGTCGATCTCTTCCCATGTGGCATTGAGAACTTCACCAGATCTGCAAGCTGTAATAATCAAGAAAGTGAGGGCTTTGGCTGAATTGCCAGATTTGTCCTCAAGGCCCTCAAAGAACTCTGGTAGGTCCTGATAAGGCATAGCTGACTGATGGCTCTCATTGCCACCATTGTTGAGCTTCTTGACCTTGCTCGGGGACGGATAGATCTGATCAAGGTTACCTGACCACCTAGCCCGAATTATTCATGGGGGCATTAAAACAGGTGGTGAGCATAGATTAACCTGTTGAAATATAGTAGTTTTCTGGTGAAAAAACCTGAACTCCCATACCAGAATAACCTATGGCTCACCATGAATGAAACTATCCCATATTTGCCTGGATTGTCACCTGTCGCGGGCAAGGAATTACATGCCCGATTTGATGGTGGCCGACTTTCATCCGATGGCGGTGTGTTGTTGCTGCGCGAGATTGAGAACAGCCTCGGGTTGGCCAGGGTGCTTTCGTCTTGCCTGCAAGACAACCGCGATCCTTCGAGCACAACGCACAGCCATTCAGACATGATCCGGGCCCGGATGTTTGCCATCGCCTGCGGTTATGAAGATTGTGATGACCTTGATGTCCTGCGTTTTGATCCGGCGTTCAAACTTGCCTGTGGGCGGTTGTCTGAGACGGGCGATGATTTGATGAGCCAGCCGACGTTGTCACGGCTGGAGAATACACCGACGTGGCGTCAACTGGGCCGTATGGGGTTGTCGATGATCGACCTGTTCTGTGGCAGCTTCAAATCTGTTCCCAAACATATTGTCCTCGATATTGACGACACTCCGGACACCGTTCACGGTGGCCAGCAACTTGCCTTCTTCAACGCCCACTATGATGAATACATTTTCCAGCCGATCCACATCTTCGAGGCGACAACCGGCAAGCCCGTCCTGTCACTGCTTCGGCCTGGCAAAAGACCAACGGGGAAAGAGGCGGCTGGTATCATCAAACACGTCATCCAGCGCATCCGGCGCAACTGGCCCCGTATCGAAATCATGCTGCGCGGGGATGGTCATTATGGCACGCCGGAAGTCATGGAACTGCTGGAGGACAAGGGATGCAGCTATATCTTCGGCCTTCCCGGCAATGCCAGACTGAAGAAGAGCGGTCAGCCGTGGTGCGAAGATGTGGCCGTCCGGCGGGTCCAGCAGGACAAGGATAAACTGCGCCGCTTCTTCCAGGTCGGCTATCAGGCCAAAAGCTGGTCACGCAAACGCAAGGTCATCGCCCGTGTCGAAGCGACCCCGAAGGGTTGCGATATCCGCTTCGTCGTCACCAACCTGCCCGGCACGGCCAGGGTCCTTTACGAGAAGATTTATTGCGCCCGTGGCCGAATGGAAAACATGATAAAAGACCACAAAACCTACACCAAATCCGACCGCACGTCGTGCCATCGCTGGCAAGCCAACCAGTTCCGATTGTTCCTGCACACTGGCGCTTATTGGTTGTTGCATCGACTGCGTCAGGCTGCACCCCGGAAATCACTGTGGCGCAAGGCGACGTTTGAGACCTTGCGGCGTTCCTTCCTCAAGGTCGCCGTGCGCATCGATGAACTCAAATCCCGGATCAGGATCGCCCTGCCTTCCGCCTATCCATACCGGACAGTCTTCATCGCTACGGCGGGTCGCATCGCCGCACTCGGCCCATGATCCAGGCGGCAAGTGCAGCCGAATAAACCCTGAACGTTAACCCCCAACGCCTCTGCAAACATAATCTCAGAAACCGCCGTCAACCCGGCTGATACTACTCGTTCCGATCAAACCCGATGGCTGTCATGAATAATATGGGCTAGCAACGGTATCGGCCATTACTGTATGCCCGATGAAGTTCCAAACGCCCCCAAAGCCAACCATTATGACCGTGTAATACCAGAGCACGATGGCGAATTGATTTGCCCTCGTACCAATATCTTTTTCTTTGACATGCAGCCAAGCGCTTAGCGGCACAAGGAACAACATGTAGACGAAGGTTCCAACATGCGGCACCAATGAAAACAACCAATAAAAAAAGAATGTTTGAGGAATATATTTGAGTATCAGTGCACGCCAGCCTGAAAACGGTGGTTCCTCGTGAACA
>JABIFY010000097.1 GCA_018650465.1 Alphaproteobacteria bacterium
CAGGTTCAGGATATTAATGGTGACTGGGTACATGCCCCGCCCATCGACGGCTCCCTGATCGTGAATGTGGGCGATCTGTTGTCGCGCTGGACGGATGGTGCCTATAAATCGACCGTGCATCGTGTGGTCAACACCTCGGGCCGTGAACGCTTGTCCCTTGTGCTGGCCTTTGATCCGGACCCCGATACTTTGATTGATGCTCGGGAAGTTTTTGGCAAGGATTACGACCCGAAGGAAGAGGCAATTACCTGTGGCGATTATTTGATCTGGCGCTTCAAAAAAGCTTTTTCCTATCGTTAGGCCCGCTATGAGCAAAACCAAAATATGACAGATGCTTCAAAATCAAGGGAAGACAGTTCCATTGATCTGGCCATCGGTTCCGCCTTGCGGGATTTGCGCCAGAGCCGGAATCTGACAGCGCGTCAGTTGGCGGCAGAATCAGGTGTTTCAGCCGCCATGATCAGCCGAATTGAAAACGGTCAGGTGTCCCCTTCGATCTCGACCCTGAACGCCCTTAGTCAGGCGCTGGATGTGCCATTGGTCAGTTTGTTTCGCGAAACCACATCTCACCATTCTGATTTCACCCATGTCAAACCGGGCGAAGGTCTGGCCTCAACCCGCATTGTTGATGATCACACTCACGAGTTCATCAACCTGGCTTTCCACACCCGACGGGACTTGCAGTTCGAAGCCCGCATGGTGACCCTCGTGCGCCAGGATGCCCATCCACCGGTTTATATTGGTCACGGTGTTGTCTTCGTTTACGCCATCGAAGGCGAGGCTGTTTACGACTATGGCCAGCGGGAAATCATCCTGAGGGCAGGCGACAGCCTCAGCCTGGATGCAGAACTCAGGCATGGCTTCAAACGAGTGATCACGGAAGAGTTCAAATTCCTGACTGTCCAGACGGAGAGACGATAATGATAATGACCAGCCTTCTGTCCATGGATTTGCGCGCAGGTGCATATAACCTTCTGGTCAATTGCGCCAATCTTGCACCAGATGAAACGCTGGTCATTATCAGCGAAGAGCCTGGCTTGGGTTGGTATGATCGCGATGTTGTTGAGGCTTTGGAGGCCGAAGCCCGCGCCATGGGCATCACGCCCACCATGATTGAAGTCGGCGCACCGGGGAATGACAAAAACAGGCAAGTTGTCGAGGCTGTCGGTTCCCATGACTGCGCCCTGTTTCTGGCCCGCATCGGCGACCAGGATCGCTTTGCCGACCCCGTACCAGGCAAGAAAACCATCATGTGTTATGCCCGCGATGCGGCCATGTTGGCCTCGTCCTATGGCAGTGCCGATCACCGCGCCTTCCTGCAATTGAAGGAAGCAGTTAACGACATTCTGCTGGGTGGGGACACCATCCGCATGACCTGCAAACTTGGCACTGATATTTCCGGCAGTATTTCGAAAAGCGACCGCGAGACACCTGGTGATGTGTCCGTTCGACGTTTCCCCCTGGGCGTTCCTCAGCCCCTGGATGCGTCGGAAATGTCTGGCCGCGTCGCCCTGACGCATTTCCTGACGCCAACCGGATCGAAGATGTATGAACCAGCTTCTGTTCCTATAGACGATATTGTTTTTGCCGAAGTTCAGGACGGTGTTATCACCGGTTTTGATGGTGAGCCTGAGAATGTAGAAAACATTCAAGGTCATTACAAAATGGTGTCGCAAAAATTTGGCATCCGCGACGACAATGTGCATTCTTTTCACGCGGGTATTCATCCAGGTTGCAACTACACATCAACCGCCGCCGCCGATCCGGATCGTTGGTCCAATTCGGTTTTCACAAACCCCCGAGTGCTGCACTTCCATACCTGCGGCGACTACGCACCCGGTGAAATCTGCTGGATGGTGATTGACCACACCCTGGCCGTAGATGGCAAAAATCTGTGGCAGGATGGTCGTTTATGTGTTGAGGATTTTGATCTTACCCGTCAGTGCCTGGAAGACTGGCCGCAACTCAAACACATGTTCGAACAGCCAGCTATGGCCATTGGCCTCCAGGACATTGGCCACTAGGCCATTGGCCTCCAGGACATTGGCCTCCAGGACATTGGTCACTAGGCCATTGGCCTCCAGGACATTGGTCACTAGGCCATTGGTCACTAGGCCATTGGTCACTAGGCCATTGGCCTTTAAGATACCCAGACTATCTGTAAGGCCTGCCTTCGGCATACAAATTCAGTCGATATTGAAAGTCGGCCATAGCCTCTTCGTTACCCATTGCACGTAACCAGGCAATGGCGCGGCTTTGCTCGGATACTGCTTTTTCAAATTCTCCGTTTTCTGCATAGGCCGCAGCCAGGCTGTCGTAAAAGTTCACATCGTCCTTCAGGGAAATTGCCTTGTGGGCCAGTTCCACAGCCCGCTTGCCGTCGCGATAACGTGCTTCGGTTGCAGTTGCCAGTAGCCAGGCGAGGGCATTGTAAGCTTCAGCAAAATCTGGCTTGAGCTTTATGGCCTGACTTAGATCAGACCGGGCAAGTTCATACTGGCCTGTTTGCGAACGGGAAAGGCTCCGAAATAAATGCGCATGTGGTATCCCCCTGCTCTCCAGTTTACCGGATCTGATCAACCACGTGCACGCTTTGATCTTTTCACTTGGCCCAACCTGATCCACCATGCAGCTGTTAACATTGTCCTTGTAAATTTTCGCCTGGACCGGCGTCACAGACGTCAATCCTGACTGAATTCTTTCCAGTACAACACCCGCTTTGGCATGACCGTTGCGGGCAGATTTTTCAATCCAGTACTTACCTTGTTCAGGGTTTTTGTCGATGCCAAGACCGTTCAGGTTCATCACACCAAGATTATATTGCGCTGAAGCATCTCCCTGTTTGGCAGCCTTGTGAAACCAGGTTTGTGCTTCCCCAAGGTTTTTCTCAACACCTTTTCCCAGCAAATATAAAAGTCCCAGTTCAAACTGGGCCGGGGCATAACCAATTTCCGCCACTGCCCTGAACATGTCCTTGGCTTTTGCCAGGTCCCGCTTGACGCCTTTACCGTCTCGATACATCACACCCAGATTAAAAGTTGCCGCGACATGAGATTGCTTTGCTGACAGGGTGAACCACTTCACAGCCTCAGCCATATTTCTTTTCTGGCCGCCGCCATCACGAAGAATGACGCCCATGTTATATTGCGACATCATATCGCCCTGGTCAGCTGCCCTGCGATACCACTTTGCCGCCGTGGCGCGACTCTGCTTGACGCCCAGGCCTCTGAAATACAAAAACCCCATATTCTGCTGCGCCGTGGCATTGCCCTGTTCGGCAGCTTTCAGAAACCATTTCCTGGCAGCATCATAATTCTTCTGAACGTGCCAGCCCTGCAAATACAGGATGCCGATGTTAATTTGTGCGTCCACGTCCCCCTGCCTGGCAATCGGTAAAAACAAACGCCAGGCCGTAGCAAAATCGCTTTTATTATAGGCGGCGATCCCTTCGCGGTAGGCGGGCGATTTGGTCGCAAGATCAATGTCCGCGCCAGGGAAGACCCTGGTCACTGATTGAACATTCGATTTCCCGCGGACGCTAACTTTCGCTGCATTCTTGCTATTGCCCTGAGACTTGCGCAAAGCCTTTTGCAGCCATTGTTCTGATAGTTTATCGCCCTGGGACACTGCCAGGCGAAACCACTTGGCTGACTCGGCGTAGTTCAGCACAACGCCTTGGCCGTCATAGTACCTGCGGCCCAGGATCACCATGGCAGCGGTGCTGCCATTTTGTGCCGCCATTTTATACCATCGGGCGGCTGCCCGTGGATTTTCCGCAACGCCATTGCCCTTGTCGTACAGGGCCGCAACGGCGAGTTGCGCCTCAAGGTGGCCCGCTTTTCCCGCTACACGAAACAGCTTCAGGGCCGCAGCATATTCACCCTGTTGAAACGCAGTGGTGCCATCTTCATAAGGCCCAGCCAAAACCGCGGTGCCGAATGTCAGGCCAAAAATCAGGACCAGAAATAAATGCTTCAACGCCTATCCTCCGGCTTGTCCGGGTTAAGCCTACGACAACCGGAATGACCTGGCCAAGAAAAATAAACGCCGCGACGTAAACCCGTTCTGGTTAGTCTCCAGGCTGAACGCCGTCATAGCCCTCTACGATCACAAGATCACCTTCAGATGCATCTGTTCGAAATTCAATGGCCGCCTGATATTCTGGTGATTCGTAACAGGCCATAGCTGTTGCATAATCCTTGAATTCCAAAACCACCTGCTTTTGCCGGGCAGAGCCTTCTTTCATTTCAAAGTCACCGCCACGCACCAAAAACCGGGCGCCGTACTTCGCAAAGGGTTCAGCGTTTGCCGCCATATATTTCCCGTAAGCGTCAGGGTCTGTAATATCTACCCGCGCTACCCAGTATGCCTTGGCCATGCTTCAATCTTTCATAAACTATTGAAAACTATCCGCAATATACACTGTTTCCAGAAAACTACAGCTGCGGAAAGATATCTTCACCCGCAGCATCAATAATTGCCCCGGACCTGATCAGCTCCGTCGCCGCCTCAATATCGGGGCTGAGGAAACGGTCATTCCCCATGGTCTCCACATCCTGGCGCAATCGACGAATGGCCTGCTTCAGCGCAGTGCTGGTGGCCAAAGGGCTTCTGAATTCAACCCCTTGAGACGCCGTCAGATATTCCACACCAATGATGGTTGAGAGATTTTCTACCATCTCCAGCAAGCGCCGGGCCGCATGGGCAGCCATGGACACGTGGTCTTCCTGGTTGGCGCTGGTGGGTGTTGAATCAACTGAACAGGGCGATGCTTTCTGTTTGTTCTCGGCCATCAAAGCCGCCGTCGTCACCTCGGCAATCATGAAACCCGAATTGACGCCGGGGTTCGGGGACAAAAATGCCGGCAAGCCAAAATTCATGGCCGGGTCCACCAGCAAGGCTACCCGACGCTGGGCGATAGCGCCAATTTCAGCGATGGCCAACGCCGTATGATCAGCGGCCAGGGCCACGGGTTCGGCGTGAAAGTTTCCGCCGGAAACAATCGACCCATCCTCGACAAAGACCAGTGGATTATCGGTGACCGCATTGGCTTCAATTTGCAGGGTCTTACCAACAGCCCGCAGGGAATCAATACAGGCCCCCAGCACCTGGGGCTGGCAGCGAATGCAATACGGGTCCTGCACCCGTTCATCATCATCGCGATGGGCTTCGCGGATATCCGATCCCGCCATCAAGGCCCGCAAGGAGATGCCCACGTCAATCTGACCCTGGTGGCCACGCAGGCTGTGGATTTCCGGACGGAACGGCGCTGAAGATCCCATGATCGCATCGGTCGACAAGGCCCCCGTCACCAGCGACGCCATGGCGCAACGCCAGGCTTCGAACAAGCCTGCAAGAGCCAGGGCAGTGGATACCTGAGTACCATTAATCAAGCCCAGGCCTTCCTTTGGGCCCAACACAACAGGTTGAAGTCCGGCAGCATCGAGGGCGGCCTTGCCCGGCATTTTTTCGCCTTTATATGTTGCCTCGCCTTCCCCGATCATGACGGCGGTCATATGCGCCAGCGGAGCCAGATCACCCGAGGCCCCAACCGAGCCCTGGCCCGGAATAACTGGCGTCACACCCTTGGCCAGCAAGGCTTCCATCAGTTTGATAACTTCCAGCCGCACGCCGGATGCACCGCGCCCCAGCGACATCAGCTTCAGCGTCATGATAAGGCGCACAACCGTTTCCGACAGGGCATCACCGACACCGCAACAGTGCGACAGGATCAGGTTCCGTTGCAGGCGTTCCGTATCTTCCGGCGCGATCTGGGTGTTGGCCAGTTTGCCAAATCCGGTGTTGACGCCGTAGACCGCAGCAGTTCCTTGCGCCGCTTTTGCCAGTACCGCAGCGGCCGCATTGATCCTCTCGTGCGTGTCTGGATGCAACTCAACAGCAGGACTTTGCTGGTAGAGCACAGCCAGTTCACCCAGGGTCACTTCGCCGGGAACAAGGATCATGGGTTTGGTCATAAGTTGCCTCTGTTTTTCTTTATTGGCCAGTACTAAATCGCCCCACCAACTGGTGGCGATTACCGGGGTAAGTGAGTTGCACAAAGGTCAGGCCCTGGCCGGTCATCCAGGTAGAACGCTCCACCTGGAGGCAGGCATCACCTGCACTGATCTTCAAAAGGGTCGCCTGTCTTTTGGTCGCATTAATCGCGCGGATCGTATGCTCCACGCGGCTCCAGGGCACATTTCCCAGCAGCCAGCGATTGGGCGGGATTTCTGCAAAGGCCGCCGATTTGGCGTCCGGCACAGCCACCAGACTGATGTGGCGTTCTTCGATCAGCACCGGCTCTCCATCACTTAGATGACGGCACTTCAAAAACAGGGCGGCATCACCGGCATCGCCATTCAGGCGTTCCGCCATGGATTTATCCATGGGTTTCTCACGGCGTTCCAGCAATTCGTAGGTGTAGACCGCGCCGGATTCTTCAATTTCATCGGCAATATCACGCAGTTCCATGACCGCGTGCTCGACAACGGCTGGCGCAACGAACGTGCCGTTACGGCGGTGGCGCACAATCAGGTTTTCGTCGGCGAGCATCTGCAAAGCGCGGTTCACGGTCATGCGCGAGGTGCCGAAAATCTGCATGAATTCATGTTCTGACGGCAGGCGATCATCGGGGGCTTTTTGACCGCTGTGAATAGTCCCGGCAATTGATCTTTTGATCTGTCGATAAAGTGCCCCACGGCCGTCCAACCGATATAATTTGGTCTCTTTTGGTGCCAATTTTACCATCAAAAATCAACGAGCTTTTTGAGGGCATTTGCATAACTTTTTGCAGTCATTTCCCGAGCAATATGTCGACTTTGGCGCACCAAATGCTGGCCGCCCACCCAAACATCCTGGACGCAATCGTTCGCACCGGCAAAAATCCATCCATCGAGCCAGGCATCGTCATTTCGGGCCACCAGGGACGGGTGATTTTGATCAAGGGAAATAATGTCGGCGCGATATCCAGGCTCGATCTTGCCGATGGCGCGACCTGCCGCCTGGGCGCCACCGGCCAGAACCTGGTCGATTAAACTTCGCCCCGTTGATCCACTTGTTGATCCTTTGGGTTTCGCCAACCTGTTACGACCCTGGTCGCGCAAGCGCTGACCGTATTCCAGCAAGCGTAATTCTTCCGCAACACTGATCAAAACATTGCTGTCGCTGCCGATAGCGAGGCGTCCACCGCGATCCAAAAACTGAACGGCTGCAAAAATGCCGTCGCCGAGATTGGCCTCGGTGATCGGGCATAATCCGGCAACTGCACCGCTGTGGGCCAAGCCTGCTAATTCTGTTGCCGTCAGGTGCGTGGCATGCACGAGGCACCAGCGATCATCGACCGGTGCATGATCGAGCAACCATTCGACCGGGCGGGCCCCGGACCAGGCGATGCAATCATCAACTTCGCGCTGTTGTTCGGCAATGTGAATATGGATCGGGCCATCGGATAGCTTGAGAATTTCTGCCAGGCCATCCGGCGTCACCGCGCGCAAGGAATGCGGGGCGATCCCGACGACTGCGTTCGGTAAATCCTGTGCTGCCTTCGTCGCGCTCTCCACAAGTTTGCCAAACATATCGGGCGTGTTGGCAAACCGCGCCTGGGCCTCACCAACTTCAGCCCCACCGAACCCACTACTTTCATAGAACACCGGCAGCAGCGTCAATCCCAAACCGGTTTCCCTGGCGGCCTGTATTATGGCCAACGACATTTCCGCAATATTATCAAAAGGCCGATGGCTTGCTGCGTGATGCACATAATGAAATTCGGCCACGGAAGTAAAACCGGACTCAAGCATTTCCACATAGGCCTGAGATGCTATCGCCAGCAAATCTTCCGGCGTGATGCGATCAACAAACCGATACATCAAATCGCGCCAGGTCCAGAAGCTGTCGTCACCGCTGCCATCACTTTGGCCACGCATTTCCGTCAAACCCGCCATGGCGCGCTGGAAGGCGTGACTATGGCAGTTGGGCACACCCGGCATCGCTATGGCACCTGAGAAACTCACATCATCCGGCTTGCCACCTTGGATCACAGCACTGATCTGACCACCCGCGTCGACGTCAATCGATACAGCCTTGGCCCAGCCATCCGGCAATAAACAATGATCAAAATACAGCCGTGTCATCTTCGGTTCCTGCAGTTCATCTATTGTCTATACAAAAAGACTTGCCCCCTGTCCATCTTAATTGTATAGACAATTAATCCAGTCGAAAACAACGGAGTTCCCGATGGCTTTTCTGGTCGACACAATCTGGCGAAACGCCCGAATTGCAACGATGTCCAATGGCGCGAAGGGTTATGGCATTATTGAAGACGGCCTGATCGCTGCCCAGGACGGACGCATCGCCTGGGTTGGTTCGGAATCCCAAGCCCCGAAATTTGATGCCGTGCATTTGTATGATTTGCAAGGTCGCTGGATCACGCCTGGCCTGGTCGATTGCCACACCCATCTGATTTATGGCGGCAACCGGGCACAGGAATTTGAACAGCGTCTCGAAGGTGCAACTTACGAAGAAATCGCGCGCGCTGGCGGCGGCATCGTCTCGACGGTACGAGCCACACGGGAGGCTTCCCAGGAAAACCTGATCGATCAGGCCATACCACGCCTTGCCAGTCTGATGGCTGATGGTGTCACCACCATTGAAATCAAGTCGGGCTATGGCCTGAACGTGGAAACCGAAATCAAGATGCTGGCGGCTGCCAAGGCTTTGGGCGAAGAAAGCAACATCCGCGTCGTTACGACTTTCCTCGGCGCCCACGCTTTACCGCCCGAAGCCAACGGCGATTCAGACGCCTATATCACCCAGGTCTGCGAAGAACAATTACCGGCGGTCGCGGCGGCGGGACTGGCCGATGCGGTGGACGCTTTTTGTGAAGGCATCGGTTTTTCCAACGCGCAAACCAGGCGCGTATTTGAAGCGGCTCGCGCCCATGGCTTGCCCGTAAAGCTTCATGCCGAACAGCTATCCGATCTGGGCGGTGCTGCCCTGGCTGCCGAATTTGGTGGTCTGTCAGCGGATCATCTGGAATATGTTGACGAGGCCGGCCTTGTCGCCATGCTGAAGGCCGGGACGGTCGCTGTCATTTTGCCGGGCGCATATTATTTTCTGCGCGACACCCATGTGCCACCCATCGACTTGATGCGCAAACATGGTGTGCCCATGGCTTTGGCCAGTGACAGCAATCCAGGTTCCTCCCCCATGGGGTCATTACTACTGGCCCTGAACATGGCCTGCACACTGTTCCGCATGACCCCGGTCGAAGCCCTGGCGGGTGTCACTTGTAATGGGGCAGCGGCGCTTGGATTACAGGATGAAGTCGGGTCCATCGAAGTGGGCAAGGCTTGCGATCTGGCCATCTGGGATATCGATCACCCGGCAGAACTCAGCTACACCATTGGTTTGAACCAATTGCATATGAGGGTCTGGAACGGTGTGGTTGAGCAGAAGTCTGCTGGTCTGACGTCGTGAAAAATGGGGTGACGGACTTGCTCGAAATCCACCAGGGCACATCGCCCCTGGTCCTGTCCATGCCCCACAGTGGCCGTGACCTGGTACAGCACGTTGAAGCGGCCTTGAACGAAGAAGGCTTGGGCCTGGCCGACACCGACTGGTGGATTGAACGTCTCTACGATTTTCATCCGGCCCTTGGTGCCAGCGTTGTGCGGTCAAAATTATCGCGCTATGTCATCGATCTGAACCGCGACCCATCGGGGCAATCGCTTTATCCAGGCCAAGCCACCACGGGTCTTTGCCCGACCGAAACTTTTGACGGTGTACCACTTTATCAGCCAGGCAAAGAACCGGACGATGCGGAAGTTGCCCAACGCCTGGACAGATACTTCAGACCTTATCATGAAGCCTTGCGGCAGATGATCGACGCGACCGTCGCCCGCCACGGTTACGCTTTGTTGTTCGACTGCCATTCCATCCGATCAGTTGTGCCACGCTTGTTCGATGGCCCCCTGCCCGTCTTCAATATCGGCACCAACGACGGCCAGGCCAGCACGCCAGTGCTTGGCCAAATCATGGCTGACGTTTGCGCCAAAGCAGATGGCATGAGCCACGTCCTGAACGGTCGCTTCAAGGGCGGTTGGATCACCCGTCATTATGGTGACCCTGCAGGTAACGTCCATGCCGTGCAGCTGGAATTGGCGCAAAGCGCCTACATGCTTGAGGTGCCACCCTGGACCTACGATCAAGATAAAGCCGCCGCTACCGCCAACATTATCCAGTCCGCGTTGCAAGCCATGCTCGATTGGTTGAGCGACAATTAAGGAGAAAAATCATGAGCTACCCCACACGTACCGACAACTCTCGCCATATCTCGGCCCCACGCGGTACGGAACTCAATACCCTGAGCTGGCTCACGGAAGCGCCCCTGCGCATGTTAATGAATAACCTGGATGCCGAGGTTGCCGAGAACCCGCAAGAGCTGGTGGTTTATGGCGGCATTGGCCGGGCCGCGCGCAACTGGGAAGCCTTTGACCAGATCGTCGCCAGCCTGAAAACCCTGAAGGATGACGAGACCTTGCTGGTACAGTCGGGTAAGCCCGTTGGTGTTTTCCGCACCCATACGGACGCCCCGCGGGTGCTGATCGCCAATTCAAATCTGGTGCCCGAATGGGCCAACTGGGATCACTTTAACGAACTGGATAAAGCCGGGTTGATGATGTACGGCCAGATGACGGCGGGGTCGTGGATTTACATCGGCAGCCAGGGCATCGTCCAGGGCACCTATGAAACATTTGTGGAAATGGGCCGCCAGCACTATGACGGCGACCTGGCCGGGC